>NZ_JACVBL010000001.1:0-799497 GCF_014852285.1 Pseudomonas sp. PDM02 | reverse complement strand
TCGCACAGTTCAACTGTAGGAGCGAAGCTTGCTCGCGAAGGCGCCCTCAAGTACGCCATCGCCGGCAAGCCTGGCTCCTACAGGGGATCGGGTTCGCACAGTTCAACTGTAGGAGCGAAGCTTGCTCACGAAGGCGCCCTCAAGTACGCCATCGCCGGCAAGCCTGGCTCCTACAGGGGATCGGGTTCGCACAGTTCAACTGTAGGAGCGAAGCTTGCTCGCGAAGGCGCCCTCAAGTACGCCATCGCCGGCAAGCCGGCTCCTACAAAAAAATCAGACTTCCGGAGTTCTTCCATGTCCCTCATCTACGGTCATCTGCTGTCCTGGAGTGCGCTGTTGCTGGTCATCGACGCCGTGCTCTGGCACGTAGCGCCGTTCAAGCATCGCGTCACGCGGGTCGGTGTGCGCCTCGCGTTGTTTGTGATGTTCAGCGCGCTCATCATCAACGCCGGCGTCAGCCCGTTGCAGGCGCCGCTGTTGGCAGACGACCGCGTGGCGCAACTGGGTGCGACGGCGCTGGGGATTCTCTGGTGGCTGTACGCCGCCCGTGTGCTCACCGAAGTTATCGGCCTGCTGCTGATGCGGCGCATCGGGCACAGCGGGCGGTTGCTGCAGGACGTCATCGGTGCGCTGGTGTTTCTGATCGCCATCGTCGCCGCAGCCGGGTACGTGCTGGAGTTGCCGGTGAAAGGTTTGCTGGCGACGTCCGGGGTGGTGGCAATCGTCGTCGGCCTGGCGTTGCAAAGCACCCTGAGCGATGTGTTTTCCGGGATCGTGCTCAACACCACCAAGCCGTATCAGGTGGATGACTGGATCGTGATCGACGGCGTCGAGGGCAAGGTGCTCGACATCGATTGGCGCGCCACTCACCTGCTGACCAGCGCCGGCAGTACGGCGGTGGTGCCGAACTCGGTGGCGGCCAAAGCGAAGATCGTCAACCTGAGCCGCCCCGGCAACATGCATGGTGTGTCGATCAGCATTCAAGTGCCCAACCACATCCGTCCGCGTCGGGTGCTGGATGCACTGGACCGCACGCTGCAAGGCAGCAGCAGTCTGCTGCTCAACCCGGCGCCGAAAGCCGTACTGAAAGAGGCCGGCGAAACCATGTCCGAATACGTGGCCAGCGGGTTTATCGCCGAACTCGGCAAGAAAAGCGAAGTGCGCAATCAACTGTTCGACCTCGCCCATCGGCACCTCGAAGCGGCGGGTATTTCCCGACAGCTCGACGGCGTGATCGAACCGACATCCCGCGCGCGGTCCTTGCTGGACGAGGTGAAAGTCTTCCGCTCCCTGAGCGAAGACGAACGCGATCGGATGGCCCATTCGATGGTCGCGCAGCAGTACGCGGCAGGTCAGGTGGTGCTGGAACTGGGTGAAGTGCCGGACAGCCTGATGGTCATCGCCACGGGCGTGGTCAGCGCGACAGTACCGGACGGCGTCGGGCAAACCGAAGCCGGGCGCATGGGGCCGAGCGAGGTGATGGGTGAACAGAGCATCCTCACCGATACACCGTCGCAGGCCACGTTCACCGCGTTGACCTCGTGCATCATCTACCGGATCGACAAATCCCTGACCCGCAGTTGCATGGAACAGCGGGTTGAGGTGGGTCGGGCGTTGAACAAGTTGCAGGCGGTACGGCAGCAGAACAGTCGGTTGGCGTTGCTGGCCAAACCGGTGCCGATCAAGAAAGGTGGATTCCTGAGTTGGCTGCAAAAACGCCAGGCATAAACCAAAACCTGTAGGAGCGAGCGGTGCGGCGATCCGACTTGCCCGCGAAGAACGATCACGCGGTCGACCAGATACACCGAGTCGCCTGGTTCGCGGGCAAGCCTCGCTCCTACAGGAACCGGCAAAAAAATACCCGCACGGAGGCAGGTATTTTTTTACAGCGGAGCTTATTTTGAAGTCAACACCGAGTAGCTGTTCATCAGGTTGCGGTAGTTGGGAATACGCGGCGACAGCAGGTTCGCCAGGCCTTCCATGTCGTTGCGCCAGTCGCCCTGCAGCTCGCACGCTACGGAGAACCAGTTCACCAATTGTGCACCGGCGGCGGCCATACGCGCCCACGCAGCTTGTTGCACGGTTTCGTTGAACGTACCCGAAGCGTCGGTCACCACAAACACTTCAAACCCTTCGGCCAGCGCCGACAGCGTCGGGAAGGTCACGCAAACGTCAGTCACCACACCGGCGATGATCAGTTGCTTGCGGCCGGTGGCTTTGACGGCCTTGACGAAATCTTCGTTGTCCCAGGCGTTGATCTGGCCTGGACGCGGGATGTACGGCGCGTCCGGGAACTGCTCTTTCAATTCCGGCACCATTGGGCCGTTCGGGCCGTTTTCGAAGCTGGTGGTGAGGATGGTCGGCAGTTTGAAGAACTTGGCCACGTCGCCCAGGGCCAGCACGTTGTTCTTGAATTCGTTCGGCGAGAAATCCTGAACCAGCGAAATCAGACCGGTCTGGTGATCGACCAACAGGACAACGGCATCGTCTTTGTTCAGGCGTTTGTACGGAACGTTGCTCATGTGAAACTCCTCGATGGATGGGTATTACGTCAGGCGCCGACACGCGGGTCGGCGCTTTTTTTGATCGTCAGAACGCGAAGCACGAGCAGCCGAAGGCGCCCCAGAAACCGGCAAAATCGCTGACCGGCGCGTTCGACAACCGCGCCTTTTCATGACTGTGGGAATGCACGCCGCACGGCCCGCTGCAATGGTGAACCTGCGCCTGCATCGGCGACGTCGGGCGCCAGTGACCCGGCACCTTGACCACCGGCGACCAGTCCGGCAGCACCGGCACACTGGCCGGGCCGAGTTTTTCGAAATCACCGGCGGCGTACACCACCTTGCCGCCGACCACAGTCAACACCGACTCGATCCACTTGATCGCTTCTTCGTCGACGCTGAAAAAGTCCGCGCTCAGGGCTGCGACGTCAGCCAGTTGGCCGACCTTGATCATGCCTTTCTTGCCCTGCTCGGAAGAGAACCAGGCGCTGCCGTGGGTGAACAGCTCCAGCGCGGTCTGCCGGGACAGCCCCTCGGCGTGCAGCTCCAGGCCACCGACGGTGCGACCGCTGACCATCCAGTACAGCGAAGTCCATGGGTTGTAGCTGGACACCCGCGTCGCATCGGTACCCGCGCCAACCGGCACACCTTCGGCCAGCATGCGCTTGATCGGCGGCGTCGCTTCGGCAGCCTTGGCGCCGTAACGCTCGACGAAATACTCGCCCTGAAACGCCATGCGATCCTGAATCGCGATACCACCGCCCAGCGCCCTCACCCGCTCGATGTTTTGCGGCGTGATGGTTTCGGCGTGGTCGAAAAACCATGGCAAACCATTGAACGGAATGTCGCGGTTAACCTTCTCGAACACGTCGAGCATGCGGCTGATGGATTCGTTGTACGTGGCGTGCAAACGGAACGGCCAGCGCTGCTCGACCAAGTGGCGGACCACCGGTTCCAGCTCGTCTTCCATGGTTTGCGGCAGGTCCGGACGCGGTTCGAGGAAGTCCTCGAAATCCGCCGCCGAGAACACCAGCATTTCCCCGGCGCCGTTGTGTCGCAGGAAGTCATCGCCCTGATGCAGGGTCACGCTGCTGGTCCAGTTCTTGAAGTCGGCCAGCTCTTCTTTCGGCTTCTGGGTGAACAGGTTGTAGGCGATGCGGATGGTCAGTTGCTGGTCCTTGGCCAACTGCTCGATCACCTGGTAATCGTCCGGATAATTCTGGAAACCGCCACCGGCATCGATGGCGCTGGTCAGGCCGAGACGGTTGAGTTCGCGCATGAATTGGCGGGTCGAGTTGACCTGATACTCCAGCGGCAACTTCGGCCCCTTGGCCAGGGTCGAGTACAAAATCATCGCGTTCGGGCGCGCCACCAGCATGCCGGTCGGCTCACCGTTGGCATCGCGCACGATTTCGCCACCCGGCGGGTTCGGCGTGTTGCGGGTGTAACCGGCTACGCGCAACGCGGCGCGGTTTAGCAGAGCGCGGTCATATAGATGCAGGACAAATACCGGCGTATCCGGTGCCGCCTGGTTGAGTTCCTCGAGGGTCGGCATGCGCTTTTCAGCGAACTGGAATTCGTTCCAGCCACCGACCACGCGCACCCACTGCGGCGTTGGCGTGCGGTCGGCCTGATCCTTGAGCATGCGCAGGGCGTCGGCCAGCGACGGCACACCTTCCCAGCGCAGTTCGAGGTTGTAGTTCAAACCGCCACGGATCAGGTGCAAGTGCGAGTCGTTGAGGCCGGGGATTACGCAGCGGCCCTTGAGGTCGATGACCTGGGTGCCGGAGCCGCGCAGGGCCATGGCTTCGGCGTCAGTGCCGACCGCGACGAAGCGGCCATCGCTGATGGCGACGGCACTGGCGCGTGGGTTTTCACGGTCAACGGTATGAAATTGGCCATTGAACAAAATCAGGTCGGCGTTCATCGCGTTTCCTTGGGCTGAGTGGAGGGGGACAGCCAAGGCGCGAACAAACGCGTCGCCATCGGCATGAACAGGTACACCACCGAAACGACGATGGTCAGCGTGATCAGGAACGTGGCGACCACGTAATTGGACAGGAACGCGTTAAGCCGCAACAGCGGGCCCCAGATCAGCGGCACCAGCAAGGTGTGCGGCAGAATCACCAACAACGTCACCACGGCCTGCTTCCAGCGCGGCGGCGGCGAACCGGTTTCAGCCTGTGGCGCGAACCAGAATTCTTTGACCGGGTTGACCTCGGTCTGGTCGCCATCGGCGAGCATCGGCGTGGCTTCGTTGACCAGTTCCAGCCGTTGCGGCGAATCGAGCCAGTGCCGCATCGCGTCGGTGGAGCAAAAGCGCAGCACGCAGGTGTACATGTCGAGGCCGGCGCTCTTGCCGCGCATCACATCCACCCCCAAGTGCCCTTCCTGCTGCCCGGCGATGCTGACGATGTTGCGCAACCAGGCTTCGTAGGGCACTTCAAAACCGGCTTTGACCCGGTGCTTGATGACCAGGGTCACGACTTCCTCGAAACGATTGGATTCAGGCATAACGCAAAGCTCCGGCGAATCGGACATTGAGCGCCAGCCGTCCCGGCCCGGCGATAAAAAGGCTGGTGAACAGAATCAACAGCAGCCAGCCGAACTGCCCTTCCTCGAGGCTCCATTGCGGGTGCACAACCAGCAGCGCGATCCACAACACAGACAAAACCGGCAGGCACGCCAGGCGCACCAACACCCCGGCAATGATCAGTAGCGGGCACAGCACCTCGGCAAAAATCGCCAGCATCAGCGTGACATTCGCGCCCAGATGGAAAGGGTCTTCGATGACTTGCAGTTGAGCGTTGTAGTTAAGCAGCTTGGGCAAACCGTGCACCCACAGCAGAAACAAACCACCGCTGACCCGCAAAAAAAACAGCCCGATATCCTGGGCCCGTTCATCCCATTGCGAAGCGTTCATGGACTACCTGCACAAATGAAAAACCATCGGCGTCAAAGCGCCGGGACCTCATTCGATAGTGCCGGTGTGGGGGCGGGGAAAATTGAATGTACGTGCTCTTTTTCACAGACATCGCACAGCCCCTGTAGGAGCCGGTTTGCCGGCGAAAGATTTCGGATAGTGCGGTGTTCTTGAGGCCGCCATCGCGAGCAGGCTCACTCCTACAAGGTCCCTGTCGTACGCCGATCAACTGTAGGAGCCGGCTTGCTGGCGAAAGATTTTGGAAGGTACGGTGTTCTTGAGGCCGTCATTGTCGGAACGCCGCCCGCAGCAAGCCGGCTCCTACAGAGGGTTGGGTACATTCGTGGGTGAAGGGTCGACTGTCAGGTCATCATCGCCAGCAAGCCGGCTCCTACAGGGGGCTGGGGACATTCGTGGGTGAAGGGTCGGTGGAAGCACGCCATCGCCAGCAAGCCGGCTCCTACAGGGGGTTGGGTACATTCGTGAGTGAAGGGTCGGCTGTCAGGCCGCCTTCGCGAGCAAGCATCGCTCCTACGAAGAGCCAAGCAACGCACCCGCTTTTCACCACTCATCAGGCCGAGCGTTAGCTCGCCTTCAGCTTTTGATTTTGATCTGCCCGCCCCTTCGGGAGGCCGAGTGGAGGTTCTGCGCAGTGGGCAGCCCGGCATGGATGCCGGGCTAGCCGCCCCCGGCCAGGGATGGCCGATGGCGGCGGGCCCACGGAGCAGGACCGGAGCGAGGGAACACCGAGCCTTAGCGAGGGGCCGGACGCCGGGGCAAGACTTTTTGGTTCCTTTTGTGGCGTTTGACAAAAGGGACTCGCCGTAAGGGCGAAACCACCAGCAGCCGTTACCACAAAAATGGATATGTACACCCGAAACAAAATGGTCGGCCCAAAGGCCGCCACGTTCAACCCGATACAGGCAAAGGCCTGGACATAAACTCACTGATCCGCGACCGCAACCACCGCTCCGCCGGATCATTGTCATGCACCCCACTCCAAGCCATCGAAAGCTGCGCAGCATCAATGGGAAACGGTGGATCCTCAGCCCGCAACGCACACCCCTCAACCAGCGCACACGCCGCATAATCCGGCACCGTCGCAATCATCTCCGTGCCGGCCAGCAACGCACGCAACCCACTGAACTGCGGAACACCCAACACCACCCGACGACTGCGGCCAACCTTGGCCAGATCCAGATCGATATTGCCGCTCAGGTCGCCAGAGAACGACACCATCGCATGGGGTCGCTCGCAGTATTCGTCGAGCGTCAGCAGCCCAGGTCGCTTGTCCCCACGCAGCACCTTGCAGGGGATGTCGCGCAATTTCTTGCACTTCGCATTCGCGGGCAAATCCGTGGTGTAACTCACCCCCACAGAGATCTCTCCCGAAGCCAGCAATGCCGGCATCAGCAAATAGTTCGCACGCCGCACCACCACAACAATCCCCAGTGCCTCTTCTTGCAGTTGCCGCAACAACGGCGGAAACAAACCGAATTCGGCGTCGTCCGACAAACCAATGCGGAACACATCGCAGCTGCTCGCCGGATCAAATTCCTTCGCCCGACTGACCGCCCCGGAAATCACATCCATCGCCGGCTGCAACTCCTTGAGAATCGCCAGCGCCCGCGTTGTCGGCTCCATGCCGCGGCCATTACGCAACAGCAACGGATCGTCAAACAGATCCCGTAACCGCCCCAGCGCCGCACTCACCGCCGGTTGGCCCATGAACAATTTCTCAGCCACCCGGGTCAGGTTCCTCTCGAACATCAAGGCCTCGAAAATCACCAACAGGTTCATGTCGACGCGGCGCAGATCGTTACGGTTCATTGGCACGGCTCCCTTGTGAATGCGTCGGACTTTACTCGATCAGCGGCACTTTCGCCGCACGTTTATAAGGACCGTATTCGACCGGTACCCATTGGAAATGCTTGCCCTCTGCGGCGATATGGCCAATGCCTGGAAACGGCAAATGCGCTGCCGTCACCCAGGTTTTACCGGCGGCTGCATCGCTGAACACCTTGGCGCGGCTTTTGATCGCTTGCTGACTGTTGACGTCAAAGCCGATCGAGACTTCCGGGTGCAAGAACTGCACCGCGAGGTTATGCACCAGATCCCCCATGAACAAAATGCTCTGCCCTTGAGAGGTGAAGCGGTACGTCGTGCTGCCCGGCGTGTGCCCGGCTTCCAGCGTGGCCTCAACTCCCGGCACAGGCGACTGGCCGGCGTCGAACGTCTTGAAACGTCCCGCCGCGACGTACGGTGCGGTGGAGTCCTGAGCTATTTTGAAATACGGCTTGGCGCCCTCGGGAGCTTTGGCCAGCGCCTGAGGATCAAGCCAGTAATCGGCTTCGGCCTTCGCGGCGTAGACCGTGGCGTTGGCAAAAACCGGTTTCTGCTGGCCATCGACCAATCCACACACATGGTCCAGGTGCAAGTGAGTCAACAGAATCGTGTCGACCTGCGAAGGCTCGTAGCCGGCGGCTTTCATGTTGTCCGAGAGCATGCCCGCCGTCGCACCGATGCATTGACCGGCGCCGGTATCCACCAGGATCAATTGCTTGCCGGTGTTGATCAGGAAGGCGTTGAACGCAGTCTGCACCCCCGGCGTTTCAATCGAGCGGCGGGCCAGCAGTGCGCGGATCTGGCTTTGGGTCAGGCCCTGGAGCAGTTTGGGCGACAGGTCGTTGTAGCCGTCGAACAGCGCCGTCACCTCAAAGTCGCCCACCGCCAGGCGGAAGTAGCCCGGCACCTGGGTGCCGACCTGTGCCGGTGCCTGAGCCGAGGAGATTCCTGACGCCAACGCCACCGCGAGGCCCAACGCGCCAACCAGAGAATGTTTCATGCCGTCACCCTTGATCAAGTCAGAAGAGCGGCCATGCACAGGCCCGCCACAAGACGTCGATCATGCCTCGCCCGGCACCGCAAAAATTGCAGCCATGTGCTGAGTCAGCGCTGTTGTTCACCACTGCGCATCGGCGAAATTAACAACGTTTAACTCGCCTGCCAGAGCCCCGCGACCAAGAATGAAGCTCACCGAAACGGACATTTGTCATGGCTCATTCTCAGCAAAACGTCGCTCGCGCGACTGCCACTGAAACGCGAAAGAAAACCACCGGCGGCCTGACCCCGTGGCGCGAAAGCCTGGTCAAGCAACTGATCCTCGAACGCCTCGGTGAAACCGTCGAAGTGACCGAACTGGCACGCGCCTGCGCCCTCTCTCGCAGTCATTTCTCCCGCGCATTCAAATGCAGCACCGGCCTCTCGCCGCAAGACTGGATTCGCCACCAACGCATCGCCCGTGCCAAGCAACTGATCCAGAACACCGACCTGAGCCTCACGCAAATCAGCCTCGAATGCGGTTTCTGCGATCAAGCGCACTTCTGCCACATCTTCACCCGCAGCGAAGGCATCAACCCATTCGCCTGGCGCTGCCGAGCCGTGCGCGCGCTTCCACGCGTCAACCTGTAGGAGCTTGGCTTGCTGGCGATGGCGATTTCATGGGCGCCATCGCCAGCAAGCCGGCTCCTACAAGGGATGGGGGTGTTCGGGGATTGAGGATCGACACAAAACCTGTAGGAGCCCGGCTTGCCGGCGATGGCGACTTTACGGACGCCATCGCCAGCAAGCCGGCTCCTACAGGGATTGTGGGGGTGTTCGGGGATTGAGGATCGACGCAAAACCTGTAGGAGCCCGGCTTGCCGGCGATGGCGATTTTACGGACGCCATCGCCAGCAAGCCGGCTCCTACAGGGATTGTGGGGTGTTCGGGGATTGAGGAATGGCGCAAAACCTGTAGGAGCCCGGCTTGCTGGCGATGGCGATTTCATAGGCGCCATCGCCAGCAAGCCTGCCGCCTTTTACCCTAACGGCACCAACCGCTCCAACGCCTCGGCCACGCCAAATCCGTACGCCGGATCGGCCTTGGTGCAGTTGTCGATATGACGCTGGCGGATTGCCTGCGGCACGCCGTTCATCGCACGTGCGGTGTTGTCGAACAGCAACTGCTTGCGCGCCGGATCGAGCAGTCGAAACAGGTTACCCGGCTGTTCGTAATGATCCTCTTCCAACCGATGATCATAATGCTGCGCAAAGCCTTCCAGCGGCAGCGGCGGCTCGGCCAGTTCCGGCGAGTCCTGCCATTCACCGACACTGTTCGGGAAGTAACTGGCGGTACCGCCGAGGTTGCCGTCGGTGCGCATGGCGCCGTCGCGGTGGTAGCTGTGCGCCGGGCAGCGCGGCGCGTTGACCGGGATGTGGTTGAAGTTCACGCCGAGGCGATAACGCTGGGCATCACCATAGGAAAACAGCCGCGCCTGGAGCATGCGGTCCGGCGAAAAGCTCACCCCCGGCACCACGTTGGCCGGCGAAAACGCTGCCTGTTCGATTTCGGCAAAGTGGTTTTCGGCGTTGCGATTGAGCTCCATGACGCCCACTTCAATCAGCGGGAATTCAGCGTGTGGCCAGACCTTGGTCAAGTCGAACGGGTTGTGCCGATAGTTCAGCGCCTGTTCTTCCTCCATCACCTGAATGCACAATTTCCAGCGCGGGAAGTTGCCCTGCTCGATGACTTCGTAAAGGTCGCGCAGATTGCTTTCGCGGTCCTTGCCGACCACCGCTTCGGCCTCGGAGTCCGAGAGGTTTTCGATGCCTTGCTGGCAGACAAAATGAAACTTCACCCACACCCGTTTGTTGTCGCGGTCGATCAGGCTGAAGGTGTGACTGCCGAAGCCGTGCATGTGACGGAAGCTGGTGGGAATCCCGCGATCGCTCATCACGATGGTCACCTGGTGCAGCGCCTCGGGCAGCAGGGTCCAGAAGTCCCAGTTGCTGGTGGCGTTGCGCAGGCCGGTGCGCGGGTCGCGTTTGACCACGTGGTTGAGGTCGGAGAAACGCAGCGGGTCGCGGAAGAAAAACACCGGCGTGTTGTTGCCGACAATGTCCCAATTGCCTTCGTCGGTGTAGAACTTCACCGCGAAGCCACGGATATCACGCTCGGCATCCGCCGCGCCGCGTTCACCGGCCACCGAGGAAAAACGCACGAACAGCGGCGTTTCCTTGCCCACCGAGCTGAAGATGCTGGCTTTTGTATAACGGGTGATGTCATGGGTGACGGTGAAGGTGCCGTAGGCGCCCGCACCCTTGGCGTGCATGCGCCGTTCCGGGATCAGTTCGCGGTCGAAGTGGGCGAGTTTTTCCAGCAACCAGATGTCTTGCAAGAGCGCCGGTCCACGGGGGCCGGCGGTCTGGATATTGAAGTTGTCGGCCACCGGTGCCCCGGTGGCGTTGGTCAGCTTTTTCATGGTCAGGTTCTCGAAGGATTCGGCTCATCAGGAGCGAGAACGGCGCGGATCTACGCCCGCGCCGTGGGCACATCACCCCTTGAGGAACGCCAGCAGATCAGCGTTGAGCTGATCCTTGTGGGTATCAGTCAGGCCATGGGGCGCGCCGGGGTAGACCTTCAGCGTAGACCCCTTGACCAGTTTTGCCGAAGCAATGCCGGCGGCCTCGATCGGCACCACCTGGTCCGCGTCGCCATGCACCACCAGCGTGGGGATGTCGAATTTCTTCAGGTCTTCGGTGAAGTCGGTTTCGGAAAACGCCTTGATGCAGTCATAAGCGTTCTTGTGGCCGGAGGTCATGCCTTGCATCCAGAACCAGTCGATCATGCCTTGCGACGGTTTGGCGTCCGGTTTGTTGAAGCCGAAGAACGGACCGCTGGCGAGGTCGATGTACAGCTGCGAACGGTCGACCAGGGACGCCTGACGAATACCGTCAAACACCTCGATCGGCAGGCCACCGGGGTTGGCTTCGGTCTTGAGCATCAGGGGCGGCACCGCTGAAATCAGCCCGGCCTTGGCCACGCGGCCAGTGCCGTGGCGACCGATGTAGCGCGCCACTTCACCACCGCCGGTGGAGAAACCGAACAGCACGGCGTCTTTCAGGTCGAGTCGTTCGATCAACTGCGCCAGGTCATCGGCGTAGGTGTCCATGTCGTTGCCGGTCCACGGCTGACTGGAACGGCCATGGCCGCGACGGTCGTGGGCGATCACCCGGTAGCCTTTGGAGGCGAGGAAGATCATCTGCGATTCCCAGCTGTCGGCGTTCAGCGGCCAACCGTGGCTGAAGACGATGGGCTGGCCGGTGCCCCAATCCTTGTAATAAATCTCGGTGCCGTCTCGGGTGGTGAACGTGCTCATGCGATGTTTCCTCAGGAGGGTTGGGGGTGATTCAAACCGGTGAGTGGCTCAGGCGTTCCGCCAGCCGCGCCACGCGTTCGCCCAGGTGCGCGGCGGTGCAGCGATCTTCCGGGGGCGGTGCGAATTCGGGGGACTGTTCGACA
The DNA here is from genome assembly GCF_014852285.1 of Pseudomonas sp. PDM02. Lineage (NCBI taxonomy): Bacteria > Pseudomonadati > Pseudomonadota > Gammaproteobacteria > Pseudomonadales > Pseudomonadaceae > Pseudomonas > Pseudomonas sp. PDM02. The sequence continues at coordinate 787,731 of NZ_JACVBL010000001.1, read as the reverse complement.
TTCGACTGCGCCATGGCGCCCAGCGAACTGCCGAGGCGATTGAGCTGCCCGTCGAACACGCCGGTGCCGGAGCGTGCCGGCAGCAGGTCGAGGCCAACCCAGATCATCGAATGCTGCGCGGCGAACACCGCCATCTGCAGCAAGGTGTTGAGTTTGTCGCCACACAGGCAGCCGGAATTGGTGAAGCCCGCCGCGAGTTTGTCGCGCCAGGGTTGGGTCAGGTAGAACGCCGCCGTGGCTTCCATGAACCCCTTGAAGCGTGCCGAGGCGCTGCCCATGTAGGTCGGCGCACCGAAGATGATCGCGTCGGCGTTGTGCAAACGGTCCCAGTGCTGGTCCACGTCCTCGACCGAAATCAGCTGGCAGGTACTGCCCAGGTGCCGCTCTACACCTTGGGCCACGGCTTCGGCCATGACCCGTGTGTGCCCGTAGCCACTGTGATAGACCACCACCACGTTGCTCATTCCGGCGTCCTCATGACAAATAAATCCCTTTTCACAACACGGCCCCCCCTGTAGGAGCCGGCTTGCTGGCGATTGCGATGTCCCCATCGCCGACAACTTCGGCTGAAATACCGCAATCGCCAGCAAGCCGGCTCCTACAGTTTGAGCAGTTGCGGTGCTGGAGTTTTGGGCGTAGACCGGACGCAGGACGAGTTAAACGTTGTTAATTTTCCCTGGCGCGCCAAAAGCCCCGGCGCCTTCTACACAAGCGCCGCGCCCAGTAAAAACGCAAAGAACAGGGAGGATCGTAAACCGGCAGTCCAAGTGAACACCCGGCAGTCAGTTGGCCAGAGCATTGCGCGAATGAACAAACCTGACGAATATGCTCGGTAACCGCGTACCAGACGGCTGCAAGCAGGAGTGACCCGTTGACCCTTTCCCCCGAACAGGCCATCCATTTCGGCCCTTACCGGATCTATCCCGGACAACGCCTGGTGATGGAGGCCGACCAGCCCCTGCGCCTGGGTCGGCGTGCCATGGACATTCTGTTGATCCTTCTGGAACACGCCGGAAATGTGGTCAGCAAACAGGAACTGATCGCCGGGGTCTGGCCCAAAAGCGTTGTCGAAGACATCAACCTGCGGGTGCACATGGCGGCGTTGCGCAAAGCCCTCGGCGACGGCCAGAACGGCCAGCGTTACATCGTCACCGTGGCCCAGCGCGGCTACAGCTTTGTCGCGCCGTTCTCTTTGGAGCACATCGAGCAACATCCGGCGAATGAAGCCCCCGCACCGAACGGCCACAACCTGCCCGTGCGGCGCACGCGCATGATCGGTCGCCAGTCCCTCGTCGACAGCCTGGTGGTCCAGTTGTCACGCCAGCGCTTCATTACGTTGGTCGGCCCCGGCGGCATCGGCAAAACCACCGTGGCCCTGCGCGTTGCCGAGCAATTGATCGGGCGCTACCGCGATGGCATTCGTCTGCTGGACCTGGCACCGATCAACGATCCATCGATGATCAGCGCGCATCTGGCGACGCTGCTCGAACTGTCGTTGCATGACACCGACCCGATGAGCGGCCTCCCCGCATTTTTGCGCGACCGGCAGATGCTGCTGGTGATCGACAACTGCGAACACCTGCTCGACGCCATCGCAGTGTTGAGCGAAAGCATCCTGCGCGCCGCGCCCGACGTGCACATCCTGACCACCAGCCGCGAGAGCCTGCGGGCCGAAGGCGAGTTCGTTCAGCGTCTTGAGTCACTGGACTGCCCACCGCCCATTGCCGTGCTCGACCGCGCGCAGGCCCTGAGCTTTTCGGCCTTGCAGTTGTTTGTCGAACGGGCGATGGCCAGCCACGACAGTTTCGAACTGCGCGATGACGAGCTGCCGCTGGCGATTGAAATCTGCCGGCGCCTGGACGGTATTCCCCTGGCGATTGAACTGGCGGCGGCGCAAGTCGGCGGCCTCGGCGTGGGCGGCTTGCTCACGCAACTGCAAGGCAGTTTTCGCCTGCTCACCCAAGGCTGCCAGACCACCTTGGGTCGCCATCAAACCTTGCGCGCCACGCTGGACTGGAGCTTCGAACTGCTGAGTGCCTGTGAGCAAACCTGCCTGCGCCGACTGAGCGTGTTCAGAGGCGGCTTCACCCTGGAGTCGGCAGCAGCAGTGATCGTCGGCGAACATATCGAACCCTGTGAGGTGTTTGGCTCGATCACACAACTGGTGGCCAAGTCGCTGCTGAACGTCGAGGTCGGCGACGAAGAAGTGTTCTACCGCCTGCTCGACACTACGCGCAGCTACGCCCTGGAAAAACTCGACCAGGCCGCCGACCTGCCGGGCACCCGCGAACGCCACGCCGAGCGTTGCCTGGCCTTGATGCATCAGGCCCAGCAGGACTGGGAGCTGATCGCGACGGCGACGTGGATCGAGCGTTATGCACGCAGTCTGGAAGATATTCGCGCAGCCCTCGATTGGGGCTTGGACGCACAAGGGCCGCAGACGTTGGCGATCCGCCTGACCGCGACATCGACGCCGCTCTGGCAGGAAATGTCGCTGCTCAAGGAGCACGGCGTGTATGTGCGCAAGGCGCTGGCCCTGCTGGATGCCGCGCCCGAGCCCTGCCCCCGGCTGAAAATGGCCCTCAAACTGGCCCTCGGCAGCGCCTGCTACCACACCCATGGCGGCACGGCGGAAACCGTCGAGGCCTTCGTCAGCGCCAGAACGCTGGCCAGGCACTGCAACGACGTGGCCGGTCAGTTACGTGCGGTGTCCGGGCACATGGCGGTCAACCTCTGCTGTGCCAACTATCAAATGGCTCTGGAGCAGAGCCAGCAGTTCGACCGGTTGGGGCTGCACGGCGACGAAGTGTTGTCCCTCAGCACCCACCGTTTGCGGGTGCTGGCGCTGCACTTTGCCGGGAATCAGGAGCAGGCGCGGGTGAATGCCGAAGAGGTGCTTCAGCGCATGGCCCAGAGCGGCCACCTCAACCGCTTCACCCACGGTTTTGGCGTGCAGTACGACCAGAGCGTCGCGGCCCTGACCATTCTGGCGCGCATCCTCTGGCTGCAAGGCAGGCCGGAACAGGCGTGGCGCACCGCCCGGCAAGCGCTGGACATCGCGATGCAGATCAACCACGGCACGTCCATCTGCTACACCCTGGCGCTGGCCGGTTGCCTGATCGCCCACTACAACGGCGACGCCCGCACCGCGCGCGAACTCTTGCGACTGCTGCTGGAACAGGCGCAAAAACACTCGGTGCTGCTGTTCTACACCTGGGCCATGCACTACGCACAGGTGATCGACCACACCGAGCTGCGCTCCTCCCTTCTGCCGGGCGAGGGGTTGATCAAGGACATCATGGTGACGCTGGACACCGGTTTCGTCGATGACGACTTGTCACAACGGGCGGATACCGGCATGGCGGGCTGGAACACGGCGGAGATCCTGCGAGCCAGGGCTGAGGCGCTTCTGGCGCAAGAGTGCCCGTTGAACACCGACGCGGCCGAGGCCTTGCTGATCAGGGCCTTGAACGTCGCCAACCATCAGGGCGCCCTGGCCTGGGAACTGCGCAGCGCTACCTCGCTGGCACAGCTTTGGCAGCGTCAGGGCCGGCACCGGCAAGCCCATACGCTGCTGGCACCGATCTACAACCGGTTCACCGAAGGTTTTGCCACACCGGACCTGACGAAAGTCCGCCGTTTACTCGACGAGTTGCAGCGCCACGTGCCCGCTTGATACCCACCGCGCTCGGCTGATGTAGCGGGCGTAACGCATTTCAACGGTGCGCAATTCACCGCTGCCCTCGAGTTTCTCCAGGGCGTAGGTGCGGGTGGTGTTGAGGAAACGGTAGCGGGCCAGTCCGCCGCCCTGCTCCAGCGATAGCAACGATTTGAGCGCCAGACTTTCCACCCCTTCAATCAAGCGGGCAGGCAGCAATGCCGCGCAACTGATCACGCCAATGGCGGCATCCAGCGTAAAGGCCATCTTGAACACCGACAGGCGCTGCAACACGGTTTGCTCCAGCGGGCTCAGTTGCTCATAGCTCCAGTCCAGCGCCGCTTTCAAGGTTTGATGCCGGGGCACGGCGGTGCGCCGGCCCTGGGTCAGCAGCTGAAAACAATTGTCCAGTTGAGCTTGCAGGCCCACCAGCGCCAACGCATCAATCTGCGCCGCCGCCAGTTCGATGGCCAGGGGCAGACCATCGAGCCGGCGACAGATTTCGCGCACGACCTTGAGGTCTTGTTCGCGCAGCACAAAGCCTTGCTGACGAGCACGGGCACGGCTGACGAACAGTTGCACCGCCGAATAGCCCATCGCTTCGGCCACACTGTGCAACGCCGAAGCCGGAGGCACCGCCAGTGGCGGCAAACGCTGGACCGTTTCCCCCTGCGCCTGGAGCGGCTCGCGACTGGTCACCAGGATCGACAGGCGTGGCGCCGCCATCAGCAGGTCCTCGACCAGTGTCCGGCAGCGTTCGAGCAGGTGCTCGCAATTATCGAGCACCAGTAACGCATGACGTTGCGCCCATGTTTCCAGGGTGGTTCCGACGTCCAGTTCAAGCGCACGGGTCAAATGATCGACCACCTGCGCAGGGTCATCGATCACCGCCAGATCCACCAGCCAGACCCCATCCTGGTAATGCTGCAAGAGCAGTTCGGCCACGCGCAACGCCACGGTGGTCTTGCCGATGCCGCCGGGACCGGTCAGGGTCATGAGGCGCCGAACCGGTAACTGGCGGACCAGACTGCCGACCAGCGAATCGCGCCCGATCACCGGCGACAGTCGCGCGGGCAGGTTGTGTTGAGGTTTCTGAACGGTTTCGATCGAGGCCAGCGTACTCGCCGGCACCCGCTGCACGGCTGCGATAAAGCTATAACCGCGCTGGGGAATGTTGACGATGTAGCGCTGCCCGTCCTGCCCGTCGCCCAATGCGCGACGCAGCGCGGCGATGTGCACGCGCAGGTTGATCTCCTCGACCACCGAAGTCGGCCAGACGAGTGCGATGAGTTCGTCCTTGCTGACCACGTTGCCCGCACGCTGGACCAGCACCTGCAAGATATCCAGGGCCCGCCCGCCCATGCGCAGCGGCCGGTCCCCGTCGAGGATCAGCCGTTGCCGCAGGTGAAACGCATAAGGGCCGAATCGCAGCACCGCTTCGTTGTTCAAATCACTGACGCTGTTCATGCAGGTCCACGTGCGCAAACCCTGAGCGGCTAAACGGATTGTCATTTCCATTGCGCGCCAGGCTCGCGCCTCCATTACAAAGAGTTCACGGGTATCTTCGCAGGCCTCGGTGACGGAACAACGGTCACGGTGGGAGCGTCACGGCCATCACGGTGCGCAGAACGGACAAAAAGGCACTAGCTGAACTGTTCGCGGTACTGGGACGGGGTCAACCCGAGTTTTTCACTGAACAGAAACCGCATGTGCCGCACACTGCCGAAACCACTTTTGAAAGCCACGGTCTTGAGCGGCAAGTCACTGGTTTCCAACAGATTTCTCGCGCAGTCGATACGTGCGCTCTGGAGAAATTCCATCGGCGTCATGTTCACTTCCCGGGCGAACACCCTGGCGAAATGACGCGGACTCATGGTGGCCAGGCCGGCCATGCGCTCGATGCTGAAGGCTTCGTCGAGGTGGTCGAGCACATAATTCTGCACGCGCGTCACCGGTGTTTCGTGAGGGGCCACCGTCGCCATCAACGGACTGAATTGCGCCTGTCCGCCCTGACGTTTCATCACCACCAGCAACACCTTGGCCACGTCCTGAGCGACTTTCTTGCCATGGTCTTCGGCAACCACGGCGAGTGCCAGGTCAATGCCGGCAGTGACGCCACCGGAGGTGATCAGGTTGCGGTCCTGAACAAAGATCTGATCGGTCTCCACCGTCGCCTTCGGGAACCCCTTGATCAGCCGTTCGGTGTAATGCCAGTGGGTGGTGACACGGTAGCCGTCAATCAGACCGGCATGCCCAAGCACGAATGCGCCGGTGCAGATCGAGCCATAACGTCCGGCCCGCTTAACCGCACCTTTGAGCCAGCCGAGCAACGGCGGGTGTTTTTCGTTGTAGGCCCCGGGGCCGCCCGGCACCAGCAACAGGTCATACGCCTGATCCGCCTGATCGATATGCACATCGGCCTGCACGTTGACACCGTTGGAGGCACGCAACGCGCCGTGCTCGGTGCCGATGGTCGACAACACGTAACGCTCGGCCGGTTCCAGATAACGATTGGCGATGGAAAACACCTCCATGGGCCCGGCCATGTCGAGCAGGAGAAAATCAGGGAACAGCACCATTGCCACGGTTTTCATGGGTTCAAAATCACTGAAATCAAAAAAAGAATACTGGCCGTACATCGCCCCCTGTAGGAGCCGGCTTGCAGGCGATAGCGGTGGGTCAGCCAATAAGGTTGGCGACTGACACACCGCCATCGCCAGCAAGCCGGCTCCTACAAGGTTACGTGCATGGCATGAAGACTGTGCTGTGCATTATGGCCAAGTGCGGGGGGATCAGTCTGCTTATTATTGTCAACCAATACGGGACAGTATTTCAATTTCCATCTACTTATTGCACCACAGGATAAACATTAACCTTCTCCTCACTCGGACGAATCAACGTCCCCACAGGAGATTTCATCATGCTGACCCTTCGCAAAGCTTCCGATCGCGGCTTGGCCAATCATGGTTGGTTGAAGTCGTTCCATACCTTTTCCTTCGCCAACTACCGCAACCCGAAAGAGCAGGGTTTTTCCGACCTGCTGGTGATCAACGATGACCGCGTCGCGGCAGGCAAAGGCTTTGGCCAGCACCCGCACCGTGACATGGAGATTTTCTCCTACGTGCTTGAAGGTGCCCTGGAACACAAGGACACCCTGGGCACCGGTTCGGTGATCCGCCCCGGTGACGTGCAACTGATGAGTGCCGGCAGCGGCGTGGCACACAGCGAGTACAACCACTCGGCGACCCGTGGCGTGCACTTCCTGCAAATCTGGATCGTGCCGGACGTCAGCGGCGCCAAACCGCGCTATCAGCAAGAGCATTTCAATACACAGAAGAAACGCGGGCGTCTGCAACTGATCATCTCCCCCGAGGGGAAAAACGGTTCGTTGAAGGTGCGCCAGGATGCGCGGGTGTATGCCGGCCTGATCGATGGCAAGGAAAGCGCCACGCTGGAACTGGCCGCCAATCGTTATGCCTACGTGCATGTGGCGCGCGGCAGCGTCGAACTCAACGGCCTGCAATTGCAGGAAGGCGATGGCGTGCGGGTTCGCGATGAACAGTTGCTGACCCTGAGCAACGGCGTGGATGCCGAAGTGTTGGTGTTTGACCTGCGTCCTCAGGAAATGCCTGAAATGCCATAACGTTGAAACACGACCCTTGTGGGAGCGGGCTTGCTCGCGAACGCGGATTGCCAGTCAGCTTCAATGTTGAATGACAGACCGTATTCTCGAGCAAGCCCGCTCCCACAGGGGCGTGCGTTACTCACCCGTCCCCGCAAACCCCGCCACAATCTCATCGATCACCACCCGCACCCTCGCGGTATGCCGCAAGTCCGCGTGCGTCACCAGCCATATGTCATACGGCACCGGCCGTGTGCGTTCCGGCCATAGCCTGACCAGCCCGTCGCGCTCCCCCATGTACACCGGAATTTCCCCCAGCCCGATCCCCGCGGCAATCGCCCGGCGCACCAGCAGACTGGAACTCAGGCTCGAAACGATGCGCCCGCGCCCCAACGGTTCCGAGACCAGCGTGATGTCTTTGTTGTTCTGCAAATACGGCTGATACACCACCAGGTCATGCCCCTCGAACGCCGAACCCGGTGCCGGCACACCGTGGGTGTCCACATACTCCCGGGAGGCAAACAGGCCCACCGGCCAACGCGCGATGCGTCGGGCGATCAGGTCCGGGTTGTCTGGCCGGGTGTTGCGCACGGCGATGTCGGCTTCGCGTTTCGACAGGCTCAGAATCTGCGTCGAAGCGTCCAGTTGCACGCGCACGTCGGGGTGCTGTGCGTGCAAGCGGGCAATCGCCGGGATCAGGAAGTCGATGGCCATGGAGTCCGTGGTGCTGACCCGAACGATACCGGTCAGCCGGTCGTCGAGCCCTTGAATCTGGCGCTGCATCTCCAGCGCGGAGTGCTCCATTTTCTCCACGGCTTTCAACGCTGCTTCACCGACGGCTGTCAGCGCGTATCCCTCCGAAGTGCGCAGAAACAGCGTCGCACTCAAGGACTTCTCCAGTGCCGTGATCCGCCTCCCGACGGTGGCCTGATCGACCCCCAGCACCCTCGCCGCGCCACGTAACGTCGATTCCCGGCATACGGCCAAAAACACCCTGGCGTCATCCCAATTCATAGGTTTCTCCACCGCTGCATATACGCATCACCATAACGCAAAATCGCTGCGTTATTGCATCAATGAATCTGGATAAGCTGGGCACCATAGATAAACCTGGAGGACGGCTCCCATGCCCAGCACATCAACCACCCCGCGCAGCGCCATCTGGCTGCCGATTTTCGCCGGCCTCTGCGCCAGCCTTGTCAGTATCGGCCTGGCGCGGTTCGCCTACACGCCGTTGATTCCCTCATTGATCCAGGCGCACTGGTTTTCTGCCAGCGACGTGGTGTACCTAGGCGCCGCCAATCTGGTGGGTTACCTGATTGGCGCTCTGATCGGCCATCCGCTGGCCCGTCGGACCTCCAACAAAAGCGCCCTGCGCCTGATGATGCTGGCGGTGACGCTGTCGTTTTTTGCGTGTGGCTTTCCGTTGTCGGTGAGCTGGTTCTTCGGCTGGCGCTTGCTGTCGGGCGTCGCTGGCGGCGCGATCATGGTGTTGGTGGCCGCAACCGTGCTGCCACATGTGCCGGCGTCCCGCCGAGGGCTGGCCAGTGGTGCGATTTTCCTGGGCATCGGTTTGGGTATCGCCGGCTCCGGGACGATTGTGCCGCCGCTGTTGAGCCTGGGTTTGCAGAACACCTGGTTCGGTCTCGGCGCGCTGGCATTGGCGCTGACCGTCGCCAGTTGGTTCGGTTGGCCGTCAGCCACGCACGCGGCCACCGCAGCACCGTCCGCCGAACCCTCGACGATGCCGACTGACCCGAACGTTTACCTGCTGTTCGCCCAATACGCGTTCATGGCTGCCGGGCTCGTGCCCGCCATGGTGTTCCTGGTGGATTACGTTGCCCGCGGGCTCGGGGCTGGCGCGCACATTGGCGCTCTTATCTGGGTGATGTACGGCCTCGGCGCGATTATCGGGCCGGTGAGTTACGGTTTTCTGGCTGACAAACTGGGCGCACGGCTGAGCATTCGCCTGGTGCTGGTGGTGCAGGCAGTTGCAGTCGGTTTACTGTCGATTTCAAGTACTTTCACTGCGCTGGCCTTGCTGGCGGTGATCCTCGGCTCGTTCCCTCCTGGCATTGTGCCACTGGCGCTGGCCCGGGTTCACGAACTGATCCCGAACCATCATCAGCAACAGATTGCCTGGAGTCGCGCCACCGTGTCGTTCGCCACGTTCCAGGCGATTGCCGGGTTTGCGTATTCGGCGTTGTTCAACGCCAGCGGCGGGCATCACGCGCTGTTGTTCATCCTCGCAGCGGGCGCCATTGTCATAGCCCTGCTGCTGGAACAGGGCATGCGCTTGCTGAATCGTCGCGGCCGGCTGCAACCTGTATTGAGCTGAGTCACCGACGGCTTGATGTGGTCCCACTTACTGAACATTTCCAGACAGGACACTCACATGAATCTGCCCCACACCATGACCCTGATTGAAATCACCGAACCCGGCGGCCCTGAGGTATTAAAGCCACGCCAGGCGTCAGTACCAACCCCGGGGCCGGGCGAAGTGCTGATTCGCGTGCACGCTGCCGGGGTCAATCGCCCCGACGTGATTCAACGTGCCGGCAAGTACCCGATGAAACCCGGCATGAGCCCGATTCCGGGCCTGGAAGTGGCCGGTGAAGTGGTGGCGGTCGGTAAAGGTGTCAGCGAATTTATCGTCGGCGACAATGTCTGCGCGCTGACCAACGGCGGCGGTTACGCACAATACTGCGTCGCGCCGGCCGGCCAGACGCTGCCGATTCCTCAAGGCATGGACTGGATGCACGCGGCGGCGGTCCCGGAAACCTTCTTCACCGTGTGGGCCAACCTGTTTGACATGGGCGGCGCTGCCAAAGGTCATCGCGCATTGATCCATGGCGGCACCAGCGGCATCGGCACGACCGCGTTGATGCTGTGTCGCGAATTCGGCGTCAAGGCCTTCGCCACGGCGGGCAGTGAGGAAAAGTGCGCGGCGATCCGTACGTTGGGCGCCGAAGCGATCAACTATCGCGATCAGGATTTCGCCCAGGTCATCCAGGAAAAAACCGCTGGCAAAGGCGTCAATGTCATCCTCGATATCATGGGCGGCTCGTACCTGAATTCGAACATCGCGGCGCTGGGCATGGAAGGTCGACTGGTGATGCTGGGCTTTCTCGGCGGCGCCCACGCCAAGGACGTCGACCTGTTGGCGATCATGAGTAAACGCGCCATCGTGACGGGCTCGTTGCTGCGCCCACGCACCGTGGAAGAAAAAGCCTCGATTGCCGAGCAGTTGCGCGAATACGTGTGGCCGGTGCTCGCTGCCGGGCGTTGCCTGCCGATGATCGACAAGGTTTATCCGTTGGCCGAGGCGGCACAGGCGCATGCGCGGATGGAAGGTGGCGAGCACATTGGCAAGATTGTGTTACGGGTGGATTGATCCGCAATTGTCGCGCCCCCTCTGTAGGAGCAAGCTTGCTCGCGATAGCGGTGTGTCAGTCGACAGCATTGCTTAATGTGCCCCCGTCATCGCGAGCAAGCTTGCTCCTACAAGGAGGGTTGGTGAACGGCTGTCGAAAATGTTCCCCCCGCCGACACGCTTCTGTTAAAAACCGGACTTCAGTTTTTTACCGACGGACCATCCGATGCCCTCCTCCCCGCTCACACGCCTGCGCCGACGCTGGCTGCCCTTGCTGTGCATGGCCGCGCTGATTGTCGGCCTGCCGGTGAGTTGCGGCGTGCTTGAGCACACCGAGCGCGAGCTGCTGTTCCGTATCGAGCCAGGCACGGCGGGCTGGTATCGCGGTTTGCCGAAGGACGTTCAAGAATTCGACATCCAGCCCGCCAGTTTCAAGGATGGGCAAAACCTGCATGCCTGGTGGTGGCCGGCGGCTCGTCGTGATGCGCCTTCGATCCTCTATTTGCACGGTGTGCGCTGGAACCTCACCGGCCAGGCGTTTCGCATCGAACAATTGCGCGCCATGGGCTATTCCGTCCTGGCGATCGACTACCGCGGGTTTGGTCAGAGCAAAGGCGATCTGCCGTCGGAAGCCAGTGTGTATGAAGACGCGCGAGCAGCCTGGGAACGCTTCACAACGATGCAACCGGACGCCAGCAAGCGCCTGATCTACGGCCATTCCCTCGGAGGTGCGGTAGCCATCGACCTCGCGTCAGACCTGGCCGCACAGGCGAAAAAGAACCATGCCGCCGTCCCGGTGCGCGGTCTGGTGATCGAGTCCACGTTCACGTCACTGGGCGATGCCGTGGCCCAAGTGGCCGAAAGCAACTTGCCGGTGAAATGGCTGCCGGTGCGCTGGCTGCTGTCGCAGAAATTCGATTCCATCGACAAGATCGTCGACATCGACATGCCGCTGCTGGTCGTGCATGGCCTGGCCGATACATTCATGCCTTCGCGCTTCAGCCAGCAGTTGTTCAACGCGGCCAGCGAGCCCAAGCGCCTGTTGTTGGTGCCGGGCGGCACGCACAACAACAGCATGAGTTTGGGCGGCACCCAGTATCGCCAGGCACTTGAAGGCCTGATGAAAGCAAAACCGCCGCAGATGGCCGGTCCTGCAATCTCACGCGGCTCTCAGGACTCCTGACGTTTAGCGATAACCTCGCGCCTGCAAGTTGAACAATTGCGCGTAACGCCCTCCGGCGGCCACCAGACTGGCGTGATCGCCGCGTTCAAGGATCGCACCCTGATCCAGCACGATGATGTGGTCGGCATTACGCACGCTGGAAAAACGGTGGGAAATCAACAGCGTCATGCGGCCTTCGGTGTGCTGACTGAAATGCTCGAACACCGCCGCTTCCGCCGCCGGGTCGAGGGCTGAGGTCGGCTCATCCAGAATCAGGATATCGGCGTCACGGCGCATGTAGGCACGGGACAAGGCAATCTTCTGCCATTGCCCGCCGGACAGTTCCTGGCCGCCGGCGAACCAGCGGCCCAATTGGGTGGCATAGCCGCGATCCAGACGCTCAATGAAAGGCGCGGCCATGCCCTCGGCGGCAGCGGCTTGCCAGCGCTGCTCATCGTTGAACGCCAGGGTGTCACCGACACCGATGTTCTCGCCCACGGAGAACTGGTAGCGAATATAGTCCTGGAAAATCACACCAATACGCCGGCGCAGCGCATCTTCGTCCCATGCCTGCAAGTCACTGCCGTCCAGCAGGATGCGCCCCTGGTCGGGACGGTACAGACGGGTCAGCAGCTTGATCAGCGTGGTCTTGCCCGAACCGTTCTCCCCCACCAGCGCCACACTGTGCCCCGGCACGAGGTGCAGATCGATGCCCTCCAGCGCCGCGCGGCTCGCGCCCGGATAGCTGAACCCGACGTTTTCGAACCGCAGACCATCGCCGGGCAGCGCGCCTACGGTCAGGCTGCCGGAGTCGGCCACCACGGGCTCAGCCAGGTATTCATAGAGGCTGGACAGATACAGCCCGTCTTCGTAAAGACCACTGATGGCGCTCAAGCTGCTGCTCACTGCAGTCTGCCCCTGCTTGAACAGCACCAGGTACATGGTCATCTGGCCGAGGGTGATGCTGCCGTGGACGGTGTCGACCACCACCCACGCGTACGCGAGATAAAACGCCCCCGTGCCCAGTAATCCCAGGACAAAACCCCAGCCATCGCGGCGCAGGGTCAGCCGACGGTCTTCAGCGTAAAGACGCGCGAACGTATCGCGATAACGCTTCAACAGCAGTGGCGCGAAGCCGAACAGCTTGACCTCTTTGATGTAGCCCTCGTGGGAGAGCAGTGTCTCGATGTAGTTCTGTTGCCGGCTCTCCGGCGCACGACGGGTAAACAGCCTGAAGGCGTCCCCGGAAAAATGTGCTTCGGCAAAAAATACCGGCAACGCACCCACCACCAACAACACCAGCGCCCACGGCGAAAAATGCACCAGCAACACGCCGAAACTGATCAGCACGATTAGGTTCTGGATCAGCCCCAGCGACTTCATCACCAGCGCCAACGGCCGGGTCGACGCTTCGCGCCGGACCCGCACCAGCTTGTCGTAGAACTCGGAATTCTCGAACTGGACCAGCGACAACGTCTGGGCTTTCTCCAGAATCATCGTGTTGACCTTCTGCCCCAACTGCACTCGCAACAGCGATTGCTGAACCGACAGCGCCCGCTGGGTCCCGGACAGCAACGCGAGCACGCCGGCTTCAAACAGCACGTAACGCACCACCGGCCACAACGGCGCACTGCCCTGCTGCGCGTGCAGTTGCATGGCGAAAACCACCGCGTCGACGATGCGTTGGCCCAGCCAGGCAGCCAATGCCGGGAGTACGCCTGCGATCAGGGTCGCCAGCACCAGGCCCAGAAACAACCCGCGAGAAGTAGCCCAGACAAGGAGCAAGGCGCGTCTGGCCTGATCGAGCAATGAGGTGACGCGGGAAAGGGCCGCTGGCATGTTTATCGGTTGCGCTTGCGCGGTTTCGTCATTTCTTTTCGTAAAGGTGAAGGCCCGATGGGGAACACCAGCCCGGGGGGAAGAGGACCACCATTTTCCCACTCTTCCATCATCCGCCTCAGCTCAGGCGGCATTTCAGTCGGCGCTTTGCATGACATTTGATCACCCTATTGTTTTGCGAATTCGACACAACTCACTTTTGATACATCAATAACCAGGGCCTTTGCCCTACCAGGTAACAGATTGCCGTCGCTATCGATCCAGCGAGGGAACTCCAGAACGAATTGTCCGTTAGCAGGCTCCGATGGCCATTCGCTTGGCCAGCCAAACAGACGTTTCCCTCCGATCAAATGCAATATCACGAAACCCGGTCTCGATGAAAAAGCACTGTACCACTCGCAAGGGAACGATTTTTTAGCCGTTATTTTCAGTTTCCTGAGTAACGCATGAAGCCTGTCGCCATGAGCGATATGACAGGAAAGAACCCCCATCACCAGCGCAATCACTGCCGACCATAACGCCTCCGATTTCCTGTCCCACACGCCGATCGAAAAAAATCGTTCTCCCGCCAGTAGCAACAGTCCTTCCAAACCGACCACCAGCGACTGAATCACAAACGTAAAAATCAGTGCCTGGACAATCTGTCCAAAAGTGTCCGGGCGCTTGAACGCCGTGAGCGAGTAAAAAATCCACGCTGCTAAAAACCCCGGAAGCAGATACTGCAGTAGCGGGATCACGTCCTTGATCAAGCTGTCCATTGCCCTTTCCAATCCATTGAAAATTCGTCCCGGAGCAAATAAATACAGCACCTCTACAGCCTGTGTCATCCACTGCTGAAGCGCTGTCGTCACAAGAGATTTCGGGACTACAGGCGGGACTACAAGCGAAAAATCCTCCTACATTCAACAAGGAAAAACTGGACAAAAACTCAATCCAGATCCGACGTCACATGCTCCAAAAACCGTGCTCGATAACGCCCCGGACTCTCCCCCGTCCACTTCTTGAACGCCCGGTGAAATGCACTTGGTTCTTGAAAACCCAATTGCTCGGCAATGTCACCGATGCTGGCCTTGCTCTGCCGCAATTGCTCAAACGCAACCCCGCGCCGCACCTCGTCCTTGATTTCCTGATACGAACACCCTTCCCGCTCCAGCTTGCGGCGAAAGGTGCTGGGGCTCAGATGTTGTTCCAAAGCAAAGGCCTGCAAGGTCGGCCATTGGCTGTAGTGGCTGTTGCGCAAACGCTGGTGGACTTGCGACGCCAGCCCATGCTGGTTGCGGAAGCGAATCACCAGCCATTGCGGCGCGGTACGCAGAAACACTTTCAGCGAAGCCAGGTCCTGGACCACCGGCAAGCGCAGGTAGTGGCTGGCGAATTCGATTTCGGTGCGCTCGGCGCCGAAGGTCAGGTTCGGCCCCCAGAGCAAACGGTCATCGCTGAGGGACACGCGCTTGTGGCGAAAGTCCGCGCGGTCGATGGGAATACGCCGACCACCCAGCCAGCACATCAGGCTGATCATCAGCACCAGAAAAGTCTCTTCGCCAAAACGCGCAACATCATCGTTTTTCGCGCAGCTATCCAGGCTGATGACTGCACGTTTGCCGCGCACCGTCAGCGTGCCGCGAAAATCGCGAAGGAACAGGGCAAAGTTGTTCAGGCACTGGCGCATGGCTTTGTGCAGGTCGGGTTCCTGAATCAGGGCCCGGCAAATCAGGGCGAAGCTGCCCGGCGGCATGCCGTGGGAGTCGAGCCGGAAGAACTCGTCATCGAGCTCGCGGATCTGGATCAACCAGAGTGCAGCAAACGCACTGGCCGGCACCCGCGACACGGGCTGTTCGATCAACACCGGGTCGATACCTGCCTGTTCCAGCGCAGCCCGCCGCCGCTGAGGATTGTCCCCCAGCCCATGGATCATCGCCTGCACAAAGTAGGCGGCCACCGAATCCTTTTCCCGCATCTGAACGCTTCGCTCCCCATCACCCGAATGGCAAAAAACACCAGCACCGTTGAACAGTTCCGGCATAGGACAACCGCCCCGCCGGTTCTAGACTCGCGGCCAATAGTACGCCTTCGGCCGCTGTGGCGGCCAAGGTATCGCGGGGTTTGACCGGAAGGACGTGTACATGAATCTGCAAAACATTGGCGTGATCGGCGCAGGCACCATGGGCAACGGCATTGCACAAGTCTGCGCCCAGGCAGGGTTCAACGTGACCTTGATCGATATCTCCGAGAGCGCCCTGCAAAAAGCTGTTGCGACCGTCGGCAAAAACCTCGATCGGCAAGTTGCCAAGGACACGCTGACAGAAGCTCAAAAGCTCGCCGCCCTCGACAAGATCCGCACCAGCACCGACTACAGCAGCTTGCACAACGTGCAACTGGTAATTGAAGCCGCCACCGAAAACCTCGACCTGAAACTGCGCGTGCTGCAACAAATCGCCGCGCAGGTCAGCGCCGAGTGTGTGATCGCCTCCAATACGTCGTCGCTGTCGATCACCCAGCTTGCCGCCAGCGTCAGCCAGCCTGAACGCTTCATCGGCCTGCACTTCTTCAATCCGGTGCCGGTGATGGGCCTGATCGAAGTGATTCGCGGCCTGCAAACCAGCGACGCAACCCACGCCCTGGCGCTGGACATGGCAACCACCCTGGGCAAAACCGCGATCACCGCCGGTAACCGGCCGGGCTTTGTGGTCAACCGGATTCTGGTGCCGATGATCAACGAAGCGATCCTGGTGTTTCAGGAAGGCCTGGCCAGCGCCGAAGACATCGACGCCGGGATGCGCCTGGGCTGCAACCAGCCCATCGGCCCGCTGGCACTGGCCGACCTGATCGGTCTGGACACCGTACTGGCGATTCTTGAAGCCTTCTACGACGGTTTCAACGACAGCAAATACCGCCCCGCGCCACTGCTCAAGGAAATGGTTGCCGCCGGTTATCTGGGACGCAAGACGGGGCGTGGCTTCCATGCCTATGCCTGAGCGTTGCTCACGTTTCGCCGAGTACCGCGACAAGGTGCTGGAGCTGTTTGCCAGCAAGGGTTTCGGTCAGGTCGGCATGCGTGAGCTCGCGACGTGCCTGGGGCTTTCCCCGGGTTCGTTGTATCACCATTACCCCAGCAAACAGCACTTGCTGCTCGACTTGATCGAGGAGTTCTACGAAGAGCTGTTGGCAACCCTGGGGCGCATCGAGCAAAAGTCTCCGGCCAAGCGCGACAGGCTCAACAGCCTGATCCGCGCGCATTTGAATCTGCATCAGGAAATGCCTTGGCATTTTCGTCTGGTGGAACGCGACAGCGGCTGCCTGAATGACGAACAGCAGGCGCGCGTTCGGCAGTTGCGCGAACAGTACGAACGCACATTGCTGCTGATGCTCGGGACCAAACCCCGTCTCAGTGAACAGGCGCAACAGGCCGCCGGGCATGCCATCGCCAATCTGCTGAACAGCGCGCCCTGCTGGCTGGCGCACCATCTGCTGGATGAGCCTGAGCGTAATGAACTGCTGGAAAACCTCGTGGCTGGGGCCATTGAGCGTTTGCTACGGCCCTCGGTGCCACGCGCAGCGGCCTGAGAAACCGGACTGGTTTCAGTGGATCGAGCGAGCCACCGATGCAAAGCGTAAACCCACGCCGCATAATGGCGCGCCCTCAAACACAAAAAGGACTTCGTGTGTTATCCCGCCCCCGCACCCTCTGGTCATGGCTCTATTACCCCCTGAGCTGTATCGCCGTCTTCGTACTGACGCTGCACATCGCCGCCTTTGACTGGTTGCTGATAACGCCCATCGATGTCGGCGGCACTTT
Organism: Pseudomonas sp. PDM02; assembly: GCF_014852285.1. NCBI lineage: Bacteria > Pseudomonadati > Pseudomonadota > Gammaproteobacteria > Pseudomonadales > Pseudomonadaceae > Pseudomonas > Pseudomonas sp. PDM02. Next base: position 770,281 of record NZ_JACVBL010000001.1, on the reverse strand, counting down.
TATGGGGGGAGGCATGGCAACCCAGCTTTATCTGATGGGCTGGGGCGCTGCCAGCGTCGGCCTGTTGCTTGCCGTTGTGTGTCGTTTGCCCGGATCAATCTACGGCTGGATCAGCGCCGGACTTTTGCCCGTGGGCATTGGCGCCTGGTGGCAACTCAACTATCCGGCCAACGCCGACCAAATGATTTTGAGTACCAGCCGACAGGAGATCGGCGTGGCCATGCTGATCGGTGCAGTGTTGCTGTGCAGCGGCCTGTATGCCCGATCGAGGATCAAAAGCAGCGCCTCAAAAACATCGCCGTCACGCTCTGCAATGTCGGGGCGAATGGCCGTGGCGACCACGCTGCTCATCTTGTTTGTCGGCGTGCCCATGGCCATTTTCAAGCAACAGTCGTTACCGCACTGCGCCTTCAACGAAGCCGGTCAACAATTGACGGTCTGCCTGGGCGAAGACGATGTTCCGGTGGTCGTGGATTGAGCGATAACCCGCATCGTTTCAATAGAAAAAACATCTAAACGATTTTTGCCAATCACCACCTCTAAGGCTTTGCTAATGCCGTTGTAGGAGCGTGCGGTCTGGATAAACGCGGCGTTCTGGAGACCATCGCGAGCCAGCTCGCTCCTACAGGAAAACCCACCTCCGTCTGTTGGCAACGGGAGCAAACAATGAAAATCAATCCCTACCTCATCTTCAACGGCGACTGTAAAGCCGCGTTCACTTTCTATGCCCAGGCCCTTCAAGGCCAGCTCGACGTCATGATGACCTTCGGTGAAAGCCCGGCGCGCGAGCACTTTGCGGCGGACCTGCACAACCTGATCATTCATACCCGCCTGTCGGTGGGTGATCAGGCGATCATGGGGTCGGACACCACACCTGATCGCCCCACAGATGACATGGCCGGTTGTTCGGTCTCGCTGAACGTCGACAGCATTGCCGAGGCGGAACGGGTCTTCAACGCATTGGCGGAAGACGGCAACGTGCAAATGCCGCTGGAAGCGACCTTCTGGGCCGCACGTTTCGGGATGCTGGTCGACCGGTTTGGTGTGTCGTGGATGGTCAATTGCGAAAAGGATCAGTGACTTTACCGGCAAGCAAACGCCCAACCTGAAAAGGCTGGGCGTTCTGGACACTCCCGGACCGTCTGCTACCGTCAACAGGCCACCCCGCCTCGCAGCAGAACCTTCGGAGGAAACCCACCATGCCTGCCCATGACGCGCCCTGGTCCACCCGTTTGAAAATATCGCTGCTGGCGACAGCGCTCGCCGGAACCTTGCTGGTGTTGAGTGGTTGCGCCACGGTCGATGCCCAGACCACTGCCTATGTGGGTGTCGAGCATCCCGCGCCGACGCTGGCCAGTGAAGTCGTGGTGTTGCGTACCGAACCCCTTCGCCCGCACATTCGATTGGGTGAAGTGCTGATCGATGCCAGCGTTGATCCCGCCCCTCCCATCACCCAGGTTGAAGGAAAACTTCGGGACGAGTCAGCCAAGCTCGGTGGCGATGCCGTGGTGGTGGTCTACGACCATATCCAGCCGATGGGCGCTTATGTCAACGGGCCGCTGTGGGCTCGCGATGTAAGAACCATTGAGGGACGCAAGCTCAAAGGGATCGTGATCAAGTTCAAGTGATGGCGGAGACGGGTCAGTTGCACTCAACTCTGAGCCGGGCAGCCCCTTCTTCCCTGCAATCAATTGTGATCGGCAGAAATCGCTCGATGACCGCGATGTTGCTTTGCAGATGTTCAGTCATACGTGGCGTAGTGAAACTTCCACCGCCTGCCAACGCCATTGGCAACAGCAATTGATCGGCCAGGTGTTCGGCCACTGCTGCTCCGCTGTTCAGCCAGTCCATGGCCTGATTAATCGCGCCGTCAGCAACCTTTTCCGCGCGAAGGGCCGTTTGGCCGAATGCGCTGAATACTTCGGTTACGTGCTCAAACCTGTGCTCCAACAGCAAAACATTGCCCGGTCCCTGGTCCTGGTTGATCGTGACCATCAGTAGTTCCTCCTGCGCCATGTTCAGCCGCTTGGCGACCCGATCAAGTTCGCGCTCCGCCACATGCGGCGCAAGCCCGGCGATCAGCGCGCTGGCATGTTTCGTGAGCAAGGCGCCGCGTTCCAACAGATGCAACGGCAGCAGTTTCGACGGCTGGACAAACACCTCGATCTCACCACCACCGGCAGGCACAAAACCGTGACGCAACAACTGTAATTCAACCTTGGCGCCCATGCGCCGCAGCTGCGGCAACCAGGCTAGCTGTAGAAAATCAGTCGGAGGCGCCATCGGGTTATGAGTACCACCCGATATACGCACCCGACTGGCTTCAGGCGCCAGCAGCAACGCCGGCAACAGCGTCTGCAATACCAACGTGCAGCTACCCGCCGTGCCGATCGCAAAACTGAAATCCCCGCCGCGAATCGGACCCGGCTCGAAGGACAGGCACTGCGAACCCAATTCCGCACCTTGCACTTTTGCATCGCAAACCTGAGCCGCAGCCAGTACGGCAGTCAGGTGCTGACGCAACAATCCGGGCCGGCTGCGTTTGGCTCTGATGTTTTTAATTTGCAGTGCGCGACCGGTCACCATCGACAGGCTTAAAGCGCTGCGCAACACCTGGCCACCGCCAATGGCGCCATCCAGTTCAATCACTTCCTGTTTCATCTTCATCCTTATGCGTAGTGCCCGACAGTCTCTCTCAAGTAATCGTCGAGCAATCGCGAGTCTTCCTGAGTACGCGGCAGTTTAGGTACGGCACGCTCCAACTCTGCGGCGATGAACGCGTGCAGGGCGTTGCGTCTTGGGCCGTATGCACTTTCATCGGCGTTGCGTTTGAGCACCAATAACTCGGCGACTTCATCCAGCAACGACTGATCATCGACTGTGCTCAGCAAGTCGGCGAACGTCATCGGCGGGCGACCCAGCCCTTGATCGATCCAGCGCACGGCGAGCAACGGCCGTAGAACGTAGAAGTACTTCTTGAACCTCACGCTATCGCCTTGCAGATAACCGCGAAAGTTCTTCTTGGCCATCGACAGATAATGGTTTCGTGCTGCCGGTGGGCTGTAGAAGGTTTCGGCCAGCTCACGCAGACGCCCGGTCGCGGCAGGTTCGCTGCGATACACCAAAGGCGAATCCAGCCACTCGAGCAAGGTCGGGTTGGACTTGCGCAACAAACCCAAGGTCTTGCGCAACTCCCAGCCGCTGACATCAAGCTCATCGTCCAGCGGTCGCTCGATTACATCCCGCGCGGTATCAACCTGGACGAACCAGTCGGGTTTCTCCACATACACAAAACGCACATCGTAATCGCTGTCAGTCGAAGCAAAACCCCAGGCTCGGCTACCGGATTCGCAGGCATAAAGCACGGTGACGTTACGCTCGCGTTCGATGCGTTCCAGCTCTTCCAGGACTCTGGCGCGCATCTCGGGCGCCAGAGGGTGATGATCGTGATATTCCATTTCCCCTATCCTTTTACGCACACTACCTGACGCAGGGTGTGCAGCACTTCCACCAACTCGCGCTGGGCGTGCATGACTTGGTCGATGTCCTTGTAGGCCATCGGTATTTCATCGATGACAGCAGCATCCTTGCGGCACTCCACGTGGGCGGTGGCACGGATCTGATCTTCGACGGTGAACATGTTTTTCGCTTTGGTGCGACTCATGGTGCGGCCGGCACCGTGGCTGCAAGAGCAGAATGATTCCTCGTTACCGAGCCCGCGGACGATGAAGCTTTTTGCCCCCATCGATCCCGGAATAATCCCCAGTTCGCCCTTATTCGCCGACACTGCGCCTTTTCGGGTGACCAAAATATCCTCACCAAAATGCCGTTCTTTTTGCACATAGTTGTGGTGGCAGTTCACCGCTTCCAGGGCAACCTCAAAAGGCTTGCTGATCACCTGCCGCGTCGCTTGAATCACCGCTTGCATCATCAGTGCGCGGTTCTGTTTGGCAAAATCCTGGGCCCAACCGACCGCCTCGACGTAATCATCGAAGTGTTGGCTGCCTTCCTCGAAGTAGGCCAGGTCGCGATCAGGCAGGTTGGCGATGTGCTGACGCATATCCGCCTGCGCCAACTGAATGAACAGGTTGCCAATGGCGTTACCGACCCCACGGGATCCACTGTGCAGCATGAACCAGACCCGATTGGCTTCATCCAGGCACACCTCGATGAAATGGTTGCCGCTACCCAACGTGCCCAAATGCCCACGGTTGTTGGTGTTGGCCAGCTTCGGATACTTGTCAGTGATCGCCTTGAACCGCGGATCCAGCGCCGACCAGGCCTTATCGGCTTGTTGAGGTACATCGTCCCAGGCGCCCTTGTCCCGACGTGAACGTGTGGATGTGCGCCCGTGCGGCACCGCTTTCTCGATCGCGCAACGCAGGCCATGCAGGTTGTCCGGCAAATCACTGGCCGTCAGTGACGTGCGCGCGGCAATCATGCCGCAACCGATATCCACCCCGACAGCAGCCGGAATGATCGCCCCAACGGTAGGAATCACGCTGCCTATAGTCGAGCCCTTGCCCAAATGCACATCCGGCATCACTGCCAGGTGCTTGAAGATGAACGGCATCTTTGCGGTGTTCATCAACTGCTGTCTGGCTTCGTTTTCTACCGGGACGCCCTCGGTCCACAGTTTGATCGGTTTGCCGTTGGCCACTTCCAGCAGTTGGTAGGTATGTTCTTTCATGATTTCGATTCTTTTCTATTGGCCGATTGTCTCGGCGTTGCTCTGGAGCCTGGGGCGACAAGGTTTGGTGAAACATGCATCGCGCTCTACCGCTGAGCTACAGCCTTTCGGCTGGCGGGATTCGAACCCGCGACCACGTTGTCCTGTAGTTCCACCGGCATTCGCCGGGCAAATCTTAAAAGGTGGCACGACAAAAAATGAGTGACTGTTGCGCGTTACCGCACACCGGGGTTAACCGGTCCTGGATGTACAGCCAATCGGCATTCGTGCCTTTCACACACGCTGACAAGGGTTTGATGAGACGTCGTTTGATGTAGTCCCATCGGCATTCAGCGCCTGTAAAAAACTCAATTCTGCGTGTTGACGATCAAAGCTCCATGGCTTCGATCGCTTTCACCCAATGTTGCGCACCATAGTTGCCACGGGTGAACTGTTCGATCACATCGAACACCGCGTCGCTAAAACCACCGACATTCAATATGTCCTCGCGGTCCGCCGCCTGCGTTGTGGCGCCGGGTTGCATATCGATGCACACCAACCGTGCCTGCGGGTTGATTTGCTTGATCCGCTCCCATTGCCGCATCGTCTCAGTGCCGCCGTGGTGACGAGCATCGATCCAGGACTCGTTATCCGAGACAAGAATCAGCGTATCGACCCTGGCTTTGGCGTTCGCCAGTTTTGCCAGCGGCGCCGAGCAGTTCGTCCCGCCACCACCTATTGCAGCCAGTTTTGCGGCATTGCTCATCACGCTGTCGCGAGGGTTGAGCTGAATATCCACCACCTGCATTTCAAACGGCATCACCTGAGCTGCCGGCTGTTTGCGTAATACCGCCGCAGCCACCAGCGCAGCCACATCAATACAGCGTACTGCCGTGGTCGCGCCTTGACGATAACCGGTCACGGGACTGTGCATCGAACCCGAGACATCCGGGCAAACGATCACCGAACCTTGCAGCGTCGGAACGTTGGCCAACGACAGTTCCAGCGCTTCCTGCAATGCTTCACGCACCACGTGCGGAACGTCATTGCCGGTCATGCGATAGGCCGCAAGCAACTGGTATGGATAAACCCGCGCCTTGGCTACCGCTTCGGCATCAGCCAGGCGTTCCGCTGCATATTTGGCGAATCCCGGCACCTGAAACGCACCGTGGCGTGCCAATGTATTCAGGTTCATGCGCAGCCCCTGCCACCCCATGTTCCGTGCTTGAGACGCCCATTGTTCTTTGCTCAACGTTTCATTGCCGAGCAACTGAAAGGGTACCTGCGGCACCTCATCGCTCGCCCCGCTGCGAAACGCCAGCAACGAGCGTGTCAGTGCTGGCAGCGTCTGAACATCCACCGGCTTACCGATCAGCCAGGCAAAGAAGGCTGCACGCCATGCCTCATGGGGTTTCGGGTGAACCATTTTCACCACGTCTGCCAACGATGGCTGGTTACCAATCGACGCCTGCAGCAGCTGATATTCACTGGCGTTGTTCAACCAGTTTTGCACCAGACGCTTTGGCTGCGACCCGAGCGACTTTCGCCCTGTCACGCCGCTGCGCAGGATCTGCACGAAGTTACGCAGCATCTTTCCACTGTCTACCACTTGCTCAAACAGCTCCGGCACCAGCATTGAACGCTGTGCCGTCAGGGCTGCCAGCATCAAGGCCGGCATGTCTTTCATATGGCCTTTTTTGCGAGCGTAAAGCGCGGCCTTAGCCACATATCGGCTGTCCAGTTCGGTCACCAGTTGCAACACATTCTCCAGCTGGCTTTCGGCCGAAGCGTAAAAGGTCTGGTTCAGGCAACCGGTCGCGGCCAGTTGGGCAAGTTTGTGTTTGGCTGTGTAGGCATAAGCCGGAGCTTGAGCCGCGTTCAGCATGTCGCAAGCTGGCACTGTTGCCTGTTGGGTGTTGAACAGCTTGAAGTTGGCCATCGTGGCGTCTCGCTCTGTTGTCTTGTTCGTTGCCAGAGGTATTGCAGTCGACGTGCCAGTTTTATTCCTACGACGAACTTTATTTTTATCTTATTGATTTTTAAGTATTTTTTAAGTTCTGCGAAAAACACATCTCAAGTTTTAGAAAAATCTGCCGTCTATTATCTATCCTCAGTTATCGCTGTTTATCTTTTGGTATAAGCATGTCAAAGAAGCGCACGGTCGCCATCGGATTTATCGGATCTACACTCGACCGCGTTGGCAAGGGTGCCAATCGCTGGAGTCACTGGCGACCGAGCGTGGGGTTGTGCCAGCAACAAGATGTGGTGATTCATCGGCTCGAGCTGATCCATGGCACCGATGCCCGAGACGTCAGCCTGGCCGAGCGTGTTCGCGAAGACATTCGCCAGGTCTCGCCAGAGACCGAAGTGCACCTGCACCCGATGTCGCTGCGCAACCCGTGGGATTTCGAAGAGGTGTACGGCGCACTTCACGACTTCACCACCGCCTATCGTTTCGACACTGAACACGAGGACTACCTGGTGCACATCACCACCGGGACCCACGTGGCGCAGATTTGCTGGTTTTTGCTCACCGAAGCGCGCTACCTGCCGGCAAGGCTGATACAGACCTCTCCCGCTCGCCGGCTTAACGAGCAAGAGCGCGCCATCGGCACCCACGCCCTGATCGATCTCGATCTGTCGCGCTACGACCGCATTGCCACGCGCTTCGCCCATAAACGCCTGGAAGGCCTGGCCTTTCTCAAATCAGGGATCGCCACCCGAAACGCCGCGTTCAACCGCGCCATCGAGCAAATCGAGCGCGTCGCGGTGCGCTCGCGAGCGCCGATGCTGCTGATCGGCCCGACCGGCGCAGGCAAATCCTTTCTGGCCCGACGTATCTATGAACTCAAGCACAGTCGCCACCAGGTGCAGGGCCGTTTCGTCGAAGTGAACTGCGCCACACTGCGCGGTGACGGCGCCATGTCGACCCTCTTCGGCCATATCAAAGGCGCGTTCACCGGCGCGCAAAACGCTCGCGACGGCCTATTGCGAGCCGCCGATGGTGGCATGCTGTTTCTGGATGAAATTGGCGAGTTGGGCGCAGACGAACAAGCCATGCTGCTCAAGGCCATCGAGGAGAAACGCTTCTTCCCTCTAGGATCGGACAAGGAAGTGGAGAGCGATTTCCTGATCATCGCCGGCACTCACCGCGACTTGCGCAGCCGGGTGGCCGAAGGCCTGTTTCGCGAAGACTTGTATGCGCGAATCAACCTGTGGACATTCGACCTTCCCGGTCTGGCCGGGCGCCGCGAAGACATCGAGCCGAACATCGATTTCGAGCTCGCACGCCACGCCCGCGAACAAGGTCACATGGCGCGCTTCAACCTCGAAGCACGACGCCGCTACCTGGCCTTTGCCAGCTCAAGTGAAGCCGCGTGGCTGGGCAACTTCCGAGAGCTTTCAGCCTCCATCACCCGCATGGCGACATTAGCCGACAGCGGGCGAATCGATGAAACCCAGGTTCAGGAAGAAATCGATCGCCTGCGTTATGCCTGGGGCCTGGCGCAACCGGATGACGGGCTCGACCAACTGCTCGGTGAAAACCTTGATATCGACCTGTTTGATCGACTGCAACTCAAAGCGGTGCTCGACATCTGTCGTCAGTCAGACAGCCTGTCTGATGCGGGGCGACGGTTATTTGGAGTGTCCCGTCAAGCAAAGGCGCAGCCGAATGATGCTGACCGACTGCGCAAATACCTGGCGCGTTTTGCCCTCGACTGGAAGCAGGTGTCAGGCTGACGCAGCCGCAGCGAAACCACGTTGCAGATCCTCAATCAACGCCTCGACATCCTCCAGCCCGATGTGCAAGCGCAGCACCGGATTCAATGAACGGTCCGCCGCACTCTGGCGATCCTGGGTGTCGGCCACGGTGATCAGACTTTCGAAACCGCCCCAGGACGCGCCCAATCCGAACAACTGCAACGCATCGATGAAGCGCTCGACATAAGCGGCGTCCGCCTCGTTCAGTTCAAAGGACAACAAGCCGTTGCTTCCCTTGAAGTCCCGTTGCCACAAGGTGTGGCCAGGGTGGTCGGGCAAGGCCGGATGGAACACCCGTTTCACCTGCGGTTGCGCTTGCAGCCAATGGGCGATTTCCAGCGCCTGGCGCTCATGCACCTCCAGTCTCGGTGCCAGGGTTCGTGCGCCGCGCAATACCAGATAAGCGTCATCCGGGCTGACGGTGACGCCAAAGGTGTCGCTCATGGAGGCCAGCGGTTGCCAGGCATCTTCGCGGACGCAGACGCTGCCCATGACCACATCGCTGTGGCCGCACAGGTATTTGGTCAGCGCCATGATCGAGATGTCCGCGCCGAGGGTCAGCGGTCGGTACAGGTAACCCGAGCCCCAGGTATTGTCGACGGCCAGCAGAATGCCTCGCGGTTTGCACAGGGCGGCAATGGCCGGCAAGTCGCAGAGTTCGTACAGCAAGGAGCCCGGGACTTCGGTGTAGACCATTTTGGTGTTGGCTTGCAGTTGCGCCTGCAAGTCGCTGCCGTCGGGGACGAAGTAGCTGACCTGGATGCCGAACGGCTCAAGAAATTCCCGGGCCAGACGCCGCACCGGTGCGTACACCGCATCGGTGATCAGCACATGATCGCCGGGGCGCAGGTACGCCAGAAACGTCTGCGCGACCGCCGCTAGCCCGGTGCCGAACAGACGGGTGCGATAACCGCCTTCCAGTTCGGTGACCAGGTCTTCGAGGGCGAACGCGGTTGGATTGCCGCGCGCGCCGTAACTCAACACCCGCTCGGTGTCACGGCGGGCACGGGCGTCACGCATTTGCGCGAGATTGTCGAACAGTACCGTGCTCAGACGGGTGACCGGCACGTTGACCGAACGACCGCCACTGCCCTGCTCAGTGCGTGCCGAATGGACCAGGCGCGTGCGTACCCGCGCGTCCTCGGTAGCTTGAGGTTGCAGCGGTTTGAGACTGGCGATCTCGTCGTCGCTCATTTGCGCCAGCAAGCCGATTTCCCAGGCCAGGTACTGCCGCGCCGCGTCCTTGTTGCCGGAGTGCCGATCATGGGTGAAGAACAGGAAATCGATGCACTGTTCATTGGCCGGTGTGTCCGGACTTTCCTGCACGGTGAAACCGGCCGCACGCCAGGCAGCGAGTCCGCCGTCCAGCAGTCGCAGTTGTGCGCGCTGGGTTTCCGGCAATTCCTGCGCCGCGAATGCGGCCAGCAATGGATCATCGGCCACCAAGACCAATGGCCGGTGCTCACCGGCTACGTGCGTCGCGAGCAGCGAACGAATCGACCAGCGAGAGCCGGCAATATGGCCCTTGCGAAAGGTCATGCTCGGGCGCAAATCGATCAGCGCGACGGCGTCGTCCTTCAACGCGTCGGACAGTGCCTGCACCGAGATCGATGGCAACGCCTCATGGGCGGCAACTTCAGTCTTGGGCAACGCCAGACCGCTGCTCACGCCACCTTCCAGCACATACGCCTCATGCCCCAACTGGCGCAGCCAGCTCGCGACAATCGGCGCACGCACACCATCGCTGTCGATCAGCACCAACCGCGCCTGACGCACGCCGACATACAGGTCGGTGGATTGAATCAACTGCCCGCCCGGCGTGTGCTGTGAACCGGGCAGACTGCCAGCGGCAAACTCCTCGGCAGTGCGCACGTCGCACAGAAACAGACTGCGCCCGACCTCTTCGGCCCACTGCGCGACTTGCTGGGCCACAACGGTTTTCACCCCAGACCGCTCCGCCAGTCCGGCAGCGGCCACACGCTGTGCGGCCAAAGGTGCAACGGATACCGCATCGGCATAACGACGACTGCTGCCGTGCTCCAGCTGAAAATCTTCCAGATACCAGCCCTGAGTACCGTTCTCCAACGCGTAGACCGGATTCTTCAAGCCCAGGTTGATCAGCGTTTGCGCGCCGATAATGCTGCGGGTCCGGCCGGCGCAATTGACCACGATTGGCGTGGTGTCATCCGGCACCAGATCATGGATGCGATAACCCAGCTCACCGTTCGGGCAGCACACGGAACCGGGAATGGTCATCTTGCGGTATTCATCGAACGGCCGGCCGTCCAGTACCACCAGCGGCTCGCCACGGGCTTGCCATTCGGCCAGTTGCTGCGCGGTGACATGCGGCGTGTGGCTGGCCTCCTCCACCAATTCGCCGAACGCCTTGGACGGCACATGCACGCCGGCAAACAGCTGATAACCGGCAGCCTGCCAGCCATCGGCACCACCCTCGAGAACGTGCACGCGCTCATACCCCAACGCTTGAAGACGCTGGGCAGAACGCGTAGCGACATCGCCGCCACTCTGGTCATAGATCACCAGCCGCACCTGAAGGTTCGGCGCCAGCCGCCGAGCCTCCAGTTCCAGTCGGCTGTAGGGCAGATTGACCCCGAAAAACAGATGGGCCTCGCCATACTGGCCGTGTTCGCGCACATCAAACAGGGCAATTTCCTGCCCGTCGAACAGCCACTGCTGCAATTGCCCTGGGGTTACGGTCTGGCTCATGGAAGTCCCGCTTGAAAAGTAATTATTGAAGCGCCAGAGAGCGCTCATTGGCCGCCACGTCGCAGCCCTTCGCATACGCACGTTGAATCGCCGGCCGTGCCTTGAGCCGTTCGCGCCAGGCGTGGATGTGCGGGAAGTCCGCCAGGTCCTGGCCCTGACGTTGCGGCTGGATCCACGGGAAAATCGCCATGTCGGCAATGGAGTACTCGCCCGCCACATACGGCACGTCAGCCAGACGCGTTTCCAGCACCCGATACAGCCGCGTCGCTTCGGCATTGAGCAGGTCGAGAGCGAACGGAATCGGTTGCGGCGCCTTCTCCTTGAACACCTGCAACTGACTCAGGTACGGCGTGATATGCCCCACCTGCCAGAACAGCCATTCCTGGACTTTCTGCCGCTCGACGCTGCCGGCAGCGGGCAGAAAACGCCCGGCCTTGTCGGCCAGGTAATTGAGAATGGCGCCGGATTCGAACAGGTTCAGCGGCTCGCTCAAACCCTCGGGTGCATGGTCGACAATCGCCGGGATCCGCCCATTGGCGCTGATCCGCTGGAACGCCGCCTGCCTCTGCTCGCCCTCGCGGATGTTGATCGGCACCACTCGGTAATCCAGTCCGAGTTCTTCAAGCAGGATGCCGATCTTCAAGCCGTTGCCGGTCGGCCAGTAGTACAAATCGATCATGCGTAGGCCTTGATCGACGGCGCCATTTGCGAGGCGTTGTAATTGAGAATGCGCCCGTCCGCTTCGACGCCATAACGGCCGTTGAGCGACTCCAGCGGCAAGCCGTAGAGATGGAAATGCAAGGTCGCACTCTCGCCTTCAACGCGAATGCCGTGCAGGTCTTCACCGAGAAACGAAATCGACGTGCCGGGCTGTACGATCACTTCTTTTTGCAGGTGCAGGGTGGTGAAACCCGGCTCGCGGCCTTCGTCATCACGACCATAAACGTAGTTGATCTCCTGGCCTTCGACGGCGCTGATGATCGCCCAGGTTTCGTGGTTGTGCGGGAGCGTGCTTTTGCCCGGCAACAACGAGTTCAGGTACAGCGTCGGCGTGTCGCCGTCGTCATTCAGACGATAGCGAAACGCGGTGCTGCCCTGCCCCGGCACTGGCGCGGGAAACGCGTCGAAATTGAACAGATCGCGGCGCTCGGCCAAGGCTTCCAGCAGGGAGACGATCTCCACCAGCGCGGCGCGGTCGACGCCGCGTTGGTTAATGACGCGGATTTTCTTCAGGAAATCCTCAATGACGGCGGCACGGTTTTCGGTACTCATGGACAGGCTCCTCGGTATTAGACGGACAGGCTGTAGCGACCCAGGTTGGTCAGCAGATACGGATCGTTGGCAACGGCGGGACGGCGTCCCGGATCACCCAAGGCATGGCGCAGGAATTCCTGGGTGCGCTCGCTGCTCGGGTGCTGGAAAATCTGTGCGGCGCTGCCGTGCTCGACGATCACGCCGTTTTCGGTGAAGTAGACGATGTCGCTGATCTCTTCAGCGAAGCGCATTTCATGGGTGACCAGCACGCAGGTCATACCCTCTTCGGTCAGCTCGCGAATCACCGTCAGCACTTCGCCGACGGTTTCCGGGTCAAGGGCCGAGGTCACTTCATCGAACAGGATCAATTCCGGGCGCATCGCCAGCGCCCGGGCTATCGCCACACGTTGTTGCTGGCCGCCGGACAGTTGCCCCGGATAGGCATCGGCCTTGTGCTCCATGCGCACTTTCGCCAGCAAGGCACGCGCTTCTTTTTCGGCCTCTATGCGGCTGCGCCCCAACACCTTGCGCGGCGCAATCACCAGGTTCTCCAGCACCGACAAATGCGGGAACAGGTTGTACTGCTGAAAGACAAACCCCACGCGCTTGCGCAACTCGATGCGCTGGGCTTCCTGCGCCAGCGTGTGCACCTCGGTGGTGCCGACGCGGATGCTGCCGCGTTGGGGCTGCAACAACCCGGTGATGCAGCGCAGGATGGTCGATTTGCCGGAACCGGAGGGGCCGATGATCGACACCGCCTGCCCACGATGAACGTCGAGGTCGATGCCTTTGAGCACCGGGTTGCTGGCGAACGACAGGTGCAAATCGCGCAGGCTGACCAGAGGCTCGGCGACGGTTTCAGTAGAAGGCATAACGTCGCTCCAGGCGTTGGGTGAGACGGGATATCGGGTAGCAATAAGCGAAGAACAGCACCAGCAGGCTCAGGTAAATCACCACGGTGAAGCCGGTCATGTTTACGGTGTTGCTGGCGATCTGCGCGGTGTCGATCACGTCATGTACACCCACCAGCGAGGCCAGCGCCGTGCCCATGGTGATCACCGCATACAGGTTCATCCACGGCGGCAACATGCGTTTGAAGCACTGCGGCAGGATGATCGAGCGAAAAATCTGCCCACGCGTGAACGCCAGCGAACGGGCCGCTTCCCACTGCGTGCTCGGAATCGAAGCAATGGCGCCACGGAAGATTTCCGCGACGTTGGCACTTGCCGGCAAGGCCAGGCCAATGGTCACCTTGACCCAGTCGGGGAACGAGATGTAGGCGCTGCCGATCTTGATCTCAAACGGGAACACATAGGTGGTGAAATAGATCAGCACCAGCCACGGCGCGTTGCGGAAAATCTGCACCCAGATCCGTGCCGGGAAACGCAGCAGACGCAGCGGCGACAACGCCAGTGCGCCCACCAGCAACCCCAGCACCGACCCCAGCGCGATGGCGACCAGACTGATCAGAATGTTTTGCCCGAAACCCACGGCCAGGGCTGGCGACCATTGCAGCAGCGCCTTCAGCACCGGGCTTTGCGGGGCCAACCACAGCAACCCGAGCACAACGCAGATCAGCAGCAACAATTTGCCGACGTGCCGCCGTGGCCAGGCCACCGGCGCGGTGACGGACGATTCAATGGCCATAGCCGGGCATCCTCAGGCGCGCTTCGAGGTAGCGCCCCACACAATTGACGATAAAACTCAGCAGACCGAAAAAGCTCAGAATCAGGATCATCAGCTCCAGCACGTTATCGCTCTGGGTCCAGATCATGATCGACGCGTAGGTGATATCGCCCACGGCAATCGCCGAGGCGACGGCGGTCATTTTCACCAGGTCGATCAGGTTGTTGATCAGCGATGGCAAGGCGAAGCGCAAGGCCAGCGGCAGTTGCACGTTCCACAACAACTGCCGAGCGTTGAACGCCAGGGAACTGGCCGCTTCCAGCGTCACGCCCGGCACCGCCTCGATGCCGGCACGCAAGGCTTCGGCATGGAATGCGCCCTTGTGCAGCGAGATCACGATCACCACCCAGGCGAACGGCGTCAGCGGGTTCGCCGCGCCGACCGCCTGGGTCAGCAACATGTTCAGCACCAGGAAGGCGCAATACAGCTGCACCAGCGTCGGCGTGTTGCGGGTGACTTCGACGAACACCCGCGCCGGTTTCGCCAGCCACGGCTTGCCCGACGTCAGCATCGCCGCCAATCCCACGCCGGCGAGCAAACTGCCGACGATGGTGAACAGGCACAACAACACCGTGGTCAGCGCGCCCTGCACCAGGGTGCCGCGCTGGTAGGCGTCCAGCAGAAAGCTGTAGTTCAGACCGACCCCGGCGCTCCAGTGGACGAAAAGCTCCAGCCAGTGACTCATGCCGTACCCCGCAGTTGCGCGCAGGCCCGGGCAATGCGGCGTCCGGCTTCAGCCACGCTGTCGGTCGCGGTGGCGATGGACAGGCGGAACCACGGCGACAGGCCATAGGCACTGCCCGCTACGCCAGCCACCCCTTCCTCCAGCAAATAGGCGACGACGTCGGCGTCGCTGTTCAGGCGCACGCCGTCAGGACGATAACGCCCCAGCAAACCGGCGCAGCGCACAAACACGAAGAAACCGCCCTGAGGCTCAAGCACTTCGAGACCGTCTACGTCGCGCAACGTGCTCACCAACACATCCCTTCTCAGTTGATAAGCCGCAACGTGCTCGGGCAGGAAATCCAGCCCTCCGTCAAAGGCCGCCAATGCAGCCGCTTGCCCCACCGAGGAAGCCCCGGAAGTCGATTGCGACTGCACGACCGCCATTGCGCTGGTCAGCAGCTGTGGCCCGGCACCGAAACCGATGCGCCAACCCGTCATCGCGTAGGTCTTGGACACACCGCCGACCAACAGGCAGCGCGCTTGCAGATCCGGCGCGACATTGAGCAGGCTCTGCGGCGGCTGACCGTCGAAACGAATGTGCTCATAGAGTTCATCCAGCAGGATCAACACCTGCGGATGACGGCGCAGCACCTCGGCGAGCGCTTGCAACTCGGCTGCGCTGTAAACCGCGCCGCTGGGATTGCCGGGGCCGTTGAGGATCAACCAGCGCGTGCACTCGCCGATGTGTTGCTCCAGTTGCGCGGCTGTCAGCTTGCAGCCCTGCTCCAGCCCGCACTCGATAAACACCGGCTCGCCACCGTTGAAACGCACGCTGTCCGGAAACGACGGCCAGTACGGCGTGGGCACCAGCACTTCATCGCCCTCGTCGAGGGTCGCGGCAAAGGCGTTGAAGATGATTTGCTTGGCACCGTTGGCAATCACGATGGAGGGCAGTGAATACTCCAGGGCGTTTTCGCGCTGGAGCTTGCGTTGCACGGCAAGTCGCAAAGCCTTCACGCCCGGCGTCGGCGTGTACTTGGTGGCACCGGCGGCGATGGCGACATACGCCGCCTGCTTGATGTGTTCAGGCGTGTCGAAATCCGGCTCGCCGGTGGTCAGGTCGAGAATGTCACGACCGGCTTCGCGCAATTCGGTAGCACGGGACTTGGCGGCGGCGTTGGCCGACAAGGACACACGCTGCACACGCCTGGAAAGTCTTAGCGTCATGGCTGGGCAACCTCCACGACCTTGCCCGGATTGAGCAGGTTTTTCGGGTCCAGCGCTTGCTTGATGCGCCGCATCAGATCCAGCTCCACCGGGCTTTTGTAGCGATCCAGCAGGCCCAGCTTGCGTTGGCCGATGCCGTGCTCGGCGCTGATCGAGCCGCCGTGGGCATGGGCGCTGTCGTGAACCAGCAGGCTGAGCGCCGCGTAGTTCGCCATGTGGGCATCCACCGTCGAATCCAGCGGATGAGCGACGTTGTAATGCAGGTTGCCGTCGCCCAGATGGCCGAAGGTGAAATGCCGGACACCGGGAAAGTGCGCCTGCAACAGCGCATCGGTGTGGCTGACGAACGCCACGACCTGGGAAATCGGCACCGAGATGTCGTGCTTCATGTTGCGGCCGGCACGTTTCTGCGCCTCGCTCATATTCTCGCGCAACAGCCAAAGCGCTTCACTTTGCGCGAGGCTTTCGGCGATCAGCGCATTGGCCAGCAAGTCTTTTTCGAACGCATCGCCGAGCACCACTTCAAAGGCTTCGCGGGCGTGAGTTTCGCTGTGGTTATCCGAGAGTTCCAGCAACGCGAACCAGGGTTGGCTGACACCGAGAAAAGGTTGCGGCCCCTCGGGAAATTGCTCGCGCAGCAGCGCCAGGCAATCGGCACTGAGCAGTTCGAAAGCGGTGAGGCTGGCGCCAAACCCGGCGCGGGCATGGGACAGGAATTGCACCGCCTGCGCCAGCGAGTCGAAGGCCAGCAACGCCGTGGCTTGTGCCTTGGGCAGCGGGAACAGTTTCAGCGTGGCGGCGGTGATAATGCCGAGGGTGCCTTCACTGCCGATGTACAGATCGCGCAGGTCATAACCGGTGTTGTCCTTGCGCAGACCGCGCAAGCCATTCCAGATTTCACCCTCGGCGGTCACCACTTCCAGTCCCAGCGTCAGTTCGCGGGTATTGCCATAGCGCAACACGGCGGTGCCGCCGGCGTTGGTGCCGAGGTTACCGCCAATCGTGCAACTGCCTTCGGCGCCCAGGCTCAAGGGAAACAGGCGACCGGCCTCACGGGCGACGTCCTGGACGTTTTGCAGAATGCAGCCGGCTTCGACGGTCAGCGTGTCGTTGTCGGTGTCCACGACGCGCACCCGGTTCAGGCGATCCAGCAACAGCAACACCGCACGGCCGCTGGCGTCCGGGGTGGCGCCGCCCATCAGGCCAGTGTTGCCGCCCTGCACCACCACGGGTGTATCGGCGGCCACGCAGGCGCGGACCACTGCCGCGACCTCTTCGGTATTGGCCGGGTGCACGGCGGCAATGACCTGGCCGACGTAACGGCCCTGTTTATCGGTCAGGTACGGCGCGGCCTCTTCTTTGCTCTGCACATGGCTGGCGCCGAGCAGTTGCTGCAAGTCTGCGAACAGACTCACGGAAGCACCGCCAGCGGCGCGGCATTGCGATATTTTTCGTGCAAGTCGCGCAGGGCCTGAGACGGCGCCATGCCGGTGCGTTCGCCCAGTTCGATCAGCCAGCCACTGCGGTGCCAGTCGCGCACGATGGCATCGAGTTTCGCCTGGGTATCGTGCTCGCCTTTGCGCAACCAGATCACCGAGTTGGAGGGGATCAAATCACCCGGCAGCGGGATTTCATAACCGGCCCACTCGGCATCGCTCAACAACGCATGCATGGTCGGGCTGACATGCACCGCCGCCACGCAGCCATTGCCGCGCAGCGACAACAACGACTCGGACTGGCTGCGGAACGCCTTGATCTCGGCGCCGTAGGTTTCCTGCAACGGCTTGATGAAGTTGCTGCCCTGGGACACGCACACCGGCTTGCCCTTGAGGTCGGCCCATTGGGTAATGCCCGAGCCTTTGCGAATCAACGCCGCGCCGCCCACCTCTTCATAAGGCGTGGGCACGTAATCGAGGATCTCGGCGCGCTCGTCGGTGAACTGCATGTTGGCGATCAGGATGTCGACCTTGCCCTGCTGCAAAAACTGCACGCGGTTCGGCGCAAGGACCGAGACGGTGTTGGCTTCGACACCCAAGGCCTTGGCAACGCCTTTGGCCAGTTCGACGTTGTAGCCCAGGTGCTCGCCCGTCTTCGGGTCGATGGTGCCGAACGGCGGCCCGCTGAGAATCACCCCGACACTGATGGCGTGGCGCTGCTCGATCTTGTCCAGCGTGGCATCGGCTTGAGCCAGGCTCGTGCCCAACACGACAGCGCCGGCCAGGCACAGCGAGGACAGGTTTTTTACGGAAAAATAGCGATTCATGCGCGACTACCTTGAACAGCCGTCGCGCAATGCGCCGGCGTAGTGAAGACGATGAGTTGAATCAGGCGCCGTTGGCCTGAAACTTCTTTTGCAACTCGACCAGCGCCGGTGACGCGGGCGTGATGTGGTTGCGGGTCTGCGCCTCGATCAGCCAGCCGCTGCGGTGCAGTTCCTTGACGATCGGGTCGATCCTGGCCTGGGTGTCGCTTTCACCACGACGGGTCCAGATCACCGAGGGCGCCGGGTTCAGTTCCGGGGAGATCGCTCGGTAGTCTTTCCATTCAGCACTGTCGGCGATCAACGGATTGACCAGCGTGGCGTCGTGCACGGCGGCGACGCAGTTGTTGCCACGCAACGCCAGCAAGGATTCCGACGAGCTCTTGAAGGCTTTGATCTCGACGCCCAACTCGGTGAGCGGCTTGACGTAGCTGCTGCCTTGCGAAGTGCAGACCGGCTGCCCCTTGAGGTCTTCCCAACGGCTGATCTTGCTGTCCTTGAGCACCGCAGCGGTGCCGCCGACCCGGTAAAACGGCGTCGGCACAAAACCGAGAATCTCACCGCGCTCCGCCGTCCATTCCATGTTGGCGATCAGCAAATCGACTTTGCCCTGCTGCAAAAACTGCACGCGGTTGGCCGGCAAGACTGGGACCAGCTCCACTTCAGCGTCCAACTGGCGACCCAGTTCCTGAGCGAGCTCGACGTTCAAGCCGCGCGGCTTCTGGGTGGCCGGATCAATCCCGCCAAACGGGCCGCCCGACAACAGCACGCCGACCGCCAGCGCATGACGCAGCTCGATCTTGTCCAGCGTCGCGTCAGCCTGGGCAGCCGTGCTGGCGGCCAGTGAGACCAGGGCGCCCAACATCACAGGCAATATTCGTTTTACAGGTGTGCGCTCGAACAACATGGTTTTTCCCCCTCATGGATGATCGGCGTCCCCCGACCTGATGTGGGGGATCCTAGGTAGAGCGTTGGTGTAACGGAAATTCAAATATCTAATATCGTTATAACTTGGCGTTTAGCGCTGAAAGACAGAACGGCCACAACCCCTGTATTTGTTGCTTAAAACCCCTTTAACACTGAACAACCCAGAAAAAACACATAACGAGTCTTAATGCTTATGTTTAAACTCGTGATGTAAAAACAGCCCTGGAAACGCCCATGTCGACCCTGCCCACGCTTGATCTCGAATTGCTGCGCACTTTCATCGCGGTGGTGGATCACCACAGTTTTGCCGAGGCCGGCGCGCAACTGGACCGCACGCAATCGTCGGTCACCCAACACATGCAACGCCTGGAGCAACAGGTCGGGGTGAATCTGTTCGAGAAACGCGGACGGCAAAAACAACTGACAGAAGCCGGGCTGCAGTTGCTGCGCCACGCACGGCAAATGCTCTCGCTCAACGACGAAGCCTTGAGTTCCCTGCGTGAAAGCAGCTTGAGCGGCGTGTTGCGCATCGGCTCGCCCCATGACATCGCTGACACGATCCTGCCGCCGATCCTCAGCCACATCGCTCGCTCGGCGCCGCGCTTGCGTCTGGAAATCGACGTCGGTCGCAGCCCGTTCCTGATGGAAGACCTGCACCGGGGCAAGGTCGACATGGTGATTTCCACTCGCGAAGACCCGAACCTCGAAGGCTTTGCCTTGCGCACCTCGCCGGTGTGGTGGATTTGCTCGGCGCAATACCTGCACAACCCCGGCGAACCCTTGCCGCTGATTCTCGTGGATGAGCCAAGCATCTATCGACGCTATGCGCTGGAAGCGCTGGAACGCGCGAACATTCCCTGGCGGCAGGCGTACCTGGCGTCGAACCTGATCGGCATTAAAGCGGCGACGCGCGCGGGGCTGGGGGTCACCCCCCGAAGCATGGAAATGCTCGGCCCGGACATGCGTGTGCTGGGTGAAAATGATGGATTGCCGCGACTGCCGGACGTCACTTACTACCTGTGGATCCGGCCTAACACCGCCAACCTGATCGCGCGCAAGGCCTATGACCTGATCCGCGCGAGCCAGGGCCTGTCGTTTTCTTGAACGTCGATTCAGAGCTTGGCAATCGAGACCTCGGTGGATTTGACGAACGCGATGACTTCGCTACCCACCCTCAATTCGAGATCGCGCACCGAGCGGGTGGTAATCACCGAGGTGACGATCCCGGATGCGGTTTGCACATCGATTTCCGAGACCACTTCGCCTTCGACGATTTCCTTGATGACGCCCTTGAACTGGTTGCGAACGTTGATCGCTTTGATGGTCATGATGCGGCTTCCTGTGTGATGTCGAACGCATCCGAACGGATGTGCAGGCGCCCAAAGTGCACTTCGCGGAACAACATTAAAAGGAATATATAATTATCTATTTATATCTTTTAGAAATATAAGACCTCGCCCGCATTTGCAGCGCACGCCAACCCTGTAGGAGCCAGCTTGCTGGCGATGGCGATCTCACGGACGCCATCGCCGGCAAGACGGCTCCTACAAAACCGCGGGAGGATTCGGGACTGAGGTTCACGCCAAACCTGTAGGAGCCCGGCTTGCTGGCGATGGCGATCTGGCGGGCGCTATCGCCAGCAAGCCGGCTCCTACGGATCTCGGGTGTGCTCGGGATTGGGGGTTCACGCCAAACCTGTAGGAGCCGGCTTGCTGGCGATGGCGATCTTGCGGGCGCTATCGCCAGCAAGCCTGGCTCCTACAAAATCGCGGGAGGATTCGGGATTGGGGTTCACGCCAAACCTGTAGGAGCCCGGCTTGCCGGCGATGGCGGTCTTGCGGGCGCTATCGCCAGCAAGCCGGCTCCTACGGATCGGGGGTGTGTTCGAGATTGGGGGTTCTCGCCAAACCTGTAGGAGCCAGCTTGCTGGCGATGGCGATTTCACGGACGCCTTCGCCGGCAAGCCTGGCTCCTACAACATCGCGGGGGATTCGGGATTGGAGGTTCTCGCCAAACCTGTAGGAGCCCGGCTTGCTGGCGATGGCGATCTGGCGGACGCCTTCGCCGGCAAGCCTGGCTCCTACAACATCGCGGGGGATTCGGGATTGGGGGTTCTCGCCACACCTGTAGGAGCCGGCTTGCTGGCGATGGCGATTTCACGGGCGCCTTCGCCGGCAAGCCTGGCTCCTACAAAATCGCGGGGGTGTTCGGGACTGGGTTTACGTCGGGTTGAGACAGGCATGAAAAAGCCCAACCTGAAGAGGTTGGGCCGAGGTATTGAACAGGCACGTGTTTCCATTCACTGGCGCGTATCCATCATTTTGTCGGCGAGCGCCTTGGCTCTTTCAATCAACAGATTCTGCCTGTCCTCATGAGTGGCCCCTCCTACAACCGGCGCCGTCAGATTGCTTTCCGCAATCAGCGCAGCGCAAAAATATTGATCCCAGACAGCTTTGTCCGCGGACGTCTGTGCGGTCATTCGGTCGGCAATCATCTCCGGCTCCTCCTGATGAAGTAGCACTGCCAGTTTACGCCCGATTCAAGCACATCCAAATGTCACCATTCGTCGCTAATGTAGACGCGACAAAGAATTGCCACAGCCTCTGGCGCAGGGATTGCAATCGCCGGTCGTAATCGCCCGGAAACGACGTAATTCTGACGCGACAACCATCAAATCAATATTTTGGACGCCAGCCATGCGCTGGGTCTTTTACCCGGAGATGTAACGTGTCAACTCTCAACGAAATCGCAGCGAACCACGCGAAAATGGCGAAAAAACTGGCGGGAGAGTCGACCGAAATGTGTGAGCGACAGCCGCTGGTAGTGGGTGGGTTTGAGGTCACTTCCGTTGTTGATGAGCAACCCCATGTGCCAATGCACCTCATCGTTGCCGGGCAGGACAATCACCTCGTCCAGGCTGCGGGCTACTTGCCCTGAGTTATTTCGACAGACCCGACGACATCGCCGCGACGTTTACGCAGACCTGAAACGAAAAAAGGGATCAAGCATCTGGATGCATGATCCCCTTTGACGGATATGAAACAGCGGACCTCGCGATCAGTGGTCAGGGTTGACGTAGCATCCGCCGCGCCTTTCAGCTCGATTCGCTTTCCCGGATGAGCTTTTTGTTAATCTTCCCGACGCTGGTTTTAGGGATCTCGGCGACGAACCTGAACCGCTTGGGGATCGCCCATTTATTGATCCGGCCACGCTCGACAAACCCTTGCAGGTGCACCTCCAGCATCTTGCGGTCGAGGTATTGCCCAGGCTCGCACACCACCAGCGCCATCGGCCGTTCACCCCATTGCTCGTCCACAATGCCCACGACCGCGACCGACATGACGGCCGGGTGTTCGCTGATCAGGCTTTCCAGTTCCAGGGAGCTGATCCACTCCCCACCCGTCTTGATCACATCCTTGATTCGATCTTTGATTTCCACCCCTCCCAAAGGGTCAATGGAGGCCATGTCGCCGGTGTGCAGCCAGCCGTTGTGCCAAAGTTCTGCCCCCTTTTCGGGCTCCTTCAAATAGCCTTGGGTCAGCCAAGGCGCGCGCACCACGATCTCGCCCAGGGACTCTCCGTCATGGGCAACGTCATTGCCATTGGCATCGATGATTTTCAGGTCGACCATCGGCACCGTTGTTCCAGTCTTGATGCGGGTCACCAGTTGGGCTTGCGTGGATTGTGCGAGGTCTTCGTCACGCAGGTAAGTCAGGCACAGCAACGGGCAGGTTTCCGACATGCCGTAACCACTGTGTACCTGAATACCTTTGGCACTCGCTTCACTGGCGATGCCCAAGGTCAGCGCGCTGCCGCCCAGGAGCATTTTCCAGCCATCAAAACGAGTCCGTTGCGCTTCCTCGCAGTTCAGGATCATTTGCAGAATGGTCGGCACACAGTGGGAGAACGTGACCTTCTCCTCTCGATACAGCCTGACCAGGCTGTTGGGCTCGTAGCGGCCGGGGTACACCTGCTTGATGCCCATCAGGGTGGCGACATAGGGCACACCCCAGGCATGCACGTGAAACATCGGTGTGATCGGCATGTAGACATCATCGGAGCGCAGCAGCGGCAACCCCTGGTAGACGCCCAAAGTGCCCACGGCATTCAAGGTGTGCAAGACCAATTGGCGGTGGGTGAAATACACGCCTTTAGGGTCGCCAGTAGTGCCCGTGGTGTAGAAAAGGGTCGCCACCGAGTTTTCATCGAAATCGGCAAAGTCGTACTGGTCTGCGGCCCCGGCCAACAGGTTTTCATATTCCCCCAGCACCGGCAGCGACGTGGGAGTGGCTGTGTCGTCCGTAAGCTGCAAGTAACCTTTGACGGTGTTGAGCTGCCCCTGAATCTGTTCAACCAGAGGCAGGAAATCGTCATGCACAAGCACCAGGTCGTCCTCGGCATGGTTCATGGTGAAGAGCACCTGATCCGGCGAAAGACGGATGTTCACGGTATGCAGCACCGCGCCGATCATCGGCACGGCAAAGAAACATTCCAGGTAGCGATGGCTATCCCAGTCAAGCAGGGCCACCGTGTCCCCGGCCTTGACGCCGGCAGCGGTCAAGGCGTTGGCCAGCTTGCGTATCCGCTGGTTGAGCGTCTGGTAGCTGTAGCGCAGCTTGTCGGCATACACGATTTCCCGGCCCGGCTCGTAGCGCACGCCGGACAACAACAATTGCTTGATCAGCAAGGGATAGGCGTAGGCGCCGTCGGCGGGCGGAATTATTTTTGTCGCCATCATGGTTGTGGTTCCCGGTCCTTTTTTACGTGAGCTCAGAACTGCTCTGCATCCAATTTATAGAGGCATTCGCTGCCAGCCTTGGCCGACGCGCTCAACGAGTGGATACGTGGCAGCAGACGGGCGAAGTAGAAGCGTGCAGTGGCCAGTTTGCTGACATAGAACGCGTCCTTCGAATGCGTGCTCATGGCGGCTTTGGCCATTCGCGCCCACATGTAGGCGTACGCGGTGTAGCCGAACACGTGCAGGTATTCGACCGAAGCCGCGCCGATTTCATTCGGGTTGTTCTGGGCTCGGTCCAGCAGCCATGCGGTCAGCTCGTCGAGGGTGTCGACGGCGGCGTTCAACGGTCTGGTGAACTCGCCGAGGTCAGCGCAGGCATTGGCGGTAAAGTTGCGGATCTCCGAAGCGAACAGCCGGTAGAGCGCCCCGCCGCTGCCGACGATTTTGCGCCCGGCCAGGTCCAGTGACTGGATACCGTTGGTGCCTTCGTAGATCTGGGTGATGCGCACATCGCGAACCAATTGCTCCTGGCCCCATTCGCGGATGTAGCCATGGCCGCCGAAGACCTGCTGGCCATGCACGGTGGTTTCCAGCCCCATGTCGGTGAGGAACGCCTTGGCAACAGGGGTCAGAAGCGACACCAGTTCCTGGGCGCGACTGCTGATTGACTCGTCTTCGCTGTACTTGGCGGTATCCAGTTGCAGGGCCACGTAGCTGGAAAACGCCCGCCCGCCTTCGTTCAAGGCCTTCATGGTCAACAGCATCCGTCGTACATCCGGGTGAACGATGATCGGATCGGCGGCTTTGTCCTTGTTCTGCGCGCCCCTCGGCGAACGGCTTTGCAGGCGGTCACGGGCGTATTCGACGGCGTTCTGGTACGAGCGTTCGCCTTGCGCCAGGCCCTGAATACCTACGCCCAGACGTTCGTAATTCATCATGGTGAACATCGCCGCCAACCCTTTGTTCGGTGCGTCGACGATCCAGCCGGTGGCACCATCAAAGTTCATCACGCACGTGGCGGAGGCCTTGATGCCCATCTTGTGCTCGATGGAGCCGCAGGACAGCGAGTTGCGCTCGCCCAGCGAGCCATCGGCATTGACCAGCACCTTGGGCACCAGGAACAGCGAAATGCCTTTCGGTCCCGCCGGTGCATCCGGCAAGCGCGCCAGTACCAGGTGAATGATGTTTTCGGTCAGGTCGTGCTCACCGCCGGTGATGAATATCTTGCTGCCGCTGATCTTGAAACTGCCGTCGACCTGAGGTATGGCACGGGTGCGAATCAGGCCCAGGTCCGTGCCGGCATGCGCTTCGGTCAGGCACATCGAGCCGGTCCAGGTGCCGTCGTACAGGTTCGGCAAGTAGGTGGCTTTCAGTGCTTCGCTGGCGTGAGCATTGATCGACAGGCACGCGCCGGCCGTCAGCATCGGGTACAGGCCGAAGGACAGGCTGGCCGAATTGACCATCTCTTCGACCTGGGCCGAAATGGCCTTGGGCATGCCCATGCCACCGAACCGTGGATCGCCACCTACGCCCACCCAGCCACCTTCGGCAAAAGCCTTGTAGGCGGCGGCAAAACCATCCGGTGCCGTCACCGAGCCATTGCTCCAGGTGCAGCCTTGTTCATCGCTGCTGCGGTTCAGCGGTGCAATCACTTCGGCGCTGATCTTGCCGGCTTCTTCGAGGATCGCGGCGGCCGTTTCTTCATCGATCACCTCGGCCAGGCCAGGCAATTTGGCCCACAACCGGGACACCTGGAAAACCTCGTTGAGTACGAAGTGCATGTCACGCAAAGGAGCTTTGTAATCAGACATCGTTGGCTTACTCGGAAGTGGTCAGGGCATGAGGCATGCCCGGACGTTGAGAGATTTCGGTGTTGTCGGCTTGCGCAACAGGGCCGGGCGCCAGCGCCCGTTCGCGCAACAGGAAATAAGACAGGGCAGGAATCAGCACCAGCGCACCCAGCATGTTCCACAGGAACATGAAGGTCAGCAGGATGCCCATGTCGGCCTGGAACTTGATCGGCGACCAGACCCAACACACCACGCCAGCCGCCAGGGTGATGCCCACCAGCCCGACCACCCGGCCGGTGAAGGACACCGCATTGCGGTAGGCCTGGGACAGCGGCAAACCCTGGCGCTGGAAGTGCAGTTGCACGCTGAGCAGGTACAAGGCGTAGTCAACACCGATGCCCACGCCGAGGGCGATCACCGGCAAGGTCGCAACCTTTACGCCGATCCCCATGGCGACCATCAGCGCTTCGCAGAGGATCGAGGTCAGTACCAGCGGCAACAGCGCCACCAGCGTGGCGCGCCAACTGCGGAAGGTGATCAGGCAAAACAGCGTCACCGCCGCGTAGACGTATAGCAACATGGTGCGATTGGCTTCGCGCACGACGATGTTGGTCGCCGCTTCGATGCCCGCGCTGCCGGCCGCCAACAGGAACTGACGATCTTCGGTGCTGTTTTCCTTGGCGAACTTGTCGGCAATTGCCACCACCGCATCCAGCGTTTCAGCCTTGTGATCCTTGAGGAACGTGATCACCGGCATCAGTGAGCAGTTGTTGTTGAACAGCTCAGGCGAGTTGACCGAAGCCTGCTGCGCGGCGTAGTTGAGCACGTCCTGGTTGCGCTGGATGCTGTTGAGCTTGGGGTTGCCTTCATAGGTGCCAGCAGTGATCTGCCGCACGGCGTTGACCAGCGAGGTCGTCGCTTGCACGCCCGGATACTGTTGCAGCTCCCAGGCCAAACGATCGGCAAGGACCAACGTCTTGTAGTTCAGGCAGCCTTCCGGCGCAGTCTTGATCATCACCGCAAACAGGTCGCTGGACAGCGCGTAATGCTGGGTGATGTAGGCGTTGTCGCGGTTGTAGCGCGAGTCGGCACGCAGCTCCGGCGCACCGCTTTCGAGATCGCCGATCTTCAGGTTGAGGCTGACCATGAAGCCGCCGATGCCCATCAGCACGGCGACCAATACTGCGCCGGTCGCCCACTTGGCGGTGGTGAAGCGGTCGAGCAGGTCCCAGAGTTTGCCGAAGCCCTTGTGGTGTTCGGCGCGGGTGTCGATTTTCAGCGCGCGCTCGGCAGCCTTGGCGCCAACACCGACATAGGACAGCGCCACCGGCATCAGCAACAGCGAGGTGAAGATCAGCACCGCGACGCCGATGCTGGCGGTGATCGCCAGGTCCTGGATCACCGGAATGTCGATCAGCATCAGCACCGCGAAACCCACGGCGTCGGCCAGCAACGCGGTGACGCCGGCGATGAACAAGCGGCGGAAGGTATAGCGCGCGGCGATCAGTTTGTGAGTGCCTCGGGCGATGTCCTGCATGATGCCGTTCATCTTCTGTGCGGCGTGGGACACACCAATGGCGAAGATCAAAAACGGCACCAGCACCGAGTACGGGTCGATGGCATAACCGAGCCAGGCGACGATACCCAGTTGCCAGACCACCGCAATCAGCGAGCAGCCGACCACCAGCAACGTGCTGCGCACACAACGGGTGTAGGCATAGATGATCGCCAGCGAAGTGATGACCGCCAGGCCGAAAAACATCATCACCTGAATCAGGCCATCGATCAGGTCGCCCATCAGTTTGGCGAAGCCGATGACCCGAACCTTGTATTGGCCCTTGCCCTCTTCCCCGGATTTGCGCGCCGCGCTGTCGCCGGCGAATTCGATCTTGTCGCGCAACTGCTCTTCGAGCATCTGCGAGAACGCGTGATAGTTGATGGGCTGACCACCGGCGGCGGCTTTGTCCAGCAGCGGCACGATCAGCATGCTCGATTTGAAGTCGCTGGCCACCAGGCTGCCGACCAGACCGGCGCGGGAGATGTTCTGGCGCAGTTGCTCGATTTGTTCAGGCTGACCGGAATAGGTATCGGGCATCACCGGGCCACCCTGGAAACCATCCTCGGTGACTTCGGTCCAGCGCACCGCCGGGCTCCACAGGGATTTCATCCACGCGCGGTCGACGCCTTCGGTGAGGAACAGCTGGTCGTTGACCTGCTTGAGTACGTCGAGGTAAGCGGGGTCGAAAATATCGCCCTGGGTGTTCTCGACCACCACGCGCACCGAGTTGCCCAGGCCACGCAACGACTGGCGGTTTTCCAGGAAATTCTGGATGTACGGCTGGCTCTGCGGAATCATTTTTTCGAAGCTTGGGCGCAGCTCCAGGCGTGTCACGGCCATGAAACCCAGCACCACGGTGGCCATCGCCATCAGCAGCATGAACAGCGGCCGATAGTTGAACACCCACCGTTCGAGGTGGTTGCCGGAGTGCTGATCGAAATCCCGCAGGTCGCGGATTACCGGCATGGCGTCTTGTTTGATATTGCCCATGTCTGGGTTCTCGCTCTTAGGGTTCGAGGGCTAGCGTCTGGGCGCCACGGCTGCCCGCGACCACCAACGCACCAGCGGCGGACTGGGTAACACCGGCGACCGGGGTCGGCACCGGTTGGCGCAGCAGGTGCAATTGCGCGCCCGTGCCCTGGCTGACCAGCATCTGCCCACCCAGGGTGAACAGGCGGTAATCGCCACGGGCATCGATCAGGCCAGCGGTGATGCTGACGTGCAGGCCGGTGTCGAGTGCCGTCCAGTTTTGGCCGCCATCGGTGCTGCGCAGGACGTTGCCGCGCAGGCCATAGACGAGCGCTTCGCCAGGCTTGCCGAGCACGCCGAAAAAGCTGCCTTGATACGGCGTCGGCACGGCGGTGAAGCGCTGGGAGTTGTCATCCCATTTGAGCAACAGGCCTTGTTCGCCGGCGATGTACAACGCGTCGCCGGTGGAAGCGATGGCGTTGAGGTGGAAACCTTGCGGGTTGTCTGTGCGATCCTGAAATGGCGTCCAGCTTTGGCCACCGTCCTCGGTGCGCAGGATCAGGTTGAACACGCCGACCACATAACCGACTTTGTCGTTGGCAAACCATGTGTCGAGCAGCGGTTTGTCTGCGCCCTGCTCGATCAACCGCTGGCCTTCGGCAACCAGCAACGGCCATTGTTCATTGCCCGGCTCGGCACTGGCCAACGCCGTGTAATGCTTGACCAGCAAGGCGCCGATCTGACGGCCGTCGAGTTGCTTTTGCCAGGTCGCGCCGGCGTCGCTGCTGTGCAGCACCACACCGTCGTTGCCCACCGCCCACCCTTGGGTGGTGGTCGGAAAATTCACCGCCGTGAGATCGGCACTGACCGGCACCGCTGCCTGCTGCCAGTGCTTGCCGGCATCATCGGAAAACAGAATATGGCCACGCTGGCCGACGGCGATCACGCGCTCACCGGCGCGAGCCATGCCGGACAACGGGCTGTTGATGGCCAAGGCACTGACTCTGGCGGGCAGGTCCAGCACATCGACGTAATCAGCCGCGAGGGTGACACCCTGCAACAGGCCGAGCACAACGCCAAACGCCACCTGCAAATAATTCTTATACGAACACATACCGCGTCCTCTTCGGAAAACCTGGCGCCCACGCCGTCGGCGCACGGCCCACCGCCTTGTGAGCGGTGGACCTTGTAGGCGCTTTTTTGCGGTTGGCTTAGCGAATGCCGCTGCCGGCCAGGGATTCCGACGACCACTGGGCCTTGGAAAGCGGATCGATGTACTTGATGCCGCCATAAGGCCCGACCACGCCGTTGATGTTGTAGGAACCACCGACCAGGTCGTAAATCATGAAGGGCGTGGAGTCCGGGACCTGCTTGTCGTAGCTCTGGCTGAGGAAGGCGAAGGAGCCACGGTACAACTGACCACGAGCGTCGTATTGATCCGAGGCCAGAGCGGTCCAGCTGTCTTCATCAAGGTAGAAGCGGCGCTTCTGATAAATGTGGCGGGAGCCGGCCTTGAGGTTGCCCTCCACCACCCAGACGCGGTGTTTTTCCCAGCGCACGAAGTCCGGTGCCAGGTGATTGGCGGTGGTCAGCGACTTCGGATCCTGGGCGTAGGTCAGCTTGTAGGTGTTGTAGGGCACAATCATTTCCTGCTTGCCCACCAGCTTCCAGTCGTAACGGTCCAGCGCGCCGTTGAACACGAAAACGTCGTCGTAGGTGCCCGCGCCGGCGGTGCCTGGGTTAGGCGTGTCGTAAGCCAGGTTCGGTGCCAGTTTGACCCGACGCTGACCCGGCAGGTACTGCCAGGCGCGGCGCGGTTGCTGCAGCGGGTTGGCGGCGTCCTTGAGCATCACCGCTTCACCGGCCCGGCGTGCAGGGCCGGTGTACGACAGCTTCATCTGGTAGTACACGTCGGCGCTGCTGATCGGTTGTGCCAGGTTTTCGTAGATCGGGTAGGAGATGAACGCCTGCCCGGTGGTGGCCAGGCTTGGCACGCCAGCGGAGTCAACGTTCCAGGAGTCGTACTTGGAGTTGATGCTCACGCCTTGATAGCGCAGCAGGAAGTTCCACATCGCTTCGCTGCCCGATTGCGGGATCGGGAATGGCACGCCCGGCAGCACGTTATCGATGGCCAGACCGCCTTCGAGGGACTTGGCGCCGCTGGCATTCTTCACGCCGTTATCAAGGATGGCTTTTGGCAGCGAAACGGTGCGGTGGGTCGGGTATACATCGACACGGTAAGTCGGGAAACGCTTGGCCAGTTCCACTGTGGTGGCACTGAGCATGCCCTTGTACTGATCGACGTTTTTGCCATCGATCACCAGCAACGGTTTTTCACTGGCATACGGATCCGGGCGCATGCTGTCACCGGATTTGAAACTGGCCGGTGGCGTGGTCAGGCCACCGTCGTAGGCAGGGATGGAACCATCAGCGTTCCCGGCCTTTTCGGCGCCCACCAGGGTCAGGCTGCTGCCCAACTTGGCAGCGTCCTGAGTTGAAACAGCGGCCTGTGCCTGAGCGACCAGGACCATGGCCAGCGAAGCGGCCAACACGGTTTTTGCGAATTTCATCTTGTTATTCTCCTGCTTGCATTGAGCAAATCAGTGTTGAATCAAAAAGTGGTTTTCATCGTCAGGTAAACGGCGCCACGGTCCTCAGTCGTTGCACCACCACCGGAAAAGGCCGAGTAGCCACCGGCGTAACAGGCGTAGTTTTCGTTACCGCTGAAGGCGTTCGGCGCAGCGCCGTCACCTCCGGTCGGGCCGGTACTCACACCGCTGACATTGCACTTGTCGGTCTTGCCGAAAGAGTCCACGTACTTCAGGTCGACAAAGTATTTGTTGTACACAACGGCCCCGAGACCGATGGCGTAGTTACCGGTGTCTTTGGCACCGCCACCGGAGACCGGTGAAACGCCATCGAGACCGACGTTGATGGACATCGGCGCGTTGAGGTCGACACCGGGAAACACCTGGTACCAGGTCGGTGTGAAGTTGACCGCGATGCCCCAGTTGTCCCGGGTTGGCTGGTCGATGCCGTGGTAGGTGCCCTTGCCCTTGTAGAGCGCCTCATTTTTGCTATCGAGCTTGAGCAGGTTGCTGTAATACAGCTCGCCAAGCAGGGTTGCCGAATCGAATACAGGCGTTTTGGCAATGGTCATCAGACCGTTGAGCGTCCAGTGCAAGGTGTCGCCGGTGGCGGCCATGCTGTCGCCCTTCTGCGGGGTGTCATAAACCACACCGGTGGCAGCCGTACGCGCCGGCAACAGGCCAAGACCCGCGCCCAGGCCCAGCGGACTGTTAGTGCTGACAACGGCAGGAATACTCGCCAGCGGCATGTTGTGACGAATGTTCAGGTCCGAACCCACGCTCACCCCACCCACATCCTTGGACAGGCTCAGGCCAACGATCTTGATGTTGTCGGCATAGGCCATTTGATAGGTGGCGGTGCTCAGCGAGTTGAGCGTATTGATCACCGCGGGCACCTGGCCGGCCGGGCGAGTTCCGTTCGGGTTGGCCGAACTCAGGCCTCGGGCATCCAGCCAGGCTTGCGGGAGGATTTCCGAGGTTTCGCGGTAGTAAACGCCGAGGGTGCCGTCCAGCCAGGCGGGCGACCACTTGGCCATGAGACCCCAGTCGCCACGTTTGTCCGGCGTCAGGTCATGCCCGCGACGCACGTTGGTCAAGCCGTTGCACGGCGCCAGGCCGCAACCCAGAGGGCTGCCAGGCACGACAGCATTAGTGTTACCCAGCAGGAACGACTGCGCGCCGAAACCGACCAGGTCGGAGCCGCCGTAGTAGGTGCCGGCTTCCGGCAGGCGTGCGGCGTCCCAGTCGAGAAAGTACTGGGCGGCCACGGTCAGTTCGGGATTGATCGTGAAGGACATCGACAGCTGATTGCGCGGAACGAACAGCTCCTTGGCTTCGGTGCCCGGCGACGCGGCCAGCTTGGCCAGGTCCAGGCCGGACTGGCCGTAGCTGATCGAATGCACCGGGTTGAGAATGGTCTCGCCCCAGAACACGTTGTGCTGGCCAGCCTTGAAACTCAGCATCGACTCCTCGCCCACTTCGGTGCTGTAGAACACGAAGGCGTCGAGGATTTCACCGGACGGGCCGGTGTAGTAACGCTGGGCATAGTTGCTCAGGTGCGGGCTGCCGTTGCCGACGTTGTCATTGGTGACCCCGGCCAGGCGCGGGTCGTTGGCGACCAGGCCCGAGGTTGAACCGTTGCCGTTGACGAACGGGTTCGAATTGGAACCGGTGTTCTCGTAGGCCTTGTCGTACCAGCTGGCGGCGCTGACGCGAAAACCCATGTGGTTCTGGTACACCACGTCCATCTCGGTCAACAGGTCGACGCGGTTGGTGATGTTGGTCCCGGCCTTGCGGAAGTTGTAGTCGCCGTCGTTGTTGTTGGGCGTGCCCAACATGCGCTTGTCCGCGCTTTCAGTGCGTACGCCGTAGTTGTACTTGATGGTGTTATCCAGGCGAACGGTCCAGTCCGGGTTACCTGTCTCGATCTCTGCCGCATGGGCCATCGGCACCGTTGCCGCGAGAATGGCTGAGGCCAGCAAGGTGTAGCGTGAAGCGGTGAACCCGTGACTCTTATTGTTGTGCATTGCGTTGTCTCCGCCATTTTGTATTTGTTTTAAGCGCAGCCGCCCTCGCGCACCCTCTTGTTCCAGGGGTTTGCGTTTTTCAGGAGTGAGGGCAAATGCCGGATGGCGCGAGCCAACCGGCGCCTGAACTAGCGATCCAGCTCGAGGATGAGGGCTTCGGCTTGCGGCCAGTGCCCGTACCCGGCAGCAGGATTGAGATGACCGACATCGCCCAGATTGAGTAGCTCACTGCCCCAGCCTTCAGCCAGGTGCGTAACGGCTTCCAGGCTGGCGAGGTGGTCGTTGGTACTGGCGGCCACCAGGCTGCGAAATGGCAGCGGCCCTTTGGGTAGAGGATCCCAACCCTGGCTACGCAGGGTTTCAGGCGATGGGTAGCCTGACGGCCAAGGGGCATCGAGGTCAGGTGGAGCAGCCAGCAGCGCGCCCTTGATCGGCCGGCGGTACTGAGCGGCCCAGTGCGCGACCATCAGTACGCCGGCGCTATGGGCGACCAGGATCACCGGCCCGTCGATCTGCTCCAGCGCGTGCTGGATCGCTTGCACGCGCTTGTTGCAATCGAGCTTGTCGGTCTCCTGCGGCGGCACACTACGTACCTTGCTCAGCCTGGCTTCAAGCAACGTCTGCCAATGTTCGGCAACGTGCTCGCGCAGGCCCGGTACGATCAGAACGGTTGCGGCAGTTTGCAGTTTGTCCACTTCAGCACCTACGCTTTCTCGATGACTCGACTGGCTCTGTGGCCAGGGGCTTTTTGTAGGACTGACATTAAAGAGCGCCCACCCCAGGCGCTTTTCATTGGACGTCAGGCACTTTTCTTTTCATGACAGATTTCCAGGTATTGGCGCGCGCCGACCACTGGTCGAAAATCCCCACAGGTTCTCTGCAGCTCACTGTAATCAATGGGTGTGCGTCGATTGCTCCACGACAACGGAGGTGATTGCGGACAGAAACTGGCGAGCGCCCTCGACAACATCGCAACTGTTCAATCGCTGATGTGCTGGATATAGTCGCCACGCTCATCTGAATCGCAACCGGCCCAGGAAAGACCTTCGCATGCCCAAGCTTGTTCGCGCCGCCGTCTTGACCAACTACCTGGAGGTTACTCAATACCTGGGGTTCAACCCGCGCGATGTGCTGGCCGGCGTCGGCTTGAGCAAAGCCCTGCTGCAAGCCCCTGAGCATCGCATTCCCATCGATGCCGCCGTGCGTCTGCTGGAGGATTCAGCCGCCGCCAGCGGCTGCCAGAACTTCGGCCTGAGCATGGCCGAGTCGCGCCAGCTCTCGGACTTCGGCGTGGTCAGCCTGCTGCTCAGCCATCAGCGCACGCTGCGTGATGCCTTGCAGGTGGTGGTGCATTACCGGCACTTGATGAATGATTCGCTGGCCATCTTCATTGAAGAGGCCGGCAAGATGGTGATCATTCGCGAAGAGGTGGTCACCGACTCGCCGATGCCCAGTCGACAGGCCACCGAGCTTGCCATCGGCGTGATGTTCCGCCTGTGCGCCGCCCTGCTCGGCTCTCACTGGCATCCCTACAGCGTCAATTTCACCCACCAGCCCCCCGACAACCTTCAACTGCACCGTCGCCTGTTCGGCTGCACCCTGGAGTTCGGCAGTGAGTTCAACGGCATCGTTTGCGCAGGTGCCAGCCTGGACATGACCAACGCCAATGCCGACCCGGCCATGGCCCGTTACGCCCAGAGCTACCTCGATTCGCTGCAAAGCCACCAAGGCACTTCGATGCTGTTCGAAGTGCGCAAGGCCATCTACCTGCTGCTGCCCATGGGCCGCGCCACCATCGAGCAAGTCGCGCAGAGCCAGGGCATGAACGTTCGCACCCTGCAACGTCGCCTCAAGGATGATGGCTGTGCGTTCAACGATGTGATCAACGATGTGCGCCGCGACCTGGTGCTGCGTTATCTGGACAACCCGAATTACACGCTTGGTCGCATTGCCGACATGCTTGGTTACTCGATGGCGAGTTCGTTTACGCGGTGGTTCATCAGTCAGTTCGGTATGCCACCGGCGACGTGGCGGGTGCAAAAACAGGGTTCGGCAAAAGCCCCGACGGACGCGGCCCCACCCAAACCCTACTGATATCGCGCCTGTTGTAGGAGTGAGCCAGACAGCCGACCAATCTCTTTCAGGTGTACATATCCATTCCTGCGGTAACGGCCGCTATGGGTTTCGCCCTTACGGCGAGTCACTTGCAGAAGCGGCAAGTAACCAAGCGCTCTTGCCCCTTTCGTTCGGTGCCTCGCCTAGGCTCGGCATGCCCTCGCTCCGGCCCTGCTCCGTGGGCCCGCCGCCATCGGCCATCCATGGCCGGGGGCGGCTAACCCGGCATCCATGCCGGGTTGCCCACTGCGCAGAACCTGCGCTCGGCCTCTCGAGGGGGCGCTCAGATCAAAAGCTGAAGGCGAGCTAACGCTCGGCCTGATGAGTGGTGGAAATCAAAAGCATACGTGTCCCCTGTAGGAGCCGGCTTGCCGGCGAAAAAACGTCGGGGCAACGCGTTCATTCAGACAGCCCGCGTTATCGTTGACGTCCATCGCCAGCAAGCTGGCTCCTACAATTTTGAGTCGTGTGAACCCAATCCCCGTGTAGGAGCCGGCTTGCTGGCGATAGCGGTGAATCAGTCAACGTATGTATTGGCTGGACGGACGCCATCGCCAGCAAGCCGGCTCCTACAGGGGAATGTGCAAACATCCAAAATTAGTGCGGCCACCACAGTGCGGGAGTGTGCGCACGACCGTAGAGCCAGGTCGGCTTTCAGGCCGCCTCGGCGGCTGTGGCGGTGGTCGCCCCCTCGAGAGGCCGAGCGCAGGTTCTGCGCAGTGGGCAACCCGGCATGGATGCCGGGTTAGCCGCGCACGGCCAAGGATGGCCGATCGCGGCGGGCCCACGGAGCAGGACCGGAGCGAGGGCATGCCGAGCATTAGCGAGGCACCGAACGAAAGGGGCAAGAGCCCTTGGTTACTTGGGGCTTTTCCAAGTGACTCGCCGTAAGGGCGAAACCAATAGCCGCCATCACCGCAGCAATGGATATGTACTCAGACAACAATCCCCCACAAGCTTTGACACAGCATGGATCAACGTCGGCAAAGACACCGACGGAGGTCAACGATGACGCGGGAAGCCTGACCTCTGGTCCTTCCCCCAGCAAGCTCACACCGGGCAAAAAAAAACGGCGACTGCTGGCACAGTCGCCGAAAAAAACCGGTGTTGTCGACACCGGTCGAGGACACCACCACAGTGAGGAGTCAACCGCGGTGCAGCCCTCTGTCAAAAAGCGTTATGCGTCGGGTGTCAAAAGCCCCAGTGCAGCAACAACAGCACCAGCACGACGAGAAACACCGTCTCCCCCACCATCAACAGGATCGGCTTGATACCCACCGCCGCCAGCTCCTTGAGCTGGGTCTTCATGCCCAGGGCACTGATGGACACCACCAGGCACCAGCGCGACAGCTCATTGATCGAGCCCTGCACCACCGGGGCCACCCAGCCGGTGCTGTTGATGCACGCCAGCAACAGGAAACCGACGGCGAACCACGGCAGCAACGGCGGTCGCTTGCCGGTCGGATCGGCGCCCTGCATGCGGGTGATCATCGCGGCGGTGACGATCACCGGCAGCAGCATCGCGACCCGCATCAGCTTGACCACCGTGGCCGTATCGCCAGTCTCGGTCGACATGCTGTAACCGGCGCCGACCACCTGGGCCACGTCATGGATGGTCGCCCCGAGAAACACCCCGGCCACTTGCGGCGACAGTTGCAGCCAATTGGCAATCATCGGGTACACGATCATCGCCAGAGTCGACAGCGCCGACACCCCAATCACCGTGAACAAGGTCGCGCGTTCTTTCTGCGGATGATTGGGCAGCGCTGCCGCCAGCGCCAACGCGGCCGATGCACCACAAATCGCGGTAGCCCCTCCGGTGAGCATGCCGAACAAACGCTGGAAGCCCAGCGCCTTGGCCGCGATCACCGACACGCCGATGGTCACCACCACCAGAATCACCACCAGCGCCACTGGCTTCCAGCCCAGCGCAGCCATCTGTTCGAGAGTGATGCGCATGCCCAGCAGCGCCACGCCGATGCGCAACACAGTGCGCGCCGTGAATTCGATGCCGGCCTTGCAGGCACCGTCGCCGGCC
Source organism: Pseudomonas sp. PDM02 (assembly GCF_014852285.1). NCBI lineage: Bacteria > Pseudomonadati > Pseudomonadota > Gammaproteobacteria > Pseudomonadales > Pseudomonadaceae > Pseudomonas > Pseudomonas sp. PDM02. The sequence goes on along the minus strand of NZ_JACVBL010000001.1, from coordinate 733,280 downwards.
AGAAAATTCAGGGCCATGCCCAATAGCAAGGCAAACAGCATCACCGGCGCACCGTAGTGCTCGGACAAAAACGACGCGGCCGCCGCCACGATCAGACTGACGACAAAACCCGGCGCCAGTTCGCGCGTTCGGCTGTGGATACGGGTGAGAGCGATGGCGTTCATGGCGCGGCCTCCTCGGGAACAATGACGATGAATGCCTGGCCGTCGATGATCTCGACCGGGTAGTTGGCGACTTTGACTGCGGTGGAATTGAGCAGGTAACCGCTGCGCAGATCGAAGCGCAGACCATGGGCGCAACACTGAATCACTCGCCCCTCAAGACGCCCGCCACACAGCGAGGCGCCCTGGTGCGGGCAACTGTCGTCGATGGCGAACAAGTCACCTTCGACGTTGAACAGCGCCAGGCTTTTGTCATCGAATTCGAACAGTGCACGACCGCCGACCTGCGGGTGTTTGCCGGCAGGCACGGGGATACGCCGGGTCATACAGGTTGCCGCTCGTAATCACTTTCTTTCAGTGCCTGGCTCATGGCCCCGAGCAACACCGCTGCAGGTTGCGCGCCCACCACCGTCATGCGGCGATCGAACTGAAAGCCCGGTACGCCACTGCTCGCCTCGGGTGATCCGGCAAATGGCGTGGCGTCGCCCGTCAGGCAGTCAGCCAAGACCTGCGCATCAATGCCGCAGGAGCGGGCAATGGCGAGCAAGGTCTCGCGGCAACCAAGGTTTTCGCGTTTGCGGAAATAAGCGGCGAACAGCCGCTCAAGCAACATTTCACTCTGGGCAGCGTTGCCCAGCGCGCTGACCCGCTCGAACAGGCGATGGGCGTCTGCGGTATTGGGCATCGTCTCGATCTGGCCGAGGTCGATGGTCAGTCCAACCGCCGCGGCAGCCTTTTGTACCTGGGCCTGGCGCATGGTCATGGCATCGGCATTGCCCAGGCGCTTGCGGTAGAAATCGACGAAGGGCTCACCTTCCAACGGCAACTGCGGCAGCAACTGCACGCCATGCCACTGCGTGCTGATCTGCACATCCGGATGGCGACTGCGAAACTGTACCTGCGCATGCTCCAGTTGGCGTTTGCCGATCAGGCACCAAGGGCAGATAAAATCGAAAAACACATCAATCTGTAGACGACGACTCACAACTTCACCTCTAACCCGGCCTGGCTGACGGGGTCAGGCACGCGCTGACCCTGAAGGCGGGCAATATCTTTGTGGTAATGACACTTGGCATAAAAGAACACGGCAGCTGCCGCGAGGCTGACCAATGGCACCAGTTGGAAAGCGGCATGCAGGCCGATGAGGTCCGACACCCTTCCTGTGATGAACGGCCCCGGCGCCAGTCCCAGCATGTTGTTGGCCAATGTCAGCGTGGCGAAGGCCGTGCCATGGACCGAGTAATGGGTCAGGTTGGCGACCATCGCGCCAGCCGGGCCGGTGGTGCCGGTGGCAATCAGCATGCCCAGGCAAATCAGTGCCAGTTGCATAGGTCCTGCCGTCATTGCGAACGCCGCCGACAGCAGCAGGCAACTGCCCAGGCAAAAGGCGATGGCCAGGCTGACCTTGCGTTCAGGCGAGTTGCGACACAGCCGATCACTGAGCATGCCGCACACAATCATCCCCGCACCGCTGCACAGCACGATGATCGCCGCCATGGCGCCGGCTTTGTCCGTCGGCATGTCGTAGTAGCGATTGAGGTAGCTGGGAATCCACACCATCACCGTGCCGCCGACGAACAGCTGCAAGCCGCTGGCGACGTAGGTCGCTACCACCGAACGACTGGACCACAGCGTACGCAGCGGACGCTTGGCCCCCGCGACCGCCTTGGCGACCCGTTGCGGTGCGATGCGCGCTTCCTTGACGATGATCGGATAAAGCATCGCCAGCACCAGGCCAAACAACGCCATGCCGGCGAACGACCAGCGCCAGCCTAGCTTGGCCGCGATGGCACCGCCCAACGCCATGCCCAGCACCGAGCCGAACATGCCGCCCGCCATGAACGCGCTGGCCAGGGTGGCGCGCATGTGTTTCGGAAACACCGAAATCACCACGGCGATACCGACGCTGCCATAAGCCGCTTCACCGACGCCGACCATGAACCGGGCAATGAACATTTGCTGGTAATCCTGCGCCAATGCGCAGCCCAGCGTGGCCAGGCTCCACAGCAACGCCATCAGCGCCAGGCTCTTGACTCGTCCAAAGCGGTCAGCCATCAACGACAGCGGGAATGTCAGCAGGCCGACCATCAAGGCAACGATGCCGCTGAGCAACCCGAGCTGGCCGTCGCTCAGGGCCCACTCGCTCTTGAGCAGCGGGAACACCGCGTTCAGCACCTGACGCGACATGTAATCGGAAATCAACAGGCCGAACGTCAATGCAAAAACGATCCAGGCATATTGGCGCGAAACGCCGACGCAACCTGCGTCGTCATCGTCAGCGGCGATTGGGTGAAAGGCCATGCAGCCTCCTCAATGCTTTTATTTATTGTTGTTATCAAGCGTGTTGCAGTGCGGTGGACGAGAGGTTGCGGCCCCTCGTCCGGACCGCCGGTCAGCCGCGTTGCGGCACACCCTTTTGCCCAGCCTTGCGGTTGGGGGCCATACCGTTGGCCAACAGGGTCTGCTCGATGCTGTCGTACTTCACACCGATGCGATAAATCTCGCGGGCTTCTTTGCCCGTGGCGATTTCGCGACCCAGTTCATGGGCAATGCGCACGGTTTGCTGGATCTGCGCCACCGAGCCGAAGCGATCACCCTTGTGATCAATGATAGTGTCTTCATTGCCCACGCGCGGGTGCATGCCCATGGCCATCGACATGGTGTTGAACGGCATGACGTTCTTGAGCAGCGACTCGGAGGTCAGGGTGCAGCCGTTCGGCGCGCGGTGGATGAAATTGAAGAAGTTGAACGGGTTCGGACCGTCGAAACCGCCACCGATGCCGATCCAGGTCAGGTTCAGCGGGCCCTTGTAGATGCCCTTGCGCACCAGGCGCTCGAGGGTTTCCAGGGCATGCATGCCGGTCAGCTGGAAGTGCGGCTGGATGTCGTTGTCCATCAGGCGCTTGAGGTGCTCGGCAACCCAGGCCGGGCCGGCCGGCACGGTCATTTCGCTGTAGGCAGCCTGGATCAACGGGTTAGCCAGTGAGGTACCTTCCAGGTATTGCGGATACAGCAGCTCCATGATGTTCATCTGGGTGGTGTTGATCGCCACCGTGACCTGATCCGGTTTTGGCGTCAGCTCGGCCAGCATGTGGCGGGTATCGTCGGACAGCCACTTGGCGGCTTCGCCATCACTTTCCGGGGCGAAGGAAATCGAACCGCCGACCTGGATGATCATGTCCGGCACCGCTTCGCGCACACCAGCGATCAGCTCGTTGAACTTCGACAGGCGCTTGGAGCCCTTGCCGTCCAGTTCACGCACATGCAGGTGCAGCACGGTGGCGCCGGCTTCATAGCAATCGACCGCTTTCTGGACTTGCTCGTCCATGGTCAGCGGGATGTCTTCCGGGAAATCTTCAGGCATCCATTCCGGGCCGTACGGGGCCACGGTGATGACCACTTTTTCCATGTTTTCCGGGTGCAGGGAATCGTCGAAGAATTGCATGATTTACTCCACTTTTTATGATTGTCCCGCCCACCCGGGATCGTGCCGGGCAGACGTGTTTACGAGTGCGTATGCAGAAAGGGTCGATCAGTAGGTCTTGTCGCCGATGATCCCGGCGCGCTCCATCTTGCGATGGCACGGCGGGTAATCCATGACGGCGTAGTGCTGGGTACTGCGGTTGTCCCAGATGGCGATGCTGTTGGGCTTCCAGCGCCAGCGCACCTGATACTCGGGGATGTACGCCTGGCTGATCAGGTAGCGCAGCAATTCGCTGGCGCCGGGGTTAGCGTCCTGGCCGAAGCGCACCCGCTCAGAGGTGTGGTAGTTGCTGATGTGGGTGGTGAAGGCGTTGACGAACAGCACCTTCTCGCCGGTTTCCGGGTGGGTGCGCACCACCGGGTGTTCGGCGTCCGGGTACATCGCCTTGAGCGCCAGGCGTTTTTCGATCGGCATTGCCGCACCGAAACTCGCTTCGATGCTGTGACGGGCACGCAGGTCGGCGATTTTCACCTTCACGTCTTCCGGCAAACGCGCATAGGCCTCGACCATGTTGGCCCACATGGTGTCGCCGCCGACCGGCGGGCATTCCACGCAGCGCAACACGCACCCCATTGGCGGCGCCTCGCGCCAGGTGGCGTCGGCGTGCCAGGCGTTTTCATAGCGGTCCATCGGCTGGTCCGGATTCTTGTAGATCCGCACCAGCCCCGGATGATCCGGATCGCTGCCGGCCACCGGATGGTCTTCCAACTCACCAAAGCGGCGAGCGAAGGCCACGTGCTCGTCGCGGGTGATGTTCTGATCACGCAGGAACACCACCCGGTGCTTGAGCAACTGGGCACGAATCTCGGCAAACAGACCGTCGTCATGCACCGCGTCGGCGAGGTTCACGCCGATCAGTTCGGCGCCGATATTGCAGGTCAATTGTTCGACTTTCATGGCTGGCCGCTCCTTAAATGACGAAAATCGACGAACCGGTGGTCTTGCGCGACTCAAGGTCGCGATGAGCCTGCACCGCATCCTGCAAGGCGTAGTGCTGGTTGATCTCGATCTTGATCCGGCCGCTGCCGACGTGATCGAACAACTCTCCGGCCAGGGCGGCTTTCTCCGCAGGGTCGGCGATGTAGTCCGCCAGGGCCGGACGGGTCAGGAACAACGAGCCTTTCATCGCCAGCATCACCGGGTCGAACGCAGGAATCGGACCGGATGCCGTGCCGACGCACACCATCAGGCCACGACGCTTGAGCGAATCCAGGGAGCCGGCGAAAGTGTTCTTGCCGACGCTGTCGAACACCACGTTGACGCCGACGCCATCGGTCAATTCGCGAACGCGGGCGGCGACGTCTTCATGGCTGTAATTGATAGTATGGTCGCAACCGTGAGCCCGGGCGATTTGGGCCTTTTCTTCGGTCGAAACCGTGCCGATCACGTTCAAGCCGAGCAATTTGGCCCACTGCGAGACGATCAGGCCGACGCCACCGGCGGCGGCGTGCAGCAGAATGCTGTCGCCTTCCTTGAAGTCGTAGATGCGGCGCATCAGGTACGAAGACGTCAGGCCGCGCATGGTCATGGCCGCAGCGGTCTCGAAACTGATGGTTTCCGGCAGCTTGATCAACGGCGCAGCCGCGATCAGCCGTTCGGTGCTGTAGGCACCAAGGGTGTTGAGGAAACCGGTATAGGTGACGCGGTCCCCCACCTGGACGTTGGTCACCCCTTCGCCGACGGCCTGGACCACACCGGACGCTTCAACCCCCATGCCGTTGGGCATCGGAATCGGGTAAGTGCCATTGCGAAAATAGGTGTCGGCATAATTAAGGCCCACCGCCACATGACGAAGACGAACCTGGCCTGGACCGGGATCGCCGACCTCGACCTCCTCATAACGGAGGACTTCGGGACCACCGGTTTCGTAGAAGCGTACGGCGTTGGCCATTTTTTCTTATTCTCCAGTCTGTACAGCGTCGATTTGCGCTGATTGGACTGTAGGACGCAGTCTGGTGAGCCGCTTCTCATCAGACGACACAGGCTTTTCATTTCATGACAGATGGTTGCGGGCATGGAACGCAATGCTGCGCTATGACCAGGTTGGACCTGCGTCAGATATCGTCATCCGCCGCCTTGGTTGTGACGATGAGGGGCTCGATACCCCAGTCGCCGGGCACGTTCCAGTCTTCGCCAAACAGCTCGGCCGGATGCATCGTACGCTCGGAGCCATTGCCGCACGCCAATGACTTGGCCGGACAATACCGGTCGCATCCCCAGCAAATCCGCTCGGGGTGCTTGGGGTTGTCGGGGAAGTTCTTGGCCATGCCGATCTCCGGTCATTGAGAGGCGTGCTTCCCAAGCTACAACCATCGCGCGCAGCCGTCCTTGATGGATATCAAGCTATCGACATCGAGTGACTGCCCTCCCCCGATCATGATCCTGAGGCTAAGCTGATAACGGCCGAACAGACTTGGAGACGTCGCTCATGATCAATAAAAATCCTCACCCGAACGCAGAGACACCCGACCGTCCACCGCTGTCGACATGGGACGATCAAGACGCCGCCACATCCATCGATAGCGATGCCTTTATCGCCCCACCTGCGCTGACAAACGCCGAACTGGTTCACTTGCGTGTCCGCGTCATTGCCCTGGAAAACCTGGTCATCGCGCTGCTGGCGGAAGGTTCGGAACGTCAGCTCGCCGTTGCCCGGGAAATGGCCGGCTACATTTCCCCCAGAGCCGGATTTACCCAGCATCCCTTGACCGTCCATGCGGCGGCACAGATGACCCACAGCGTCGAGCGCGCCCAGCGATTTCGCCGGCGCGACGAGCCGTCGGTTTAATTACTCAAAACTTGATAGCAATCATTATTGTTCGCAGCAAACTTTCCTAGACTCGGGTTCCTACTCGTCAGTGCCCAGGAAGAAATCATGCGTACCTCTCTCACACTCGCTTTGCTCTTGTTCGTACCGCTGGCTCAGGCCAAGGAATACCCGATCGGCGAACCACAGCTGTGTCCGGGGCTGGAAGTCGGGGCGGTTTATCTGCAACCGATCGAGATGGAACCGGCAGGCATGATGCGCGCCACTGCGGATTCGGATGTGCATCTGGAGGCCGACATCCGCGCCACTGCGGATAATCACCAGGGCTTTCAGGAAGGCAGTTTCGTGCCCTATCTCAACGTCTCTTTCAATCTGAAAAAGCAAGGCAACGACCCGGAACTCAAAGGCGATTTCCACGCCATGGTCGCCAACGACGGTCCGCACTACGGCGACAATGTGAAGCTGATGGGGCCGGGCAAATATCAACTCACCTTCACCATCCTGCCACCCGGTGGTCATGCCTCTCTCGGTCGCCACACCGACAAGGAAACCGGTGTCGCGCCCTGGTTCGAACGCTGCGAACTGCACTACGAATTCGTCTACGCCGGCATTGGCAAAAAAGGCGGCTATTGAATGAAGCGCCTGCAGGTTGCCTGCCTGCTGGTGGCTGGAGCCCTTGCGCCGTTGACCGCCCATGCCGAGTTACCGAGCTACGAACTGATCCTGCGCGATGGTCACTTCACGCCGGCCTTGCTGGAGGTCCCGGCCGGGCAGCGATTCAAGATCGTCCTGAAAAACAACGGTCAGGGGCCGGCCGAATTCGAGAGCACACCGCTGCGGGTTGAAAAAGTCATGTCACCGGGTGTGACCACTTTTGTCGTCATTCACCCGCTCAGGCCCGGTCACTACCCGTTTTTCGACGAGTTCAATCCGCAATTGCCCGAGGGCGGCATCCTCGCGAAATAACCTGTCAGCGCACGGAGTTTTCATGAATCAATCAATGTTCATCGTCTGGCGCGAAAGCGTCGAGGCGTTGCTGGTGATCGGCATTCTCCAGGCCTGGGCCAGCCAGCAGTACCAGGGTCATCGACTGGTCAAATACTTGTGGGTCGGCGTGGGGCTGGGGTTGCTGCTCTCGGGTCTGTTGGCCGTGCTGATTCTGTTTGCCGGCGAGGCCATGAGCGGCTCGGCCAGTGAATGGTTCCAGGCCGCCCTCGCCCTGGTCGCCAGCCTGTTGATCGTGCAAATGGTGGGCTGGATGCACCGTCACGGGCGCTCCCTCAAACAGGATTTGCAGCGCCACGCCGACAGCCATCTGGCCCGGCAAGGCGGCATGGGATTGTTGCTGCTGGCGATGCTCGCGGTCAGTCGTGAAGGCAGTGAAACGGTCGTGTTTCTCTATGGCGCCGGTGCTCAACTGCGAGGCCCGCAGCTCGGTTTGTTTGCCATCGGCGGCGCCATGGGGCTGGTGCTGTCGGCGTTGACCATCATCCTGCTGCACAGCAGTCGCCGGTTCATTTCGTGGCAACGATTCTTTGCCATCAGCGAAGTCATCCTGCTCATGCTCGGGGCCGCATTGCTGGTCAGTGGCACCGAGCGAATCGGCGGCCAACTGCTCGCCCTCGATCTGCCGGAGCAGGTTTACGGCGTCATTGGCGACGCGTTCTGGGACAGCAGCGTCTTACTGAGCGACAGCCATGGACTCGGTGGTTTCCTGGCCGGTTTTGCCGGTTATCGGGCAACCCCCAGTGCCCTGACCTTGCTGATGTGGATCGGTTACTGGCTGGTCGTCGGCGGATGGCTACGGCAACGGACGATGGAAAAAGTCCCATGCCTGAACTGAGTTGGCACAATCGATGGCTCCAGCGACTGGGTGACGGGATGCGTCGTCATGCGCGGTTCATTCGTGCCGCGCAGTGGCTGGTTGTGGTGTTTTACGCAGTGCTGCTGGTGATCCCGCCGCTGTTACCGCTGCCGGACAGCCAGGCACGAATGCTCGACAACCTGACCTTGCTTGCGCAGTTTCTGTTTTGGGGGATCTGGTGGCCGTTCGTGCTGCTGTCGATCGTGATGTTCGGTCGACTCTGGTGTGGCGTGCTGTGTCCGGAGGGCTCGCTCAGCGAATGGGCCAGCCATTACGGTAAAGGCATGGGCGTGCCGCGCTGGTTGCGCTGGGGCGGCTGGCCGACCCTGGCGTTCTGCCTGACGACCCTCTATGGCCAGTTGATCAGCGTCTATGACTACGCCCAGGCGGCGCTGCTGATTCTAGGTGGTTCGACTGTCGCTGCGGTGGGCGTCGGGTTGTTGTTCGCCCGAGGCAAGCGGGTCTGGTGCCGTTACCTGTGCCCGGTCAGCGGCGTGTTTGCACTGCTCGCCCGCCTGGCGCCGGTGCATTTTCAGGTCAATGAACAACGCTGGATAGAAAACGCCCCGCCACGCCTGCCACCCCCCAACTGCGCACCGTTGCTCGATATCCGACGCCTGCAAGGCGCCAGTGATTGTCATGCCTGTGGGCGCTGCAGCGGGCAACGTGGTGCCGTCCAGTTGATCGCCCGGTCGGGCAATCAAGAGATTCTTCACGCGACGTCGCAGACGCTATCCCCGTGGGATGCTCGCTTGCTGCTGTTCGGTGTGATCGGCCTGGCGATGGGCGCATTCCAGTGGACAGTCAGCCCCTGGTTCGTCGCCCTCAAACAAACGCTTGCCCAATGGCTGGTTGAACACGACCAGCTCTGGGCCTTGCAAGACAACGCGCCCTGGTGGCTGCTCACCCACTACCCGCAGCTCAACGACAGCTTCAGTTGGCTCGACGGGTTCAGCATCGTCACTTACCTGAGTTTGAGTTCGGTGCTGCTCGGCACCGTGCTAATGGTTCTCTTGCGCCTGAGCGCTCGACTGGCGGGTGATCGTGCACTGTATTGGCCCCTGGCGCTCACGCTCACGCCCCTGGGTGGTGCAGGACTGTTTCTCGGGTTGTCGGCAACCACCGTGAAACTGCTGCGCTATGAAGGTTTGCTGCTGGAATGGGTGCAACCGGTCAGGGCCTGCCTGTTGGTGGCCGCGATAGGCTGGAGTTTGCTGCTGGGATGGAAGCGACTGAGCCGCGAAAACCGCTCTCTGGCGCGGCGCATGTCGGGCAGCGCCTGCCTGCTGTTGGCCAATGGTTTGATCGGGTTTGGCTGGTGGTTGCAGTTCTGGGGCTGGTCCTGAGCGCCCACCTCCACAACCACCTGCCCGGTGGGTCTAGACCTTGAATCGCGCCACGGTCTGATGCAGCGCCCCGGCCATCTGTGCCAGTTCATGGCCAGCGGTGTCGGTGTGCTGCGCACCCAGCAAGACTTGCTCGGACAAGGTGCGAATCCCCACCAGATTGCGATCCACCTCACGCGCCACCAACGCCTGCTCCTCCGTGGCACTGGCAATCATCAGGTTGCGCTCATTGATCTGCGAGATGGACCGGGTGATCTGATCCAGTGCATCACCTGAGCGCTGCGCCACTTCCAGGGTGGCTCGCACCAGATGACTGCTGCTTTGCATGGCCGTCACCGCATGGCCGGTATCCTGGCGAATGTTGCCGATCATCTGCTCGATTTCCTGGGTGGACTCCTGCGTGCGATGCGCCAGCGCGCGCACTTCATCGGCGACCACGGCAAAGCCGCGCCCGGCATCCCCGGCCCGTGCGGCTTCAATTGCCGCGTTGAGGGCCAGCAGATTGGTCTGCTCGGCGATGCTGCGAATCACGTCCAGGACTTTGCTGATGTCCTGCACCCGGCCCGCCAGTTGCTCGATGCGTTGCGAGGTGTCGGTGACGCCATCGGCCAGTTCGCCGATGGCAACCACGGTTTCCTGAACCTGTTCGCGGCCGCGCTGCGCGGTTTGCTCGGACTGTTTGGAGGCCTCGGAAGTACTGACCGCGTTGCGCGCCACTTCATCCACCGCAGCCGTCATCTGATTCACCGCCGCAGCCGCCTGCTCGATCTCCAGCCCCTGCAATTGCAGGTTGCTGGCGGTCTGGCTGCTGACGGCACTCAGTTCTTCGGAAGAGCTGGCTACCCGGTCAACCGAAGAAGCGATGTGCTTGACCATGGCATTCAGGCTTTGCTGCATCTGATGCATGTTCATCATCACACTGCCGTCGGCACTTGCACCCACCGGCACCTGAATCGTCAGGTCGCCCTCGGCGATTTCACTCAAGAACCGTGCGGCATCATCCGGCTCGCCACCCAATGGCCGGGTCACACTGCGCGTGACGACTATCGCAGCGGCAATCACCAGCGCCAGGCAGAACAGGAACAACCCGAGCATGTTGCGCCGGGCATCGCTGTACAGCGCCTGCGCCGACTGTTCACGGTCGATGAAGATTTTCCCTTGCAGCGCCATCAACTCATCCAGGCTGCGATACACCTCGGCTTCGGCCGGTACGACTTTCTGCTTCAGCTGGGCCATGGCATCGTCGGAAGCCCCTTGCCGAATCAAGACCTGCACCTGGGTGAACGCGGCAACGTAGGCTTCGCGGTTCTTTTTCAAGGCCAGGTATGCGGCTTTGCCCTCTGGCAGATAGAACAGCGGCTCAAGGGTTTCGAGCGCCTGGGTGATGCGTTTCTTGGTGGCGTCGATCGACTGCTGCACTTGCTGATTGTCCTTGTTGATCAGCAAGTCCCGGGTGTTCCTGGCGTTATCGCGCACGCCCGTGGCAATGACCATGATCGGTTCGATCTTCGGCCAGTCCTGTTTGACGATGACCACCGCCTGTTCCTTGAGCGTTGCCAGATCGTGCAACGCGTAAAACGCCATGCCCATCAGCGCCAGCGGCGCGATTGCAAAGCCGATGACGATCCGTTGTGCCGTGGTTAATTTAGCCATATCAAATGCTCCCAGTTTGATACCTGCCTGATTGGCAGCGCATTTGAAATTCATGGTGGATGTCACTGTTGAACGTTGTTCCTCGGGTTCGGTTACCCCCGTAACACGAACGCTGGAAACAACTCGCGCATCGCTTCCCAAAGATCGGGTAGCAAGGCCTGTGCCGAAACGCTCGGCAGCAGCGGATCGAACATTCGCTCGGTGCGCACCAGTTGCACGGCGAAGCGCTTGACGCCCAGCGCGCTCAATCGCTGCGCGAGGGTCAACAGACGTGCCGGTTCGACGAGATGCCAATGCACGGTGGTGCGGCATTCGTAGTCGACATCGCTGGCCAGCAGATGCTCGAGGCTGCGCCAGTTGGCTGTTCCGCTGCCCTCGACGCGGGTGATGGCCTGGCAATCCTCGGGCAATGCCTTGACGTCGAAGCCCACCCAGTCGGCCCCGGCCAGCGCCTTGGCAAACGCGGCCGGCTTGATGCCGGCGCTGTGCAAACCGATGCGAAATCCCATGGCGCGCACTTCATCCATGGCACCGGGCAACGCGTCCTGCAAGGTCGGCTCACCGCCGCTGAACACCACGGCATCGAGCAGGTCCTGTCGACGTTGCAGAAACGCCATAACCCGCCGCCAATCCACTTCCTCGGTGCCACGAGGCGGGATCAGTTGCGGGTTATGGCAGTAACGACAACGCCAGGCACACCCCTGGCAAAACAGCACGCAGGCGAGCTGTCCCGGATAGTCGATAGTGGTCAGGGGCACCATGCCCCCGACCCGCAGCATTCGACTCATTGGCGCCCGGCCACGGCCGCGCTTTCGGTGAAGTGCACCCGTTCGCGGTGCTCCGACTGTTTGCCCGGATTGAACGCCGACACCGGACGGTGATAACCCATCACCCGGGTCCAGACTTCGCAGCGTTGACGTTGAGCCTGGGGCAGTGTTTGCGATGCAATCATGGTGAAGCTCCTTGCGGTTGAGTGGATCGAAATCAGTGAACGGTGCCGGTTTGCTGTTCTTTGAGCAGCAGGATCTCGTCGCATTTAGGGCAGAACTCGTGCTCGCCATCGAGGTAGCCGTGCACCGGGCAGATGGAGAATGTCGGGGTCACGGTCAGGTACGGCAGGCGGAACCGCCCGAGGGCTTTGCGCACCAGTTGCTTGCAGGCTTGGGTCGAAGAAATCCGCTCGGCCATGTACAGATGCAAGACCGTCCCGCCGGTGTATTTGCATTGCAATTCGTCTTGCAGTTCCAGGGCCTCGAAGGGGTCTTCGGTGTAGCCCACGGGCAGTTGCGAGGAGTTGGTGTAATACGGCGCCTGCGCGCTGCCAGCCTGGAGAATGTCGGGATAGCGCTTGAGGTCTTCCTTGGCGAAACGGTAGGTAGTGCCCTCGGCCGGCGTGGCTTCGAGATTGTAGAGGTGGCCGGTTTCTTCCTGGAAACGCACGAGCGTGGCGCGCACATGGTCCAGCATCCTCAGGGCAAACTGCCGGCCGTGCTCGGTGTGCATGCCCTCCTTGTCGCCGCTGAAATTGCGCAGCATTTCATGCAGGCCATTAAGGCCAATGGTCGAGAAATGGTTGCGCAAGGTGCCGAGGTAACGCTTGGTGTACGGGTACAATCCGGCGTCCATGTGATGCTGAATCACCTTGCGCTTGACCTCCAGGCTCTCCATCGCCAGTTCCATCAGCGTGTCCAGACGCTTGAGCAAACCGCTGGTATCACCCTTGAACACATAACCCAGTCGCGCGCAGTTGATGGTCACCACGCCGAGCGATCCGGTCTGTTCCGCCGAGCCGAACAAACCGCCGCCGCGCTTGAGCAACTCGCGCACGTCCAGTTGCAAGCGGCAGCACATCGATCGCACCTGATTGGGCTGCATGTCCGAATTGAGGAAGTTCTGGAAATACGGCAGGCCGTAACGCGCGGTCATCTCGAACAGGCGGTCAGCGTTTTCACTGTCCCATGGAAAATCATGGGTGATGTTGTAGGTCGGGATCGGAAAGGTGAACACCCGCCCTTTCGCATCGCCGGCCTGCATCACCTCGATGTAGGCGCGGTTGAGCAGGTCCATTTCGGCTTGCAGGTCGCCATAGGCAAACGGCATTTCCTCACCGCCGATGATGGGGATCTGCTCGCGCAGATCCTGCGGGCAAACCCAGTCGAAGGTCAGGTTGGTAAAGGGCGTTTGCGTGCCCCAGCGCGATGGGACGTTGAGGTTGTAGATGAATTCCTGGATCGCCTGGCGTATCTGCTCGAAACCCAGCTGGTCCTTGCGCACATAGGGCGCCAGGTAGGTGTCGAACGAACTGAACGCCTGGGCACCGGCCCATTCGTTTTGTAGGGTGCCAAGGAAATTCACCATCTGCCCCAGGGCACTGCTCAGGTGCTTCGGCGGACCGGCTTCGACCCGTCCCGGCACACCGTTGAGCCCTTCGTGCAAGAGCGTGCGCAGCGACCATCCGGCGCAATAACCGGCGAGCATGTCGAGGTCGTGCACATGCAAATCCGCCTCGCGGTGGGCCTGGCCGATGGCTTCGCTGTAGACCTCGTCCAGCCAGTAGTTGGCGGTGACCTTGCCCGACACGTTCAGCACCAGCCCGCCCAGGGAATAGCCCTGATTGGCGTTGGCCTGGACCCGCCAGTCTTCACGGTCGAGGTATTCGTTCATGGAGGTGGCGACCTCGACCAGGGTCCGGCGGTCGCGGCGCAAACGTCCGTGCTGTTCGCGGTAGACGATGTAGGCGCGCATGGCGAAGAAAAAACCGGCGTCCATCAGCACCCGTTCGACACGGTCCTGGATCTGTTCGACATGCAGTCTCGGCAGCCCTTCCAGGCGGGCGAGTACGGCCTCGAGCAGGCCTTCGGCTTCAACGTCGGTGTATTCCCCGGTTGCCCTGCCGGCAGCGATCAACGCCTGACGGATCTTGTCGGCGTCGAAGGCAACCAGGTCACCGTTGCGCTTGTGCAAACGGTTACTTCCTACTGAGATCAGCGTGCTTTGCATTCGGCCTCCAGATACTACATATAGATTTTTATTCATCTAAAAACACAACATGCAGTGGAGGTTACGGACAAAGGACGGATCTGCAATTGACCGATATCAAGATTTGGCGGTGATTGCCTAGCATTTGTTTTTGGTGTGTATATCCGTTGTTGTGGTGATGGCGGCTGGCGGTTTCGCCCTTACGGCGAGTCACTTGCAGAAGCGGCAAGTAACCAAGCGCTCTTGCCCCTTTCGTTCGGTGCCTCGCTAATGCTCGGCATGCCCTCGCTCCGGTCCTGCTCCGTGGGCCCGCCGCCATCGGCCATCCATGGCCGGGGGCGGCTAACCCGGCATCCATGCCGGGTTGCCCACTGCGCAGAACCTCCACTCGGCCTCTCGAGGGGGCGCTCAGATCAAAAGCGGAAGGCGAGCTAACGCTCGGCCTGATGAGTGGTGGAAATCAAAAGCAAACGCGATTCCCTGTAGGAGCGAGGCTTGCCCGCGAAAAACGACCGGACAACACGTTCATTCAGACACCCCGCGTTATCGTTGACGGCCATCGCCAGCAAGCTGGCTCCTACAAGGGAAATGCGTATGTGTCTGGATAAATACGATCCCCTGTAGGAGCCGGCTTGCCGGCGAAAATCGTCTGGACAACGCGTTCATTCAGACACCCCGCGTTATCGTTGACGTCCATCGCCAGCAAGCTGGCTCCTACAATTTTGAATCGTGTGAACCCAATCCCCGTGTAGGAGCCGGCTTGCTGGCGATAGCGGTGGATCAGTCAACGTATGTATTGGCTGGACGGACGCCATCGCCAGCAAGCCGGCTCCTACAGGGGATAGGTGTACATATCCGGAATGAGGGAACGCGCGCACCAAAGAGCCAGGTCGGCTTTCAGGCCGCCTCGGCGGCTGTGGCGGTAGTCGCCCCCTCGAGAGGCCGAGCGGAGGTTCTGCGTAGTGGGCAACCCGGCATGGATGCCGGGTTAGCCGCGCACGGCCAAGGATGGCCGATCGCGGCGGGCCCACGGAGCAGGAGCGGAGCGAGGGCATGCCGAGCATTAGCGAGGCACCGAACGACAGGGGCAAAAGCGCTTGGTTACTTGGCGCTTCTCCAAGTGACTCGCTGTAAAAGCGAAACCATTAGCGGCCGTTACCGCAGGAATGGATATGTACACCATCAGAAACTCGGCGATTGGATTTGCGGCAAATCAACCACCACTCATATTCATGAACCGAACAATCTGCACATCCCCCTCCGGAGTGAAATCATGGCGCAGCGGTTTACCGCGCAAAGCCTTTTGCACCGCATTGATCACCGGCTGGTCATCCAGCGGATAACGCCGCAGCAACCCTCTCAAATCCAGCGCATCGTCCTGCCCCAGACACAACAGCAGCTTGCCTTCCACCGTCATCCGCACCCGGTTGCAAGTACCGCAGAAGTTGTGACTGTTGGGTGAAATGAAACCGATCCGGGTCTCGGGATGGCGTTCCAGGCGCACATAACGCGCCGGCCCGCCGCTGTTTTCCGTGCTGTCGAGCAAGCGATGACGCTGAGCAATCAACGTGCGCACGTCATCACTGGAACAAAACGATTCGCCCCGTGATCGCCCGACATCGCCCAGCGGCATTTCTTCGATAAAACTGATATCGATGCGCTGGTCGATGGCGTATTGCACCAACGCCGGGACCTCATCGAAGTTGCGCCCCTTCATCACCACGCAGTTGAGCTTGATTCGCTCAAACCCCGCATCCCGCGCCGCTTCGATGCCGCTAAGCACCTGATCGAGATCGCCGTTGCGGGTGATCGCGCGAAATTTCTGCGCGTCCAGGCTGTCGAGGCTGATGTTCATCCGTTTAACACCCGCCTCCACCAACGGCCGCGCCAGGCGGCCCAGCTGCGAGCCGTTGCTGGTCATCACCAGTTCGCGCAAACCGGGCAACGCGGCGATGTTGCGACACAGATCGACAATGCCGGGACGGATCAACGGCTCGCCGCCAGTGAGGCGAATCTTGCGCACGCCCAATCCGACGAACAACGTTGCCAGGCGCTGCAATTCCTCCAGCGTGAGCACCTGCTGACGCGGCAGGAAGGTCATGTTTTTCGCCATGCAATACACACAACGAAAATCACACCGGTCCGTCACCGACATCCGCAGATAATCGATCTGCCGCCCAAAACCATCCTGCATCACAGCGTTCATCACATCTCCCGGTTAGCCTTGAGGCTCACTGCACCAGCGGTGAGTCAGCGCCCTGCAAATGAATACCGCGGACATCCGCCGCGCCAATCAGGGTTTGCAGGTATTGCACCAGGGCCTTTTGCCAGACGCCCTGCTGCAACTGCGTGCGGATCGCCGTCGACACCGCTTCATAGGGCAACGGCATGCCTTCGATCCGCTGATCGACGCTGACCACATGCCAGCCATAACGACTTTCCAACGGTTTGCTGGCCAGCCCCGGTGCCAGCGTGAACAACTGCCGCTCCAGTTCCGGCACGGTCTGGCCTTTGCTGATCTGCCCCAGAGAACCGCCTTGCGCCTTCGAAGGGCAGGCCGAATATTTCACCGCCAGCTCGGCGAAGCTGCCGGGGAAGTCTTCCAGCCGTTGCAGCAGGATTTCTGCCTGGGCATGCGCCAGCTCGCGGGCTTCGGCATCGTCCGGCGCGCACTCCAGCAGGATGTGCCGCACCGCCAGCAACGGCGCGCTGTGAAAGCGCCCGCGATTGTTTTCGTAGTAACGAAGGCTGGTTTGCTCGTCGCATTGCGGCACGATCACCTCGCGTTCGAGCAACAAGCGCGTGGCGGCTTCTTCTTCGTTCTCACCGGCACCGACCTCCAGCGACACGCCCAGTTCGGCGATGCGCTGCTGCAACAACTCGCGGATCACCAGCGCCTTGGCGGCCAGATACACCGCCTCTTCGCGGCTTTCGGCCGGGTGATATTGCAGCTCCTGGGCCATCGCTTCCGGGGTGATCACCACCTCGTTGACGCTGATGATCGGCCACTCCTGCTCGCTGCTGGCGATCAACTGCGCCGGCGCGTCATCGGCCGCCGCAGGTTCAACCGCGAGCTCTTCAAACGGTGCGACATCGTCCGGCACCGCAACCTCTACTTGTTTGGAAGATCCGCAGCCACCGCTGCCGCCGTTACCACCGCCACATCCACATCCACCTGACATGATTGTCTCCTCAGAATTTCTGCCGAACGATTTGATAACGGCGTCCCAGGTACCAGACCGGTGCACTGATCACGTGTACGAGACGGGTGAAGGGGAACAGCACAAACAGGGTCAGGCCGAGAAACACGTGCAACTTGTAGGTCAGCCCGACCGGCGCGATGGAGGCCGCCGCTTCTGTCGGCCGCAACAGCACGGTGTTCTGCGCCCAGTCGGCGAGCATCACCATCACCGAACCGTCCATGTGCGCGGTGGACGCAACGATGGTCAGCAGGCCGAGCAGCAACTGCGCCAATAGCACCAGCAGAATCAGGATGTCCGACGTACTGGACGTGGCGCGGACCCGAGGGTCGCTCAGGCGCCGGTTGACCAGCATCAGCAGGCCGATCAGGCACAACAGGCCGAAGAAGCCGCCGGACACCATCGCCAGCAACTGCTTGTTCTCAGTGCTGATGACATGGTGATAAACCGACGCGGGCGTCAGCAGGCCGACGAAATGCCCGGCCAGCACGAACAGCACACCGATGTGGAAGAAGTTGCTCGCCACGCGCATGCCGCGCTGGTTGAGCATTTGGCTGGAGCCCGCCTTCCAGGTGTACTGCGACAGGTCGAAGCGGGCCCAACTGCCGATCAGGCAAATGGCCAAAGCGATATAGGGATAAATCCCGAACAACAACAGGTTCCATTTAGACATTGCCTACCTCCTGGACTGGCGCGGCGGCCAGTCCTTCATGCTGAAAATCCACCCAGTGCAACGGCACCGCGCTTTCTTCCCGGGCCTTGCCCGGCGCGCTTGGCAGCGAACCGCAACGGTCCTGCTGTTCGGCCTGGAGAAAGTCCACGGCCTCCTCTTCCCAGATCTTGTCGAGGGCTTCGAGCGAGTCGTCGCGCACTTCCGCCGCGACCTGCTCACGCAGGTCGGCCACGGCCTGATGCGGTTCGGAGCCGGCAATCTGCAGCAGCGCCCGGAAGCAACTGGCGTAGGCGCTTTCACGCTCCTCCAGACGCGCCGCGAGCAAGGCCAGCAGGTGCGAGACATCCGCCAGGCCCTCGCGGGCCTCGATGTCTTCGCGAGTGGACAGAAACTCCAGGTACAGCGGGATGTAGTCCGGCAGCTCTTTGACGCCGATGGCAAAACCGGCGTCCTCGTACTGCGCCATCATGTCGACCATGGCCTGGCCACGGTCGCGGGACTCACCGTGCACGTGCTCGAACAACAGCAACGAGAGCGCGCGCCCCCGACCGAACAGCGCACCGTAGTGCTCCTGCCCGTCCATCAGGTCATTGGCGCAGATCAGCTCCAGCAACTCGAACAACGCACCGCGCTGCTTCGGGCTGATTTCCCGCGATTGAATGATCGCCTGCTCCAGTTCGTCGCGGCCGCTGATCAGCGTTTCAGTCGGGTAATCGAGCAGCAGCGAAATCACTTTGAGAATTTGCATGCTCATTCCTCCCACAACTGCACGGTTTTCAGGACGTCGCGACGGTTGGCCTTTTTCGCGCCGAACATGTTGGTGTCGGAGCTGCCGCTGCAACCGCTGCCGAAACTGAAACCGCAACCGGAGCGTTCGGCAAAGGCGTCGCTCATGGCGTCTTCGCGGTGGGCGGTCGGTACCACAAAGCGGTCCTCATAGTTGGCGATGGCCAGGTAGCGGTACATTTCCTCGACCTGGTCCACGCTCAAACCGACGTCCGCCAGCACTTGCAGGTCTTGCACACCATCGACTTGCTCGGAACGCTTGTAGGCACGCATCGCCAGCAAGCGTTTCAACGCACGCTTGACCGGTTTTTCATCGCCGGCAGTCAGCAGGTTGGCCAGGTACTTCAGTGGAATACGCAGGCTGTCGACGTCCGGAATCACCCCGTTCATGCCAACGGTGCCAGCGGTTGCGGCGTTTTGAATCGGCGACAGTGGCGGTACGTACCAGACCATCGGCAAGGTGCGGTATTCCGGGTGCAGCGGCAGCGCGAGTTTCCAGTCCACGGCCATTTTGTAGACCGGCGAACGCTGGGCGGAATCGATCACCGACTGCGGTACACCGTCTGCCAGGGCCTGACGGATCACCACCGGGTCATTCGGGTCGAGGAAGATCTCCAGTTGTTTCTCGTACAGATCCTGCTCATTGGCGGTGCTCGCCACTTCGCTGATGCGGTCGGCGTCGTACAGCAACACGCCGAGGTAACGGATACGACCGACGCACGTTTCGGCGCACACGGTCGGCATCCCGGCTTCGATACGCGGGTAGCAGAAAATGCACTTCTCGGACTTGCCACTTTTCCAGTTGAAGTAGATTTTCTTGTACGGGCAGCCGCTGATGCACATGCGCCAGCCACGGCATTTTTCCTGGTCGATCAGGACAATGCCGTCTTCTTCACGCTTGTAGATCGCCCCGCTCGGGCACGATGCCGCACACGCCGGGTTGAGGCAGTGCTCGCACAGGCGCGGCAAATACATCATGAAGGTGTTTTCGTACTCGCCGTAAATGTCCGCCTGGATCTTGTCGAAGTTCTTGTCCTTGCGACGCTTGGCGAATTCAGTGCCAAGGATTTCTTCCCAGTTCGGGCCCCACTCGATTTTCTCCATGCGCTTGCCGGAGACCAGCGAGCGTGGGCGCGCCGTAGGCTGATGCTCGCCCAGCGGTGCGGTGTGCAGGTGCTGGTAATCGAAGTCGAACGGCTCGTAGTAGTCGTCGAGGCTCGGCAGGTCCGGGTTGGCAAAGATGTTGGCCAACACGCGGAACTTGCCGCCGATGCGCGGGTTGATCGAGCCGTTGGCATTGCGGATCCAGCCGCCCTTCCACTTGTCCTGGTTTTCCCATTCTTTCGGGTAGCCGATCCCGGGTTTGCTTTCGACGTTGTTGAACCAGGCGTATTCCATGCCTTCACGGCTGGTCCAGACGTTTTTGCAGGTGATCGAGCAAGTGTGGCAACCGATGCACTTGTCCAGGTTCAGCACCATGCCGATTTGTGAGCGAATCTTCATCTCAGTTCTCCTCGATATCGGTCGGCAGAGGACGCGGCAGGTCATCACCGGACGAACCATCGAGCCAGTCGACTTTGGACATTTTGCGCACCACGACGAACTCGTCGCGGTTGCAACCGACCGTGCCGTAATAGTTGAAACCGTAGGCCTGCTGGGCATAGCCACCGATCATGTGGGTCGGTTTGAGCACGACGCGGGTCACCGAGTTGTGGTGGCCGCCACGGGTCTTGGTGGTTTCCGATCCGGGCACGTTCACGATCCGTTCCTGGGCGTGGTACATCATCACCATGCCGTCCTTGACCCGCTGACTGACCACCGCACGGGCGGTCAGCGCACCGTTGGCGTTGAAGCACTCGATCCAGTCGTTGTCCTCGATGCCGGCGCTTTTCGCGTCGTTCTCCGACAGCCAGACAATCGGGCCGCCACGGCTTAAGGTCAGCATCAACAGGTTGTCGCTGTAGGTGCTGTGGATGCCCCACTTCTGGTGCGGCGTGATCCAGTTCAGGACGATTTCCTTGTGGCCGTTGCTGCGCTTGCCTTTCACCCCGGCGATGGTCCGGGTGTTGACCGGCGGCCGGTAACTCATCAGCTGCTCGCCGAACGCCTGCATCCACGGGTGATCCTGGTAGAACTGCTGACGACCGGTGATGGTGCGCCATGGAATGGCTTCATGAACGTTGGTGTAACCGGCGTTGTAGCTGACGTGATCGTCTTCGAGCCCCGACCAGGTCGGGCTGGAAATGATCTTGCGTGGCTGCGCCTGGATGTCGCGGAAGCGAATCGCCTCATGCTCCTTGCCCACCGCCAGATGGCTGTGGTCGATACCGGTGAATTCCGACAGCGCGGCCCAGGCCTTGACCGCTACGTGGCCGTTGGTTTCCGGTGCGAGCGACAGGATCACTTCCGCTGCATCGATGGCCGAGTCGATTTTCGGACGGCCGTGGCTGATACCGGCGTCCCGTTCGTGGTGGTTGAGCTCACCGAGGAACTTCACTTCGGCCTCGGTGTTCCAGTTGATGCCCTTGCCGCCGTTGCCGTGTTTCTCCAGCAATGGCCCGAGGGACGAGAACTGCTTGTAGATGTTCGGGTAGTCGCGCTCGACCACGTGCAGGTTCGGTGCGTTTTTACCCGGCACCGGTGCCACGCCTTCGCTTTTCCAGTCGGTGCCGCCAAACGGCTGGGCCAGTTCGCCGACGCTGTCGTGCATCAGCGGAATGGTCACCAGATCCTTTTCGACGCCCAGGTGCCCTTCGGCCATGCTGGAAAACGCCTTGGCGATGCCTTTGTAGATTTCCCAGTCGGAACGCGATTCCCACGCCGGGTCGATCGCGGCCGACAACGGGTGAATGAACGGGTGCATGTCCGAGGTGTTCATGTCGTCTTTTTCGTACCAGGTTGCGGTCGGCAAGACGATGTCGGAATAGACGCAGGTCGAGGACATGCGGAAGTCCAGCGTAGTCACCAGATCGAGCTTGCCGATGGCGCCCTCGTCCACCCACTCGGCTTCTTCCGGTTTGCAGTCGCCGACCTGGCCGATGTCTTCGTTCATCACCCCGTTCTTGGTGCCGAGCAGGTACTTGAGCATGTACTCGTGGCCCTTGCCCGAGGAGCCCAGCAGGTTGGAGCGCCAGATGAACATGTTGCGCGGGAAGTTCACCGGGCTGTCCGGTTGCTCGCAAGAGAAGCGCAGCGAACCGTCCTGCAGCGACTTGACCACGTAGTCTTTCGGTTCCATGCCGGCAGCAGCGGCATCACGGCAAATGTGCAGCGGGTTGGTGTTGAGTTGCGGTGCGCTAGGCAACCAGCCGGCGCGTTCGGCGCGGATGTTGTAGTCCAGCGCATGCTCGGGGAATTGTGACTTGTCGGCCAATGGCGAGAGCACGTCGTGCATGCTCATCTTCTCGTGGCGCCACTGCGAGCTGTGGGCGTAGAAGAAGCTGGTGCCGTTCATTTGCCGTGGCGGACGGTTCCAGTCCAGACCGAACGCCAGGGGCAGCCAGCCGCATTGCGGACGGAGTTTTTCCTGGCCGACGTAGTGCGCCCAACCGCCACCGGTCTGACCGACACACCCGCAGAGCATGAGCATGTTGATCAGCCCGCGGTAGTTCATGTCCATGTGGTACCAGTGATTCATCGCCGCGCCGACGATGATCATCGAGCGGCCCTTGGTCTTGTCGGCGTTATCGGCAAACTCACGGGCAATCTGGATCGCTTTCTCGCGGCTGACGCCGGTGATCTGCTCCTGCCAGGCCGGGGTGCCGGGCACCGAGGCGTCGTTGTAATCCTTGGCGACGTTTTCGCCACCCAGGCCACGGTCGATCGCCAGGTTAGCGGCCGACAGGTCGAACACGGTGGCGACTTTGGCCACGCTGCCGTCAGCCAGAACGAGGCTGTGCACCGGCACACGACGGTATTGCACGGCATCGCCGGCCACGTGCTGGAAGTGCTCGTGGGACTCGCCGGCAAAATACGGGAACGCCACTTCGGCCACGTCATCGCCGATCAGGCTCAGTTTCAGATCGATTTCGCGACCTTCGCCACCCTCACGCGGCAGGATGTTCCACTTGCCCTTCTCGCCCCAGCGATAACCGATGGAGCCCTGAGGGGACACCAGTTCGCCGCTGGTATCCAGGGCGATGGTTTTCCATTCCGGGTTGTTTTCCTGGCCGAGGTTGTCGGTCAAGTCGCTGGCGCGCAGGAAGCGGTCTGGCTGGTAACCGGCGCCCGGCGCCTTGTCGGCCATTTGCTTGAGCAGCACCAGCACCGGCAGATCGGTGAAGCGCTTGGCGTAGTCAGTGAAATAGGCGCTCGGTTTATCCAGGTGGAACTCTTTGAAGATCACATGGTTGAAGGCCTGCGCCAGCGCCGCGTCGGTGCCCTGCTTGGGGTTCAGCCACAGGTCGGTGAGCTTGGCGACTTCCGAATAGTCCGGAGTGATCGCCACGGTCTTGGTGCCCTTGTAACGGACTTCGGTGAAGAAGTGCGCGTCGGGGGTACGGGTCTGCGGAACGTTGGAACCCCAGGCAATGATGTAGTTGGAGTTGTACCAGTCGGCCGATTCCGGCACGTCGGTCTGCTCACCCCAGACCATCGGCGAAGCCGGTGGCAAGTCGCAGTACCAGTCGTAGAAGCTCAGGCAGGCGCCGCCGATCAGCGACAGGTAACGCGAACCTGCGGCGTAGC
This sequence comes from Pseudomonas sp. PDM02, assembly GCF_014852285.1. NCBI lineage: Bacteria > Pseudomonadati > Pseudomonadota > Gammaproteobacteria > Pseudomonadales > Pseudomonadaceae > Pseudomonas > Pseudomonas sp. PDM02. The sequence goes on along the minus strand of NZ_JACVBL010000001.1, from coordinate 709,681 downwards.
TGACCATCGACATGGCCGGGATCGGCGAGAACCCGACGATCCGGTCGGGGCCGTACTGTTTGATGGTGTAGACGTTGGACGCCGCGATGATCTCGTTGACTTCGTCCCAGCTGGAACGAATGAAGCCGCCCATGCCGCGCTTGCTTTTATAGGAGTCGGCCTTGGCCTTGTCCTCGACAATGCTGGCCCAGGCTTCGACCGGCGCCATGGTCTGGCGCGCATCGCGCCAGAGCTTGAGCAATGGCTTGCGGATTTTCGGGTACTTGAGCCGGTTGGCGCTGTAGATATACCAGCTGTAACTGGCGCCGCGCGGGCAGCCACGAGGCTCATGGTTGGGCAGGTCGTTGCGGGTGCGCGGGTAGTCGGTCTGCTGGGTTTCCCAGGTGATCAGGCCGTTCTTCACGTAGATCTTCCACGAGCAAGACCCGGTGCAGTTCACCCCGTGGGTGGAACGCACGATCTTGTCGTACTGCCAGCGCGAACGGTAGACGTTCTCCCAGTCGCGCGACTCTTTGCGGGTCTCTCCATGACCCTCGGAAAACTCGTTTTGCTTGCGATTGAAAAACCGCAATTGATCCAGTAAATGACTCACGGTGTAGTCCTCTCAGGCTTGCTGCGGGGTTCTGTGCCCCGCCCACGCAATGGTTGGATTCGGGTCGTCTCAGCAGGGTGTCGCAGCGCCTTTGCGCGCGTACCACCACCAGGTCACGACGATGCAGCTCAGGTAAAAACCGACGAACATGTAGAAGGCCATCTCCGGTCCGCCGGTCTGGGCCATCGAAGTGCCGAAGGATTTGGGAATGAAGAACGCACCGAAGGCGCCCATGGCCGAACTGAAGCCCAGGACGGCGGCGGACTCTTTGCCGGCATTCTTGAGTGCTTGTTCGCGTACGGCCGGGGATTTTCCGGCAGCGGCTTTTTCATGCTGGGTGCGGAAGATCACCGGGATCATGCGGAAGGTGGAGCCGTTGCCCACGCCGGTGGTGATGAACAGCAGCATGAACATGCCGAGGAAGCCGTAGAAGTTGCCGCCTGTACCGTTCTGCGGCAGGAAGTGCATGACGCCGAAGACCATCACGATCATCGCGACGAAGTTCCACAAGGTCACTTTCGCGCCGCCGAGCTTGTCCGCCAGCCAGCCGCCCAATGGACGCACGAGCGCACCCACCAACGGGCCGAGGAAGGCGAATTTCAGTGCGATCACATCAGGGAACGAGGTTTTGATCAGCAATGGAAACGCAGCGGAAAAACCGATGAACGAACCGAAGGTCGCCAGGTACAACCAGCACATCAGCCAGTTGTGCTTGCGTTTGAAGATCACCGCTTGCTCGCTGAACGAGGCCCGCGCACTGGACAAATCGTTCATGCCGAACCAGGCCAGCACCGTCACCAGGACAATGAACGGCACCCAGATGAACCCGGCGTTCTGCAGCCACAATTGGCCACCGTCCGGCAGGGTTTGCGGATTGCCACCCATGACCCCGAACACGCCGAAGGTGATCACCAGCGGCACGCAGAACTGCATCACCGAGACGCCCAGGTTACCCAACCCGGCGTTGAGGCCCAGGGCCGTGCCTTGCTGGGACTTCGGGTAGAAGAAGCTGATGTTGGACATGCTCGAGGCGAAGTTGCCGCCGCCAAAACCGCAGAGCAAGGCAATCCATACGAACACGCTGTACGGGGTGCCCGGGTCCTGCACCGCGAAGCCCATCCAGATCGATGGCACCAGCAACGATGCGGTGCTCAGGGCGGTCCAGCGCCGGCCACCGAAGATCGGCACCATAAAGGAATAGAAGACGCGCAAGGTCGCGCCGGACAGCCCCGGCAACGCCGCCAGCCAGAACAACTGGTCGGTGGTGAAGGTGAAGCCGATGGCGTTCAGGCGCACGATCACCGTGCTCCAGACCATCCACACCGCGAAGGCCAACAGCAGCGCGGGAATGGAGATCCACAGGTTGCGCGTGGCGGTCTGTTTGCCGCTGCTTCCCCAGAACGCAGGGTCCTCGGGGCGCCAGTCATGAATGACCGGCCCTTTTTCAGGCTTTTGCAGAACGGACATGTTGTTCTCCTTGGGCAATGCTGGAAATCGGGGACGGGGTCAGCGTCGGCGCTTTACCAAGCACCGGGCTTTTGCGCATTTCGCTGAAGTACATCCAGGTGAGGGAGACCCAGACCACGCCGTACATCAACATGAAGCAGGACGAGCGCACGCCGGTGAGGTCCACCAGGGCGCCAAACATGATCGGCAGCACGAAACCGCCCAGGCCACCGGCCAGACCGACGATGCCGGACACCGCTCCCATGTTTTTCGGGTAGTCATTGGCGATGTATTTGAAGACCGAGGCCTTGCCGAACGCGAAGGCAATGCCCATGACGAACAGCAGCACGGTGAACAGCGCGGGGTTAAGGCCGATGTGGAAATCCACGGTGCCGTTGATGGTCTGCACTTGCAGTTGGGTCTGTGGGTACGAGAGCAGGAACAGGCAGATCCAGCTGACCCACAACACCCACCAGGTCACGCTTTGCGCGCCCCAGCGATCCGACATCCAGCCACCGACGGCACGCAGCACGCCACCGGGCAGGGAAAAACACGCCGCCAGCAGCGCCGCGCTTTGCAGGCTGAAACCGTATTCCTGCACGTAGTACTTGGTCATCCACAGCGCGAGGGCCACATAGCCGCCGAAGACGATCGAGTAGTACTGGCAGTAGCGCCACACCGCAGGATCTTTCAGCGAACGCAGTTGCTCACGCAGCGTGGCGCCCGAGGCACTGCGGTGGTCCTTGTTTTCGGCACTGAGGAACCAGAACGACAGCGCAGTGATAAAGAGGATGGCGCTGAAGACTTTCGGCACCAGCTGCCAACTGCCGGCGGCGATCAGGGCCGGGGCGAGAAACTTGGTGACCGCAGCCCCGGCGTTACCGGCGCCGAAGATGCCCATGGCGAAGCCCTGGTTCTCTTTGTCGAACCACTTGGCGACGTAGGCAATCCCGACCGAGAACGAGCCGCCGGCCAAACCGACGAACAGGCCCAGCAGCAAAAACTGCCAATAGGCGGTGGCGTGGCTGATCAGGTACAGCGGTGCGACGCAGGACAGCATCAGCAGAAAGAACACGCTGCGCCCGCCAAAGCGGTCGGTCAGCAACCCCAGCGGCAAACGCACCAGCGAGCCGGTCAAGACCGGGGTCGCGGCCAGCAGGCCGAACTGGGTTTCGTTGAGCTGGAGCAGTTCCTTGATCGGCACACCGAGCACGGCAAACATCATCCAGACCATGAAACATACAGTGAAGGCCAGCGTGCTCATGCCCAGCACCAAGCCTTGTCGTACACGGGGTTGGGTCACAATGCTCTCCAGTCAGTTAGCCATGGCGGCAGACTAGAGAGAGCAACCCCGTAAAAACTTGATCCACGTCAACGAAGCCCAAGCGGGCCCAAGCCTATGCTTGCACTGCCTACCTCCAAGGAGGTAGACCGGAGAATGCTTAAAACCCCTTGTTTATCAGCGTTTTAACTTTTTCCACCCAGTGTTCTGTCGACAGGGAGCCGTCGACAACTCTTTAGAGGTAGCGCGCCTCTGGATCGCCTTCGCGGGCAAGCCTCGCTCCTACAGGTTAGGTATCGATCACTGAAACGCCGGTAACTGTAGGAGCGAGCGGGCGGCGATCCGACTTGCCCGCGAAGAGGCCATAACAAACAACCTCACTCTGGAGCTGTACATGCTCTGCTTTCTGCTTTACCCCCGGGACCTGCGCCGATGATTCGCTGGTTGCGCAGCTCCCTGCCCGCCCGCGCCGGGCTCGCGGTGATCCTGATCGCCGTGCTCGCCCTCGCCAGCTCGTTGAGCGCCGGGTTGATCGCCTGGTTCAGCCAGGGTGATGCCGCCGCCATCAACACGGCGGGCTCGGTGCGCATGGAAACCTACCACCTGAGCTGGAAACTCGCCGCCGGTGCCACCGATGAAGAAATCATCGGCATCACTGAAAGCCTGCAACGTCGTCTCAACAGCCAGTCACTCAAGGCCGTGCTGGAAGATGGCCCGACCACCGCGTTGCAAACCAGCTATAGGCAACTCCAGCAACAATGGAACGAGGCGTTGCGCCCGGCGCTGGAACGCGGCGATGCCGTGGCGTTTCAAGCCCAGGCCCGGCCGTTCGTTGAGCAACTGAACCAGTTCGTCAGCCTGCTCCAGCGCCAGAGCGAGCAAAAGCAGGGCTGGCAACAAGTGATCCAGGGCATGGCGCTGTTCACCACCATGATTGTCCTGCTGATCGGTTTGTACGAGTTGCAGTACGGCGTCGTCACGCCCCTCAAGGAGTTGGTGGACGCAACCCAGCGCTTTCGACGCGGTGATTTCAAGGTGCGGGTCAACCATCAGTCCCAGGACGAACTGGGCCAGTTGGCCACGAGCTTCAACGCCATGGCCGAAACGATAGAAGAGTCACACCGCACACTGGAAAGTCAGGTCCGGCAAAAAACCCTGAACCTGCAACAGGCCAACGCTGCGCTGGAGTTGCTCTATCAAAGCAGTCGCAGCCTGGCCACACGCCTGGCCAATGCCGAAGGGCTGGACGAGTTGATCCGGCGCTTCCAGCAACGCCTGCCGGGCTTGCGCCTGTCGCTGTGCTTGCAAGGCCAGGCGCAGGCGCCTGCCCAGCAACTGATCGCCCTGCATGGCGCCAACATCCGCGACGTCTGCGCCAGCAGCGATTGCGCCACGTGCCAGAAACACCACGACGCGAGGCCGCAATCCTTCAGCATCAGCAACCAGGGCAGCGAACTGGGTGAACTCAAGGCTTACTTTGTCGACGGCCACCCCACGCAAGCCTGGGAAACCCAACTGATCCAGGCCCTGGCCAACCTGATCGGCACTTCGCTCTCACTCAAGCGCCAACGGGAACAGGATCATCGGTTACTGTTGCTGGAAGAGCGCACGATCATCGCCCGCGAACTGCACGACTCACTGGCCCAGGCCCTGTCCTACATGAAGCTGCAAGTCAGCCGCATGCAGACCCTGATGCGCCGTGGCGAACCGGTGCAGACCCTGGAAAACGTCACCGCCGAATTGCGCGAAGGACTGAACAATGCCTACCGCCAATTGCGCGAACTGCTGACCACTTTCCGCCTGCAGATTCACGATGCCGGGCTGGTGCAGGAGCTCAAGGACACTGCCGCAGAATTCTCCCGTCGTGGCGAATTCCAGGTGCACCTGCACGTCGATGCGCTGGCCTTTCAGCTCTCGGCCAGCGAGCAGATCCACATTTTGCAGATCACCCGCGAGGCGCTTTCCAATTGCCTGCGCCACGCTCACGCGCAAAACGCCTGGCTGGAACTGCGTCAGGACGGCGAAACCGTGAGGCTGTCGGTCGAGGATGACGGGCGCGGCTTCAGCGGCGACGTCGACCAGCGCGAACATCACGGCCTGAACATCATGGATGAGCGGGCGCGGAGCTTGCGCGGCCACTTGCACATATTTTCCAGGGAGCCTCAAGGCACCCTCGTCCAGCTGGAATTCCACCCGGAATTTCTCGGACAGCACACAGAAGGTAGCGTCACATGAACCCGTCCCCACACCATAGAATCCTGCTGGTAGACGACCATCCCATGATGCGTCGCGGCATCCGTCAAATGCTCGAACTGGAAGATGACTTCCTGATCGTCGGCGAAGCCAACCATGGCGAGGAAGCGCTCAGCCTGATCGAACCGCTGCAACCGGACCTGGTGTTGCTCGACAACAACATGCCGCAAATGAACGGCATTGAAACCCTGCGTCGACTGCGCGCGATGCACTACACCGGCAAGGTGTTGCTGTTCACCGTGTCGGACGCCGAAGACGATATTCGCGACGCGTTGCGCCTGGATGCCGACGGTTATCTGCTCAAGGACATGGAGCCCGAACTGTTGATCCAGTACATCCGCGAAGCGTTGGACGGTGCATTGGTCATCAGCCCCGGCCTGACCCAGGTCATGGCCCAGGCGTTGCGCTCGCCGCCACGCCAGGCGGTGGTCGAACTGACCGACCGCGAACGCCAGGTGTTGAAAACCATCGCCAGCGGCTTCAGCAACAAGGTCATCGGGCACAAGCTGGGCATCACCGAAGGGACGGTCAAGGTTCACGTCAAGAACCTGCTGCACAAACTCGGTTTGCGCTCGCGGGTCGAGGCGGCGGTGTGGGCCATGGAGCATCTGCGCAGTGCGGGCTGACGGCCATGCCTCCTTGGAGGTAGGCCTGCAGAGGCATAGGTCAACCGGCCTGCGCTCTCTACTATGACCGTCAGCGGAGGTACGCCATGCTGACCCACCCTTCCATCGTTTTAACGTTGCGCCGTCATCATCTGTTCAGCCAATTGCCGGAGAAAGTCTTCGAGGAAGTCTGTGCCCTGGCCATGCTCAAGCGCCTGCCTTGTCACAGCACGCTCATGCATCAGGGCGATCCGGCCAAACGCTTTTTTCTGCTGGTCAGCGGCCAGGTCAAGTTGTACCGACTCACTGGCGAAGGCCAGGAAAACCTGGTGGAGATCATCCAGCCCGGGCAAACCTTTGCCGAAGCGCTGCTGTTCAGCCAGGCCCGGCTCTACCCGGTGAGCGCCACCGCGTTGAAGGACAGCGTGCTGGTCAGCATCGAGGGCACCCACTATCGCAATGCGCTGGAGGACCAGCCGAAAGTCTGCCTGGCGATTCTGGCGAGTATGAGCGTGCACCTGCACTTGCGGCTGCGGGACATCGACACCTTGACCATGGCGAGCGCGAGCCGTCGGGTGATCAATTTCCTGTTTCAGGAACGCAACCCGGTCACCGGCCAGATTGTCTTGCAGATGTCCAAACGCCTGGTGGCGTCGAAGCTGGGGATTCAGCCGGAAACCTTTTCGCGGATTTTGCATCGCCTGGTGGACAGCGGCCTGATCGCCATGGAGCGACGCCACATCAGCATCCTCGCGGAAGAGGACCTGGCGGCGTTCCAATAACCGGAATTGACTGCCATCAATGCGCAACGCCCTGTGCCTTGCACACTTGAACACCCCATCAACGGAGAGCGTCAATGCCCCCTTCGACTTTGCCTCTGGTCTATGCCTGTTCCGGCTGTTCCAATGTTGCGCAACTGGCCAACACATTGGCTGTGCGCCTGGATCGCAGTGGCGTTGCTGAAATGTCCTGCATTGCCGGTGTCGGCGGGCATGTGGCCGCGCTGGTCAACAAGGCGCGGTCGGGGCGGCGGATTTTTGCGCTGGATGGTTGCCCGCTGCAATGTGTCGAGAACTGTCTGAAGCAGCATGGTTTGCATGCGGATGTGCATTTGATTCTGAGTCATTACGGGGTGCGTAAGCGTTATGGCGAGGATTGCACCGAGGCGCAGAGCGATGAGTTGTTTGAGGGGATCAGGGGGTTGATTGTCAGTGATACCCGGCAGCATGTAAGCCGGGCTTGAGGGCAGCGAACATTCCCTGTAGGAGCTGGCTTGCTGGCGATAGCGGCCTGGTAGCCGATCATTTTCGTTCAGGTGTACATATCCATTCCTGCGGTAACGGCTGATATTGGTTTCGCTTTTACAGCGAGTCACTTGGAAGAGCCCCAAGTAACCAAGGGCTCTTGCCCCTTTCGTTCGGTGCCTCGCTAAGGCTCGCTATACCCTCGCTCCGGTCCTGCTCCGTGGGCCCGCCGCCATCGGCCATCCATGGCCGGGGGCGGCTAACCCGGCATCCATGCCGGGTTGCCCACTGCGCAGAACCTCCACTCGGCCTCTCGAGGGGGCGCTCAGATCAAAAGCTGAAGGCGAGCTAACGCTCGGCCTGATGAGTGGTGGAAATCAAAAGCAAACGCGATTCCCTGTAGGAGCGAGGCTTGCCCGCGAAAAACGACCGGACAACGCGTTCATTCAGACAGCCCGCGTTATCGTTGACGTCCATCGACGGCAAGCCGGCTCCTACAGGGAATGCGTACGATCATAGAAACAGGTCGGCTGGCAGGCCGCCTCGTTTTTGCTTTGCTTTGGCTTTTGATTTTGATTTTGATCTGCCCCGTCGGAAGGCCGAGTGGAGGTTCTGCGCAGTGGGCAACCCGGCATGGATGCCGGGTTAGCCGCGCACGGCCAGGGATGGCCGATCGCGGCGGGCCCACGGAGCAGGACCGGAGCGAGGGCATGGCGAGCATTAGCGAGCCACCGTACGTCAGGGGCAAAGCCTTTTGGTTCCTTTTTGGCGTTTGAAAAAGGGACTCGCCGTAAGGGCGAAACCATAAGCGGCCGTTACCGCAGCAACGGATATGTACACCATCAAAAAACTCGACACACAACCATCGCCGGCAAGCAATGTCGATCACCCCGCCGCCAACCCCTTCCCCGCCCGCTCCAGATTCCGCCACAACCAGACCGGCAACACATCAGGATCAAGGCTATCGATCAAATTCTTCAACGCCAACCCCAATTCTGTGTCGCCCTCAATCACCAGACGCCGACGAAAAAACAGCGTATCAGGATCCTCCTGACGACTGGCCAACAGTAAAAACTCACGCCAGTTCCCGCTGATGGTCACAGCCGCCGTAGCATGCTCGGCAATCCGCAACCCCTGACGATTGAGCGTCAGATACCAGGACAACCCCAGATCCGGAATCCGCAAACACAACCAACGCCCGCGCAACACCTCAAACTCACCATCACGCAACGGCTCGGCGAGGCAGCGATTGAGCGCCTGCTGCAACGCCAGGCGCTGCACGGCAAACGGCACCCGACGCACCAGCGGTAACAACCGGTCGGCACCTTTGAGCAGCCACTTTTTTCGGTTCAGCACAGGCCAACCTCCTCGACGCGCAACATGCCGGCCTGGCCATGCCAGTAGCCATTGCACCCTTCGACAAACAACGGCGGCATCTCGCCCGAACGAACCCGCTGATAACTGTCAATCACCTCAGCCATGCCCTGCGCACGCGGGCTCAGGCGCAACAGATCGGCGCCGCAGTCCACCAGCCCGGAATAATCGGCGAGCAAATTGGTGACCTCGGCCGACATGGTCTGAATACCGTTGAGGGTAAACAGCGGCTGCCCTTCCTGGCTGGTCAGTGCCATGCCGTCGGGGTAGTTGATGCAGCAAAACTGGCAGTCGTCCTTGGGCCGGTTTTCCGCGCGGGCCGTGAAACAGCGGGCGGAATAGGCCAGGGGCAAATGCCCATAGGCGAAAATTTCAACTTCCGGCACCGCTCGGCCCAGTTCACGGACCTGCCCGATCACGTCGCGGATCAGCGCCGCCGAACACTCCACGGGCGGCACCCAGCGGGTCATTCCGCAGTCGAGCAGCTGCGCCAGCGAGTGGCCGTTGTACAGGTTGAGGGCCGGGCCACCCACGAACGGCAACTGGCGCTCGGCGAGGAACTGCACCGCGCCCATGTCATTGGCCTCCACCAACAGTTGGCCGTTGTCACACAGGCGGCGCAGGCTGGAAAGTTCCGACGCTGCTTCGATCAGCGTCAAACTGGAGATCACCAACTGCGCCCGACTGCACTCCTGTAACTCGCGCCCCAGTCCCAGCCACTGATCCAGTGAAAAGGCCCGGCGTTTCGAGCACACGGTTTCCCCCAGGTAAATCACGTCCAGAGGCATGGCCGACATCTCGGCGTAAAAGTTGCTGAGTTGCTCCTTGTCCCAATAAAACAGGACCGGTCCCAGGCTGAGCTTCATGTCGCGTCCCCTCATTGCCATGATCGATGATAAGCACCCAGGGTGGTCTGGCTGCCCTCGGACAACCCGGCCAGCACCTGACGCCATTCTTCCTTGACCCGAAAAGCGCCCGGCGCGCCGCGATGGGCATCCAGCGCGGCGCGCCAGACCCGGGTGACTTGCTCGACATAAGCCGGGCTGCGTTGGCGGCCTTCGATTTTCACGGCTTCGACGCCGATGGCCGTCAGCTCCGGCAGCAGGTCCAGGGTGTCGAGGCTGGTGGGTTCTTCCAGGGCATGAAAGCGTTTGCCGTCGACCAGGAAACGGCCTTTGCACAAGGTCGGGTAACCGGCCGGTTCGTCGGGGGTGTAGCGGTCGATCAGGACTTCACTGAGCCGCGCGCTCAACCCTTCGGCGTCCTCGCTCCAGCGCACCGCCTTGGCCGGCGAACAGACGCCGCACAGGTTCGGTGACTCGCCGGTGATGTAGGACGACAGGTGGCAACGCCCTTCGGCCATGATGCACAGGCTGCCGAAACCGAAAACTTCAATGGGCACCGGACTGCTGGCGGCCACCTGGCGCACCTGCGCCAACGACAACACCCGTGGCAGCACGGCGCGCCGAATATCGTAGCGCTGCGCGTAAAACGCCAACGCGGCGGCGTGGGTCGCCGAGCCCTGGACCGAGAGGTGCAACGCCAGTTGCGGATGGCGCTGGCTGGCATAGTTGAGCACCCCGGGGTCGGCGGCGATCAGCGCATCCACACCGAAATCGGCAGCACGATCCACCGCCCGCTGCCAGCGCTCCCAGCCCTTGGGTTGCGGGTAGGTGTTGACGGCGACATAGAGTTTGCGTTGATGCTGACGGATGTGGGCGACGGCGGCGTCGAACTGTTTGTCGTCCATGTTCAGCCCCGCGAAATGCCGGGCGTTGGTGTCATCGCGAAAACCGACATAAACGGCATCGGCGCCTTGGCGCACCGCCGCTTTGAGCGCAGGCAGGTTCCCTGCCGGGCAGACCAGTTGCATGGGTAATCCTCATGAAAAAAGCGGCGCTGCCAGTCTAGTCAGACCGGCAGGCACTGCCTTGACGGCAATCAATTGCCCTCACTGCATCAGGTCGGCAAAGGACAGGAACATCACGTTGTCGTGCTTGAGCACTTGCTGCTCGCAGTCGATCACTGCCAGCCCGTCAGCCCAGCACGCGGCCGTCAACATCGCCGAGCTTTGCTGAGGGTGCAGTTCCACGCGCAACTGGCCGTCTGCGCCGGGCGTCAACCTGGCTCGCAGGTATTGCCGGCGCTTGTTGCTTTGCAACCACTCGAACCCGGCGGGCACGGCCAGTGGCCGTGGCATCACGTCCGTCATACCCTGGGCCCGGAGCAAGAACGGTCGCACCACCACCAACGCGGTAATCAGTGCCGCCGAAGGATTGCCGGGTACGCCGATCCACGGTTTGCCCGCCACTTCGCCAAAGGCCAGCGGTTTGCCCGGCTGCATGGCGAGACGCCAGAAATCGATGCTGCCCAGTTCCTCGATGGCGTGCTTGAGATGATCCTCCTCGCCGACCGAAACGCCGCCGCTGCTCAGCAACAGGTCGCATTCCGACGACGCCAGGCTCAAGGCGTGCCGACTGGCCGCCAGCTCATCGGCCATCACGCCGTAGTCATGCACCTCGACGCCCCATCCACGCAACAGCTCCGCCAGACAGTAGCGATTGCTGTTGTAGATCTGCCCCGGCGCCAAGGGATCGCCCGGCTCGCGCAGTTCATTGCCGCTGCTGAGCAAACACACCTGCAACGGTCGATAGACTTCGATCCGCGCAATCCCGGCGCCGGCCAGCAATCCGATTTCCTGTGCGCGCAGGCGCTTTCCCGCCTTGAGCAGCAGGTGCCCGCGACGAACTTCTTCACCCTCTTTGCGCACGTGATCGCCAACGCTTGCGGGCGGCAACCAGACACGCTCGCCGTCGATCCGGCAACGCTCTTGCGGCACGACGGTGTCGGCGCCCGGTGGCAAGGGTGCGCCGGTAAAAATCTGCACCACTTGTTGCGCGAGCAACGGTGCGCACGCCTGATCCCCCGCCGCAATTCTCCCGCCGATCAACAGCCAGCCACCCTCCTCGGGCAGGTCGACGGCCCTGAGGGCGTAACCGTCCATGGCGCTGTTGTCCCAGGCCGGCAGGTTCACCGGGGAATGAATATCCGCTGCCAGCACGCGCCCCATCGCTTGATCCAGGCGGATCATTTGCACCAGGGGCGGCGGCGGTGCCTGATCGAGCAGGCGGCTGATGGCCTCGTCCACCGGCATCAGGTTGCCGAGGTCGCACACCCGGCCGGTCATGAGCGTGTCTCGCAGGCATCAATGTTGCGTTGGGCCTGAGGTTTCAAATGCGGGGCGAAATTGCAGGGGCCGGTGCGACTGTCCAGTTGTTCGAGCAGGATCTTGTTCCAGGCCGTCCGGCAGGCACCCGGTGAACCGGGTACGCAGCACACCAGCACGCCGTTGCTCATGCCGGCCAGTGCCCGGGATTGCAGGCTGGACATGCCGATTTCCTCCAGGGATACCTGACGGAACAATTCGCCGAAGCCTTCCACGTGTTTGTCCAGCAGCGGCAGGACAGCTTGCGGCGTGTTGTCGCGAGCGGTGAAACCGGTACCGCCGGTCATCAGCACAACTTGTACTTCGGGGTCGGCGATCCACCGGGAAACGGTGGCGCGGATTTGATAGATATCGTCCTTGACCAGGTCACGATCGATCAATACATGCCCGGCGGTTTGCAGCAAATCGGTCAGGGTCTGTCCTGAAGTGTCGGTGTCGAAGGTGCGTGTATCGCTGATGGTCAGCACGGCAATGTTCAGGGGTTCAAATGTGCGTTGCGCCAGATGGGCCATGTCCAGGTTTTCCCGTAGATGAGGGTATGGGCCCAAGCCTGAACCGGAATCCTTGATGAGCCTATTCCTCCAAGGAGGTACCTCTCGGGCGCATGGATTTCTGGCTGATGGGGGGATGGGTTTGTTGGGGGGTATATCCGTTGCTGCGGTGATGGCGGCTATTGGTTTCGCCCTTACGGCGAGTCACTTGGAAGAGCCCCAAGTAACCAAGGGCTCTTGCCCCTTTCGTTCGGTGCCTCGCTAAGGCTCGGCATGCCCTCGCTCCGGTCCTGCTCCGTGGGCCCGCCGCCATCCATGCCGGGTTGCCCACTGCGCAGAACCTCCACTCGGCCTCTCGAGGGGGCGTGTACCTCAAGATCAAAAGCGGAAGGCGAGCTAACGCTCGGCCTGATGAGTGGTGGAAATCAAAAGCGTATGGGATTCCCTGTAGGAGCGAGGCTTGCCCGCGAAAAACGACCGGGCAACGCGTTCATTCAGACAGCCTGCGTTATCGTTGACGTCCATCGCCAGCAAGCTGGCTCCTACAAGGGAAGTGCATATGTGTTTGGATAAATACGATCAACTGTAGGAGCCGGCTTGCTGCGGGCGGCGTTCCGACGATAGCGGTGGATCAGGCAATGAGTGCGTGACTGAACTGACGCTATCGCCAGCAAGCCGGCTCCTACAGGGGATCGGTGAACATATCCGGAATGAGTGAACGCAGCAGTGAAGGACAACGCGTGCGCAAAATGAGCCAGGTCGGCTTTCAGGCCGCCTCGGCGGCTGTGGCGGTGGTCGCCCCCTCGAGAGGCCGAGTGGAGGTTCTGCGCAGTGGGCAACCCGGCATGGATGCCGGGTTAGCCGCGCACGGCCAAGGATGGCCGATCGCGGCGGGCCCACGGAGCAGGACCGGAGCGAGGGTATGCCGAGCATTAGCGAGGCACCGAACGAAAGGGGCAAAAGCGCTTTGGTTACTTTCGCGCTTTTCGAAAGTGACTCGCCGTAAGGGCGAAACCAATAGCCGCCATCACCGCAGCAACGGATATACACACCAACAAAGCCCCCCACCATTTCCCATCAGACTCAAGGCGCCAAACGGCTCCGTTTCCAGACACCCTCATGCAAGCGATAGTCAATACGGTCATGCAACCGGTCGGCACGCCCCTGCCAAAACTCCAGACGCTCAGGATGCAGGCAGTACCCACCCCATTGCTCAGGTCGCGAAACAGTCTGGCCGACAAAGCGTTTGATCGTGTCAGCCAACAGCAATTCAAGCGCTGCCCGACTCGCCAGCGGACGGCTTTGCGGCGAAGCCCAGGCACCGAGACGACTGGCCATGGACCGGGAATCAAAGTACTCATCCGACAACGCCGGATCCAGCCTCGAGACGCGACCTTCGATACGCACCTGCCGCTCCAGCCCCGGCCAGAAAAACGTCATGGCGGCATAAGGATTGGCGGCCAGTTGCTGGCCCTTGTCACTCTGGTAATGACCGAAGAACGTAAAACCTTCCTCGCTCAAGCCCTTGAGCAACAGGACACGACAGTGCGGCCGCCCATCGCTGTCGACCGTCGCCAGCATCATGCTATTGGCTTCGACAGGCGCGCTCTCGGTGTCGCGGGCCAGTTGCAGCCATTGGCGAAACATCACCAAAGGGTCATCCAGCGCATGCTCGTCCTGCAAGCCATACAGGGTGTAGTTGCGGCGCATTTGGGCCAGGGAAAGCGGCATGACAGTGATCTCCGGAAGGTTTTGCTCAGTGTGCGAGGCACTGCGCCAACCGACCTTGACCGCCATCAACAGTGTCGATTACTTGAGCCGCAGACGCCGCGCCAGTTTGTGCAAATTGCTCGGATCGACTTCCAGAATCCGCGCCGCGCTGGCCCAGTTTTCCCCGGACAGGCTCAGGGCCTGGAGAATTTTCTTGCGTTGATAATCGTCGACGGCTTCACCCAGCGGCTGGAATGGCAGATCAGCCGGAGCGGCGTCGCAAGGCTCAGAAACAACCTGCGGTGCGTTCGGAGCACTGTCGAGATCAAGAATCTCGGGCTCCAGCGTCATGATCAACGCACGACTGCTGCCGCGACTGAGCTGCTTCAAGGCGGCACGACTGATCACATGCTCGAGCTCGCGCACGTTGCCCGGCCAGGTATACGCCAGCAATGCGCGTTCGGCCGCCGGCGACAGACGCAAGCCACGCAGGCCGAGACGCGCCCGATTGAGTTCAAGGAAATGCCCAGCCAGCATCAACACGTCATTGCCACGTTCGCGCAACGAAGGGATCGGTACCGGGTACACCGAGAGCCGGTGATACAGATCAGCCCGAAACAGGCCATCGCGAATGCTGTCCGGCAAGTGCCGATTGGTGGCGGCGATGATGCGCACATCGACATGCAGCGGCTTGTCCGCGCCCAGCCGCTGGATCTCGCCGTTCTGCAAGGTGCGCAGCAATTTCGCCTGCACACTCAATGGCAACTCACCGACTTCATCGAGAAACAGCGTGCCACCGTTGGCCGCATCGAAGCGCCCGGCACGGTCACCCGTGGCACCGGAGAAGGCGCCTTTGACGTGACCGAACAATTCACTCTCCGCCAACGACTCGGGCAAGGCCGCGCAGTTGACCTGAATCAGCGGCTTGTGGCTGCGCCGCGACAGACGATGCAAGCGCCGGGCGAACAGTTCTTTGCCAACACCGGTCTCGCCCAGCAGCAACACCGGCAGATCGGAATCGGCCAACACGTCCAGCTCATTGAGCAGCTGATGCAACACCTCACTCTGCCCGAGGATCTCGCCCTCCTCGACCGGCATTCGCAAATCCTGAGGATCGCTGCGGGACAAGCGCAAGCTGCGGTTTTCCTGTTCCAGGCGAGTGACCCGCACGGCTGCTTCGATCTGCAAGGTGCAGCGCTTGAGCTCCTCCCGCGCACGGCTGTCGAAGGTTCCGGCGTGCAGCGCATCGAGGGTGATCGCGCCCCAGATCCGCCCCTCGACATACAGGCTCACGCCCATGCAGTCATGCACCGGCAGCGGTTCGCCGATGTGGTTGTCGAGCAATCCGTCGTAAGGATCCGGCAGGCGACTGTCGGGCTCGAACCAGACGGGTTCGCGCGAGGCCATGATCGCCGCCAGCCGGGGATGCTGGGCGATGACGAACCGGCGCCCCAACGCTTCATGCACCAGCCCCACCGTTGCCACGGGCCTGAGGCTGTCGTCATCCAGACGCAACAAACCCACCGCGCCACTGTTGAAGTATTGGCGCAGGGTCTGGACCAGTCGTTGCAACCGCACGGCATTGGGCAACTCGACAATCAGGTCGGCCGCCAGGCTTTCACGCAGCATGGTTTTAATTACCCTCTATGGTGGGATTCACCCTAATGCGTCAGGGTGCGCATCACCACAACTAAAAATAAATTCATATTTATCAATCAGTTAAATATGGCACGCCGGATGCAACAAGCCAGGAGAACCGTTGAAACCCAAGCAAGGAACCCCCTGATGAGCCAGACCCTACTGGAACAAAGCCTCGGCCAACTGGCCTGCGACATTCCCGGCGCCACCCGAATCTTTCACAACTTCAAACTGGACTTCTGTTGCGGTGGGCATAAAAGCCTGCGGGAAGCGGCCCTTGGCAAAGACCTCGATCCGCTGCTGATTGCCGATGCTCTGGAAACCCTGCAAGACACCGGCGAAACCCAGCACGATTGGCGCACTGAAACGTCCGAGGCCTTGATTGCCCACCTCCTGACGCGCTACCACGCCCGCCACCGCGAGCAACTGCCGGAACTGATCCGCCTGGCCCGACGCGTCGAGCAAGTGCACGGGGCGCGCAGCACCTGCCCCAACGGCCTGGCCGATCTGCTGAGCGACATGCAGCAAGAACTCGAAGGCCACATGCTCAAGGAAGAACAAGTGCTCTTCCCGATGCTGCAACAGGGCATCGGCCCGCAGGCCGCACCGCCGATCCAGGTGTTGCGTTTCGAACATGATCAACATGGCGAAGCGCTGGAACAGATGCTCGCCCTGACCCACCACATCACTCCGCCAGCGGATGCCTGCAACACCTGGCGCGCACTCTATCGCGGGTTGCTGGAATTCAAGGACGACCTGATGCAACACATTCACCTGGAAAACAACGTGCTGTTCATTAACGCCCTGAACCCACACCACTGATCACACTTTTCGCGAGCAGGCTCGCTCCCACAGGGATCAACATTCCCCTGTGGGAGCGGGCTTGCTCGCGAATGGCGTCGCCTCAGAACTACCGGCTTTACAGCGCCATCAGCCGTGCCAATAGAACATCGCCTTGGCCAGGATCACGATCAACACCATGTGCCCGAGGATGCTGCGGCGAATCCAGGTCGCGCGGGTCGTGGACAGCCGCGCGCTTTTCAGCCAATACGCCAGCAGCAGGTAATGGCCGATGATGCTCAGGGCCAGGATGATTTTCAGGCTCAGCAAAGTGCCAAAACTGCTGGCCAGCGGCTGGCTCAAAACACCGCGGTGCTGCCAGGCGAGCGCAATGCCGGCGCCATATAACAGCAACACCACACCGTGCAGCACCTTGCGCGAGCGCACGGCAATCGCCTGATCCGCCGTCGCTCGCGCCGTTTCTGCCAGCGGCTGGCGGGCGCGGTGCCAGATCACCACTTCAAAAAACAGCGTGCCGATGAAGGCGATGGCTGCCAGCAAATGCGTAATCAACAAAAAGGGATACATCATCGCCCGCCTCCATTCTTTGGCCTGCTCATCCCGGATGACCGTCGACCCGGGCCCGCAGCAGCATCGGCCCATAACGCCAGGCGTACAGCGCAAACGCCAGCGTCCAGCACAGACCGGCCAGCCACAGCGCCGGCAAAGGGAAAAACACAATCAACACGACCCGACTCAGACACGCCAGATTGAGCAAAATGAACGCCAAGGTCATGCCCGACGGTGGCTCCAGCGCACGGCCGGTATGCCCGAGCGTTACCCGCGCGATCATCGCCAGCACCAGACCGCCCATGGCGCCGATCGTCAGGCAATGCACTGCCAGGCTCGGGTTCAGCGGCACGCCGAAATGCCACAGCGCCATGCCGAGACAGGCCACCGCCAGCCAGCCGTAAGCCAGGTGCAGCGACCACAACAACGGCACGCGCCACAGGCCGCGATCTTGCCAGCGCACCAGGCGCACCAGATGCCCAGCCCCCAGCACCGCGAACAACAAACCCACCCAGACATTGGCGTTGAGCGCAGGGCCGACGGCATACAGCAACGCCACCAGTGGAGAGCCAATCAGCAGCAGCCAATCCAGCCATGGCCAAGGGGCAACAGCGTCAACCCGGCCGAGGCCGCGCTGGGTGAAGAACGGAATCACGCGCCCGCCGATCAACCCCATCATGGCCGCCACCAGCCAGATGCCGGTCAGCACGCCCTGACGCTGCCAGCCTTCATGACCTGCGACCAGCCCCGACACAGACAACCCGTCGGCACCGGCCAGCAACAGCAGGACCACCACAATCGGGTAGTTACGCTTTTGCCGTACCTTCCACAACGTGAAGCCCATCAACACCGCCACCGCCAGCGGGAACGCCATTTCCAGCACCACCAGCAGCGGCCACGGGGCATTGACCAGCCACGCCACGCGCGCCGCCAACCACAGCAGCGCCAGCGCGGCCAACGGTTTGCCGCTGAGGCCGGGGCGACCGGTCCAGGTCTGTACGGCCGTCAGCAGGAAGCCCGCAATAATCGCCAGCCCGAACCCGAACAGCAATTCATGCCGATGCCAGCCCAGCCACCCACCGGCCGGTTGCCACGCGGACAACGAACCGCTGAAGGCCGCCAGCCAAAGCGGGATGACCAGCACGGCCAACAGGCCGCCCGCGAGGAAGAACGGCCGAAAGGCCAGACGTAACAGCGGCGCTATGGCCATCGCTTTACGGCGGTCAAGCACTTGCATAAAGCCACTCCTCTACCTTGTTGCTGACCTGGCGCCAACCTGCGCGCGAGGTAATTCCGGGTGCAATCATCGGGTATTGCCGAGCAATTGCCTTTGTCGCAGATCAAGTGTGCAAGGGGCGTGCCCCCGCTCCAGATCAATGGCTGGCGGCACTTCCTAGCTGTAACGGTAGCTGGCGCAGGGTAAAAATGACCATTTAAGGGTTGTTTTTACCCTTATTGCATGGGTCTTTTTTACCCTGTCCATCTACAACCCCAATAAACAAAGGCCTTCAGGCATGGCCCGCGTTTTGCTCAAGCCTCGGGAACTCAAAGCAAACTCGATCCCGGGAGTCCTCATGAAAAAAGTCGTCCAGCCACTGGCCTGGTTTGTGGTGTTGACCTCCGTCCTGGCGGTGGCCAGCGGCATCTCCCTGGGCCTTGTCTGATTCTTGATCGCAAGCCACTCCTCAACCTTCAGGATGAATTCCCATGGTGCTTCATCGCGTCCATCACCAGATTTTGCGCAGTCATCACTTGTTCGAGCCGTTGAATGAAGAACAGCTGGATGAATTGATGAGTACCAGCCAACTGCTGAGCATCGACAAAGGCGAGCCGTTGTTCCGTCAGGGCGAGCCGGCCGATTCGTTCTATTTCGTGATTGCCGGGGCGGTGAAGATCTACCGCCTGACACCCGACGGGCAGGAAAAAGTATTCGAGGTTCTCAGCGATCGACAAACCTTCGCCGAAGCGATGATGCTGATGGACACCCCCAACTATGTGGCCTCGGCCGAAGCGGTCTGCCCTACCCAGCTCTACCGGTTATCCAACAGCACCTACATGCGCTTGCTGCAGAACAACAGCCGGCTGACCTTCGCGCTGCTGGGCAAGCTCTGCGTTCGCCTGCATCAGCGGGTCAACGAAATCGAAACCCTGTCACTGAAAAACGCTACCCACCGGGTCGTGCGCTATCTGCTGACGCAGCTGGTGCGCCAGCAAACCATCGACAGTCAATTCGAACTGCCGATGGCCAAGCAACTGATTGCCGGGCACCTGTCGATCCAGCCGGAGACGTTTTCGCGCATCATCCGCCGCCTGATCGATGAAAAAATCATTACCCAGGACGGCCGCCAGATCGCCATTCTTGATCGTCCACGCCTGGAACAGTTCGAGTGAGCGCCATGCCCGTCTGCCTGTATTGCCAACACGCCAATCCATCAAAAGAAACCGAATGCCGCCACTGCGGCATGCCCCTGCCGGCGTTGGCCGAACGCGCCGGAGAGCGTCGGCAGCATCGGTTCATGTGGTTCTGCATCGGCCTGACGATCTTTTGCGTGGCGATGTTTTTCTGGCTGCCGCGTTGATGCCAGGGTCATGGCTGGGTCAACTGGCGATACAACTGCGGTAAGCGCAGAGGCAGTTGTTCGGGCTGGCGGATCAAGGTGTAGCCATTGGCGCCGAACATGTACGGCAAGTAGTCCCCGGCCTCGCGATCAATCGTGATGCAGAACGGCGTCAATCCCTGGCGCCGCGCCTCCCGCACCGCCTCGCGGGTGTCTTCGACACCGTAGCGGCCCTCATACAAATCCAGATCATTCGGTTTGCCGTCGGTCAGCAGCAGCAACAATTTGCTGCGTCGTTTGCTGGTGCCCAGCAGTTTGGTGGCCTGGCGAATGGCGGCGCCCATGCGTGTGTAATAACCCGGCTTGAGCCCCTGGATGCGACCTCGGGTGTTGTCGTCATAACGCTGGGTGAACGACTTGAGCTCCTGCATGCGCACTTGCTGGCGACGCAATGAGGAAAACCCGTACAGGGCAAAATCATCACCCAGCACCGACAGGGTTTCGCCGAACAGCAGCAAGCTGTCGCGGATGACATCGATGACACGATGTTCATCGTTGAGATGGGCGTCGGTGGACATCGACACATCGGCCAGCAACAGGCACGCGAGGTCGCGGCGGGTCTGGCGTTGTTCCATGAACAAACCCCGTTCGGCGCACTCGCCATGCTCGCGTTCAACGTGAAAATCCAGCCAGGCCTGCATGTCCAGTTCAGAACCCTGGGGTTGCTGGCGTAACCACTGGCGGTCGTTGCGCAGGTGTTCGAACTGACGACGCAAACGTCGCGCCGAAGCCTTGAGCCGTGGCGGCAGCGGCTGCGCTTCACAGTCGCGCGGCACCATCATTTGCAGATTGACGAAGCTGTCCTGCATCCGCTGCTTGCGATAGTCCCACTCCGGCAACTTGATGCCCTCGCCCAAGGGAATATCGTCGACATCGGCCGGCGGCAGATCCAGGTGCAATTTGAGGCCACCGCCCTTGCGCAGACGGGTGCGCGACAGCGTCAGTTCGTCCAGGTCATCGGCGACCCGAGCGGCGTCCGGGTCTTCGCTGTCGTCCGACCAGCGATCCAGATCCACGTGTTCGGTCCAACTGAACAGGTTCTCCAGGCGTACCACCAACAGCCCGCCATCACGGGTACTTTCATCGATCCGCGTGGCGCGTTTGCGTCCGCTTTTCTGTTCGCCGGGTGGCGTGGTCAACGACTCTTCGGATTCATCGCCCAGATCGGCTGCCTGCGCACTGGCGAAATTTTGCGGCGGGTACAACCACAACGGCAGCGGCCAGGCAGCGCGTTCGCTACGAGGAAAATGCTCGACACTGCCCGGCTCACGCAACGCCTGGCATAACGCCCGCTCCAGCGCCGCTTCGCTGCGGTTCAACGAGGCCGGATCCGGGCGTAATTGCAGATGCGCATCGACCAGGCGTTGATAGCGGACGCGCAACGCGGGGAAGCGCTGCAACAGCTGTTGCGTCCAGCGCTGATTGTCCCGCCCCCAGTGACGCATCGGCCCGGCCTGCGCCGCCAGCAGCGCGAGCCAACGATAGAGTTCTTCGTTCAGAGCGACGTCAGGAAACACCGCCAGGCTCGATGGCAGCCGAAGATTTGCGTCGTCGCACCACGCCAACGGCACTTGTTTGCAGGTGCCGGCGATCTGCTGCAACACGTTGCGCCGCAGCAGCAGATCGCGGTCGCTGGCAGCTTCGACGCCGACACCGTTGGCACCGCCCATGGCACGAAACAACAGCGCCAGCGGGCGTTGCTGGCTGATCAGCTCAACGCGTGCCTCGGGGAAATCCGCACTGGCGCGCCGGGTGATGAAACGGTGCCAGACACTGCCGACCCACTCTTCCAGTTCAACGGTAAAGGCCATGGTAGTTGCCCTTTTTCCAAAGCAAAAAAACGGCCCGCTGTCTCAGCCGGGCCGACCTTTTCTAGCCGTTATGCAGGCTCATGACGGAACCACGGCAGCCGGGGCGCGCAAAGCGGCGCGGCCACGTTGCTTGAAGCTGAACAAGTAGCAGAGCAACCCGGCGAAGAAACCCACACCGGAACCCAGGCGGGCCCAGAACAGCACTTGCAAATGTTCGACCGTGGACATGAAGGGCAACGCGATTCCGTCGGCCTGCCAGCGTTGCAGGTAGACCTGCACGACACCGGCAGCGGTGAGGAACAATGTGATCATCACCATCGACAGGGTCATCAACCAGAAGCCCCAGATCTCCAGCGTCTGCGAGCGCTCGTCACCGGCTTCACCCAAGCCGCGCAAACGTGGCATGGCGTAGCTGATCAAGGTCATCACGATCATCGCGTAAGCGCCGTAGAAGGCCAGGTGACCGTGAGCCGCCGTCAGTTGCGAACCGTGGGTGTAGAAGTTAACCGGGGCCAACGTGTGCAGAAAACCCCAGACGCCCGCACCGAAGAACGCCGTGACCGTGGTGCCCTTGGCCCACAGTGTGGCCGCGCGATTCGGGTGTTGCCGACGACGGTTCTTCACCATGCTGAACGCGAAGATCACCATGGCCAGGAATGGCAGCGGTTCCATGGCGGAGAAGATCGAGCCGACCCACAACCAGACCTCGGGCGCACCGATCCAGAAGAAGTGGTGACCGGTGCCGATGATCCCGGTAATCAGCGCCATGGCGATGATCACGTACAGCCATTTTTCCACGACTTCCCGGTCTACCCCGGTGATCTTGATCAGCACGAAGGCGAGCATCGAACCCATGATCAGTTCCCACACGCCTTCCACCCAAAGATGCACCACCCACCACCAGTAAAACTTGTCACGGGCGAGGTTGCCGGGGTTGTAGAAGGAGAACAGGAAGAACACCGCGAGCCCGATCAACCCGGTCATCATCACCATGCTGACGGTGGTCTTGCGACCTTTGAGCAGGGTCATGCCGATGTTGTAGAGGAAGCCCAGGCACACCACCACGATGCCCATCTTGGTGATGGTCGGCTGCTCGAGGAACTCCCGGCCCATAGTTGGCAGCAACTCGTTGTGGGTCAGCCTGGCCAGGCCCGCATAAGGCACCAGCAGGTAGCCCAGGATCGTCAGCACACCGGCGGCGGCGAACACCCAGAACAGGAGGATTGCCAGTTTCGGGCTGTGCAGCTCTCGGTCGGCTTCTTCCGGGATCAGGTAGTAAGCCGCGCCCATGAAGCCGAACAGCAGCCAGACAATCAACAGGTTGGTGTGCACCATCCGCGCCACGTTGAACGGAATGATCGGGAACAGAAAGTCTCCGATCACGTATTGCAGGCCCATGATCAAACCGAACAGCACCTGACCGAGGAACAGGATCAGGGCAAACACGAAGTACGGTTTGGCCACGGCTTGCGAGGCGAATTTCAGATGTGGATTGGCAATGCTCATTGCTCAGCCCTCCTTGTTTGGCGGCCAGCCATTGGTGTTGATGTTCGAGCTCCATTTGAGGAACTCGGCGATGTCATCCACCTCCTGGTCACTCAATTTGAACTGAGGCATCGCGCGCCGGCCCGGTACGCCCAGCGGCTGCATTTTCATCCAGGCATGCAGGAAAGGTTTGAAGCCCTCTTCCCCGCCGCGTCGCTGAAAGACGTTGCCCAGCTCAGGCGCAAAGTAGGCGCCCTCGCCCAGCAGCGTGTGGCAGCCGATGCAGTTGTTTTGCTCCCAGACTGTCTTGCCGCGAATCACTGATTCGGTTAACTGCGCTTCGTTACTGCGCTCCGGGAAGGTCTGTTCCGTGTGGTAGGTCAAGGCCAGGAATACCAGGAAGAAGAAGATACTTCCCCCGAAGTAGATGTTCCTGGCCATGCCTTTGGTGAAGGTCTCTGACATGGTCGCTTCCTCTTTGCTTGGCCCGTCCATGATAGGAAGCGAAGGGTTGAAACCTGCTTGATGGCGATCAAGAAACTCCGATGGTTTTGCTCGGGTATTGCCGACACCGCAGATCGAATGTGGGAGCGCTTTGTGTCAGGCGGTCGTTTTTTTTTGAGGGGGGGTACATATCCGTTTTTGTGGTGTTGGCGGCTATTGGTTTCGCCCTTACGGCGAGTCACTTTCGAAAAGCCCCAAAGTAACCAAAGGGCTCTTGCCCCTTTCGTTCGGTGCCTCGCTAAGGCTCGGCATACCCTCGCTCCGGTCCTGCTCCGTGGGCCCGCCGCCATCGGCCATCCATGGCCGGGGGCGGCTAACCCGGCATCCATGCCGGGTTGCCCACTACGCAGAACCTCCACTCGGCCTCTCGAGGGGGCGCTCAGATCAAAAGCTAAAGGCGAGCTAACGCTCGGCCTGATGAGTGGTGTAAATCAAAAGCGTACGCAGATCCCCTGTAGGAGCCGGCTTGCCGGCGAAAAACGCCCAAACACCGCGTTCATTCAGACAGCCCGCGTTATCGTTGACGTCCATCGCCAGCAAGCCGGCTCCTACAATTTTGAATCGTGTGAACCCAATCCCTTGTAGGAGCCGGCTTGCTGGCGATGGCGGTGGGTCAGTCGACGTATGTATTAGCTGGGTAGACGCAATCGCCAGCAAGCCGGCTCCTACAGGGGGGATGTGCAAACATCCAAAATTAGTGCGGCCACCACAGTGCGCAAGTGTGCGCACGACCGAAGAGCCAGGTCGGCTTTCAGGCCGCCTCGGCGGCTGTGGCGGTAGTCGCCCCCTCGAGAGGCCGAGTGGAGGTTCTGCGCAGTGGGCAACCCGGCATAGATGCCGGGTTAGCCGCCCCCGGCCAGGGATGGCCGATGGCGGCGGGCCCACGGAGCAGGACCGGAGCGAGGGTATGGCGAGCATTAGCGAGCCACCGAACGAAAGGGGCAAGAGCCCTTGGTTACTTGGGGCTCTTCCAAGTGACTCGCCGTAAGGGCGAAACCAATAGCCGCCATCACCACAGAAACGGATATGTACTCAATCAACCACCACCAACATCCCCCCCACAACCACCGCCAACACCAACGCCCAACCCACCAACAACCGACGCCACAATCGCGGCGCATGGCGCATCTCCATAAAGCCATCAGTAATCAACCAGGCCTTGCCCACAGCCACCAACAAGATGGCCACGGACAACACCCCTGTCGCGCCCGACTGCGCCAGCAACACAGTGCTTACGCTCAGCGTGGCCAGCGCTGCCCAGCAGACAAACAAGAACCTGGAAGCAGACATGAAAACCTCATCAACCCAGCACGTAAACCAGCGGAAACAACACCACCCAGATCAGATCAACCATGTGCCAATACAACACGCCGGATTCAAATCCACTGCGGTTACTGGCGTCGTACAACCCACGACGGCAACGCTCGGCCAGCCATCCGAGGATGAACATGCCAAGCAACACATGAAGAAAATGAAACCCGGTGAGGATCCAGTACAGCGTGAAAAACGTGTTGTGCTCCATCCCCAGCCCCGAGGCCAGTAAGTGTCGGTATTCGGTGACTTTCAACACCACATAGACACTGGCGACGAGCAACGCCGCCAGCAACCAGACAGCGCCGTGGCGAGGCCGTGAGCGCCTGACTTGCGCCTGCGCCAGCGCCGCGAACAGCCCGGCGGTGAGCAGGCTCAGGGTCATCGCCAGACCGGTCGACGTGTTCAGCAACAGACGACTTTCGCTGAACAGCTGCGGCTTGAGTGCCTGGGTCACGGCGAACACCAGAATCAGAATGGCAAACACCGACAGCTCGGCCAGAATGAAAAACCACATCGCCAGATCGCCCGGCAAATGCCTGGCCGCAATGCCGCCGGGTTCAACCGAAGTGGACATCAACCACGTCCATCAGCGCCGCAACGGTCAGCGGATCGTCGCTCAATGGTTCGGCCAGGCAGGCCATGCACGCCTCACGTGGGCTCATGCCGGCGCGGATCATTCGTGCGGTGAAAATCAGCAACCGCGTCGAAGCGACTTCCTCCAGATCATGCTGATCGAGCCGGCGTAGCGCCTGCCCCAGCCTGACCACTTGCGCTGCCAGCGCGCTGTCCACCTGAGCCTCGCGGGCAACAATGCGCTCCTCTTCGGCCACCGGCGGGTAATCGAAACGCATCGCCACGAAGCGTTGTCGGGTACTGGGTTTCATGCCTTTGAGCAGGTTCTGGTAACCGGGGTTGTAGGACACCACCAGCATGAAGGACGGCGGCGCCTGCAACACCTCGCCGGTGCGCTCCAGGAACAACTCGCGACGATCGTCGGCCAGCGGATGCAACACCACCACGGTGTCCTGGCGCGCCTCGACCACTTCGTCGAGATAACAGATGCCGCCTTCACGCACCGCGCGGGTCAGCGGTCCGTCCTGCCACCAGGTGCCCTGGGCACCGATCAGATGGCGACCGATCAAGTCAGCCGCGCTCAGGTCGTCGTGGCACGCCACGGTGTACAGCGGCAGGTTCAACCGATGCGCCATGTGCTGGACGAAACGGGTCTTGCCGCATCCGGTCGGCCCCTTGATCAGCACCGGCATGCCGTGTTGCCAGGCCTGCTCGAACAGCGCCTCCTCATTGTTGAGCGGTTGGTAGAAGGGTTCGGCCTTGTGTTCGCCAGACGGGAGATGGTCCATGGGGCACCTGATTCAACAACAGAATTGAGGGACACGCTACGGACCCCTGCGACAACCTGGCAAGTGACATGGCCGACAAACTTGATCGCCGTCAAGCGGGCATTG
Organism: Pseudomonas sp. PDM02; assembly: GCF_014852285.1. Lineage (NCBI taxonomy): Bacteria > Pseudomonadati > Pseudomonadota > Gammaproteobacteria > Pseudomonadales > Pseudomonadaceae > Pseudomonas > Pseudomonas sp. PDM02. The sequence goes on along the minus strand of NZ_JACVBL010000001.1, from coordinate 683,272 downwards.
GCCTGCTCGGGCATAGCCTTGCAGCGCACTAAGAACCTGCGTCCTGCGCTGTCGTTCCAGCGCATCGCAAAGGTCTTGCCTGAGGAGAAATGGAATGCTGATCAGCAATAGAAAAACGTTTGCTCTGACCGTCGCCACCCTGTGTTCGACACTGGCCTTTGCGGTGTCTCACGCAGCCAGAGCCAACGAGCCCGCCGCCACACCGCCCATGGTCAAAACCGCTGGCGCTCCCGACATGAGCCGGGCCGAGTTCGATTCATCCAAGGAAATCTACTTCCAGCGCTGCGCCGGCTGTCACGGCGTGCTGCGCAAAGGGGCGACCGGCAAGCCGCTGACCCCGGACATCACCCAGTCGCGCGGGCAACCGTTCCTGGAGGCCTTGATTACCTACGGTTCACCGGCAGGCATGCCGAACTGGGGGACGTCCAATGCCCTGACCAAGGAGCAAATCACGGCCATGGCCAAGTTCGTTCAGCACACGCCGCCGACACCACCGGAATGGGGCATGGCCGAGACGCTGAAAACCTGGAAGGTGCTGGTCAAACCCGAGGATCGTCCGAAAAAACAATTGAGCAAACTCGACCTGCCCAACCTGTTTTCGGTGACATTGCGCGATGACGGCAAGATTGCCCTGATCGACGGCGACAGCAAGAAAATCGTCAAGCTGATCGAGACCGGTTATGCGGTGCACATCTCGCGGATCTCCGCCTCGGGCCGCTACTTGCTGGTGATTGGCCGCGACGCCCGGATCGACATGATCGACCTGTGGCCGGTGGAGCCGACCAAGGTCGCCGAAGTCAAAGTGGGCATCGAAGCGCGCTCGGTCGAGACCTCCAAGTTCAAGGGCTACGAGGACAAGTACACCATCGCCGGTTCCTATTGGCCGCCGCAGTTCACCATCATGGACGGCGAAACCCTGGAGCCGAAGCAGATCGTCTCGACACGCGGCATGACCGTCGACAAGCAGGAATATCACCCTGAGCCGAGGGTCGCGGCAATCATCGCGTCCCACGAATGGCCGGAGTTCATCGTCAACGTCAAGGAAACCGGCAAGGTCATGCTGGTCAATTACCAGGACATCAAGAACCTCACCGTCACCTCCATCGACGCCGCGCCGTTCCTGCATGACGGCGGTTGGGACAGCACGCACCGCTACTTCATGACCGCCGCCAACAACTCCAACAAAGTCGCCGTGATCGACTCCAAGGAGCGCAAGTTGACCGCACTCGTGGACGTCGGCAAAACCCCGCACCCTGGGCGCGGCGCCAACTTCGACCACCCAACCTACGGGCCGGTCTGGGCCACCAGCCACCTGGGCGATGAAGGCATCTCGCTGATCGGCACCGACCCGGTCAAACACGCGCAATACGCCTGGAAACAGGTCGCCTCGATCAAGGGCCAGGGCGGTGGATCGCTGTTCATCAAGACCCACCCCAACTCCCGTCACCTGTACGTCGACACCACCCTCAACCCGGACGCAAAACTCAGTCAGTCGGTGGCGGTGTTCAACATCGACAAGCTCGACGCCGGCTACACCGTGCTGCCCATCGCCGAATACGCGGGCATCAAGCAAGGGGCGATGCGCGTCGTGCAACCGGAATACAACAAGGCCGGCGATGAAGTCTGGTTCTCCGTGTGGAGCGGTCAGGCCGACGAATCGGCGCTGGTGGTGATCGACGATAAAACCCTGAAGCTCAAGTCAGTCATCAAGGACAAACGACTGATCACACCCACCGGAAAGTTCAACGTCTACAACACCCAACACGACATCTATTGAGCTCCATCAATGCAAGGAAACACCATGAAAAATACTCTGCTTTCACTGTTCGCCCTGACCGCTGCGCTGAGCGTGCAACCGGCCATGGCCCAGGACGCGCTGGAGCTGTTCAAGAGCAAACCCTGCGCAGCCTGCCACTCCATCGACACCAAACTGGTCGGCCCGGCACTCAAGGATGTAGCGGCCAAGAATGCGGGCGTAGCCGGGGCCGCGGACACCCTGGCCAGTCATATCAAAAACGGCACACAGGGCAATTGGGGACCGATGCCGATGCCGGCAAACCCGGTCACGGATGAGGAAGCGAAGATTCTCGCGACCTGGGTCCTGACGCTCAAATAACCGCCTGGAGGGCGCCATGATGATTTTTCGAAAGGCTCTGGTTCTGGCGGCCCTCCTCCTCATTTGCGCAACCACGGTTGCCGCGCCCGACGCCCAGCGTCAGGCGCAACTCGAACACCTGCTGGCCCAGGACTGCGGCGCCTGCCATGGGCTGCACATGACCGGCGGCCTCGGCCCCGAACTGACCCGCGCAGCGCTGGCGGGCAAGTCCAGGGACAGCCTGATCGCCACCGTCACCCATGGCCGGCCCGGCACCGCGATGCCCGGTTGGGCCCCGCTGCTCAGCACCGCCGACATCCGTTGGCTGATCGATCTTCTTCTCCAGGGATATCCCGCACCATGATCCGTTCAATCCTGCTGTCAGCGGCGACCGGGCTGTTATTGTCCGCCTGCGCTCAGCCACCCTTGCGTGGCACCGGCGACTTGGGCGTGGTGGTGGAACGCGCCACCGGCAGCCTGCAAATCATCGAAAGCGACAATCGCACTTCGCTGGCCCGACTCGAAGGGTTGGGCGACCTGTCCCACGCCTCGGTGGTGTTCTCCCGCGACCAGCGCTTTGCCTATGTGTTCGGCCGCGACGGTGGTCTGAGCAAGATCGACCTGCTGACCCGACGCATCGATCACCGAGTGATCCAGGGCGGCAACAGCATCGGCGGCGCCATCAGTCAGGACGGCAAATTGATCGCCGTGTCCAACTACGTGCCCGGCGGGGTCAAGGTCTTTGATGCCGAAACCTTGCAGCTGGTGGCCGACATTCCCGCCACCCCGCTGGCCGATGGCAGCAAGCGTTCCCGCGTGGTCGGCCTGGTCGACGCGCCCGGCCAGCGTTTTGTGTTCAGCCTGTTCGACACCGGCGAGATCTGGACCCTGGATTTCAGCCAGGGCACCACCCCGCAGATCAGCCGCTTCACCGACATCGGCGAGCAACCCTACGACGCGCTGATCACCCCGGACGGGCGCTACTACATGGCCGGCCTGTTCGGCGAAGACGGCATGGCGCAACTCGACCTCTGGCATCCCGAGCGCGGGGTAAAGCGGGTGCTCGGTGATTACGGACGCGGCCAGGCAAAACTGCCGGTCTACAAAATGCCGCACCTTGAGGGCTGGGCCGTCGCCGACCATCAGGCCTTCGTTCCCGCTGTCGGTCGCCATCAAGTGTTGGTGATGGATTCGCGCACCTGGCAGCAGAGCGCCGTGATCCCCGTGGCCGGCCAACCGGTGTTCGTCACCTCGCGCCCGGACGGTCGGCAACTGTGGGTCAATTTCGCCTACCCGGACAACGATCGGGTCCAGGTGATCGACACCGAAACCCACGCCGTGGTCGCCGACCTGCGACCGGGCCCGGCGGTGCTGCACATGGAATTCACCGCACGCGGCGATCAGCTGTGGCTGTCGTTACGCGACGGCAATCAGGTTCAGGTCTGGGACCCGTACAGCCTGAAACAGCTGAGCACCCTGCCGGCCACTGCACCGAGCGGCATCTTCTTCAGCAGCCGCGCACAAAAAATGGGCTATTGAAATGGACCTCGACCTGCTTGCCTGCCAACTGATTGATCGCTTCCAGCATGGCATGCCGCTGTGCCCGGAACCTTATCGTGAAATGGCCCAGGTGTTGGGTTGCAGCGAGTCGCAAGTGATCGCCTGCCTGCAACGCCTGGAACTGGCCGGGGCCTTGTCGCGGATCGGCCCGGTGTTCGACCACAGCCGTGCCGGCGCCAGCACCCTCGCCGCCCTCGCCGTGCCCGCCGAACGCCTGCATCAGGTCGCCGAGCGCGTCAGCCAATACCCCGAGGTCAATCACAACTATGCGCGCGAGCATCACTACAACCTGTGGTTTGTGTTGACCGGGCCCGATCGCCAACACATCGAGCGCATTCTCGAAGAACTGGAGTACGACACCGGCCTCACCCCACTGGACCTGCCGATGTTGACCGCTTACCGCATCGACCTCGGCTTTGCCCTGGGAGAAAGCCGATGAAAGCGCCATTGAATCCCAAACAGGCACTGGCCCTGCGTCGGCACCTGGAAGGCGGGTTGCCGCTGGTCTCGCGTCCTTATCAGGCACTCGCCGAACGGATCAACGCCGAGGAAAACCAGGTGCTCGCGCAAATGCACCAGTGGCACGAACAAGGGTTGTTCCGCCGGGTTGGCCTGGTGCTCAACCATCGCGCACTGGGCTTTACCGCCAACGCAATGCTGGTGCTGGACATTCCGGATGCGTTGATCGACGAAGTCGGCCAGCGCCTGGGGCGAGCGCCCGGCATCACCCTCTGCTATCAGCGGCCGCGACGCCTGCCTGACTGGCGATACAACCTGTTCTGCATGGTTCACGGTCGCCAACGCGATCAAGTTGCGGCGCACATTCAGGCGCTGCTCGAAGAACACCTGCTGAGCGACCTGCCCCACCAACTGCTGTTCAGCACCCACGCCTTCAAACAATGCGGCGGGCGCTTTGCGCCTTCATCAACAGGAGCCTCCGACCGTGGATGACCTCGACCGTCGACTGATCAACCGCTTGCAACTGGGCCTGCCGCTGGTGCGCCATCCCTGGAAAGTACTGGCCGCCGAACTGCAAAGCAGCAGCAGTGAACTGCTCGATCGGCTCCACGCACTGCTGGAGGACGGCGTGCTCACGCGCTTCGGCCCGATGTTCGACATTGAACGGCTGGGCGGTGCCTTCACGCTCGCGGCGCTGGCGGTGCCGGAAGAACGCTTCGAAGACGTCGCCGAGCAACTGCACGCCCTGCCGGAAGTGGCCCACAACTATCGACGCGAACACGCCTGGAACATGTGGTTTGTGCTCGGTTGCCCGACCGAACAAGGCATTGCCGAGACCCTGCAGCGCATTGAATCCCTGACCGGCTTGCCGCTGCTGAATCTGCCCAAAGAGGAGACCTACCATGTCGGTTTGTATTTCCCGGTCTGAAGACACCCTGGCCCATCGCCTGATCGAGCTGACCCAGACCGGCCTGCCCTTACTGGACGACCCTTGGGCCTGGCTCGCCGAGCAGCTGGACTTGAGCATCGAATCCACCCTGGACTTGCTCAAGCGCTTGCAGGCCGAGGGCGCCATCCGGCGCATCGCCGCCGTCCCCAACCACTATCGCCTGGGTTATCGCTACAACGGCATGACGGTCTGGGATGTGCGCGACGCCGACATGCCGCGCCTCGGCGCGCTGATCGGTGCGCAGCCCTTCGTCAGCCATTGCTATCGACGCCCGCGCCGTGAGGACTGGCGCTACAACCTGTTTGCCATGGTGCACGGTCGCAGCAGCGAGGAAATCGACAGCTACCGCGAACACCTGCGCTACTTGCTGGGCGATGCCTGTGCCGCCGACGAGATGCTGGTGAGCAGCCGCATCCTGAAAAAAACCGGATTGCGCCTGCCACCCGCAACGCATTGAAGGCGCGCCGACTCAAGGAGAGTTGCATGTTAAGGATCAGCCAATACCTGCGTGCGCTGGCCGGCCAGGCGCCCGCCCCCAGAACCAGCCCACCGGGCAGCAACCGGCCGCCCGTGGTGATCTGGAACCTGCTGCGGCGCTGCAACCTGACTTGCAAACACTGCTACGCGACCTCGGCCGACAGTGTCTTTCGCGATGAACTGGATACGCCCGCCGCACTGAGCGTGATCGATGATCTGCGCGATGCCGGGGTGAAAGTGCTCATCCTGTCCGGCGGTGAGCCGCTGCTGCGTGACGATCTGTTTGTGCTCAGCGCCTACGCCCGCGCCAAGGGTTTCTTTGTTGCCTTGTCCACCAACGGCACGCTGATCGATGAGCACAACATCACGCAGATCCGTGCGGCGAATTTCGACTATGTCGGGATCAGCATCGATGGACTGGAAGCCACCCATGACGCCTTCCGCCAACTCAAGGGCAGTTTTGCCAGCTCCATGCGGGCGATCCGCCTCTGTCGCGAACAAGGTATTCGGGTCGGCCTGCGCACCACCCTGACCCAGGAAAACCATGCGCAGCTTCCCCAATTGCTGGCGCTGATGCGCGAGTACGACGTGCAAAAGTTTTACCTGTCGCACCTCAACTACAGCGGTCGCGGCAAACGCAGCCGCCAGCTCGACGCCCGGCAACAGATGAGCCGCGAGGCGATGACGCAGATTTTCGAACGCGCCTGGGAAGACATCGCGCAGGGTCGCGACAGCGATTTCGTCAGCGGCAACAACGATGCCGACGCGGTTCTGTTGCTGCAATGGGTGGGGCTGCATCTGCCCGAACATTACCCGCGCCTGGAACACATGCTGCGCGCCTGGGGCGGCAATGCCTCGGGCAGCGGCATCGCCAACATCGACAACACCGGCGAAGTGCACCCGGACACCTATTGGTGGCAGCACTCGGTGGGCAACGTGCGGCACACGCCGTTTCGCACGCTCTGGCTGGACCGGCCGGACACTTTGTTGCAACAGCTGCGGGCGCATCCGCGCGCCGTCGGCGGCCGCTGTGGCCAATGCCGCTGGCTGGACATCTGCAACGGCAACACCCGAACCCGCGCCTGGGCCGAAGGCGATCTGTGGGGGCAGGACCCCGGTTGCCACCTCAGCGATGAAGAAATCGGTGTGCCGCCCATCACGACAATCCCTTGCGTCATGCACTGAAGCATCCGCCTGGCAAGCCCCGGCCAACCTGATGAAGAACCAAGGACGTCCCATGTACCCATCGATTATTTTACCGGCCGCACTTGCGTCCCTGTTCAGACCGGGCGAAGTCGCCCTGGTCGGCGCGGGTCCCGGCGATCCACGCCTGCTGACCCTGCGCGCCTGGAGCCTGTTGATGCAGGCCGACGCCGTGGTTTACGACCGTCTGATCAGCCCCGACCTGCTGACGCTGATCCCCCTCACTTGCGCCCGGCATTACGTCGGCAAGGCCAGCGGCTGCCACAGCCTGCCCCAGGAACAAATCAACGAGCTGCTGGCCGACCTCGCCGAGCAAGGGCAACGCGTGGTCCGGCTCAAGGGTGGCGACCCGTTCATTTTCGGTCGCGGCGCCGAGGAGTTGCAGTATCTGCTGCAGCGCAACATCGACTGCCAGGTGGTGCCGGGCATCACCGCCGCGTCCGGGTGCAGCGCTTACGCCGGCATCCCGCTGACGCACCGGGACCTGGTCAATTCCTGTCGATTCATCACCGGCCACTTGCAACACGACGGCGAGTTGAAACTGCCTTGGCGCGATCTGGCCGACAGCAGCCAGACCCTGGTGTTTTACATGGGCTTATCGAACCTCGGGGTTATCGCTAAGCACCTGATCGAGGCCGGGTTGTCGGCCGACACACCGGCAGCGCTGGTCAGCAACGGCACGCGCCCCGACCAGCACGTTGCCCGTGGTTTGTTGCACCAACTGCCGACGTTGGCGCTGGAGTGCCCGCCCGGTATCCCGACGCTGACGGTGATCGGCAAGGTGGTCGATCTGTTCGCGGCACAACCGATGGAATACCCGGCGCGCTTTTATCCTGTCCAGGCGTTGCAACGGCACGGCAAGGTGGCGCTATGAAGCGCGGGCTGCTGCTGCCGTTGTTATGGGTCAGTGCTGTCGCTGGCGCCGCTGATCCGGCACTTGAACACGCCGCGAACGACTACCGCCAGCATTGCCAAAGCTGCCATGGCGCCAACCGTTTCGGCGGTACCGGGCCGGCGTTGTTGCCAGAGAGTCTGAGCCGGATCAAACCCGATGAAATCCGCAGCGTGATCCAGAACGGCCGCCCCGCAAGCCAGATGGCCGGGTTTGCCAACGTGTTCAACCCGGCGCAGATCGACGCGCTGGTGAGCTACCTTCAGCAACCGCCCGCCACCCCGCCGACCTGGAGCAACGACGATATTCGCGGCAGTCACTCGATGCTCGCCGACATCAGCAAGCTGCCCACCACGCCCCAGCATGGCGCCGATCCGCTGAACCTGTTCGTGGTGGTGGAAGCTGGCGATCACCACATCAACATCCTCGACGGCGATCGTTTCGAGGTGCTGGCGCGGTTTACCTCGCACTTTGCCGTGCATGGCGGGCCGAAGTTCTCGCCGGACGGGCGCTTCGTCTACGTCGCCTCACGCGATGGCTGGGTCAGCCTGTACGACCTGCACAACCTGAAACTGATCGCCGAGGTCCGCGCCGGGCTCAACACCCGGAACCTGGCGGTGAGCAAGGATGGTCGCTGGGTGTTGGTGGGTAACTATTTGCCGGGCAATCTTGTCGTGCTGGATGCCCGCGATCTGTCGCTGGTCAAAACCATTCCAGCCATCGGCCAGGACGGCACGGCGTCACGGGTCAGCGCGGTCTACACCGCGCCGCCACGGGACAGTTTCATCGTCGCGCTCAAGGACGTGAAGGAAGTCTGGGAACTGTCGAGCGCCGGGACTCCGGACTTCGAACCGCGACGGATCGAGGCTGAGGACATGCTCGACGACTTTTCCTTTTCACCGGACTACAAGCAGTTGCTGGCCACGTCGCGCAAGGCCAAAGGTGGTCAGGTGATCGACCTCGACAGTGGCAAGGTAGTCACCGACATTCCGTTGCCGGGCATGCCGCACCTGGGGTCCGGGACCTATTGGAAACGCAACGGTCAGTGGGTGTTTGCCACGCCGAACATCAGCAAGGGGCTGATCTCTGTCATCGATTTCAAGACCTGGAAGTTGATCAAGGAAATCCCGACGTTGGGGCCGGGGTTTTTCATGCGCAGTCACGTCAACTCGCGGTATGCCTGGACGGATGTGTTCTTCGGGCCGGACAACGATGCGATTCATTTGATCGACAAACAGACTCTGGAAATCGCTCGTACCTTGCGTCCGATGCCTGGCAAGACGGCGGCGCACGTCGAGTTCACTCGCGATGGTCGGCACTTGCTGCTGAGTATTTGGGCCACTGATGGGGCGCTGATTGTTTATGACAGTGACACGCTTGAGGAGATCAAGCGTATCCCGATGAACAAGCCGTCGGGCAAGTACAACGTTGGCAACAAGATCGAGTTTGTGGAGGGGACTTCGCATTAGGGGTTGGGTGTATATCCGTTTTTTTGGTGATGGCGGCTGGCGGTTTCGCCCTTACGGCGAGTCACTTGGAAGAGCCCCAAGTAACCAAGGGCTCTTGCCCCTTTCGTTCGGTGGCTCGCTAAGGCTCGCCATGCCCTCGCTCCGGTCCTGCTCCGTGGGCCCGCCGCCATCGGCCATCCATGGCCGGGGGCGGCTAACCCGGCATCCATGCCGGGTTGCCCACTACGCAGAACCTGCGCTCGGCCTCTCGAGGGGGCGCTCAGATCAAAAGCGGAAGGCGAGCTAACGCTCGGCCTGATGAGTGGTGAAAATCAAAAACGTACGCGGTTCCCTGTAGGAGCGAGGCTTGCCCGCGAAAAACGACCGGGCAACGCGTTCATTCAGACAGCCCGCGTTATCGTTGACGTCCATCGCCAGCAAGCTGGCTCCTACAAGGGAAATGCATAGGTGTTTGGATAAATACGATCAACTGTAGGAGCCGGCTTGCTGGCGATAGCGGTGGGTCAGTCGACGCATTTATTGGCTGGACGGACGCTATCGCCAGCAAGCCGGCTCCTACAGTTGATTGGTGTCATGGCCAATTACCGCGTCTGCTGCTGTTGCTTTGCTTTGGCTTTTGATTTTGATCTGCCCCGTCGGAAGGCCGAGTGGAGGTTCTGCGCAGTGGGCAACCCGGCATGGATGCCGGGTTAGCCGCCCCCGGCCATGGATGGCCGATGGCGGCGGGCCCACGGAGCAGGACCGGAGCGAGGGTATGCCGAGCCTTAGCGAGGCACCGTACGTCAGGGGCAAAGCCTTTTGCTTACTTTTCGGCGTTTGGAAAAGTGAGTCGCTGTAAGAGCGAAACCATAAGCCGCCGTTACCGCAGAAATGGATATGTACCCCGATCCCCCCCGTCAGCCCAACGTATAACCGTTATCAACCTTCCAGTCCTGCCCATAAACCCCCCGCGCCCCCTGGGACAGCTGAAAAATAATCACGTTGGCCACCGCAGACGCATCAAGAAAATGCCCCGGCAAAAGACGCTTGCCAAGCGTGTCAGCAACATCGTCAAGCTCACCATCACTCAAGCCCAGGTTGTCCCACATCGAGGTCGCGGTCGGCCCCGGCGAGACCAGGTTGATGCGCACATCGTAACGGGCAAACTCCACCGCCAAAGTGCGCGCCTGTGCCGCGAGTGCGGCCTTACTGGCAATGCAAGCCGCCAGACCGGGAAAACTCGAACCCGTCAGGAAGCTGCCGACAAACACCACCGACGCCGGGTTCGCCAACTCACCACGCATCGCCGCCAGGGTGTTCAACGCACCCGCACCATTGACCGCCCATTGCCGCTGAAAGGCCGGCATGTCCAGGCTGTCGGCCATTTCGGCAATGCCGGCGTTGGGCACCAGATAATCCACCCGCCCCAACGTCGCCGCCCGCCGGGCCAACCCTTGCAGATCGTCCTCGCAGGTAACGTCCCCGGCACACCATTGCAGCCGTTCACCATAGATCTGCTGCAAGGCCGGCAAGTCACCGACGGTGCGCGACATCGCCAACACCCTGACCCCACGCGGCAAAAGCGCCGCGCACAAGGCCAGGCCAATCCCGGAACTGGCGCCGGTGATCACGGCCAAACGATCCTGAAACTCGGTTTGCATCATGTTCTCCTGGGCATCGTCGATGCCAAGCACTGGGGACCTGGCGGGCCCCTATCTTTGAACAGATGCAAAAATACCGACTTGACGGCGATCAGATTTTCTCAATGGATCGACAGTTCAATGAGTCGAGTGCGACATGGCCGGTTGCTGCAGCACCGACTGATCGATCTCGCTGAACCGCAGCACGCGACCGCCCTGCTCCGTGGCCAGTTTTTCAGCCGCCTGCTGGCTGGAGAACGACGCCAACACCACACCCATCGCCCCCTTGAGCCGGGTGCCTACCACGTAATACGCATCTTTGGCATCGATCAGCCGGGTGTCATCCGGCGAATTCCAAGGGCTGTGCTCCATGTCGTGGACATACAGCCTGGCATCGCCATGATGGTTTTCCGGTTGCAACCACCAGCCGATCATTTCCGCCGTGGAGCAGAATTTCTTGATGCCGCTGTGCTCGACCACTTCACCCTTGGGGCCGGGAAAGCCGTCGATGATCATGCCGCAGACATGGCACTCATCACTGGGATGAAAGGCGCTGGGGGCATCGCTGTAGCTGGCTTGCACGGGTTTGTCACACGCCGTCAGCAGCACACAGACCATCAGGCCCGCCAGGTTGCGCAGCGTCTTCCAATCAAGCGTTCTCATCATCAGGTGCTCCAAAAAACCAAAGTAAGAATTCAAGTCGCCCGTCGACGGAACAGCAGCCAGGCCGTACCCAACGGCGCCGCCACCCACAACAGCAGGCAGAGCCAGAGCATCGAGCCCGGCACAGGCAAATCGCTGCCCAGGGTCAGCACGCCAGCGGTACTGGCGACGGCGTCAAAGCCGGAAAGATTGATCAAGCGATAAAGGTCGGCGGGATTGAACAGCAGTAACCAGGGCAGCACCTTCGGGTTGAAGTGCCCTTCGCTGAGCACCAGCAGGGCGAGCAGCGCCAGGTCGAACACCAGCACGAAAAAGAACCACACGCCCAGCGCCAAACCGGCGGCCGTGGATTTCTCGGCTGCCACGCTGCTCAGCACATAAGCCAGCCCCAGGAAGCCCCAGCCCAGTAGCGTCGACGACACAATGAATCGTCCGAAGGCCCAGAGCAGCAGGTTCAGCTCGACGTCGTCCACCAGCACGGCAATCGCGAGCATCGCGCAGCCGAAACCGATCAGCGTCGCCAGCGCCAGGATCAACCCGTGGCCAATGAACTTGCCGAGCAGGATGTGCCCGCGCCCCAGCGGATAGGTCAACAACAGCAGCAAGGTGCCGCTTTCGTCCTCGCCGACAATGGCGTCATACGCCAGCATCAAGGCAATCAGCGGCATCAGGAACGTCGCCAGGCTGGCCAGGCTGGCGATGGTCGCGGGCACCGAGGTAAAGCCCAACTGACCGGACGCCGCCGCGCCCAGCCAGGCAATGCCGGTGGCCAGCACCGCGAACAACAGGCTGATCGCCAACAACCAGCGGTTGCGCAAACCGTCATTGAATTCCTTGCGGGCCATGTTCCAGATCGGGTTCATAGAATCTCTCCACTGTGGGTCGCAGCGGCCCGTCCCATGTAATAGCGGTAGAGGTCTTCCAGGGACGGTGGAGTGATTTCCACGTCAGCCGGCTCGTCCTCATTGAGCAACTGGCGCAACAGGCCCAGTTTGCTGCCATTGAGCGCGGCCACTTCGAGGCCCTCCACGCCCCAACGTTGAGTGACATGCCCGGCGATGTTCCACGAGGCCTGCAAGGGGCCGGCATGCTTGAGCCCGTTGGCGCGAATCAGCGTCGGCAACCCGGCTTCCTCGCGCAGGCTGCGCAGACTGCCGAGGGCCAGCAGACGCCCCTGGGTCAGGATCGCCGCACGATTGATATGCGCCTCGACCCCCGGCAAAACGTGAGAGCAGAGAATGACGCTGGTGCCCTGGCTGCGTAGACGGTCGAGCAACCGATACAGGTCTTGAGTGGCGATGGGATCGAGGCCGACCGTCGGCTCGTCGAGCAGCAACAGGCGCGGTTCGCCGAGCAAGGCTTGCGCCAGCCCGAGGCGCTGGCGCATGCCTTTGGAGTAGGTCTTGACCCGTCGATGCGCCGCCCCTGCCAGGCCAACTTCCTCCAGCAGCCCGTCCACCTGAGCGAACGCGGCCCCTTTGAGTCGCGCGAAATGACGCAAGGTTTCCAGGCCGCTCATTTGCGGATAAAACGTCACGTTCTCCGGCAAATAGCCGAGCAGGCGCCGGACATTCGGATCACTGGGCAAGCGGCCAAACACCCTGACCTGCCCTTCGCTGGCCTGCAGCAAACCGAGCACCAGTTTCATGCTGGTGGTCTTGCCCGCGCCGTTGTGCCCGAACAAACCCAGCACTTCGCCTTCGGCCAGGCTCAGGCTCAACTGATGCAACACCGTGGTGTGCCCATAACGCTGGCTGACGCCTTCCAGATCGACGACATTCATGTGACGGGCTCCTTGGTCAGGGTGTGCGTGGTGGATTTCATCAACGGATGGCTGTCGAGTACGCCCGGCGATTTCATCACCGGAAACGCCCTTTGCACCCAGCGCAGCAGTTCAATCCCTGGGCTGTTCATCAACAGCCGCACCTGCGGGTACAGCCACAGCAGGCGGTCGACGTTGTCGTTGGGTTCGTAGGCGATATCGCCCAGGCCATCGTTGTTGCGGTCCCAGCCCAGATAGTCGCTCCAGTAATTGCCCCGGCCATCCGCCGACCATTCCTGCAAGCGGGTGGCGACGTATTTGACCTGGCGCTGGTTGCCGACAAACGCGTTGTCGGCGATGCGGTTGTCTTCGGAGCCGGCGGTGAGGTGAATGCCCACGGCGCTGTGCTCGAAGTGGTTGTGTTCGATGCGGTTGAACAGCGAGTTGTAGATGAACAGCGCCTTGCCCTCGGCGCCGCTGATCATGCTGTCGCCGGTCGAACCGTCGCGCACGTCGGTGACGAAGTTGTCGCGCAAAGTTGAATAGGTGATGTAGTTCATCAGGATGCCGTAGTTCTGATCCTGTTCGGAGCGGTTGCCGATCACCGTGAGCTTGCGGCTTTGCATCAGGGCGTAGCCGGTGCGGGTGCGGCGGGTGGTGTTGCCGATCAACTGGTTGTCGTTGGCGAACATGTAATGCACGCCGTAACGCAGGTCTTCCAGGGTATTGCCTTGCAGCAGGTTGCCGTTGGAGGTGTCGATGTAGATGCCATCGCGGGTGTCGCGCACCTGGTTGCCGATGACCCTGGCGCCATGTACTGCATACAGGTGAATGCCGTTACCGCGATCCTGTGAACGCATCGCCGGATCGCCCTGGATGCGGTTGTCGATCAGGCTCGCATCCTGAGTCCCATCGACCCAGATCCCGAATCCCTGACCTTGCAGTCGATTGCCTTTGATCACCGCGCCACGGGCCTTGGGCTGGAGGAACACCGCCGCATTCATGGCCGTGAGGTCATGCCCCCAGTCCAGAAAAGTGCAGCCCTCGATCCCGACGTCCGGTGCGCTGACAATCACCCCGTTGCCCTGCCCTTGCGCCTGAAAAACCGCGCCGGGCTCGCACACAATCTGCATCGGTTGATCGACGCTGAACGAGCCACGGTATTCGCCCGCCGGCACGTGCCAGCGTTGCTCGGCGTCAAGGCGCAACGGCAGCGTGGTAATGGGTTGCACCGCCAGCACGCTGCAGGGCATCAGCAGGAGCGCAAGCGCGATCACCTTGATCGGGTTTCCCTTGATGTCGGTCATCGGTCCGCTCCTGTCGATGCTCAACCGTCAGGCCCGCTCGACCTTCATGCGGCCGACCATTTCCATGTGCAGCGCATGGCAGAACCAGCTGCAGTAATACCAATGCAGGCCGGCCTTGTCGGCGGTGAAGGTGATGGACGAGGTTTGCTGCGGGCTGATCTCCATGCTCGCGCCGTGGTTGGTCATGACGAAACCGTGGGACACGTCCTCGATCTGGTCGATGTTGGTGATGGTCACGGTCACTTCGTTGCCCTGCTTGACGGTGAACTCGGTCAAGCCATACGCCGGCGCCATGGAGGTCATGTAGACCCGCACATGATTGCCGTCGCGGATCACCTTGTTGTCGGTCTCCAGGTTGATGCCATCCTTCTTGGCCAGCTCCACGGTGGCGGCGAAGAACGGGTCGTTACGGTTCCAGATTTTTTGCGTCTTGATCTGATCCCGCCGCGCGAGGATGCAATCGTGCGGTTCGGCAAACGCCGGGCCGTCGTGCACCAGCTTCATTTCTTCGCCGGAAATATCGATCAACTGGTCGTTTTCCGGGTGCAGCGGCCCGGTCGGCAGGAAGCGGTCCTTGGAGAATTTGCACAACACCACCAGCCACTTGCCGTCCGCCTCACTGGTTTCGGTCAGCGACGCGTGGTTGTGGCCGGGCTGGTAATGCACGTCGAGTTTTTGCTTGATGTAATTGACCTTCTCGCCCTTGTAGGCACGTACCGCGTCCGCCATGTTCCACTTCACCACCTGGCTGTCGATGAACAGCGTGGTGTAGGCGTTGCCGCGACCGTCGAAGGTGGTGTGCAACGGGCCCAGGCCCAGTTCCGGCTCGGCGGCGATGACTTCGCGCGGGTCCTTGAATTTATCGGCGAACAGGTCGTCCAGGCGGTCGATGGCGATCATCGATACGGTTGGCGACAGCTTGCCGTTGGCAATGAAGTACTTGCCATCGGATGAGGTGTTGAGGCCGTGGGGGTTCTTCGGCACCGGGATGTAACGGGTGAATTCGGAGTCCTTGCCATCGGTTTTACGACCGTCGACCACCGGCACTTTCGAGTTTTCCAGGGTGATGAACTTGCCGGCCTTGATCGCGGCTTCGATGCGCGGAATGTTGAACACCACGACCCAGTCGCGCTCGTTGCGCATCATGCCGCCGAGGTCGTAGGCCTTCTCCGAGTTGTAGCAGGTGGACGCGGCGTACTTGCCGGTGTAGTCCATGTCGGCGTTGTCCAGATTGCCGTCGACGATCACCTGAAACGCCATTTCCATTTTTTCGGCATCGACGGCGTTGAACATGGTGAAGCTGTTCTTGTCTTGCAGGTCGAAGGTGTGGCCGTCATTGGGGTGCGGAATGACGAACTCGGCGTTGGCGAACACGTACTTGGTGTACGGCACTTTTTGCAGGCGCAGGCCGTGAATGGCTTGCACGTTCGGCACCGTGAGCATCTTGTCGCACTTCATGATGTCCAGGCGGATGCGCGCGATACGGGAGTTGGCCTTGTCGTTGATGAACAGGTACTTGCCGTCGTACTTGCCGTCCGTCATGGAGATGTGCGGGTGATGGCAATCGCCATTCTGGAACTTCGCGCTGTCGCCCATGATGCGCTTGCTTTCGTTGGTCAGGCCCCAACCGGTGGCCGAGTCGACGTTGAACACCGGAATACGCATCAGCTCGCGCATCGACGGCACGCCCAGCACCCGCACTTCGCCCTGATGACCGCCGCTCCAGAAGCCGTAGTATTCGTCCAGCTCGCCGGGGCCGACATGGGTTTTCGCCTGCGCATCCTTGACCGCAGCCGCCCATGACTCGCGGCTGAACACCGCCCCGCCCAATGTCGTGGCCCCTGCCAGCACCGCCCCGGTGACGGCGCTGCTACCGAGAAAACCGCGACGGCTGAGTCCGGTGTGCTCTTCTTCCTGCACCGGTTTTGTGGATTCTGTGTCAGTCATGCTGCGTACTCCTTGAAGGGATAAAACGGTGTGCGGGTAGAACTCGCTCCCGCAAGGGGGCACATCATTCAGGGGCGGCCACTTCCACGACAGGTATCAGTTGCGCCGCCACAGGTGCCGGTTTGCCGCGCTTCTTGCGCTTGTTGATCAGCGGCGGGCATTTGTGTTCGTTGTGATAAGTCATCTGGCAATCGAGGCAGTAGTGGCACTCGTTGGCATTGATCCGGCCATCGGGGTGAATCGCCTGGATCTCGCATTCTTTGGCGCACAACTGGCAGGGGTTGCCGCATTCCTTGCGGCGCTTGAGCCAGTCGAACAGGCGCAGCTTGGTCGGGATCGCCAACGCGGCACCCAACGGGCAGATGTAGCGGCAATAGACTTTGCGCGTGAAGATGTTGATGACCAGCAGCGCCACCGCGTAAAGGACAAACCACCATTGGCGGTCGAACCTGAGGGTGATGGCGGTCTTGAACGGTTCCACTTCGGCGAACAGTTCGGCGGTGGACATGGATTCGAGGGAGATACCGAACAGCAGCAGCAAAATGATGTACTTGATCGCCCACAACCGCTCATGCACCGCGAAGGGCAATTCGTACTGGGGGATTTTCAGCTTGCGCGCGGCTTCGTTGATCAGTTCTTGCAAGGCACCGAACGGGCACAACCACCCGCAGAACACCCCACGCCCCCACAACAGAATGCTCGCGGCGGTGAACACCCACAGCATGAAAATCAGCGGGTCGGTGAGAAACAGCTCCCAGCGAAAGTGCTCGAACAACGCATGGACAAAGGTCAGGACATTGACCACCGACAGCTGCCCCAGCGCATACCAGCCGAGGAACACCACGGTGAAGATCAGGTAACCGCGACGCAGCCAGTGCAGGAAATGCGGGCGGCGGGTGAACTTGTCCTGCAGGAACAGGATCGCGGTCAGCAGCAACAACGCGGTGGCGAGTACGCCGACCTGGAAGTGTTTCTGATACCAGATCGTCAACCACATCGGCCGGTTGGCTTCCTCGATGGCGGCCAGTTCTTCGGCACTCGGTGCGGGGCGCTCAAGGTATTGCTCGGGCAATTGATAAGACAGTTCGAAGCTGCTGAACATGCCGCTGACCGGACCGGTCTGACGCCGTACCAGCAACTCCAGGGACCAGGGCGATCCCGGATCGAAACCCGCCTGCTTGCGCACAATGAACACCGACATCTCATCGAACTCGGGCATGCCCTTGGCGAACACGTCAGAGAGGCGCTGATGGTCCATGTCGCGAAAGCTGATGACATTGCCGAACTGGCGCAATTGCACCCGGTCGAAAATCCCGCCGCGCACGTAACCCGAGCCTTTATACGAATACATGCCGCGTCCCAATACAGCAATGGCTTGCTCGCCGGGCTTGAGGTCTTGCATGAGGACACGGTATTGAATGTCACCCAGCAGCGCGCGGCCGATGGTCGGCGGGTTCAGGTCGGCGGTGTACAGCTCGATAAAGGTGTCATCGACCTGGTCAAGCGCGGCCGTGTCGACGCCTTCGGCCTCGGTGCCCTTGAAGGCGGCATCGACCTGTCCACGGGTCAGGTTCAAGCGGCGGATGGCGCCGTTTCCGCTCAGTTGCTCCCAGGTGGCGGGCTCGAAAAAGTCCTGGCGCACGGTGGCGGGCTTGCTCGCCACTGCCCCCTTGTCCTCGATCAGCTTGAGCGATACGGCCACTTCATGGGCGGCCCGCATGATGACCTCATTGACCACCATGGCGGTGACGGTTGCGCCGGCGATGGCATCCACGGTGACCGCACTCGGGTCACTGGAGTGGCCGACAACCACTCGCTGGCTGACCTTGATCCCTGTGTAGCGGGCGCTGAAACCGTGGAGTTTTTCTTCGGGGATACCGATCAGCAGAATCGGCTCATGGTGTTCCAGGACGTAGGCATCCTGAATCACACCGGCGGTGTCGAGGATCACCTGGGTATTGATCGGCTTGCCCGAGTAGGCCGGAATGTCCACCACGTCCAGGCTCTGGAAGACATAACCGATGACCTTGCCGGCCGCTGATATCGTCCGCACCTTGAACGGGCCTTCCGCTGCGGAAACCGAATCGGTCTGCGGAAAGACCTTCTCGATGCGCTGCTGCTCGATGTCGCCGTATGACTTGGCCTCAACCACCGCGAACATCGCGAGTATCAGCAAGACCGTCACCACCAGACCAACGCTCCAGATGCGCAGGCTGCCAGGTATCGAAGGCGAAGAGATTGTCATGAGCAGGCTGATTTCAAAGGGTCTGCGGTCATGTTAGGGAGCATTGCGCCCCCGTCCCTTGATTGAAATCAACTTGCCGACAATCCCCGTGCCAGAGCGCCCGAATGTCTCAAACAGTGCGCGAAAACTGGCCTTTTTGCTGATCGCCCAAGTAGGCATCAAACGCCATCGCGGCGCTGCGCATCATCAAATGCCCTTGCGGCAACAGCACCAGCTCGTCACGGTGAATCTGCAAGAGCCCGTCGCGAACGTGCTCGCCGAGTTGGGCCAATGATTCGGCGAAATACTCGGTGAAGCAGATCGCGTGACGTGCTTCGAACTTGGCGAAATCGATCCGGCCATGGCACATCAGGTCGCTGATCACTTCGCGGCGCAACAGGTCGTCAGCGCTCAGGCGATAACCCCGATGCACCGGCAGCAGACCTTGATCGATGCGCGCGTAGTACTGCGAAAGCTCCTTGACGCTCTGGCTGTAGCTGTCGCCGACCTTGCCGATCGAAGACACCCCGAGGCCGATCAAGTCGCAGTCGGCATGGGTCGAGTACCCCTGGAAATTGCGTTGCAGCGTGCCATGGGCGCGGGCCAGTGCCAGTTCGTCATCCGGCAAGGCGAAATGGTCCATGCCGATGTAGACATAACCGGCCTCGGTCAAACGACGAATGGTCAGTTCTAGCAACTCCAGCTTGCGCTCCGGCGGTGGCATGTCCTCCGGGCGAATCAGCCGTTGCGCGCGCACCATCTCCGGCAGATGCGCATAACTGTAGGCAGCAATCCGGTCCGGGCGCAGGGCAATGATCTTGGCGAGTGTGACGTCGAAACTCTGCACCGTTTGCAGGGGCAGGCCGTAAATCAGATCGACGCTGATCGACTTGAATTGCGCCTCGCGCGCCGCCGCGACCAGCGCATAAATCTGCGCTTCACTTTGCTGGCGATTGACCGCCGCCTGGACGTCGGGATCGAAGTCCTGCACGCCAAAGCTCAGGCGATTGAAGCCCAATTGGCGCAGCGAATGGATCTGTTCGCTGCTGATGGTGCGCGGGTCGACCTCGATGGAAAACTCATGGTCGTCGCTGTCATCCATGTCGAATGCCTGGTGCAGGCAGTCCATCAGGTCGGCCAGTTGTTCCTGGGTCAAATACGTCGGTGTGCCCCCGCCCAGATGCAGTTGCGTAAGCTTGCGCGTGCTGTCGAACAGCGCGGCCTGCATGGCGATTTCACGCTTGAGGTACGTCAGGTATTCGACGGCCCGATGGGTCTTTTGGGTAATGATTTTGTTGCAGGCGCAGTAGTAACAAAGGCTTTTGCAAAACGGAATGTGGATGTACACCGACAACGGTTTCGGCACAGCGGCCTGGTTGCTGTCGTGGGCGGCACGCTGATAGTCGTCAACGGCAAACGCCTGATGAAACTGCGGCGCCGTCGGGTAAGAGGTGTAGCGCGGCCCGGGCCGGTCATATTTTTCGACCAGGGCACGATTGAAATCGAATGAAGGCTTCATGATCAATCAACTCGCAGGTGGGTTAATGTTTTGCACTGTCCACCTCCTTTTCAAACAGGCTGCAGATAGCATCCACTTCCTGCCGGCCGGCGGGAAGGATGCTGATGAAACGCTCTGACAATTCAATCAAACCGTCACGACTCAATTGCTCCAGCAACGGCCAGACGGATGAGAAATACATGGGGAACACCAGCCCATAGCGCCGCTCGATGGCACGGATATCCAGCTCCTGATCACACGCCAGTCGCTCCATGACCATTTGCCTGATCTGCTCCCCCGCCTCGAAACGCCAGCCACGTGCTGTCGGCAGCTGGTCGTTGTCCAGCTGACGTTGATAGCGCTCAATGGCGTCGGTATTTTGCGTGTACAAATCGTCGATCCGGCTGATGGCGCCCACACCGAACCCGATGTGGTCGCAATAGCCGTGACGGGTGAAACCGTCGCAGGTGCGGCTCAAGCGGCCCCGCTCCTGAGCGATCGCCAGGTCATCATCGGGCCGGACAAACTGCCCCATGCCGATGTAGTGATACCCCGCTGCAAGCAATTGCTCGAAGCAGATCTGACGCATCGCGCCTTTGTCGTCCTGGCTGCACAACGCCCTGGCCTTGTCACCGAGCACAGGCCGATAGCGGCGTGGCGGCCGTGCATAGTCGAACACCATCAGGCGGTCAGGCTCCAGCTCGATAATCGTCGTCAGCTTCAGCGCAAAACTGTCCGGCGTTTGCCAGGCATGGCCAAACCCCAGATCGACATTGATGGAGCGATAACCAAACGTGCGCGCGGCATCGATGAGTGAATGGATCGGTGCCGGATTCTGGTAACAAGCCACGGACATCTCGCACTCGGTGTCGATGTCCGGAACACCAATGCTGACGTGATTGAATCCCTGATCACGCAGCACGCCCATGGTCGACCAATCGGTGTGATGCAAATCCACTTCAACGCTGTAGTCGCCAGACTCATGCGCCAGAAAGTTGAACCGGCGACGCAAATGCCCCATCAGTCGCTGAATATGGGCGATGGTGGGCGTTCCACCGCCCAGGTGAAATTGCTCGACCCGTTGCTCGGGATGGGTGTGGCAACCGACCAGGTCGATCTCGTGTTCCAGACGCCGCAGGTACTGCTCGATGGCGCCCTGCTCGCCGCAGGCATCAGCAAGGGTGCAAAAGGATGGCTTGAGGCTGGAAGGCAGGCGCAAGTTCAGGGAGAGCGGCCGGCGTTTCTGGCGGCTGACGCGCAAGGCACGAAGCAAATCCAGAGAGCCGATGCCGTTGTGAAACTTTTGCGTATCGGCATGGCAGTTGGGGTCGAGCACACCCTGATCGCACCGAGCGACAAGCTCGCCAGGGTTGTGAAAGAAATCGAGCATGACGGGTCTCCCAGACTGGCTGCAGATCTTCAGTGTCCGGGATCGGCAGTCATCGCTCCTTGATTTGTATCAAGCCGCCAGCCAAGTGCTTGCAGAGGCCGACCATCGGTCACCACGTCAGGTAAAACATGCCCTTGGCCAGCAAGACGATGGCGACCATATGGCAGAACAGACTGCCGTGGATGAACTGCAGGTATCGAGCGTTCATGCGCCCGCTTTTGAACAGAATCATGGCAACCAGAAAATGCAGGAGCACACTCACGGCAACGACGATTTTCACCATCAGCAACGTGCCGAACGAAGACGCCAGCGGCGTGGCAAGAGCGGGCAAGTAACGCTGCCAGACCATGCCGATCCCCGCGCCGAACAACACCAGCAACACCCACGGCATCAGCGTCCGGGCTCGACGACCGATCCCCTGCTCGACCAGCATCATTACCCTGTCGGGCAATTGCTTGCGGATGCTTTCCAGAAACAGGACTTCGAAGAACACCGTGCCGATGAAGATCAGCGCGGCGAACAGGTGCAATGTCAAAAAAACGGGATAGACCATGAGAGGGATGGCTCTGATGACTCAGCGAGAGGAACATCAATCCCATTGTGTCGCCAGTGCCGGTGAACTTCGGCCCAATGGGAACTCGCGCGTTCATCCGCAAGGGCGCGCGAGTGTTGCTTCACAGAATACAGAGCTGCCCGCCCCACCCGTTTGACACCGATCAAGAAACGTCCCTGTCCCTGATGCGGGCTAGCCCACCTTTCAGTGGGGCGCGCGAGGAATCGTCTTGAGCAGATCTTCAGGGCTGATGTAACCGACGACCGGCTCCGCGACGCTGCCCGGTAGCGGCAGGTCAAGGATGTGGCCCTTGATCTTGCCGATCACGTGCATTTCGCAAGGTTTGCAGTCGAACTTCAACGTCAGCACCTCGTCACCGTGCACCAGTTGCATCGGCGCGACCTTGGTGCGAACGCCGGTGACCCCTTTGGCCTGTTTGGGGCAAAGGTTGAAGGAGAAGCGCAGGCAATGCTTGGTGATCATCACCGGCACTTCTCCGGTTTCCTCGTGGGCCTCGAAGGCTGCATCGATCAGCTTGACGCCGTGACGGTGATAGAAGTCGCGAGCCTTTTGGTTGTAGACGTTGGCCAGGAACGACAGGTGCGACTCCGGGTACACCGGCGGCGGGTTTGTCTCGGCCTTGCGACCACCCCGTGGGTGGGCCAGCAGACGGGCCGCGGTCAGCGCTTCGATCACTTCCCGACGCAGGGCCTTGAGCTGCGAGTTGGGGATGAAGAACGCCTGGGTTGCTTCCAGCTTGATGCCGGTGGCGTGGTAGTCGGTGGTGCCCAGTTGACCGAGCAGATCACGCAGTTGGTCCAGGGCCTGCTCCGGCTTGTTGGCCAGACCGAACGGACCGTCCAGGGACACGCTGGCACTGACGCCCTCCTCGCTGGTGGCGGTGAGTTGCAGGCGCTGCTCGTCCAGCTGTGCGACCCAGGCCAGACCGATACGACGTTCAGCGGAAGTCTTCTGCAAGGCTTGCTGCCAGTTATGGTCCAGGTTGCGGCTCAGTGGATGGTTGGGCCGCAGCTTGTACATCCCGTCCGGCATCTCGTTGGGTTCGACACGGTAGCGATAGCGCTTCTCGCCCTCTTCGAGGAACTCACCCTTGGGCTCGGCGATGTTGGCGCGAAAACCCACTACTTCGCGCTTGATCTGCACGTTGAGACCGTCGCCGTTGGACAGCGGCTCAGAGGTCACCACCTGCAAGTCACGCTTGCCCACCTTCTCCACCACGCCCACTGGCAGGCCAGTGAAAGTCGGTGAATCGAAGGCTCCGATGTCGACCTTGCGGTCGGTGACAAAGTAGTCGGTGCTGCCACGGTGGAAGGTCTTGTCCGGGTCAGGCACAAAGAAATGCGCAGTGCGGCCACTGGACGCACGGGCCAGGTCCGGACGATCTTCAAGAACGTCGTCCAGGCGCTGGCGGTAATAGGCCGTGATGTTCTTCACATAGCCCATGTCCTTGTAACGCCCTTCGATCTTGAATGAGCGAACGCCGGCTTCCACCAACGCGCGAATGTTGGCGCTCTGGTTGTTGTCCTTCATCGACAGCAGGTGTTTTTCGTAGGCGACGACGCGGCCCTGGTCGTCCTTGAGGGTGTACGGCAAACGACAGGCCTGTGAACAGTCGCCACGGTTGGCGCTGCGACCGTTCTGTGCGTGAGAGATGTTGCACTGGCCGGAGAACGCCACACACAACGCGCCATGGATGAAGAATTCGATGGCCGCATCGGTCTCGTCGGCGATGGCGCGAATCTCTTGCAGATTCAGCTCGCGGGCCAGTACCAGTTGGGAGAAGCCTGCCTGGTCAAGAAACTTCGCCCGTGCCAGGGTGCGGATGTCAGTCTGGGTGCTGGCGTGCAGCTCAATGGGCGGAATATCCAGCTCCATCACGCCAAGGTCCTGGACGATCAACGCATCGACGCCGGCATCGTAGAGCTGATGGATCAGCTTGCGCGCTGGCTCCAGCTCATTGTCATGCAGGATCGTGTTGATCGTCGTGAACACCCGGGCGTGGTAGCGCCGGGCGAACTCCACCAGTCCGGCGATCTCACTCACTTCGTTACAGGCATTGTGGCGGGCGCCGAAGCTCGGGCCACCGATATAAATGGCGTCGGCACCATGCAGGATCGCCTCGCGAGCGATGCTCACGTCACGGGCAGGGCTGAGCAGTTCCAGGTGATGTTTGGGCAAGGACATATTTTTTATCTGGTTTGTCACGGTCGAGGCACGCATTGTAGCGGGCAAATGTTTGACCGGCATCCGTGGGCTTCTTGGTCAGGGTTGATATCACCTGCCTGTAACAAGCCGAAAGGCGCTTCTGGGCCGCAAAAACGACAGCATCACCCGTCACGACTCCGGCGTTGACCTCGGGCAGCTGAGTGGAACTGCGCGTCAGCCACTATTTGAATTTTATTGTCATCAGCAACTCCCCAGGAGGCGTTTGTTCAGGAATGCCCAGCAGGTTGAAAGCTACGGGTTCGTTGCATATACCCTTCTCCCAGAGCCGTTTCGCTATGGGCGAACTGACGGCTGCAACCACCGATTCAAAAACAAAGTAATTTCGAATCTCAGGACTTACCTCCATCACCGCCTTCAAACCCTCTGCCAGGACGATATGCGTATTTTTGAACGAGTAATCCTTGTACCCGGGGTAACCACACTCATGAGCCACGAAAAGCCAATCGTGAATGATATAAGCGGGGGCGTACCCCCAAGGGGAATAACCATTGACGCCCCATAAAAATCGAGGAATTGACCCCCCATCGGTATACATGGGGCCAGGGCGAATTACTTCACCATTAGAACGTGTAAATCGAAACGGATCATCCTTGCTTGGAACAAACAGAAAATAGTCATTCTTGATCCAGCGCACATCCAAAGCGCCTTCAAACCTTCCCTCATCGGTTTCGCGATACGATATCGGAGCGCAGGCCTGCAACGTGAGAACAAGAAACAAAAGAATTAGAACGCGCATATAAAATCCTCCTTGAAAGACAAAAATCTGCCATTAAAGATGGCAAACATCGCACTTCCACGTTACCTCGCCTCTTCAGTATTCTTCTGGGCCACCTGCTGCCCCCGACTTTTCTCCAGCTTTTCCATCAACATCAAATTATCTGGCACTAACGACGGGACTAACAACAACCTACCAATATCAACCAACTCTAAAACGTGATTTTGATCGTGTCGTGAGTTGCTTTCGGGAGCTGAGAAAAAGCTTCACTTGCGAGCAAGGGATTCTCCAGGTCGGAACCGAGGACCTCCTGAAACCTCGATCAAATCAAAGTCCGCCCCAGCACTCTCCATGCCTCTATCTCCCTTGATTCGCTTCCCGGCTCGGGCGGTAGATTGATTTGCATGCCTTGGTAATCCGCCGTTTTGTGATTCGGAGGGAGGCTACCTGACGTTAGCCAATGGCCATCACTCTGTCCAATTCCCGCCCCTTCTGCTTTGGCGCTGCGGAGACGAATACTTAGGCGCTACTGTGTTGTGGGGCGTAAAAGTAGGGAGAATCCATTTCATGGCCAAAAAGGAGGATCCGTGGTCGTCATGTCAGCCCTGCCACCCTCCTCCCAGCGCTTTGTACAAATCGATAGTTGCCGCTCGTGCGGCCAACTGATCACTGATCAACGCTTGTTGCGCAGCGAACAGCGTCCGTTGCGCGTCCAAAAGAGTCAAAGAGCTGTCGATACCTGTCAGGTAGCGACTTTCCGCCAGCCGATAGTATTTGGCACTCGCGCTGACCAGCCCTTGTTGCGCCTCAATCTGCTGTCCAAAGGTCTGTGTTGCAGCCAGTCCATCACTGACTTCCCTGAAGGCTGACTGGATCGCCTTTTCGTAACGCGCCACTTGTATGTCTTTCTCGACTTGAGTGACGTCCAGGCTGGCTTGCAAGCGGCCCGCATTGAAGATTGGCAGACTGATCCGGGGGAAAAAGCTCCAGACACCCGAGCCTCCATTGAAGAGCCCTGAAAGTTCTTCGCTCGAGGTGCCAGCATCCGCCGTCAGGCTGATTCGGGGAAAGAACGCAGCCCGGGCTGCGCCGATATCCGCATTGGCAGCCTTGAGCAATAACTCTGCTTCCACTATGTCGGGCCGACGGTTGAGCAGATCCGAAGGCAACCCCACTGGCACCTCAGGTAAAGATTGTCGCTCCCAATCACCGCTCGACAGATCGGTGGGGAGTTCACCTCCAATCAACAACACCAACTGGTTTCGGTCTTCGGCAACCTGCCGACGATACCGGGCCATCGAGCCGCGAGCGCCTTGCACCAGGGTTTGTGCCTGGCTCAACGCCAAGTCTGAAACGGTACCTACTTCAGCGCTGCGACGTGTCAGCTGGTAGCTGTTTTCATAGGTGTCGAGGGTATCGCTGGTCAGTCGCTCCAGCGCTTGATCGGCCTGCAGAGTGAGCCAGGCATTTGCAACGCTTGCCACCAGCCCGATACGGGCTGAACGCTGTGCTTGTTCACTGGCCAGGTAACGCTGCAATGCTGCTTGATCGAGGCTGCGCACACGGCCGAACAAATCCACCTCATAACTCACGTTCAGCCCGACAGAGTACTGACTCTCGATCGTGGCTTTATCACCGGATGCCAGATCTGCCGGAACTCGCTGACGACTACCACTGCCCGCCGTCGAGACGTCCGGCAACAGATCCGCGCGGCGAATGCGATAGCGCGCCTGATAGGCCTCGACGTTCAACGTGGCAATCCTGATATCCCGATTGTTGGCCAGTGCGGTCTCGATCAATCGATGCAAGGCCGGATCGGAAAAGAACTCGCGCCAATCGAGCGCTGCGGCACTCTCATCACGTGACACTGACGCCAAGGGGTAAGTCGCCGCCACCGGTGCCTGAGGTTGCTGGTACTCCGGGATCAGAGAGCAACCACTGAACAACAACGAACTCAGGACCAGAAAACTGAATGGTTTGATCATGACATGACCTCTTCGTGAGCGACTGCGGCCAGAGCGACGGACGATCGACGTGCGAACAGTGACGACACCGACACATAAAAGAGTGGAACCCAGAAGATGGCCAGGACGGTGGCGGTCAGCATGCCGCCGATCACACCGGTGCCAATGGCATGCTGACTGCCGGAGCCTGCACCGGTGGAGATAGCCAACGGCACAACCCCGAGGATGAACGCAAGCGAGGTCATGACAATGGGACGCAAACGAAGCCGCGCCGCCTCAATCGCCGCTTCGGCATAGCCCATACCCTGCTCATGCAATTCCTTGGCGAACTCCACGATCAGGATGGCGTTCTTCGCCGCCAGTCCGACTGTCGTCAGCAGGCCTACCTGAAAGAACACGTCGTTGGACAGGCCGCGCAAGGTGGTGGCAAGCAATGCCCCCACAACACCCAGCGGTACCACCAGCATCACGGCCAAGGGAATGGACCAGCTTTCATAAAGGGCCGCGAGACAGAGGAACACCACAAGCAGCGAAAGCGCATACATGACAGGCGCTTGAGACCCGGAAAGCTTTTCTTCATACGACAAGCCCGTCCACGCCAGCGCGACACCAGGCGGCAACTGAGCAGCGATGGCCTGTGCTTCAGCCATGGCATCACCCGTGCTGTAACCCGGTGCCGGGCCACCCAGTATTTCCTCTGCCGGCACACCGTTGTAGCGCGCCAGTTTGGGAGAGCCGAAGACCCACTCGCCGGAGGCAAAAGCGGAGAACGGCACCATCTTCCCGGCGGCGTTACGTACGTACCATTTGTCCAGATCTTCAGGGGACATGCGCGCGCTGGCCTGGCCCTGTACAAACACTTTTTTGACTCGGCCACGGTCAATGAAATCATTGACGTAGTTGCCGCCGAAGGCCACAGAGAGCGTGGTGTTGATGTCTGTTTGTGAAACGCCCTGCGCCCTCGCACGCCGGTCATCGATCTTCAACCGATACTGGGGCTCATCGCTCAGGCCGTTGAGTCGAACCGCTGTCAGCACTTTGCTTTCGGAGGCCAGACGCAGGAACTGATTGCGCGCCTGCCCCAGGACTTCGTGACCGACGCCGGCCTGATCCTGCAGGAATAAATCAAAGCCCGAAGCGTTGCCCAACTCACGCACTGCTGGAGGCACCACGGCGAAGACCATTGCATCGCGCATGCCTATGTATTTCGCTTGAGCGCGCTTGGCCAACGCGAGCGCCGCATCTTCAGGACCGCGCTTTTCCCACGGCTTGAGCAGAACAAAAGCCATGCCCGAGCTTTGCCCACGCCCCGCGAAGTTGAATCCATTCACGGTAAACACGGCGTCTACAGCGTTAGCCTCTCCCCCCTGCTCAGGAGTGGCGAGCAAATACTGACGCACACTGTCGAGCACCTTTTGCGTGCGCTCAGCACTGGACCCGGCGGGGGTCTGCACTTGGGTAAAGATCACGCCTTGATCTTCATCGGGCAGAAACGCAGTGGGGATGCGGCTGAACAGCAGGACCATGCCAACGACGATCAACAGGTAAGCCAGGAATGCCGGCGCCTTGTGCCGCAACATCCCGGCGACACCTCGCTCGTAGCGTTGCACGCCGCGATCAAACCCGCGATTGAAAGCACGGAAGAAGCCGAGACGTGCGAGCCCATGCGTCGGGTCATGGGGCTTGAGCATCGTGGCGCACAAGGCAGGCGTGAACACCAGCGCGGTGAGCACCGACAGAGCCATCGCCGACACGATGGTGAGGGAAAACTGACGGTAGATGACGCCGGTTGACCCGTCGAAAAATGCCATCGGCAACAGCACCGCCGACAACACCATGGCAATGCCCACGAGCGCGCCCTGGATTTGTTTCATCGAGCGAATCGTGGCTTCTTTCGCCGACAACCGCTCCTCACGCATGACACGCTCGACGTTCTCGACCACGACGATGGCGTCATCCACCAGCAGGCCGATGGCCAATACCATGCCGAACATCGACAAGGTGTTGATGGTGAAACCGGCGACCGCGAGAACACCGAACGTACCCAGCAGGACGACAGGAACGGTCAGCGTGGTGATGATGGTCGCGCGCAGGTTCTGCAGAAACAGCAGCATCACGAGGAACACCAACACGATCGCCTCACCCAGGGTATGGAACACACCATGGATCGAGTCGCGCACCACTGGCGTGGTGTCGTAGGGGTAGACCACTTTCATGCCGCGAGGGAAAAACGGTTGCAGTTGGTTGAGGGTGTCGTGGATCGCCTTGGTGGTGTCCAGCGCGTTAGCCCCGGGGGCAAGCTTGATGGCGATGCCGGACGCCGGCATACCATTGAACTGGGCGTTGACGCTGTAGGTTTCACCGCCCAGTGCGACATCGGCCACATCGGCCAGACGCACTTCGGAGCCGTCAGGATTGACCTTGAGCTGGATGTCCTTGAATTCTTCTGCTGACTGCAAGCGGGTTTTGCCAATGATGGTGGCGTTGAGCTGTTGGCCCGGCAATGCAGGCAGGCCGCCAATCTGGCCGGAAGACACTTGCACGTTTTGGGCTTGAATCGCACTTTTCACATCGACGGGCGTCAGGCCGAAACTGACCAGCTTCGAAGGATCAAGCCAGATCCGCATGGAGTACTGCGCGCCGAACACCTGGAAGTCACCGACGCCGGAAGTGCGCGACAGCGGATCCTGCATGTTGGATACCACGTAGTTGGCCAGGTCCTCGCGGGACATGCTGCCGTCTTCGGAAACGACGCCGATCACAATCAGGAAGTTCTTGACCGCTTTTGTCACCCGGATCCCCTGCTGCTGCACTTCCTGCGGAAGCAAGGGCGTGGCCAGGTTGAGTTTGTTTTGCACCTGAACCTGAGCGATGTCGGGGTTCGTCCCTTGGTTGAACGTAACCGTGATCGCCATGGTGCCGTCGGAGTTGCTTTCCGAACTGACGTAGCGAAGGTTGTCGATGCCGTTGAGCTGTTGCTCGATGACCTGGACCACGGTGTCCTGCACGGTCTGGGCCGATGCCCCTGGGTAGGTCACCTGAATCGAAATCGCTGGCGGAGCAATGTCAGGGTATTGGTTGACGGGCAGCTTGAGGATCGCCAGCCCGCCCGCCAGCATGACGATCAATGCGAGTACCCAGGCAAAAATGGGCCGATCGATAAAGAACCTGGACATGTTCAGTTCCCCCCAGCCACGGCACCGGCCAACACCGGTGCCACGTTTTGCGCGGCAGTCACGGAGACCTTCATGCCTGGCTTGACGAACTGCAGCCCTTCAGTGATCAAGCGATCCCCCGCTTCGAGGCCACGCTCTACCAGCCATTGGTTGCCCACTGTGCGATTGGCCGTCAGGGGACGCTGTTCCACGGTGCCATCAGCGCTGACCACCAGTGCGCTGGGATTACCCTTCAGGTCGCGGGTCACCCCTTGCTGCGGAGCAAGGATGGCGGCTTGTCGGACGCCGCTCTGAAGTTTTGCACGCACAAACATACCAGGGAGTAGCAGGTGCTCCGGGTTGGGAAACACGGCGCGCAGGGTCACCGAACCGGTGGAGGGGTCGACTGACACCTCAGAAAACTTCAAGCGCCCCGGCAGTCCATAGGCACTGCCATTTTCCAACGCGAGGCTCACCACGGCGGCGTCCGCCCCCGCCGTCTCCAGGCGCCCTTGCTTGAGATCATCACGCAGTTTGAGCAGGTTTGCAGATGACTCCGTGATATCGACATAGATGGGGTCGAGTTGCTGAATCGATGCCATGGCCGCTGCCTGGCCGTTGTTCACCAGCGCACCTTCGGTCACGCTGGAGCGGCCGATGCGGCCAGCAATCGGTGCGAGCACACGGGTGTAACGCAGGTTGATCTCGGCACGCTTGAGGTCAGCCTCCGCCGTCAGTTGTCGCGCCTGTGCATCCTCGAACTCTTGACGGCTCACCGCCTTTTCTCCGATCAGCTGTCGATAACGGTCTGCGAGGGAACGGGCCTGTTGAAACGATGCGCGGGCGCGGGCGACGTCTGCTTCGTACGGTGATGGATCAATGCGGTACAGCGGCTGTCCGGGTTTCACCTCACTGCCCTCGTCAAACAGACGCTGCTCGATGATACCGTCCACTTGCGGCCGCACTTCTGCAACGCGGAACGGCGCGGTACGTCCCGGTAGCTCGCTTTGCACTGTGTACGTTTGTGATTGAAGCGTCACGACACCAACCTGTGGCGGTGTAACAGCTTGTGCGGGGGCCTCTTGCTTGCAGCCAGCGAGCACGACCGCCAGCGCCAGAGCCGAGAGGATCAAGGGAACCGTCTGCAGGGGTTTCATAGGACATTCCTCATACTTTCGCCAGGCGATAGCGGGCCGTAGCCGGCCGAATCGGGGCGAGTTCCAATTGAAAAAATTTGTCAGTGCCGCGGGGTGGCGCGTTGACGACCGGGGTCAGTTGATGGGCATCACTTTACGAACCCGGGCACGCCGGGAGAATCGCTGCCCACTGCAAGGCTTCGTTGCGCATTCGGCAACGCTGCCGTTGCGCGAGCGCGCAATCAAGGCAGCACGCTGTGCGCCGCGATGGCATCGGCCGGCATTTCGATTCGATCAAAAGCGCCGCGCAACGCCGTCTGGTCAAATGCACAGGACGTGCTTAGGGGGCGAGTATTTCCTTGAGAAACTCTATGAACACATTGATGCGGCTGGAACCACGATGATTGGGCAGATACAACGCATTGATGCAGGTGCTTGCACTGCCAGGGTTGACCTCATACTGCTCCAGCACGCGCGTGAGCCGACCTGCGCTGACGTCGTCACGCACCAGCCAATTGGCCAACAGCGTCACCCCGCCACCGGCCAACGCCGCCTCGCGCAGAATGTCGGCGTTGTTGCTTTGCAACCGTCCCTGCACATTCAAGCGGATAACTTCTTCGTCGCCCTGAAAGGTCCAATTGTGGTGACCCGTGCGGTAATCAAAACGCAGACACTGATGCTCCAACAGGTCACGCGGGTGCCGGGGTAGCCCGGTACGCGTCAGGTATTCGGGACTTGCCACCACCCAACGCTGGAAATCACCGATTCGCTTGCTGACGATGTCATCACTGACAACCGATGAACCAAGACGCACGGACACGTCGATTTGCTCGCTGAGCAGGTCACTGACCTCGTCGCTCAGCGAAAGGCTGATCTCCAGGCCAGGATGGCGCTCAAGCAACCGCCCCAGATGGGGAGCGATGATACGTCGGCCGAATTCCACCGGGACGCTGGCCCGTAATCGCCCCTGGGCTTCACTGCCGCGGTCGGTAACGACGGCATCGGCCTCGTCGATGGCCTCGAGGATCGCCACGGCTTTATCGAAATAGTTCTGGCCCGCCACCGTGACGCTGGTGTTGCGCGTGGTGCGGTTAAGCAGGCTGGCGCCTAACTCGCTTTCCAGTCCGGCTACCTGTCGCGTCACTGACGAAGTGGAGATGCCGAGCTTGCGCGCCGCTGCCGAATAACCACCACAGCGAACCGTTTCGACAAACATTTTGAGCGCCAGCAACTTATCCATAAACGGATTCCGAGATCGAAAAGTAAAGGTAACGACTGTGCATGACCAGACGGTGGGCGTCTTGCATGGCTGTGCTCAATCGGTAGCGGGTTTGGGGTTGCATGGCTTCTGACTACCTGCGCGGGCGCTCTTGCGGCGATTCCGCCAATCAAGCGCGTCTATCGGATCAGACGTGGAGTCAGTCATTGCCACTCCTTTTTATCGAGCGATCAGTAAGCTCGCGACTATAACAGAACGTTCATCACCACCAACGCTCCCCCATGATTCCGATTTGGAACGAAGGCCAATTGAAGCCCCTTGCATTATTTCAATTTATCGATTGATAATCAAAATTCAAAAGTAATCGACTGATCAATAAAGGCGTCTCGGCGTTCATCGCCCAACAAAAACAAT
Organism: Pseudomonas sp. PDM02; assembly: GCF_014852285.1. Lineage (NCBI taxonomy): Bacteria > Pseudomonadati > Pseudomonadota > Gammaproteobacteria > Pseudomonadales > Pseudomonadaceae > Pseudomonas > Pseudomonas sp. PDM02. The sequence goes on along the minus strand of NZ_JACVBL010000001.1, from coordinate 650,355 downwards.
AAAAAGGAGATTGACCATGCAATGTCCCTGCTGTCTCTCGAAGACCCGTCGCCAACTGCTAGGCATCATGGCAGCTACTGCGGGCGGCCTGCTGGTCACCCGTTTGGTACCCGCCTCGGCGGGGCCGATCAAGAGGGGTGCCGACATCCCGGTGAGATCGGTGGACATCCATGCGCATTACTACCCTGAAGAGTTCTTGCACCTCTTGGGCGGTGATGGCAAAGCTTTCGGTGGAAGCTATACCCGCCAGGAAAATTCATTCAGCTTCGCTACCCCGGCCGGCGGATTAGGGCCTTTGCCCCTGAAATTTATCGATGTGCAAGCGCGCTTGCTCGACATGGATCGCGCAGGCGTCGATGTTCAGGCGCTGTCCTTGAGCGTGCCAATGGTGTACTGGGCAGATCGTCAACTCAATGCCCGCCTGGCACGTGCCTGGAACGATGCCGCGTCAACTGTTCATCGCCAACACCCGCTGCGTTTTGTGGTACTGGCGACGTTGCCGATGCTGGATGTGCACGACGCCATTATCGAGCTGGAACGCACAGCCGAACTGCCCGGGGTGCGGGGCGTTTATATGGGCACCAATATCAACGGTCTGGACTTGGACGATCCACACTTTGCACCAGTCTTTGCCCGCATTGAACAGCTGGGACTGCCAGTGTTCCTGCACCCGCAACAAACGGTTGGCGGCAGCCGCTTGAGTAACTATTACCTGAGCAACCTGCTGGGCAACCCGTTCGATACCGCTATCGCGGCTTCACACCTGATTCTCGGTGGAGTACTGGATCGATACCCACAGCTGCATGTGTCATTGCCCCACGCCGGTGGAGCATTGCCAATACTCGTCGGGCGTCTCGACGCAGGCTGGAGTTCACGTCCCGAGACACGGCGTCTGGCTCAAAAGCCGAGCAGCTATTTGACGCGATTCAGCTACGACACCGTTTCACACTCCGGGCCGGTTCTGGACTATTTGATCGCCAATGTCGGTATCGACCATCTGGTACTGGGCAGCGACTACTGCTTCGACATGGGATACGAACAACCGGTGCGTTTTGTAGAAAGCGTAGGTCTGGGCCCCCGCGAGAAGGCTGCAGTGCTCGGTGGAAACGCGGCCAGAATCCTCGGACTCCGCGGATAACTTTAGCGAAACACTCAATTTCCCTTTGGCCGGTCTGACCGGCCTTTTTTTTGCTCCGATTCAAGCCTTCATGACGAAGTGGACAAGTGAGCAATACCTGGCGCTTTGTCGATCATGCAACTTATCAGTCACTTGTTGACAGGCACGTTGGCGACACATCAATTGTGGTAATTACCGGTATTTGAATTGGGTATTTTTATAAACTAACGCTCGACATCACAATTAACTCCAGAAGCACACAAAGAGTTCCTTCTTAAACAACCTCTGGAAATCACCCTCATGAAATACGCAATGCTCGCCTCACTCATGATGTTCAGCGTTTACGCTTCTGCCCAAAGCGCTTCCAACATCAACGTCGCCACTCCTGAACCTGAGCACTACAATTACTCCGAACACATGGATATCGCCAAAGTCATCAACATCACTACTGCCGAGGACACAAATAACGCTTGCGGCCCGGTGGATGCGCACATGGTGTATGTGGATCACAAGGGCGCAACGCACGACCTGCAATACAAGATATTCGGTAGCGCTTGCCTGAATGGTTAATGCCTTAAAACATGCAGATGCCAAAAAGAGGAGAAAGCTTCGAGCTGAAGCTTTCTCCTCTTTTTATATTCCAGCCTGGAAATACGGCAACAACACCCCGCCTGTAAACGAACTTTATCCAGTTAAAGCGGCTGAATCAGGATCAGTTGATGCCCATGATCCGGTCACCCATGCTCACCCCCCAATCCGCCATACGCTTGCCTTCTGCAAGTTGCAGTTGCTGCCAGATCAGCAAGCCTTTATCGATGTCGCCAATGTCGTCGATCGCTTGAGCCAGGGACAGTGCATTGCGGGCTGCCTTGGCCGTGCTGCCGGCCGTATGAGGGCGCGGCACAAAAGCGGCATCGCCAGTCAGCAACACGCGACCAAACACCATTTGGGGGACTTTCAGATCAAGGATCGCTTGAACGAAAATATCCTTGGTCTGGCGAATCAGTTCACGAAAAGCCGGGTTGGCATGCTGCTCACCCATGTCCCGCAGGTAAGCATCCTGCTGAGCAGCCAAGGCTCCCGGTGGAATGGAGTGGCTACGCCGATGACCATTGTTATCAGTGAGCACAGCATCTAATGCTGCGCCTTGGGCAGCTTTCAAATACCAGAGCCAGTTGAACCGTCGCTCGCCAGGATTAACCGAGCCATTCAAGCCCGGCACCATGTATTCCAACATCAACGATTCAGGGTCTTGTTGAAAGACAAAGTCTTCGTAAAGCTGCGCTTTGGCGAAGTCTGGAAGTCCGTCTTCATCAACCAGACCACGCCAGACTACATACCCCGAATAGGTGTATTGCGCCCCAGGCAACACCAGACTTCGCACGGTTGAACCCGCACCATCGGCACCAATCAGCAGGTCTCCCTCAGCACTGCTGCCATCTGCAAAATTCGCAGTCACTCGTTGCTCATTTTGAGTCAGATCAACCAGCGTCTTTCCACGGTGATAGTGCTCGGCAGGGAAGACAGAGAACAATGAGTTGTAGAGCGTGTTCCAGGACGTCTGAGTTTGCGGCATCGGCTCTTTATGCACGACGGTGCCAGCTCGATTCAAATACAGACGATCATGGGAGCGGACTCCAAGTGCATTGGCCGGTTTGATTCCGGCATAGCGAAAATGCTGAAGGACATCTGCTTGCAGAACAATGCCTCCACCACGGCTATCCATCGCCGCGGGGGATCGCTCGAAAATATCGACGTGCCAGCCAATCGCACGCAACGCCGTGGCGGCGAACAGTCCTCCCAGGGAACCACCAATGACCAAGGCCTTCGGAACGTCTGAACTCTTCATTACCTCTCTCCTCGTAGCAGGGTGATTCCCACAGCCTCTGGATTTGACGTTGCGTTATGCCAACACCGGATAGTCGATGTACCCCTTGGCGTCGCCGCCAAAAAAGCTGTTGCCGTCCGCCGGGTTGAGTTCGGTACGGCCACGCAAACGCGCTGGCAAGTCGGGGTTGGCAATGAACGGGCGACCAAAAGCGATGAGGTCGGCACGCCCCTGCGCGATAGCCTGTTCGGCCGTTTCGCCGGAGTACCCACCCGCCAGCATCAGAACGCCATGGAAGTCAGTACGCAGCTGCTTGATGATGGCGTCCCAGCGGGGATCGTTACTTTCGTCGAGCACCGTGCCGACCATCATCGGTTCTACCAGGTGCAGGTAAGCGAGATTCCAGTGATTGAGCCGGGATGCAATGTAGCCAAAGGTTTGTTCCGGGGTGTCATCGCCCATGCCCATGAAACGCCCCATCGGTGTCAGACGCACAGCAACACGTTCGGCGCCTATTTCTTCGGTCACGGCTTGCACGACTTCGAGCAATAGCCGCGCGCGGTTTTCGATACTTCCACCGTAGCGATCGCTACGCTGATTGCTAGCGCTGTTGATAAATTGGTCAAGCAGATAGCCATTGCCTGCGTGAATCTCCACACCGTCCATACCGGCAAGAAGTGCATTGCGAGCGGCCTTGCGGAAGTCGGCGACGATCGCTTCAATGCCTGGAATGTCCAGTTCCTGAGGAACCGGTACATCACCCCAGACCCCCTCGCCCTTTTCATTCAGGATGAACGTCTTGCCGGGGACCGGCTGCGCGGTCGGTGCCACCGGCAGGCCGCCGTCAGGTTGAAATACCGGGTGCGACACCCGCCCCACATGCCAGAGCTGCAGGAAGATGCGCCCGCCTTCTGCGTGCACGGCTTCGCTGACAGCTTTCCAGCCCTGAATCTGCTCGTCGCTATGGATGCCGGGCGTCCAGGCGTAACCCTGCCCCTGCTGCGAAATCTGCGTAGCCTCGGTGATGATCAACGCGGCACTGGCACGCTGACGGTAGTACTCGACGTTCATTGAGGTCGGTACGTTGCCAGGCTGGCCCGCACGGGAGCGAGTCAAAGGGGCCATGGCGACGCGGTGATCAAGGGTGAGCAGGCCGAGTTTGATCGGGCTGAACAAGTGATGAGTCATGATGATTTCCTGAATGAATAGGGATTGAAAAAACGGCTTAAGCCGCCTGGCTTCGTCTTAGTATCTGGATCATTACTTCGATGGGCTGAGCACCACTGATGACGTCGTCTGCGATCTGAATACTCGGTACCGAGCGCACACCGGAGGCCTTGGTTATGGCCTCCAGCTCCAGGACTTCAGCGGTGCCTTCCTCGGTGTTGAGAAAGTCGACAACTGCCCCCCGGTCCAGCCCCGTTTCGGCAGCGATGTCGGCCAGCACATTGAGGTCGCCGATATCCCGCCCCTCGCTGAAGTACGCCTTGAAAATGGCCTTGATCAGGAGGGACGCGTCTCTACCCGCCAGTTGTTCTCGCCATACCAGCCGATGCCCTGCCAAGGTGTTGGGGGTTTTTTCGACTCGTTGGTAATCGAACTCCAGACCGACAGCCTTGCCGGCGTGGGTCACCTGTGCGTCCATGGCCTGGCTACGCGCCCAGCTGCCGAACTTGCCAGAGCGGTAGGCTTTACGATCCATGCCCTGAACAGGCATGTCCGGGTTCAACTGGTAAGGCAGGAACGTAATGTGGCCGTCAGCTGAATAATCCGAAGCGGCAAGCGCGCGTTCGAGATTTTCCTCACCGATCCAGCACCATGGGCAGATGAAGTCGTAAGTCACCTGAATCTTGGATGAGTGCAAACTCATGGCAGTCTCCGTGGTTGAATGTTTTCACACCCCCACGGTAGGCGGCCGGTCCCCGCCAGAGAATCCACCTTCTGCACAACGTTGCGTTTCGCAAAACGCAAAGGTGGGGCGATCAGCCCACGAGCTGACACTCCGATCCGAGTAACTCGGTGAGGAAATCAATGAACGTATTGATACGTTTCGAGCCGCGGTGGTTGGGCAGGTACAGGGCCGAGATCGCCGAACTTGCGCTGTCCGGATTGACGACAAAAGCGTCGAACAAGGACGTCAATCGACCACTGTCGATATCATCATTGACCAGCCAATCGGGCAAAAGCGCCACCCCGCTACCGGCCAGTACCACGTCACGCAAAACCTCGGCATTGTTGCTCTTGAACTGCCCGTCGACGGGCACGCGAATCGCTTGCCCCTTGCCTGTAAATGTCCAGACCTGCTGCGGTGCACCGTAGTTGAAGCACATGCACTCGTATCGCATGAGGTCCATGGGTTGGTCAGGAAGTCCGCGAGCATTCAGGTACTCGGCACTGGCGACCACCCGGCGTCGAAAGCTGCCGATGCGGCGACTGACCACAGCTTCCATCGCCGCCGGCGACCCCATCCGGATCGATAGATCGATGCTTTCGCCGAGCAGATCGACGATGTCGTCAGATAACGTCATATCCAGCATGAGCATTGGGTAACGCTCTAAAAGCGTGGAGATATGAGGGGCGATGAGGCGGTGTCCAAACGCCACTGGGACCGAAATACGCAGCTGCCCTGCGGGCACTTCACCACGATCCGAAACCGACTCGTCAGCATCCGCCATGGCATTCAGAATATCCCGGCCTTTCAAGTAATAAGCACTCCCGGCATCCGTCAACGTGACTTGCCGGGTAGAGCGATTAAGCAGCACGGTACCGAGGTCACCCTCAAGCCTGTCGATCATTCTGGTCACTGAAGAGGTCGCCAGATTGAGTTGCCTGGCGGCCGCCGAAAAGCCCTTGGAATCTACCGACTGGATGAACATTTTCAGTGCGAGCAGCTTGTCCATGAAACTCCTTCAATGCCATCGGTACATTCCTTGAGCATCCATCTTTGGACAAGCGCGCAAGTGGCGCGAGTTAACGGTTGTTAATTCTGACGTCGTTGCGCTGGGCGCAATGTAGCGTTGCGCCTTGATGGGGTACTCCATCACAACCGCCCTCTCTAAGCTCACGCCACAGAAAGTCGCCGTACGCCAATCGCACGCGGCGGATTGAAAAATCTGTCGTTAACTGAGCTCGAGAGGTAAGGCGATGAAGCGCAAGACGATCATCGGTGCCGTTCTGGCAATCGGCATCGTGGGGATAGGGTTTGCATTCTGGATGATGTGGAGGCCGGAAATCGCCACTGTCAGCCCGCCCGAAAATGCAGATCGCGAGACCCTGGACAGAGGCCGACGCGTCGTCGAAGCGGGCGATTGTGCGGTCTGCCACACACGACCTGGCGGCGCTCACATGGCGGGAGGATTGCCGCTGGTAACGCCCTTCGGAACACTCTTCACCACCAACATAACCCCAGACCGGGAAACCGGTATCGGCCAGTGGTCGCTGGACGCCTTTGAACGGGCCATGCGTGAAGGCATCGCGCGCGACGGCCATTTTCTCTATCCGGCGTTCCCCTACGTGCATTACCGAAAGATGAGCGATGCAGATATTGCGGATGCCTATGCCTTCCTGATGAGCGTGGATCCGGTCAACTACACCGCACCGGAAAACCATATGGTCTTTCCCATGAATTTCCGTCCGCTGGTGTCTTTCTGGAACCTGCTGTTCCTGCATGGGGATCCACTGGAACCACTTCCCGGGCAATCAGCGCAATGGAATCGTGGACGCTATCTGGTCGAGGGCGCGGGACACTGTTCATCCTGCCATTCGCCCCTGAATTTGATTGGCGGGGAGAAAAGCAGCGAGCTGTTCAACGGCGGTATCGTCGACGGCTGGACGGCCCCTGCCCTGCGCGCAATGGCCTCGGCGCAACATCCCTGGAATGAAGCCCAACTGGTCGCCTACCTGACCGGCGAGGTCGCCGAAGGACACGGCGCAGCAGCGGGCCCGATGTTGCCGGTCAGCCTGAGCATCGCTCAGATGCCGGAGGAAGATGCCCATGCCATCGCGCAGTACATTCTTGACCTCAAGAAAACCTCACCGGATGCGACGTTGCCGCCCTGTACCTCTGAGGCCAAGCCCAGCGCCAAGGCGCTTCTGGGCGCCTCGTTATTCGAAGGTGCCTGCGCGAGCTGCCACGGCACCGCCGCCCCGATGCGCGCCATTGAATCGAGGCCAGCTCTGGCCAGCACTTCGGCAGTAACGGCGGACTCACCACGCAATTTAATCCAAACCATCCTGCAAGGCATTCCGATGTCCAGTGCCGCTCCCAGCCACTACATGCCGGCCTTTGCACACAACCTCGACGATAGCCATCTGGCCGCCATTGCCGAGTATCTGCGCACCGAAAGCTGCGCGACCAGACCCTGGACGGACCTGGAGAAAACTATCAAGAGCATTCGGGCTCAGGAGCAGCAACCGTGATCACACTCGACATCAACGGCAAGACTCATGTTCTGGACATTGCGCAAGACATGCCGCTGCTTTATGCCTTGCGCAACCAGGTGGGGCTCAATGGAGCCAAGTACGGCTGCGGCCTGGGTCAGTGCGGCGCTTGCACGGTTTTAGTAGACGACAAACCGGTGTTTTCATGCCTGACACCGTGTGGCGCGCTGGCGGGAAAATCTGTGCGCACCGTGGAGAGCCTGGGCAGCGCCGACCAACCGGGGCCGTTGCAGAAGGCCTTTATCGACGAACAGGCGGCCCAGTGCGGTTATTGCATCGCGGGGATGATCGTACGGGCGCAGGCTTTGTTGGAGGCCAACCCTCATCCGGATGATGAAACGATCCGTCGCCACATGGCACCCAACCTGTGTCGCTGCGGCACCCATGTGCGGATCCTCGCCGCTATCAAGTCGGTCATCGCGCAGGGAGCCAAGGTATGAAAACCTCGACGCAAAACGTCAATCTGAGCCGCCGTGCGTTCGTGATCAATGGTGCGTTGGTGATGGGGTTCGCGATGCTTCCAGGCATTCCGCGCGCCTTCGCCGACACCGAAGTGGACACCTTGGGCACGCAAATCCTGGCACCTGACCTGCCGGGCAGCCTGCGGGCCACGCCCTATCTGGACGCCTGGATCCGCATTGACGCGAAAGATGGCATCACCGTCTACACCGGCAAAGTGGAGCTGGGCACCGGCGTCAAAACGGCGCTCCTGCAGATCGCCGCCGAGCGCCTGGAAGTGTCGCCCGGGCTCATCCGTTTTCTCACCGCCGACACCGCGCTGACGCCCAACGAAGGCTATACCGCCGGCAGCCATACAATCGTCGACAGCGGCACTGCGTTGTTCAATGCTGCGGCCCAGGTACGTCAGCTGTTACTCGAATCTGCGGCACGGCAATGGCAGCAGAAAGTCGCCAGCCTGAGCACGCGGGACGCCGTGATCTACGATGCGCAAGGTCGCAGCATGACCTACGTGCAAGCGGTTGTCGGGGTTCAACTGCATCGCTTCGCATCGGCCAGCTCGCCCTTCAAGCCAGCCAGCAGCTTCACACTGATCGGCACATCATTGCCTCGACTGGACATTCCAGCCAAGGTCAGCGGCGGTGCGGCTTATGTGCAAGACATGCGTCTGCCCGACATGCTGCATGCCCGTGTGATACGCCCACCCCGGCGCGGCAGTCAGCTGCTGGACATCGACGAGGCGGCCCTCAAAAAACTCCCCGGTGTGGTGAAACTGGTCCGCAACGGCAGTTACCTCGCCGTGGTCGCCACCGATGAATGGCTGGCAGTCAAAGCGATGCGCGAAGGCTACGCCTCTGCCCGCTGGACAGAAGGTAATCCGCTGCCCGACTCAACACATATCCATCAACTCCTCACCGAGTTGCCAGCGCGACGCTACCCGGTGAGTGCCAAGGGCAACCTCGCGCAACCTGCGCCACGCGCCTACAAGGCACGGGTGACCAAGCAATACCTCATGCACGGCTCCATCGGGCCGTCGTGTGCAATGGCCTGGTTTCAGGACGGAACACTCACTGTCTGGACTCACACTCAAGGCGTCTATCCTCTGCGCATGGGCATCGCCGAGATGGTCGGCCTGCCGGTGGCACAGGTGCGTTGCATCCACGCCGAAGGCTCCGGTTGCTATGGCCATAACGGCGCGGATGACGCCGCAGCCGATGCCGCGCTGATCGCCATGGCCATACCCGGCAAGCCGATACGGGTGCAATGGATGCGCGAGCAGGAAAATCTTTGGGAGCCCTACAGCTCGGCGATGCTTGCCGAAGTGGAAGCAGGACTGGACGACGGCGGGCGCCTTCGGGACTGGAAATACGAACTCTGGAGCACGCCGCACAACGAACGTATCGTCAATGCCGGGCGCTTGTTACCGGCGTGGCTGTTGGCCAGGCCCTTCACCCCAGCCCCTTCGATCCCTATTGCCCAGCCCGAGGGTGACGGCGACCGTAACTCGGTTCCGTTGTACGAGATACCCAACCTGCAGGTCGATCTGAACTTCGTTCTGACCATGCCGTTCAGGACCTCGGCCATGCGTTCGCTCGGCGCCCATATCAACGTGTTCGCCATCGAGAGCACTGTCGATGAACTGGCAGCGCAGGCCGCCGTGGACCCGGTGCAATTTCGCCTCAATCACCTGAGCGATCCACGAGCACGGGCGGTGGTGGAACGTGTGGCCAGCAGCTTCGGTTGGCCGCAAAAGGCAACTGGCCCCGGCAGCGGAATCGGCTTCGCCTTCGCTCGCTATAAAAACATCATGGGTTACTGCGCCATCGCCGTGCAGCTGCATGTGCAACGGCAGACCGGGCAAGTGACGATTGATCGGGTGGTGGCCGCCGTCGATGTGGGGCAAATAGTCAGCCCCGATGGGCTACTCAATCAGGTCCAGGGTGGCATCGTTCAGTCCGCCAGCTGGACGCTCTATGAACGAATCCTCTATGACGCCAGCGGCATGCATAGCTTCGACTGGAGCGGCTATCCGATCATGCGTTTTCCCGAGTTGCCGAAACAGGTCGAGGTGCACATGATTGATCAGCCCGGCCAGCCATTCCTCGGCGCGGCGGAAATCGTCCAGGGCCCCATGGCCGCGGCGCTGGGCAACGCCATCAGTGATGCCATCGGCAAGCGCTTGCTGGATCTGCCGTTGGCGCGACGTGGTTGGCAGGATGCTCTGGGATCATGAACGCCCCCTGTTCAGAATAAAAAAGGGCGGTGAAGGATCACTTGCACCGCCCTACCCCAACTAAGGGAAACGTTACTCTACTTAAAAACATGCCGTTGGAAGAGAACGACATGTACATGCAACACCTGTTAAAGCGCTGCCTGTCAGTTACAGCGGCCAGTCACAACAGCACTGACTCACCGCATAGTTTCCGCTACAAACTATCGCCTGCGTTTAAAAATCAAAACAATGCCAACTGGTAATTTATAATCACGCGATTCTCGTCTTGTTGGCGGGCGTTCGGGATATTATTCCGCACCATTGCATTTTTCCACATGACACCCAAGCCTTTGAAGGGGCCTGATTGCACGACATAGGCGAGTGTAATATCACGTTCCCATTCGCTGGAATTGCTAGATGCGACAGTATTGATATCATTACCTTTAACATACACAACACCTGCCGTCGCACCAGGCAGACCCAGTTTTGCGAAGTCAAAAGAGTAACGGGCTTGCCACGACTTCTCGCCAGCACGAACAAACTTCTGAACCTGCATTTCCGTGATGGTGTAGGTGGTGGGGCCGTCCCCCTGGTTTAAATAAGGGAAGTCACTTTTCCCATCACTGACTTCATAGCCTGCTCCGAAAGTGTGACCCGCAACCGCGTAGGTAAACAACCCACTGTACAAATCGTTATCGACTTTTCCTTTCAGCGTGTTACCGCCGTAGTAGCCTGTCGTAAAATACGCAGGGTCATGGCCGTTTGCACCATCATCCTTGCTATTAAAGTATCGAACATCACTGGTCAGTACACCTGGCCCGATTGCCCAGTTGTGAATCAGGCCAAGAAAATTCTGCTTATAAAAATCTTTTAGATTGCCGTAGTAGTACTGCAAGGTTAGATCTTTAGTCAGCTTGTAATCGCCACCGGCGTAAATAAATTTATTACTGAAGCGGCCAGTGACCGCATTATTGGCGCCTGCGATGGACATATTTTCATTGTTGCTGGAGTTGCGCCCCTTCACCTCTTCAATTTGCCCGCCGATCAAGGTCAGGTCTTTGATGTCGGCCGAAGAAACCTGGGTTCCTTGCCAGGTTTGAGGCAACAAACGCCCGTCATTGCTGAAGATCACCGGCAGTTTTGGGACCAGAGTTCCAAGCTTCAGTTCGGTCTTGGATATTTTCATTTTCCCGGTCAGCCCCAAGTTGGAGAAATCGTCAACCGCATGGTCACCGTCACTTGGAAATACCACGCCACCGTAGTTCGTGCCCGTCGGATTGCCATGTTTACCGGCGCTTGAATCCAGCCTGACGCCCAGCATGCCCAACGCATCAACACCAAAACCCACAGGCCCCGGGGTATAGCCCGAGATGAATTCGAGTTGAAAGGCTTGCCCCCACTCCGCTTGATAACTCTGGTTGGCTGCTTTCTGAGCGGGTGTTGCCGAGTCTCGGTAATCGCTATTGATATAGAAGTTACGCAGTTTAATCGCAGCCTTACTATCATCGACAAAACCAGCCGCATGGGCTTGCTGCGCCAATACACACATGGCTGTCGCAACAGCAAAAGTACACTTCATTTATTTTCACCCAAGTTTAAATTGTTATTTTTGTATGAACTATTAAGCGACTTTCCAGACGTAGGTATTCCGATAGCTTATGGTGCGCGAGAAGCACACAGCCAAACCTTAGTTCGCTTATTAAAAATCAACTTCTCGCGACCAGCGTTACAGGAGCTACACTTTCATGCAGAAATTTGTAGTTATTTAATGTAGACAGCCATCACCTGGCTTAATCAGCTTTAAGTTGCGCCTTCCATGTTGCCGGCGTACCCAGCTCCGTATCGACCAACTGATTCTCGAATCGACTGCGTTCAACTACGGCGCTGGCGGAACGATCAGTAATGGAGAACCAGAAAATACCGATAAATGCGACAGCCATAGAGAACAGGGCCGGGTATTCATACGGGAACCAGGCTTGCTGATGATGGAGAATCTTGACCCAAACAGTAGGACTGAGAATGCACAGGGTAATTGCAGACACCAGCCCCAACGATCCGCCAATCACGGCGCCACGCGTCGTTAAGCCCTTCCAGTAAATCGACAACAACAGCACTGGAAAATTGGAACTTGCGGCGATGGAGAACGTTAAGCTCACAATAAATGCGATGTTCTGTTTCTCGAAAGCAATCGCCAGCAGAATCGACAACACACCCAGCACGATGGTTGTAACACGAGAGACGCGCATTTCTTCACGGTCGCTTGCGGTACCACGGCGCAAGGCATGTGCATAAAGATCATGAGAAACGGCAGACGAGCCTGCAAGGGTCAACCCCGCCACTACTGCCAATATTGTCGAGAACGATACCGCACACATAAACCCGAGGAAGACATTGCCGCCGACGTTATGTGCGAGGTGAATCGCAACCATATTAACGCCACCCAATATTCCACCTGACGCATCATGATAGGCAGGATTGCTGGCAACCAGGGCGATGGTGCCGAAACCGATGATGACGATCAGTGCGTACCCTATGCCGACAAGACCGGTGGCATAAAGAATACTTTGGCGCGCAGCCTTGACGTTACCGACGGTGAAGAACCGCATGAGAATATGTGGAAGACCTGCCGTACCGAAGACTAATGCCAGCCCCAGGGAAATCGCAGATACCGGGTCAGTAATCAGCCCTCCTGGACTCATGATTGCTACATGGGATGGATGCACTTGGGTAGCTTGAGTGAATAGCTGGTTCAGGCTGAATCCGAATTCGGACAAGACCATGAAAGCCATGAAGACACAGCCAGTCAGCAGTAAGACTGCCTTGATGATCTGAATCCAGGTGGTTGCCAGCATCCCGCCAAAGAAAACATAGATGACCATTAGCGTACCGACGAGAAGCACAGCTGCGGTGTAATCGAAACCGAACAGCAACTCCACCAACTTTCCAGCGCCTACCAGCTGAGAAACCAGATAAAGCAGAACGATCACGATCGAACTGGACGCGGCAAACGCTCGTATGGGTCGTTGTTTCAGGCGATAGGACAGTACGTCCGCCAGCGTGTAGCGACCTAGATTGCGTAATGGCTCGGCAATCAGAAACAGAATGATCGGCCAGCTTGCAAGGAAACCGATTGAGTAAATCAGTCCATCAAAACCGCTGGTAAACACCAACGCGGAGATACCCAGCAAAGACGCCGCGGACATATAGTCTCCGGCGATGGCCCAACCATTTTGGAAGCCGGTAATTTTTCCGCCTGCGGCATAGTGATCGGCAACACTATTGTTTTTGCGTGCGGCCCATCGTGTGACAAACAGAGTAAAAATAACAAACGCTAAAAACATGCCGATGGCAATGGGGTTATGTTTGTGGACTGTGCCCGGAGCGTCGGCAGCGTATACCGCTACCGACGCCAGAATGGCTGAGACTGCAATAAGTAGACGCTTCATTTGTTGAAGCTCCTGATGATTGTTTTTATTTTAGGGTCGTAGCAGGTATTAGTTCGCCATACGTAGACAGCAACGAGAAGAATCGTGAAGGCGAGCATTCCAAAGCCAATTGGAACGCCCCATGTCATCGGTTGCCCTTCGATGATAGGTGTACCCAAACGGGCCGGTATAAAGGCTAGAGAAAGAATAAATCCGAAATAAACTGCCAGCATCAGGGCAGTCATACTCCACGAAAATATCCGTCGCTGTTTTACCAAAGCACGAAACTCCGGATTTTCGAGAATCGGGTTTTGAATAGCGTTATCAACCTGTTCAGCGGACAGGGCCGAGCCACCGTCTTGCGGATATGCATGTTCCATGGTTGTCTCCTGCAAAGGGCTTTTGGCTGAATTAAAACTTCACGGGCACCGCTGTCTCGCGCATTACGGCTTCGGGGGTCCGGTACAACTCAGCCATTTCGCGCTCTTCCTCGCTTTTCAGTTGCGCCTGCATATACGCACCCAAATGCCTGGCATGCTGAACAATCGACGCCCCGAAACGACAGCGTTGCTCGCTATAGTCCGCCAGTGCCTCTTCAACGGATGCATGTCGCTCAAGTGCTTCGACGATTGCCAACGCGTCACCGGCGGCCTTGGTAACACCCATTCCGCAATGGGGACGCGCCACAAATGCCGCGTCGCCGAGCAAAGCGACACGCCCGAAATTCATCTTTGGTACTTCCAGGTCGTAAATTGGCTGGAATAACGGTTGCGCGGCTTTCTTTACAACTTCGGCGAACTGCGGGGCAAGTAATGCCTCTGCGGACTGGTACATAGTGTCGAGCACATCACGGCGTATCAGCGCCGGAGGAATTCCACCTTCAAATTGTTTCCCGCTTTCGTCCCTCAACAAATCGCGCAAATCGTCGTCGTCACTGGTGCGGTACCACACGAAGTTATAACGGCGTTCGCCTACAAGGGTGCTGTTGGAGTGCCCGGCAACTGGATACCCCAGGATCTGCTCGTGTGGCGGCAAACAAAAAGCGAATTTATCGAATAGCGCTGCGTGGGCAGAATCCGATAGAGCACTTTCATCGACTAACCCACGCCATGCGATATATCCAGCGTATTGCAGGTGTACGTCAGGTAAAAAATGCTGGCGGATTGTCGACCGAAATCCATCAGCGGCAATAATGACGTCCGCTTGATGAGTTGTGCCATCGGCCAACGTGACGCTGGCATGCGTGTCAGTGCTTTCAACCGAGATGACGCTACCACCGCAGCGGTACAGGGAGTCCGGAAATGCGGCGCGAAGAACCTGGTACATTTTCCCCCACGCGGTCAACGTCTGAGGGAGCGCGTTTTCAAGTACCACATCGCCATCCTGGGCCAACGTGACACGCGAAAGCACATTGATACCGACAGATGCATCGAGGGGAATTCCCGCAGCGGCCATCGCCTCGAACAATTCAGGGTGTGTAACGATCCCGGCGCCTCGTCCAGCGAGTTCATCCGGAACACGCTCGAAAACCTCAACATCCCAACCTTTGCGTAACAGCATATTTGCTGCAAACAGACCACCCAGCGAACCGCCCACGACAATAGCGCGGGGTTTATTCAACGTATTGATCATGGCCGCTCTCCCACAGTGGCAGCTACATGGGAGGCATAAGAACCAACAGCTTCAATCTCGGAGGCTGGAAAATTGAGCTCGATGGTGACACCTGACGGATCTTCGATGAAAACCTGATGCAGGCCGAGGCTCGGAACGGTGCGATCACGCCAGGCAATGCCTTCGGCTTTGAAGACGTTCCAGAATGCAACCAGGCCAGTTACCAGAAAGGCAATGTGGTCAACGGTTCCAGTGCCTGTCAGCGGGATTTCTTTATCGCCGAGGTAGTTCTTCAGACCTTCGGGGTTGGAGGGGTCAATCCCGATAATGTGGACCGTGCCAAAGTCCTCCTCATCTCCTCCCATGTACAACCAAACGCCAGGAAAATCGAACGGCGGCCGATAGCCAGGGGTAAAACCGAGCACCCTTTCATAAAATCGGCTGGACTTCTCCAGGTCGAACGACCGGATCGAGTAATGAGCGAGCTTCAGGACTTGCATGGTGCCTCCAACGTTTTTTGTATTTATTTATCACTCGATAAACAATACGTCCTGACGAAATTGAAGTAAATAGCCGATGGGGCAAATTTTTGAGGACTGGCCTGGACCACGTCATGGCGACGCAAAAGGGAAGCGGGTTTCAAGCGTTGGGAAAGGGCTTTTCAGGGCAAAATGACATGCGTACGGCCCCTACCACCTGATCAGCTGAAGACTGAAACAGGTGATGAGTGGTCGACAAAAAAGAGAGGCAAAGCAAAAGATCAGCGGACGGGTAACGCAGAAAAACCAACTCAAATTGAAGCCGATCAATTCAAGCTAGGCTTCTCGCCGAGGTCGTTATCGACTTGTTGCAATACATGGGGACTGCCGTTAAGGAATGCATCGACCATCTGCTCGATCAGCGCATCAATGTCCTCCGTTACTGGAAGATCGTAAATCCATTTGCGCACGCCAATATAGAAAATGCTGGCATGCAAACTCCAGATCAATTCCAGCTCTTTGTCATTGATCGTTTCGCCTGAGGAGGGTGCCAATCCATGAGCATGGCGAATCTCTGCGATGACAGGAATGAAGACTCGCTCACGCAATTTGGCGAGATACCGATCGTTGATACCTTCACGTGTCAGCCCGGCGAAAACGAAGATACGAATCCATTCCCGCCGCAGAATCACCCCTGCATATGAGGTATAGAAACGAACCAGACGAGACTGAAGGGGTTCCGAGCGATCCTTGATCATCGCTTCCCACGAGGTATCCCACTGGTACACCTCGTCGTACACGCGATCTATCAGCGCCTCTTTGCTAGGGAAATATCGATAGAGTAAAGGCTGGGTAACATCAAGTTGTCGCGCAAGCTCACGGGTGCTCCCCGAGAATCCGCACGTCGCAAAATGCTCGATGGCTTTCTGCACAATCTGCTTTTCCCTGACCTCTGGCGAAAGGCGTCGAGTCGTCGATTTGACGAGGCTTGCGGAGTCCTTTGACTTGCCTGGCTCGTTCTCGTCCACATTTTTTGAGTCTTGCATAACGCCTCACTAGAGCTTCATTCAGGCATCATACAAAACAAAAGAATGTGCTGGCTATGAACCACACCTATTTGGCCAGGCGGCTTTCAATATCCGTCTTGAACAATGTGGGTCGACTTAAATAATGCCCCATGGCCAACACTTCCATCTCACCATCGATTTCCAGCGCAAATGCTGGAAAGCCACGCGCATTCAGGGCTTCCAGCATCCCGTTGCTGCGCTCAAGATGATCCTGCAATGAGTCTGCGGTGACCGAATCAAAAGCCGCCATAAACCTATCTGATTCAAAGCCAAGCTCGCCGGCAATGTCGGCAATCACCCCACGGTCAGCAATGGCCCGTCCCTCCTGGTAGTACGCGACTTGCAAGCGTTTGAGCATTTCAATGCCGCGTCCTGACAGCTGTTGAGCCGTCATCATGGCTGCAATGGGCGGTGAAGAGTCCAGGTAAACGCTTTCATGGTCGAGTACGCCCTGGACGTAAGCGTCTGCGAAGGTTTGTTTGCTGAACGCGGTAATCCGAGCTTCGTGGGGACGAACAAAATCGCGCCATTCACCCGACACAAACTTGCTTTTGTCTCCCGATAACATGCCTACACCATGAGCCTGAATTTCCAGGCCAGGAATCGTGGTGGCCGCCGTGATCATTGGTGCCGCTCCATAGCACCAGCCACAGAACGGGTCGTACACGTAATGCAATGTTGCGGCGCTCATTCAAGCCTCCCGGATCTGCTGTATCTACACAGCGAAAGTGGTCCATTACGTCAAAATCCAACGCTTTAAATTAATCAACGGTCACGAGATCAGCTCACTGGCAAGCCCTCAGGCCCGAGCAACTCGCTGATGAAATCGATAAATGCATTGACGCGCCTGGAGCCGCGATGATTGGGAAGATACAGCGCAGAGATAACCGAACTCGCGTCGTTCGGATTGACAACAAAAGACTCGAACAATGACGTCAGGTGACCGCTACCGATATCATCGTTGACGAGCCAATCAGGTAAAAGAGCCACCCCTCCGCCCGCCAGCGCAACCTCGCGCAAAACCTCCGCATTGTTGCTTTTAAAGCGGCCTTCAATAGGTACTCGAGTCTTCTCACCGGACTTTAAGAAACTCCAAACCTGTTGCTTTTGGCCATAACTAAAGCGCATACACTCGTGCTGCATGAGGTCCATAGGATGTTCGGGGAAACCATGCGCATTCCGGTACTCGGAACTGGCAACCACCCTACGGCTAAAATGACCGACAGGACGACTGACTACACCGTCCATTGCTGCTGCGGAGCCCAACCGGATCGATAGATCGACGCGCTCCCCCAACAACTCAACAATGTCGTCAGAAAGCGTCATGTCCAACACGAGTTGCGGGTAACGCTTCAAAAGCGCGGCGATATGCGGCGCAATCAGACGACGTCCCAGTGCCACAGGTACGGAAATACGAAGATGCCCTGCGGGGACTTCCCCACGGTCAGTGACCGAGGCATCCGCTTCGGCTACAGCGTTCAACACCTCCCGCGCTTTCAAGTAGTAGGCGGCCCCGGCATCTGACAATGAGATTTGCCGCGTGGAACGGTTAAGCAGGACAGCGCCCAGCTCAGCCTCAAGCCCGTCGATCATCCGGGTCACGGAAGACGTCGCCAGGCCCAACTGTCGAGCGGCAGAAGAAAAGCCCTTCGAATCCACAGCCTGGACGAACATTTTCAATGCGAGCAACTTGTCCATGACACTCCTCGACTATCCCCGTTCTCATCTTGGGCATTGCGCGTTCCAGAGACCGATCGACTCAGTGAACCTGCCCGGCTCGACGAGAAACAATCGAGAAGGCGATCAGAGCGACCAGCGACAAGGCGCTTCCCACCGCTGCAATCGCCAACCAGCTGGCATGTTCATAAAGCGAACTGGCCACCGAGGAACCGATTGCACCGCCAACGAAGATACTGATCATGTACAACGCATTCAGGCGGCCTCTGTTGGCGGTGCCCAAGGCGTAGACGGCTCGTTGGCCAAGCACCATGTTCATCTGCACAGCAAAGTCCAGAGCAACACCGGTGACCGCCAAACCAATCACACCGTAAAAGGGATTAATGAAGGCGGGAAGGAAACTCACCACGCCCAGCACCATGGCCAACTGTGAGGCTCGTCGAGTGTGCCCTGCATCAGCGAGTCGACCACTGATAGGTGCAGCGACTGCACCGATGGCGCCGACCAGAGAAAACATCGCAATCTGACTTTGCGTGAGGCCGAACTCACGACTCAACACCAGCGGTACGGCGGTCCAGAACAAACTGAACGATGCAAACATCAGCCCTTGATAAAGCGCTCGCTGACGTAATACGGGTTCGCGGCAAAACAGTTGTCCAAGGGACATCAGCAGTTGACCATACGACGCACGATGGGCTGGCTGCCATTTGGGCATGGTCATGCCGATCACTATGGAGATGATGAGCATCAAGGCAGCAGCCCCGATAAACACTGCCCGCCAGCCCAAATGATCAGCAATCAGGCTCGACAGCGGCCGCGCAAGCAAAATCCCCAGCAGCAAGCCTCCCATGATCCCGCCAACCACTCGGCCGCGAGACTCTTCCGGTGCCAGATGCGCGGCCAATGGAATAAGCATTTGCACGGAGACCGAGCTGAAACCGATGAGTGCCGATACGACAAGAAATACGCTCGGCTGCCTGGCTAAACCAGCGGCGACCAGACTGAAGATCGTAATCACGATCGTCGCTATCATCAGTCGGCGGTTTTCGACCAGGTCCGCCAAAGGCACCAGGAAAAACAATCCGAGGGCATAACCAATCTGAGTCAGCGAAACAATAAGGCTCGCGTGGCCACTCGACATACCGATATCCGGGGCAATCAAGCTGATGATCGGTTGTGCGTAATAGATGTTGGCCACGATGGCACCGCAACAAAACGCAAACAGAAGCACCAGCCCTCTGGTCATTGAAGCTTTTTGTATCGTCGTTGCTGTACCACTTGTAGAAACGCCCATGCCATAGACTCCTGAAGTTCGACAGCGGTGACTTTCCAATGAAAGGTCACTCGCTTTACTGTTTGTCAGGTCAACAAAATAGGCGGCACTCCCCCTCGAGAGAATATGGGCAGGACGCAACGTGACGTTGCGTCCTGCGCAAAAGATGCGCGGCGTAGTCAACGTCCCCTCTTGAGTCAATGGCGCGCAATTGAGCGAGATACCTCATTGCCGGCAAACACCTTTCTGCATCGCGCCTGCTCATCTCCAATATCAGCACCTGGCTTGAAGGTGACTCAGCCATCGTCCTCACCGGCCATCGACAAGCCGTTTGAGCTGAGCGTAGACTACTATTGATCGATCGATCATTAATAGTGTTTTTAACAAAAGAAGGTCTTAAATCTCTCCAGGCTCAACCGCTCCCCCCCCAAAAGCTTCCCTCCTTTTATGCGTCGTCGAGCCAGCCTTGGCCGAGATAAAAATGGGTGGATAAAAATAAAATCTCTTGAGTGAGGCGAAACTCATCGTGACGCTAAGTCTTCGTAGCAAAGTCATCCTTCTGACGATCATCCCTGGCCTTTTGCTGGCTGCAGTGATCAGCGGCATTACTTTTTGGGTTTTGCAAAAGCTGGCATCCGAGGAGGTTGAGCAGACGCGCGACCTCTTGATCAATGAGCGAAAAACTTCACTGAAGCACTATATGGAAATTGCCCAAGCGTCGATTCAGCCGATATACGACGCTTCCAAAAATGGGGATTCCGACGCTCGGGATCAGGCTGTGAAGATTCTGCGAACGCTGAGTTTTGCTAAACAAAACTATTTTTACGGCTATGACTCTTCGTCTGTTCGAGTGTTCTCCGCCAACCTGAACACCGATATCGGCAAGAGCTTTGTTGATAGCAAAGATGCCAACGGCGTGTATGTGATTCGAGGGCTGGTTGAAGCGGCCAAGACGGGTACACATTTTTTCCGGTACGACTGGCAAACCCCCGTCAGCCCGAAACCTACGCCCAAGCTCGGTTACACCGTTTATCTGGAGAAGTGGGACTTGATCGTGGGCACGCAAGTGAATCTGGACGATCTTGAAGTTCAGGTACAGGCCATCGCCAGTGAGCGCTATGAGCGAATCGGCCAGTACACCGCGTATATCCTTTTCCTCGCCGTTTGCGTGCTGCTCCTTGTGGCGCTGATTGGCATTTGGCTAGGAAACAGCATTGTGAAACCTTTACTGGCCATCAAGAAGAACCTGGACGACATCGCCGCTGGAGATGGCGACCTGACACACCGCCTGCCAGTTTCGAGCAACGATGAGCTGGGCGATTTGGCTCACTCGTTCAACTTGTTTGTGGAAAAAATTCATAACCTTGTGCGTCAAATAGTGGAGATGACCGGGCAACTGACGGCACTGGTCGAAGATATGTCGGCCCAGGCACAGCGCTCAGAGCAGGCCATGGATCGTCAGCGCCAAGAGACTGATCAAGTGGCGACAGCCATTCATGAAATGTCCACGGCTGCGCATCAGGTTTCCGTCAGTGCCCAAGGTGCTTCGCAAGCAGCACGAGAAACCAGCGACGTTGGTGGGCAGGCAAAAGATGTCGTCAACAAAAGCATCGAAAGCATTCATTCGTTGATTGAGGAAATAGGACAAAGTAGCTCGTCTCTGGACAGCTTGAACAAGGACGTGCAGTTGATTGCCGGTGTAGTTGACGTCATTCGCTCTATTGCGGAGCAAACCAATCTATTGGCTTTGAACGCCGCCATTGAAGCAGCAAGGGCTGGCGATGCGGGTCGTGGTTTTGCAGTGGTCGCCGACGAAGTTCGAGCCCTGGCCAGCCGTACGCAAAAGAGTACCCAGGAAATCCATGGGATGATCAGCCTGCTTCAAAAAGGCACCCTAGATGCCATGATCACGATGGGCCGCTCCAGCGAAACAGGCCGAACAACAGGGGAATTGGCAAACCAGGCGGGATTGTCGCTGGATGCCATCAGCCAACTGATTTATACAATTAACGACATGAACGCTCAGATCGCCAGCGCGTCCGAAGAGCAGACCGCTGTGGCCGAGGAAGTAAACCGTAGTATGACTCACATCTCCCTGGCGGCTGATGTGGTCGCCGGGGACGCCAAAGATGGTGCACTAACCTCCAGAAGTCTCAGTGAGTTAGGTAATCGCCTAGGTCGTTTGATTAGCCAGTTTCGGATCTAGTAGTGAACCACCGCATCAAGTCATCGGACTTGATGCGGTCCTCTGTAAAATCACCAAAGTGACGCTTGCGGTACTGACGGCTCCGGAGTGACTCTGCAAACCAAGTCGCTTGAAAAGGTATTTTCTCTATGAAGCTGTTAGCCTTTTAAGTTTTCTGGTCCCCGCGAGGTAATCCGGTGCAGTTTATTCCTTTAGTTGACGCCAGCCCCTCTGTTCAAGCACATGTGCGCACTCTCCGAAACCAGGAGGATGTCCGAAATAACATGTACACCTCCCACGAAATCACCGAAGAGGAGCACGAGGATTGGTTGCGTTCTTTGAAAGGAAACAAGCGCCAAGCGGTGTTCGTGGCCATGAGGAATGAGCAGTCCATCGGTGTCGTTTCACTCAACGCCATAAATGCAGTTCAACAAACCGCCGATTGGGCGTTCTATCTAGACACTGAACATCAAGGAAAAGGCATAGGAAGCATTGTAGAGTTTTGGATGCTTGACTATGCATTCAATGACGCATGCCTGGAAAAGCTCAATTGCGAGGTATTGGAAACTAATTCTGCCGTAATAAAAATGCACCAGAAGTTTGGCTTTGAACTTGAAGGAGTTAGACGCAAGAACATTCTGAAAAACGGAAGCCGAATTGACGTGGTACTGCTCGGCATTACCAAAGAAGAATGGAAAAACAAGCGCCCCGCGCTTGAGCCGCTGATTTTGCGTCTACGTAAGCAGGAATGACAATCGTGGGAGTTCGACTTGGACGCCCACCCTTACTGGGTTGATGGTGAGGCTCACTGCCTCGGATGGAAGCCCGAAATGCCTCCGGCATATGAGTGGTTCTTGCTCGGCATTTCGACACTGAAGACGGCCCGTATGTGCAGTGGGCTCGGCGCGAGGTTTCGCCATGATCGCCCTCGCCTGGTTCGCCTACATGTACTGCTACAAGGATCCGCGACCAAGAAGTAAGCCCACCCTGACCAGTTGCGGCCACTCAGCATTTCTCTGAAACAGCTGGCAGGGCGAACTACTGGACCTTATTCGAGCAGGCCTTCTTCGTATATCAGCTATACCCTGATACCCACCGTCAGCGTCCCTGCCGAATTCGTCCGACTGCAAGCCAAAACCTTACGACTCACATTCTGCCGGTGAATGGCGGGCGAGGAATTCTATTGCCATGCCAAACCCTGCAACCAATGCAGCACTGTCACTGCACCTGTAGAAGAAAACCGGAAAGGATGGGCAGAAAATTGCGGGGCATGCGAACGAGGGCATGACCAAAAACTACCAGCGGGACCACGAGGGAGTCGTTTGGGCTGAGGAAATTCCGGACCTGAACATCAGCGAAATCACCGGGTAGTTTTGCGCAGACACAAAAAAGCCGATCTAACTGATCGGCTTAAGTGTCTGATTTTACTCAGGGAATATGGTCGGGACGGAGTGATTCGAACACTCGACCCCTAGCACCCCATGCTAGTGCGCTACCGGACTGCGCTACGCCCCGACTAGGCGTGAAACTCGTCCTTCATCTCGAAGAACGCTCAAGAATATATCGCAAGCTTTTGAAAACTGGAAGTATTCAAACGCATGAATTTATTTCTTGAGGACCACCAGCACATCTTCCAATTCGGCGATCATCTGCCGAATCATCTGTTTGTATTGAGTGGTGTCGTCTTTGGCTTCATCGCCGGACAAACGCAAGCGTGCGCCGCCGATGGTGAACCCTTGATCGTAAAGAAGCGCGCGGATCTGCCGGATCATCAGCACGTCTTGTCGCTGATAATACCGGCGGTTTCCGCGCCGTTTGACGGGGTTGAGTTGAGGAAACTCCTGCTCCCAATAGCGCAGCACGTGCGGTTTTACCGCACACAGCTCGCTGACTTCACCAATGGTGAAGTAGCGTTTGCCTGGGATGACGGGTAGCTCGTCGTTATGACTTGGTTCCAGCATAAGCCTCAACTCGGGCCTTCAACTTCTGCCCTGGACGAAAGGTGACCACACGGCGAGCCGTGATCGGGATTTCTTCACCCGTTTTCGGATTGCGGCCAGGCCGCTGGCGTTTGTCCCGAAGGTCGAAATTGCCGAAACCGGACAATTTGACTTGTTCGTTGTCTTCAAGAGCGTGCCTGATTTCTTCAAAAAACAGTTCGACCAATTCCTTGGCCTCCCGTTTATTCAGGCCCAGCTCTTCATACAGACGTTCCGCCATTTCAGCTTTCGTCAGAGCCCCCATACGTCACTTCCTTAACGTGGCGTTCAACCTTTGTTCGAGCGAGGTGAGGATGTTTTGCGTCGTGGTATTCACCTCATCGTCATTAAGAGTGCGCGATGGATGCTGCCAGGTCAAGCCGACTGCAAGGCTTTTTCTATCAGGATCAATGCCTTTACCCTGATACACGTCAAATAGCCTGAGGTCCGTCAGCCATTCCCCTGCATTTTCACGGATTACGTCCAGTACAGCACTGGCCGCGACGTCTTTTTCGGCGATCAGCGCAAGGTCACGACGCACTTCAGGAAAGCGCGACAACTCCTGGAATTTAGGCATTTTACCCAACGCCACTTCGGCCAGAACCAGCTCGAAAACGAAGACCGGACGGTCGAGACCGAGGGTTTTCGACAATTCAGGGTGGATTGCGCCAACGAAACCTACCAAACGGCCTTCGCGCTCGATGCGTGCGGTTTGACCCGGGTGCAACGCAGGGTGTTTGCCCGGTACGAACGTGAACGAATCCAGTGCACCGGCGAAGCCCAGAACCGCTTCCACGTCAGCTTTCACGTCGAAGAAATCCACGACGTCGCGGCCTTGCGCCCAGCCTTCCGGAAGACGAGTACCGCAAACGACACCCGCCAGCATCGGCTCTTGCTTCAAGCCTTCCAGCTGACCGACAAAACGCAGACCGCTTTCGAACAGACGCACGCGATCCTGTTGACGGTTCAGGTTGTGCTGAAGCGCCTTGACCAGACCAGGCCACAGGGACGAGCGCATGGCCGCCATGTCGTTGGAAATCGGGTTAGCCAGCAGCAGCGGCTCGACACCCGGATTAAACAACTCGAATTGTTTCGGATCGATGAAGCTGTAGGTGATCGCTTCCTGATAACCGCGAGCCACCAGCAGGCGACGCAGTTCAGGCAGATCGCTACGCGCTTCAGCCTTGGCTTGCGGCGCCAGACGGGCTTGCGGATACCGAACCGGCAGACGGTTGTAACCGTACAGACGGGCCAGCTCTTCGATCAGGTCGACTTCGAGGCTGATGTCGAAGCGGTGGCTTGGCACTTCAACGCGCCACTGCCCTGCCCCATCGGCAGAAATCTTCAGACCCAAGCCGCTGAGCAGACGCTCGACTTCGGCCGAATCCATTTCCATACCCAGCATCTGAGTGATGCGTTGCGCACGCAGAGTAACCGGCGCAATCGAAGGCAGGTGCTGTTCGCTGACGGTCTCGATGATCGGGCCGGCTTCGCCGCCAGTGATGTCCAGCAGCAGGCCAGTGGCGCGCTCCATGGCTTCACGGGCCAGTTGCCAGTCCACGCCACGCTCGTAGCGGTGCGAGGCGTCGGTGTGCAGGCCATAGGAACGAGCCTTGCCAGCCACGGCGATCTGATCGAAGAACGCACTTTCAAGGAAAATGTCACGAGTGGTCGCGGTATTGACACCGCTGTGCTCGCCACCCATTACGCCGGCGATTGCCAGGGCGCGGGTGTGGTCGGCAATCACCAGCGTATCGCTACGCAGGCTGACTTCCTGACCGTCGAGCAGCACCAACTTCTCGCCTTCTTCGGCCATACGTACGCGAATGCCGCCATTGATTTCAGCGAGATCGAATGCGTGCAGCGGTTGACCCAGCTCCAGCATCACGTAGTTAGTGATGTCGACGGCCGCATCAATGCTGCGCACATCGGCGCGACGCAGGCGCTCGACCATCCACAGCGGCGTAGGCTTGGACAGGTCGACGTTGCGGATCACTCGACCCAGGTAACGCGGGCAAGCGGCTGGGGCCAGCACCTCAACCGAACGCACTTCATCGTGCACGGCTGGAACGGTCGCCACGAGCGGGCGGGTGACTTCAGCGGCGTACAGCGCGCCGACTTCACGGGCCAGACCGGCCAGGGACAGGCAGTCGCCGCGGTTCGGGGTCAGGTCGACCTCGATGCTGGCGTCATCCAGGTTCAGGTATTCACGAATGTCCTGACCGACCGGCGCATCGACCGGCAACTCCATCAGGCCATCGTTGCCTTCGCCCACTTGCAGTTCAGCTTGCGAGCACAGCATGCCGTTGGACTCAACGCCACGCAGCTTGGCTTTCTTGATTTTGAAGTCGCCCGGCAGTTCGGCACCGATCATGGCGAACGGAATCTTCAGGCCCGGACGCACGTTTGGCGCACCGCACACTACCTGAAAAGTCTCCGAGCCATTGCTGACCTGGCAAACACGCAACTTGTCAGCGTCCGGGTGCTGCTCGGTGCTCAGCACCTCGCCCACCACCACACCGCTGAATTCACCGGCGGCCGGCGTAACGCTATCGACCTCAAGACCGGCCATCGACAGACGGGCAACCAGCTCGTCGCGACTTACCTGCGGGCTAACCCAGCCACGCAGCCATTGTTCACTGAATTTCATCCTGCTCTCCTAAGAATTCGTTACGACTAGCGAAATTGCGCGAGGAACCGCAAGTCGTTGTCGAAGAACAGACGCAAGTCGTTCACGCCGTAACGCAGCATGGCCAGACGCTCAACGCCCATGCCGAAGGCAAAGCCCGAAAACTCTTCCGGGTCGATCCCGGACATGCGCAGCACGTTCGGGTGAACCATGCCGCAGCCCATCACTTCCAGCCAGCCAGTCTGTTTGCAGACACGGCAGCCTTTGCCGCTGCACATCACGCATTCCATGTCGACTTCAGCGGATGGCTCGGTGAACGGGAAGTACGAAGGACGGAAACGCACGGCCAGTTCTTTTTCGAAGAACACGCGCAGGAATTCTTCGATGGTCCCTTTCAGGTCGGCGAAGTTGATATCGCGATCGACCAGCAGGCCTTCGACCTGGTGGAACATCGGCGAGTGGGTGATATCAGAGTCGCTACGGTACACACGGCCTGGGCAGACGATGCGGATCGGTGGCTGTTTCGATTCCATGGTGCGGACCTGTACCGGCGAGGTATGGGTGCGCAACAACATGTTGGCATTGAAATAGAAGGTGTCATGCATCGACCGGGCCGGGTGATGGCCTGGGATGTTGAGCGCTTCGAAGTTGTGGTAATCGTCTTCGACCTCAGGGCCTTCGGCGATGCCGTAGCCGATGTGGGTGAAGAACTGTTCGATACGTTCCAGAGTGCGAGTAACCGGATGCAGACCACCCGAGGTCTGGCCACGGCCAGGCAGGGTCACGTCAATGGACTCGGCAGACAGTTTGGCGGCCAGGTCGGCCTCCTCAAACAGTGCCTTGCGGGCATTGAGAACCTCTGTGACACGCTCCTTGGCAACGTTGATCAGGGCGCCGACTTGCGGACGCTCTTCTGCCGGCAAATTCCCCAGGGTCTTCATCACCTGAGTCAATTCGCCCTTTTTGCCAAGGTAGTGAACCCGGATTTGCTCCAGGGCATTGATATCTTCAGCGCTTTGCACAGCCTCTAGTGCTTGAGAGACGAGCGCATCCAGGTTTTCCATGTACAGACTCCAGATACAAAATAGGGGAAGAGCTTGAAGGCTCTTCCCCTATTTATGACGTTTAACACCTGGCCCCACAGAGGTGAGGCCGGGTGACTGTCGGGGGTACTTAAGCCAAGGTGGCTTTAGCTTTCTCGACAATCGCAGCAAACGCCGCTTTTTCGTTCACTGCCAGATCAGCCAGAACCTTACGGTCGATCTCGATGGACGCTTTTTTCAGGCCGGCGATGAAACGGCTGTAGGACAGACCGTTGATACGTGCACCAGCGTTGATACGAGCGATCCACAGAGCGCGGAACTGACGTTTTTTCTGACGACGGTCACGGTAGGCGTATTGGCCTGCCTTGATTACCGCTTGCTTGGCAACACGGAATACGCGCGAGCGAGCGCCGTAGTAGCCTTTAGCAAGTTTCAGAATTTTTTTGTGACGTTTACGGGCAATGACGCCACGCTTTACACGAGCCATGAGTTACTTCCTCTATTCTTGACTAAAATTAACGAAGGCGCAGCATGCGCTCGACTTTTGCCACGTCAGACGGATGCAGCAAGCTGCTACCGCGCAGTTGACGCTTACGCTTGGTCGACATTTTAGTCAGGATGTGGCTCTTGAAAGCGTGCTTGTGCTTGATACCGTTAGCAGTTTTCAGAAACCGCTTAGCAGCACCACTTTTCGTTTTCATTTTTGGCATGTTCGGATACTCCGCATTCAGTTGATAAACATAATCAGAAGGCCTGCCGTGCCCTGTTGATTACTTCTTCTTTTTCGGGGCGATGACCATGATCAGCTGGCGTCCTTCCATCTTAGGATGCTGTTCGACCGAACCGTACTCGAGCAAGTCACCTTCAACTCGCTTGAGGAGTTCCATCCCCAGCTCCTGGTGGGCCATCTCACGGCCGCGGAATCGCAAGGATACCTTGGCCCTGTCCCCATCACTCAGGAAACGTACCAGGTTGCGCAGTTTTACCTGGTAATCCCCTTCCTCCGTCCCTGGACGAAACTTGATTTCTTTAACCTGAATCTGCTTCTGGTTTTTCTTGGCCGCGGCAATCTGCTTCTTCTTCTCGAAGATCGATTTGCCGTAGTCCATCAGTTTGCAAACAGGGGGTACTGCATCGGCGGAAATCTCCACCAAATCCAGCTTGGCCTCTTCAGCCTTAAGAAGCGCGTCTTCAATTGACACAATCCCAAGCTGTTCACCTTCAGCCCCAATTAACCGAACCTCGCGTGCCGAGATATTCTCGTTGATCGGGGCTTTCGGTGCAGCTCGTTTATCTTGTCTCATTTCACGCTTAATAATAATTACTCCGAATCTGGGCGACCACGCCGGGAAACCGCTTGCGCGAGAAACTCAGCGAACTGGGCGACGGGCATCGAGCCCAGGTCAGCACCTTCACGAGTACGCACAGCGACAGTCTGCATCTCGACTTCCCGATCTCCGATAACCAAGAGATAGGGAACCTTGAGCAAAGTATGCTCGCGGATTTTAAAGCCGATCTTTTCATTTCTCAAGTCAGACTTGGCACGAAATCCGCTTTCGTTGAGAGTTTTTTCAACCTCGGCGGCAAATTCGGCCTGTTTGTCAGTGATGTTCATGATCACTGCCTGGGTCGGAGCCAGCCACGCAGGGAATGCACCCTCGTAGTGCTCGATCAGGATTCCGACGAAACGTTCGAAGGATCCGAGGATCGCCCGGTGCAACATCACCGGATGCTTGCGACTGTTGTCTTCGGAGACGTATTCGGCTCCCAGACGGACAGGCAGGTTAAAATCGAGCTGCAGGGTACCACACTGCCAGACGCGACCAAGGCAATCTTTCAGCGAGAACTCGATCTTCGGACCGTAGAACGCACCCTCGCCCGGCTGCAGATCGTACGGCAGGCCAGCACTATCAAGGGCTGCAGCCAATGCAGCTTCGGCGCGGTCCCACAGCTCGTCGGAACCGACGCGTTTTTCCGGACGAGTGGACAGCTTCATCTCGACGTCTTTGAAGCCGAAGTCGGCGTAGACGTCCATGGTCAGCTTGATGAACGCAGCGGATTCGGCCTGCATCTGCTCTTCGGTGCAGAAGATGTGGGCGTCGTCCTGAGTGAACGCACGTACACGCATGATGCCGTGCAGCGCACCCGATGGCTCGTTACGGTGGCAGGCACCGAACTCGGCCAGGCGCATCGGCAACTCGCGGTAGCTTTTCAGGCCCTGGTTGAACACTTGCACGTGGCAAGGGCAGTTCATTGGCTTGATGGCGTAGTCGCGGTTTTCCGACTGAGTAGTGAACATGTTGTCGGCGTAGTTGGCCCAGTGCCCGGATTTCTCCCACAGGCTGCGGTCAACGACTTGTGGAGTCTTGATCTCCAGGTAGCCGTTGTCGCGCTGAACCTTGCGCATGTACTGCTCGAGTACCTGATACAGCGTCCAGCCGTTCGGGTGCCAGAACACCATGCCCGGCGACTCTTCCTGGGTGTGGAACAGGCCCAGGCGCTTGCCGATCTTGCGGTGATCGCGCTTTTCAGCTTCTTCGATGCGCTGGATGTAAGCCGCCAGCTGCTTCTTGTCCGCCCATGCGGTGCCGTAGACGCGCTGCAATTGCTCGTTCTTGGCATCGCCACGCCAGTAGGCGCCGGACAATTTGGTCAGCTTGAAGGATTTCAGGAAGCGGGTGTTCGGCACGTGCGGACCGCGGCACATGTCGACGTATTCTTCGTGATAGTACAGGCCCATGGCCTGTTCGTTCGGCATATCCTCGACCAGGCGCAGCTTGTAGTCTTCGCCACGGGCCTTGAACACTTCGATCACTTCGGCGCGCGGAGTGACTTTCTTGATCACGTCGTAATCTTTTTCGATCAGCTGTTGCATGCGCTGTTCGATGGCGGCCAGGTCGTCCGGAGTGAAAGGACGCTCGAAGGCGATGTCGTAATAGAAGCCTTCGTCGATGACCGGGCCGATGACCATTTTGGCGGTCGGATACAGCTGCTTGACCGCATGGCCAACCAGGTGGGCGCAAGAGTGGCGAATGATCTCCAGCCCCTCTTCATCCTTTGGCGTAATGATTTGCAGCGTAGCGTCGGCGCTGATGATGTCGCTGGCGTCGACCAGCTTGCCATCGACCTTGCCGGCCACGGTGGCCTTGGCCAGACCTGCACCAATGGATGCGGCGACCTCGGCTACGGAAACCGGGTGATCGAATGAACGTTGACTGCCGTCGGGAAGAGTAATAGTTGGCATGGCGCCTCCTCTCCTAGTGGTGACCCCTACCAAAGGTCACGTGGGTTGGGATGAGCCAGTACAAGATCCGGTCCAGGCCATTCAATGACGAACGCCTGCCTTACAGCGGCAGGAGCCTTGCGGCCAACCGGAAAACCGAACCAGAGTGACTGGGATTCAAATCAGGGTTATTCGAACATCTGCCGCCACCGTGACTGAAGGTCTGCGGAGCTTGCAAATACCCGAGCCAGGCATGCTAGCACAGATGAACGGTCGTCGCGGTGCCGAGGTTTTCTGCTGGGGCAAATCAGTCCTTTTTATGCCAGAGTGCTGAACTTGAACCCCGCTTTACCCCTCAGATAACAAGACATTGACCCACAAGGAGCATCCCAGCATGCGTCTGAATCGTTTGTTCGCAGTAGTCGCCCCCATCGTCCTGTTGCTGCCGTTGGCCGCCCATGCCGATTGGCCGAAGGGCGAGCGCGAGAAATACATGGCTCAGTGCACTCAAGCGGCAACCCCCCAGATCGGCGCTGCGGCTGCAAAAGCCCACTGCGCTTGTGGTGCCGATGCAATCAAGTCATACCCGGCCAGCGACATTCAGTCGTTGATGGACAACCAGGCCAGTGACGCCCTGAAACAACAGGCCCTGACCCAGATTTCCAAGTGCAAGGCCAATAATCCGCAGAAAAAATAAGCCCGACAAGGCGTCAAAAAAGGGTTTGGTGCCGGCAAAAGGCATCTGAAAACCGCCTTTTTCGACAATTTATGCAGGTTTTACAGGTTTTTTTATCGTCTTTACTTTCGGCTGAAAGCCTTTTAAATCGGGGCTTTCAGCCACATCAGGCAACAAAGAAAGCGCGACTGTAGGGCAAACAGCACGTCCGGGGGGCTCCCAAAGCGAACATTTCGACTATGATACCCCGGTGTGCCCAGTTGGCCTGAGCAGCACAGTACTACTGAAAATATATGTTTCTTGGAGATACACCATGTCTAATCGCCAAACCGGCACCGTTAAATGGTTCAACGATGAAAAAGGCTTCGGCTTCATCACTCCTCAAGGTGGCGGTGACGACCTGTTCGTACACTTCAAAGCTATCGAAAGCGACGGTTTCAAAAGCCTGAAAGAAGGCCAGACTGTTTCCTTCGTGGCTGAGAAAGGCCAAAAGGGTATGCAAGCTGCTCAAGTTCGCCCAGAGTAATTTCTTGGCGCACTAAAAAAACCCCGTCCATGTGACGGGGTTTTTTATGGGTGAAGCAAAAGCCGGACGCTATCAGCCGCAGTTGATGCGTGTGATCACCAGGTTGGCATCGGTGTTCAGGTTCAAGCGGTCGGAGCGGTACTCCAGCGTCACCATATCGTCAGGCTTGAGGATACGGGCATTCTGCGCACCTGCGCGAACACGCGCCTGTTCCAGCAGCGCGGGCGAAGCCTTTT
Organism: Pseudomonas sp. PDM02; assembly: GCF_014852285.1. Taxonomy (NCBI): domain Bacteria; kingdom Pseudomonadati; phylum Pseudomonadota; class Gammaproteobacteria; order Pseudomonadales; family Pseudomonadaceae; genus Pseudomonas; species Pseudomonas sp. PDM02. The sequence goes on along the minus strand of NZ_JACVBL010000001.1, from coordinate 618,270 downwards.
TGCCAATGGTGAATTCGGCAGCCTTTGCTTCGCATCGACTGTGGCCGGTATCCGTCGTCGTGACAGGGTCTGTTGCCGATTCGGTAGATGTGCTGCTGCAACCTGCCAGCAGACTAGCGGCCAACAAAGTACCCAATGACGCGAGCTTCCAAGGCATGAAGCCTCCTTTTTTCAATAGTTAAGCTGAGATCGTGCGACCGCCAATCTGGCGTTTGGTTTCACAGGCAGCGCCAGCGCCCTGCCCTCGACCCGGACAAGCGGCGAGTTTGCCTGAGCACTCCCGGTCATTCACCCCGCAATCGTGACTGAATATGACCTGCACTCAATAAATATCGATGTAATCGAATGGTGGTGATGGCCAGTTCTCTTTCAGCGCATTGAAGATCTGCATGACCCACACCTCGTCACTGGCCGCGACCAATCCCACATACCCCGAGCCCTTGGCCCACGTCTCCAGACGAAACAGCAGCCCGCCGATGTCCGTGCCGCCCACGACACCCGATGAAATGTAAGCGATGCCGCCCTTGGTCACCCGCAATTGGGTGTGCTCATCATCACTGGCAGAGGCCAGCAGCTGGCGCACCGCCTCAAGGGTCAAGCCGTCAGGAGAGTTCAAATCAATCTGCACAGCACGGTCCTTGAAAAATCATCAAAACCCAAGTGTCGCATAGCCTTTCCCTCATGCCTAAGTCGGAGTGCCAAACACTCTGCAAAATGCTTAACTCACCCCCAGACTTTCCCGAATTCACGAGCGCCATCATGACCACCGTAAGCATCGACGCCGACATCAAAGCCAAGTGGCCGCAAGGCCACAGCTCTTACAGCCCGGGCAGTCCGGAAGAGCTGGCAATCATTGGTATCGATCTATTGGTCAAGGAGCTGGGGACTGAAGCGGCGCAAACCTTCATCGCGCAGGTATTCGAGAAGTACCCGGCCGACTACAAGGGTGCTGAATACAACGAAAGGGAGTAACCCCGCAGGCTGGCACCTGCGGGTGTACAACTTACTTCAGACGAGCCAGACGCTGGGTCAGCAGGTCGAAGAAACCCTGGGCATCACCGCTTTCGACCCAGAAAGCGTTTTTCGGCGCTTTCAAGCCGTCATACCAGTCGACGATGGTTTGACCGAAGGTCGGGCCTTCGCGGCTATCAACCACCACATTGACCGAACGGCCGGTGAACAGCTCCGGCTTGAGCAGGTAGGCAATGACCGTCGCGTCATGTACCGGGCCACCCGGAAGACCGTAGTGCTCCATGTCGCCTTTGACGTACTCGTTGAGAATATCGCCCACCAGCTTGCTGGCATTGTTGTTCAGTGCGGCGATCTGCTTCAGGCGCGCTTCGCTGGTGAGGATCTTGTGGGTCACGTCCAGTGGCAGATAGGTCAGTTTGACGCCACTTTTCAGCACCACTTCAGCAGCCTGCGGGTCGGCGAACAGGTTGAACTCGGCCACCGGGGTGATGTTGCCACCGTTAAAGTGGGCGCCACCCATGATCACCACTTCCTTGATGCCCTGAACGATTTCGGGCTCCTGGATCAGCGCCAGCGCCAGGTTGGTCTGTGGACCGAGCATAGCGATGGTGATGCTGTGGGGTTTGGCGGTTTTCAAGGTGTCGATCAGGTAATTGACTGCATTACCCTTTGCCAAACCTTGCTTTGGCTCATGCACGGTGACGCCCGACAGGCCTTCTTTACCATGAATGTTCTCGGCATAAATCGGCGTACGCATCAGCGGTTTCGGCGCACCGGCATAAACCGGCACATCCTCGCGCCCCGCCCACTCGCGGGCCAGCCGCGCATTACGCGAGGTCTTGTCCAGGCGCACGTTGCCGGCGACGGTGGTCAACGCGCGGATGTTCAGTTCTTCTGGTGACGCCAGCGCAAACAGCAAAGCGACCACGTCGTCGGCACCCGGGTCGGTGTCGATGATCAAGTCGATCTTGTCCGCCGCCTGGGCGCTTGTTGCGGTAATCAGGGACAAAAGCAGCAGACTCCGGAGCAGATGGTGCAGTTTCTGAGCATAGCGGTACATAGCGCACTCCTTGTGCGTGGAAAAGCAGACAGACGAAAACGAATCAAAACGTGACCCCGGCCACCAGCACGACGTTGCAGTACGGCTGACATTCGCCTGTACGAACAATTGCCCGCGCCTGTCGGCTCAGGACTTTGAATTGGTCATGACTGAGCAGCTCACGCCGACCCAGCGAACCTTCGGCATTCAGCTCATCCAGCGTCACCAGCGCCGACGGCTGCTTGTCCAGAATCTCCTGGGCCAAGACGTGGCTTTCGACCTGCATTTCGCTGAGCACAACCTTCAACGTACTGATGAAATCCGGAACGCCGTGGGTCAAGGCCAGGTCGATCAGCTCGACACCCGGCGGAACCGGCAGGCCGGCATCGCCAATCACGACCATGTCGCCATGCCCCAGGGAAGCAATCAGTCGCGACAGCGCGATGTTGAGCAACGGTGTTTTTTTCATGGTGCTTTAAAGGCCTGTACGTCGGACAAAGTGGGGATCGAGGGTTGCGCGCCGGCACGGGTCACTGACAGCGCCGCAGCGACCTGACCGAAACGGATCGCTTGCGCCTCGTTTTTGCCGGCGGCCAGTGCGGCAGCAAAACCGCCGACAAAGGTATCGCCCGCCGCCGTGGTATCGACCGCCTTTACCTTCGGCGCCGGAAAGTGTTCGAAGCTGCTTCCATTGGCAAACAGCGAGCCTTGGGCACCGAGGGTGATGATCACCTTGCCGGCCCCCATGGCGATCAATCGGGTCGCTGCGACTTCGGCGGTTTCCAGTGAATCCACCGGCAAACCGCTAAGGGCCGAGGCCTCGCTCTCGTTAGGGATCAGATAGTCGATGGCCGCATACCAGTCTGCCGGCAACGGTTGGCTGGCGGGCGCCGGGTTGAGAATCACGGTTTTCCCCAGTTCACGACCGCGCGTGAGCGCATGGCCGACCGTGGCATCCGGCACTTCGAGCTGACAGATGATCACATCCGCCGCTTGCAACACCGCATCGAAGCGGTCAATCACTGCCGGCGTCAGTGCACCATTGGCACCGGCGACAATCACGATCGCGTTCTGGCTGTTGTCATCGACCACAATCAACGCCACACCGCTGGCACCATCGACAGTGCTGACCGCCTGACAATCGATACGGTCGGCCAACAGCGCTCCGCGCAGTTCCTCGCCATAGGCGTCGCTGCCCACGCAACCGACCATCGACACCTGCGCACCCAGTCGCGCCGCAGCAACCGCCTGATTGGCACCCTTGCCACCGGAGACCGTGGCAAACGACTCACCAATCAGCGTTTCACCGCCACGGGGCAACCGTGACGCGCGGGTCACCAGGTCCATGTTCAGGCTGCCTATCACCACTACTTTTGCTGGCATACATCACTACTCATAAATGCAATTTCAACGGTGCTTTCTGTTTAACGGAAGTGGGCAAACACACCGGCCAGCGGCGCAGTCGATTCGCGCAGGACAATACTGGGCGTCACGATCCGTTGATCGGTGGCCATGGCCGGTGTGGCGATCCTGCGCAACAGCACTTCGGCCGCCATCTCGCCGAGCTGCAGGATCGACTGCCCCACGGTGGTCAGCGCCGGGTAGACATAACGGCTCATCTGGATATCGTCGAAGCCAATCACCGACAGTTCGCTCGGCACACGAATATTGCGCTCGGCGGCGGCGCGCAACACGCCGATGCCGATCATGTCGTTACCGGCGAAGATGGCGCTGGGAGGATTTTTTTCCAGGAGGATCGCAGCCGCGCTGTAACCGCCGGTACTGGTGAAGTCGCTTTCCAGCATGCGTTCGCGAGGCACTTCGACGCCCGCCTCTTTCAAGGCGCGGCAATAACCTGCCAGACGCATCTGCGCGACGCTGGTACTGGCCGGCCCGCCAATGGTGGCGATGTCCCGATGCCCCAATTCCAGAAGATGGCGGGTCGCCAGATAAGCGCCGTACTCGTGATCGATGCGCACCAGGTCCGCATCAACCCCTTCCAGCCCACGGTCGACAATCACCATCGGCGTGCGCACGCCCGCCAGACCTTCTGCCAGCACGGCGTCCCCACCGGCCGACGCTACGATCAGCCCGTCAATGCGCTTTTCCAGCAACACGCGCAGGTAGCTGCGTTGCTTGTCCGGGTTGTCATCGGAGTTGCAGAGAATCACGCAATAGCCATTACGCTCGCAGTAATCCTCGATGCCCCGCGCCAGTTCGGCGAAGTATGGGTTGAGACTGTTGGGCACCAGCAGACCGATGGTCGCGGTGGTCTTGGCTTTTAATGACCGGGCCACGGCGCTGGGCACGTAGTCGAGACTTTTGATTGCCGCTTCGACCTTGATCCGCACTTCTTCGCTGACGGGCCGGGTCTTGTTCACCACATGGGAAACCGTGGTGTAGGAAATCCCCGCGAGCGCTGCCACATCCTTGATTGTTGCCATGACTCAGGTCCGCCGGCTTGCGCGCTGACTGCGATAGGTATCAAGCACCACCGCCACCACGATGACCGCGCCGGTGATGATGCGTTTGGTCGGCTCGGTTGCGCCGATCTGCGCCAGACCGGCCGCCAGTACCGAGATGATCAACACCCCGAAAAACGTGCTGATGACCGAACCGCGCCCGCCCATCAGGCTGGTGCCGCCGATGACCACCGCAGCAATCACTTGCAGCTCCAGGCCGGAGCCGGCATTCGGGTCCGCCGCCTCCAGGCGGGAAATCTGGAACAGCGCGGCGATACCGGCCAGCAGCCCCATCAGACTGAACACCAGAATCTTGTAGGGTTTCGGATTGATCCCTGCCAGACGCACGGCTTCTTCGTTGGTGCCGATACCGATCAGGTAGCGCCCGAACACCGTGCGGGTCAACACGGCCTGGGCAATGAAGATGATAAGCAAGGCAATGATGAACGACGGCGAAATGCCAAAGGCGATCGGGTTGGACAGCCAGGCAAAGGCATCACCGATATAGGCGGTGCGCGAGCCGGTCATCTGATACGCCACACCACGCGCCATTTCCAGCACGCCGAGGGAGACGATGAACGAAGGAATCCGCCACGCCACGGTGATCGAACCGGTGATCGTCCCCGCCAATGCGGCGGCCGCCATACCGAGCAATGCTGCCGGCAATACGCTCCAGCCCCAGCCGAGAATCGCCACGCTGACCGTCGACGCCGCGAGTGCCAGCACCGAGCCCACCGACAGGTCGATGCCGCCGATGATCAACACGAACGTCATGCCGACCGCCAGCACCATCAAGTCCGGAATCTGGTTGGCCAGGGTGCTGAACGTGTCGTAAGACAGAAAATGGCTGCTCAGGACCGAGAACAGCGCGACCATCGCCAGCAAGGCACCGGCCAGGCCCAGATAAGTGCCGAGGCCGTAAAAATTGCCACTACGTTTACCGGCAGATGCTGCAGTTTTCATGGAAGATCCCTAGGCGCTGCTTCGTTGAGCAGCGCATCACGTTTTTGATAGCCGGCAAAAGCAGCGGCAAGCAAGTCATCCTGGGTCCAGCTGTCGCGCTCGAATGTCTCGATCAGGCGCCCCGCCGACAGCACGCCGATGCGGTCGCAGATCAGCATCAATTCACGCAGGTCGCTGGACACCACCACCAGCGCCTTGCCCTGACGAGTCAGCTCACCGAGCAGTGCATAGATGTCGAATTTGGCGCCGACGTCGATGCCGCGAGTCGGCTCATCGAACAGCAACACCGAACAATCGCGTTCCAGCCAACGGCCGATCACGACCTTCTGCTGATTGCCGCCGGACAGCTCCGAGACCAATTGCGTCGGGCTGGAACTGCGGATGCGCATGGCGTCGATCTGACGCTGGGCCAACGACATCTCGTCACCGTTGTTGACAAAACCCCCGCGGGAAATCTCCGGCATGTTACCCAGGGCAATATTCGCGCTGATCGATTGCGTCAGCAGCAAGCCCTCACCCTTGCGGTCTTCGGTGATCAGGGCAATGCCATGACCGACCGCGTCCGCCGGCGAACGAATGCTCACGACCTGTGCCGGCGAACCCAGCGCAACCGTGCCGCTGTCCGCTGTGTCGGCGCCAAAGATCAGGCGTAGCAACTCGGTGCGCCCTGCCCCGATCAAGCCGGAGATCCCGTAGATTTCCCCGGCGCGCACTTCAAAGGAGACGTCGCGCACCTTGTCGGAACGAGTCAGCCCCTTGACCGTCAACGCCGGCGCGCCGATGTTGCGCGGCCCCATGTCGATGTGTTCACCGAGCTCACGGCCAACCATCAAGGTCACCAATTGCTCACTGTTGTAGTTGGCCATCGGCTCGACACAAACCAGATTGCCGTCGCGCAACACCGCAATGCGCTGAGCCACCCGCGCCAGCTCTTCGAGGCGATGGGAGATATAGATGATCGACACGCCACGAGCTTGCAGGCGCGTGATTTGCTCGAACAGCATTTCGACTTCACGGGCCGTCAGCATCGCGGTCGGTTCGTCGAGGATCAGCACATGGCAATCGCCGATCAGGTTGCGGGCGATCTCGACCATTTGCTGGTGACCGATGCCCAGTTCGCCGACGAGGGTGTCCGGGTCGATTGCATCGAGCCCGACCTGAGCCATGGCTTCGATCGCGGCCTTGCGCAATTGCTTGCGACTGATCCAGCCGCCATTGCTGGGCAGGTTATCGAGAAACAGGTTTTCCGCCACCGACAGGGTCGGCAACAGATTGAGTTCCTGCATGACCATGCGAATGCCCAGGTCTTCAGCCTGGGTACGGCTGCCGGGGCGGTAATCCTGCCCCTGGAATTGCATCTGGCCGGTGGTCGGCGTGACCAATCCACCAATGATCTTCGACAGCGTGCTTTTGCCGGCGCCGTTCTCGCCGGTCAGCGCCAACACTTCGCCGCGTATCAGCGTCAGGTCGATACCGGTGAGGACAGGCTGCGCGTAGGTCTTGCCGATACCGCTGACCGAGAGGACAGCGTTCGGAGCGCAAACAGACATAAAAACTCTCCATGCGCTCGCCCGGACGGGCGAGCACCGTTGTGTCGCCAGAAGGACTACTTGGTAACCAGCTCTACCGGAGTTTCGATTACGCCGTTGGTGCCGCTGTCGACTTTCTCACCCTTGACGATCTTCAGCGCCGTCTCGATGCCGAACACGGCTTGCCTGGCAGCGAACTGGTCAGCGGTGGCCAGGACACGGCCATCCTTGAGCATCGGCTTGATGGCGTTGATGTTGTCGTAGCCGACCACTTGCACCTTGCCGGCCTTGCCCGCGGCACGCACGGCAGACACTGCGCCGACGGCCATGCTGTCGTTGCCGGCCAACAGGGCTTTGACTTGCGGGTATTCGCTGAGGATCGACGCGGCGACCTTGTTGCCTTTATCGATTTCCCAATCACCGGATTGCAGGGACACGACCTTGATCTGCGCCGCTTCCATCGCATCCTTGAAACCTGCAGTGCGAGCCTGGGCGTTGGTGGTGGTGGACACACCTTCGATGATGCCGACTTCGTCACCGGCCTTCAGTTGCTTGGCCAGGTACTCACCCACCAGACGCGCACCCTTGCGGTTGTCGGGACCTACGAACGGAACATTGATGTTTTTGCTTTTGACGACCGCTGGATCCAGCTGGTTATCGATGTTGACCACGGTGATACCGGCATCGATGGCTTTCTTGATCACCGGGACCATGGCCTTCGAGTCAGCAGGTGCGATCACCAGTGCATTGACCTTGGCCAGAATCATTTGCTCGACGATACGTGTCTGGCCCGCAGTGTCCGTTTCGTCCTTGATGCCGTTGGAGATCAGGTCGAAATCGGCGGAGTGATCTTTCTGGTAGGCCTTGGCGCCGTCTTCCATGGTCAGGAAGAATTCATTGGCCAGAGATTTCATGACCAGTGCGACTTTGGGTTTTTCAGTGTCGGCGAAGGCCGAGGAGACAGGCAACGCGGCGGATGCGGCAGCCAGCATAGCGACAGCGAGAAGACGTCCAGCAAATGGCAGCTTCATGGGTTCACTCCGATCTTATGATTATTCTGAGCAACGCTTGCGCTGGCATAAGTTTCACCGCGTAAACCGATGGAACAAGCCATCGGCAGTGCCGCGCAAACGTTTGCGTAGACCGAACTATGCGAACCCTGCCGCTATTTGTCAACGGCCGAAAAACACGGTTTGTGCTTGCGGTAACAAAACCGCTTATGCCGTGGTGCTGATCACACCGCCCGAGCCGGAGCTCTTGGCCAGTTCCTTGACCAGATTGCCTGTGACTTCCGCCAGCGCCCCGCTGGTGTTGGCAATTTGCCCCTGAATCGACATGACGACATCGGTCTTGGCTTCCGGTGTCGGGTAATTCGCCACTTGAGCCGCCGCCAATTGCTGCTGTTGTTCACGCAGTTGCTGCTGCAGCTCCTGCATACGCTTGAGCAACATCTTCACCACGACGCTTTGGTCGCTGCCGCTTTCGCTATCGCTCTCCGTTTTCGTTTCGATCACCGCGCCGCCGGTCCGGACCTTGGTGGCGCCACCCTCCTCCTCGGTACCCAACGCCAGTGTCGAAGCCTCGGAAGTTGATTCGCTCAAGGCTTTGATCGTTGCGGTGGATTTGCCACCGATGGTGATTGCGCCTGCATTGGGAAAGCCTATCGAAAACGACATGTGAACTCCTGAAAAAAAAGATCCTTCAAAGAGGCATCGACCTGCGCGCGGGTTTCTTTAGCAATGATTTGCCGCCTGGCAAGAAGACCTGTTCAACAGAAGCCGTAGCCCTTTTCGGAGAGCCGAACGCAAATGACAAACATATTCGGAAAACCGGACAACAGGACGTTTAAACCTCGCTCAACACAGCCCGAATAATTGATACAAATCATTGGGTTAAAGCTATTTTTTATTTCCAGGTATGACTGGTACAGATCCTGCTCCCTCTCATTCACCCCAGACATTCAGATCTGTCCGGGGCGCATCTAGATGAACTTGCATCCGCACCGTCTCACTACTAGAGAGAAAAATAATGACATCTGCTTTCAAGACTTTTGTTCCGGGCGCCTTGGCCCTCCTGCTACTCCTTCCGACAGCCCTTCAGGCGAAAGAAGTCGAAACCAAACAGAAACTGGCGAACGTGGTGATCCTGGCCACCGGCGGCACCATTGCCGGCGCGGGCGCCAGCGCCGCCAACAGCGCGACGTATCAAGCGGCGAAAGTCGGCATCGAACAGTTGATCGCCGGCGTTCCGGAACTGAGCCAATTGGCCAATGTTCGCGGCGAACAGGTCATGCAGATCGCCTCCGAAAGCATTACCAACGACAACCTGCTGCAACTGGGTCGCCGCGTGGCCGAACTGGCTGACAGCAAAGACGTCGATGGCATCGTCATCACCCACGGCACCGACACCCTGGAAGAAACTGCCTACTTCCTGAACCTGGTGGAAAAAACCGACAAGCCGATCATCGTCGTGGGCTCCATGCGCCCAGGCACCGCGATGTCCGCAGACGGCATGCTGAACCTGTACAACGCTGTGGCCGTAGCCGGCAGCAAAGACGCGCGCGGCAAAGGCGTACTGGTGACCATGAACGATGAAATCCAGTCGGGTCGCGACGTCAGCAAGATGATCAACATCAAGACCGAGGCGTTTAAAAGTGCCTGGGGTCCTCTCGGCATGGTGGTCGAAGGCAAATCCTACTGGTTCCGCCTTCCGGCCAAGCGTCACACCATGGACTCGGAGTTCGACATCAAGAACATCAAGAGCCTGCCTGACGTCGAAATCGCCTATTCCTACGGCAACGTGAGTGATACCGCCTACAAAGCGCTGGCTCAATCCGGCGCCAAAGCCATCATCCACGCGGGCACCGGCAACGGTTCGGTGTCTTCGCGCGTGGTTCCAGCCCTGCAAGCCCTGCGCAAGGATGGCGTGCAAATCATTCGCTCCTCCCACGTCAACGCCGGTGGCTTCGTATTGCGTAACGCCGAACAACCTGACGACAAGTACGACTGGGTTGTGGCCCATGACCTGAACCCACAGAAGGCTCGCATCCTGGCCATGGTCGCGCTGACCAAGACCAACGACAGCAAAGAGCTGCAACGGATGTTCTGGGAATACTGATTCGCCCTCGCCCGACCGGTTCCGGTCGGGCACCGCTTTCACCACTCGCCCACTGCGGCGAGTGGCCTCCTATCTGATAAAAAAATCTCCTTCGTCCTACACCAATCGGGAAAAACTGCTGTCAGAGGATTTTCTTGAATTTTAAGCAGTTGCGAAAATGCCTACAGTTAAATACTGTATGCACGTACAGCTTAATAAGGACAATTCCGTGGCCACCACCTCTGCCTCTCCTGATGCCTATGTACGCATGGGTATGCGCGTTCAGAAAATCATCAACTCCCCCACCGCCCAGAAAGCCAAGGCGGCCCTGATCTTCCGACTTCCGGACGAGCCAGTGGATGAGTGGGAGCAACTACTCGAAGAAATCGACGAAAACGACAACGTCACCCTCGCCTACCGCGACGATGGCGGTGTGCAGATTTTCTGGGTTGTGCCGAAGGAAGATTGAGTCAATGAGTGTCCGTTTTTTTGCTTTGCTGTTTTTGCTCTTCGCGATGGGCGCGCAAGCTGACGCCCCGCGCACCTTCAACGAAGCCAAGAAAGTCGCCTGGAAGCTGTACGCCCCGCAATCCACCGAGTTCTATTGCGGCTGTAAATACACCGGCAACAAGGTGGACCTGTCGGCCTGCGGTTATGTGCCACGCAAAAATGCCAAGCGCGCTTCACGCATCGAGTGGGAACACATCGTCCCCGCCTGGCAGATCGGCCATCAGCGTCAGTGCTGGCAGGAAGGCGGACGCAAGAACTGCACGCGCTACGACCCGACTTACCAGAAGGCCGAGGCTGACTTGCATAATCTGGTGCCGAGCATCGGCGAAGTGAATGGTGATCGCAGCAATTTCAGTTTTGGCTGGTTGCCGGAGCAATCGGGTCAATACGGTTCATGCCTGACCCAGGTCGACTTCAAGGCCAAAAAGGTCATGCCCCGCCCTTCCATTCGCGGAATGATCGCCCGGACGTACTTTTACATGAGCAAGCAGTACGGTTTGCGCCTGTCGAAACAGGATCGGCAACTGTACGAAGCATGGAACAAAACCTATCCGGTACAAGCCTGGGAACGTCAGCGCAATCAGAGCGTGGCGTGCGTGATGGGGCGCGGCAACGAGTTTGTCGGGCCGGTGGACATGAAAGCGTGCGGTTAAGCGCTTGTTGAAAACAAAAAGGCCTGGGGTTGAATGCCCCAGGCCTTTTTCGTTTTCAATCGTGTGGGCGCCTAGGCGCTTGGGCGACCGATGACGCCTTACTGAGTCACCGGATGCTCGATGACCAGCAGTTCGATGTTCTGTTTTTTCGCCCGGGTCAGCGCCGCACGCACTTCTTCCTGCTTGGCTTCAGCTTCGGCTTTGGAATTGAATGGCCCCATCAGGATGCGGGTCTTGCCATTTTCCTTGACCACGCTGGAAACGAAACTGTGCTCGATCAGCCAGCCACTCAGGTCGCTGACAGCCTGGGTTATTTCACCTCGCACTTCCAGATCCCACTGCGGCGCAGATACCGCCGTTGGCGCTGCCGCCACGGCTGGCTGCGGCTTTGGCGCATCAGCGCGCTTATCCTCACCGCATCCCGCCAATGCCAGTACTGCGATTACCAAAGCCATTTTGCGCACAACGCTTCCCTCTGAATGCTGAAAGCGGAGATTTTAACACCCATGAATACTTCTCGAGTGCCGCAAAATGGGCGCAAAACAACGAGAATCATGGACGCGGCCTCTGTATAGTTACGCCTTGGGAATCAATGCAGCATCTGCGCGTCAGAAAGAGGCACCCAAACCGTGAAACTTCGCACTAATCTATAGATACCACCGACCTCTGCACTGTCCGAATCAGGTGCCCTACAAAGCAATCAAGGAGAAGACCATGCTGATACTCACCCGCAAAGTCGGTGAAAGCATAAATATTGGCGATGACATTACGATCACCATTCTGGGCGTAAGCGGCCAGCAAGTCAGAATTGGCATCAACGCCCCGAAAGACGTTGCGGTACACCGCGAAGAAATCTATCAGCGCATTCAGGCAGGCCTGACCGCCCCGGACAAGCCGCAATCCTGAATCCTGCTGCAGTCAGTAGCCAGCCTGTTCGTCCCCGAACCACGGCTGGCTAAAGATTCACGCACAGCGATCACTCCTGCATCCCCCACCCCCGAACGTGAAGCCGATACTACCGGCATGTCTCACGTCATGGCTGTCGGACGTTTCGGATTAAGCCTGGGGAAGTATGCATTCGTACCCGGCTAGCCAAACGTCACTCCCCGCGCCATGCCCGTGGCCGCCACGACCATCAACATCACCAGCAGCGCTTCGATATGACTGATCCGCGCGAACAGCTTCGCACGACTGGCATCAATGGCTGCGCCACGCGCCTGCGCAATCCGCCATTTGATCAGGGTGATCATCGGCGCGATTTCAAGTAGCAGAATCAGTACGAAAAGTGTCATCTTCAGATGAAACAATGGCTGGTGAAGATAGTAGTCAGTGCCCTTTTCGTACCCGGCAAAGGCTCGCATCCCACCGGTGACCAGCAGAATGACCGCTGAAATGCCCCACAGATTATCTGCAATCAAGACGCTGCGCGCCTCACCCAGCCCCGCGGCCAACCGCCGAAAAGCGCTGCCGCGGGTCAGTACGGCCCAGAAACCCAGGGCGTAAGCCAAGAGATGAATCGCCGCAAAAAACCAGTGGGCAAGCATCGAGATACTCCAGTCAGGTTTGAGTTGGATCAGCCTGTCAGTAGTAGCCCATAAAATCGGGGATTGCCCCCTCCCCCACGCGGGAGACGCAAACGAAGAACAGAAAACAAAGTCATTCGCGAGCTGCAAGCAGGTGCAAAGAAGATCCTCACTCAGGCCGGCGCTGCGCTTGTTTGCAATGATGGCCATGTGACAGACACCCGATCATTCTCCTTGTAGACTCCCGCTCATCATTCGGCATGAATCTGATCGCTCCAATGCGCAAAATAATATTTTTCCTCATGCTGTGCGCCTCTACAGCGCAAGCAGCCTGCGAGATGCAACCCACGACCATCGTCGGGAAAACCCTGATTGGGTCTTTTGAGACGAAAAGGCTGAAATCCGACGCGATCAAATTCTCGCCGGAGACCGGCGACATCACTGGCAAGAATGCAGTGTTCGACTTTGACACTCTTTATGAAATGGATTCCGGCAAATCATCTGCGAGATTCCGTGTGGGTGAGGCCTTCCTGATTGACGGAGTTTCTTATGTCGGGAACGTTGAGTGGGAATCCGGAAAAGCTCCGAAAAAAACCGGGATCTACGAGTTTTACGCCCTTAAAACAGAACCCGTGAAAAACGCTAAAACCCTGACGATGGTAGGCGACTCGATTACCTGGTGGAGCTACGGCCGTTATTTCCGTTGCCTACTCGCCCCAGAGTTGCCTGGAGTGCAGTTTGTAGGGCCTCACACCGATGTGGTTGGTTATGGACATGCCGGTGAAGGGGGCAACAATACCCAGCAAGTCATTGACCGCCTGGACAAAATCAAACCATCCGATTATTACTTTGTGCTTGCAGGAACAAACGATTGGAATTTTTGGGCGCCACCGAAAACGATTGAAAACCTGAAAGAGATTGCGAAGGCACTGAACGAAAAAGGCGGACAGGTCATCATCTCTACCCTGCTTCCTCGGCTTGACGAACATGATGCACACAATGAAGAAGTGAACAGATTGTTACTTGCGTGGAATGGCGAGGGATGCGACTGCAAAATAATCGACTTGGGCTCCGAGTTCAGGAAGCTTCCAAACAGCCAAAGCTATTTCTGGGATAACGCAGTCCATCCGAACTTTGAAGGCTATCAAAAGATCACCGAAATACTCGGCACCGACATCCGAAAAACTTTTAATCAAGTCGCTCAGTAACCATCGGCGGCTCCAGGTCCTGGCTTTTGGTCTTCCGACAAATGTAAGCCCACGGCTTACATGAAGGCTAGAGCCGACCTGATGATGTAGCGCGGCGAGGGCTTTGCAAATCGCAGTGTCCAGCCCTGAAACAGGTGTAAACCTTATTCAGGACTAGACACCATCTTGAATCGCTTTGTTGATTGACTGTTGAGGGATTGTTCCTTTTTCGCGCTCCCCGGCTTCGTTCGCCGCTGCGCCTCAAATTCCGGCATCGGCCGGCACGTTCCGGCTTCTCGAATTCCAGAACCACGCCGCCGACTTCGCCGCCCACTCGGTCTGTTCCAGCAGCCCAGGCGTCCGCAGCAGACGATTGAGCGTGGGGGACCACCAGAGAAGAGGCGGACTTGATCGCTTATCGGTATACTCAATTTTTTCGAATGAAATCGTAATGCTAAATTCAGTTCAGATTCTTAGAGCTCTCGCCGCATGGATTGTAGTATTCCACCACTACATTCAGATTTTCGGTTATGGAAAAAGTAATGAAGTATCAAATATCATCGCGCTATACGGATCTATCGGGGTTGATATTTTTTTCGTAATCAGTGGCTTTGTCATTTTTACTTCTGCCTCCCAGAGACCGTTGACACCTGGAGAATTTTTCATACAAAGAGCCGCTCGAATAGTACCGGCATACTGGATTTTCACCCTTATTACCGCTGCGACGATTTACTGGGCTCCATCCATAATGCCCTTATTGGGCGTCGATAGCATATCCCTGCTAAAAAGTCTTTTTTTCATTCCCACCCCAAATCCGTCTGGCATAGGAATATATCCGATCCTCACAGTAGGATGGACGCTAAATTACGAAGTGCTTTTTTATGCGATATTCTTTTTATCTCTTTTCCTGCCCCGCGCTCTTCTAGCTCCTGCGATATTTTTCGGGGTTATCATATCGACTTACATATTGCCAAAAATGGGTGGATCGTTCTTATTCTACGGGGCCCCAATAGTATATGAATTCTTGCTGGGGATAATGATATCCATCATTTACCAGCTTGGGTTACTTAAACGAATCAACCCGATGGCTGCCATTCCTCTGGTAGCAATATCGATTGCAGCAGTAGCATTAATGCCAGACACCGACACTCATGACCCAATGCGGCTTGGGATTCCGAGCGCAATAATCGTGATCGCGATCATATCGCAAGAAAGATTTCTTCCTAAACTTTCAATACTTACGAAATTAGGTGATTTTTCGTACTCCACATACCTCATCCATCCGATAGTGATTTGGTACATGCTGAGCGCAAAAAATCACTTTGATTTAAACCTGACGCTTACACTAATAATTACTTGCTCTTTGATTATGTTGTTTTCTTGGTGGAGCTTTGCCTTCATCGAGTTGCCGATTTCGAAGCTTACTAAAAAAAGGGTATTGGAAAGCGCCAGACAGGCTACAAGTCCAACGTAGCCACAGGAATCCATACCAATCTCCGGCCAAGGCACACCCCTGAAAAATGTGTGCCTCCCCTCCCCTCCAGCCTCAGAGGCTGCCTGGCCTGCTCCAGCTCACGGAGCGGTCGCCACTGGTGCCGCCACGCCTGATCCACTACAAGCCCAAGGCGCGGCGCCGAGAACAGATCGACGCAAAGGACCACCGGGCGTCGGCAACCCCGCACTACCTGACCAAGGAGCTCAGCAAGGCCCCGGATGCAGCGCGCGCCTACGACCATATGCCAGCCGGCGAGCCTCCCCTCTTTTCACGAGATCCGCACTTCAGATGGCTGTACGAGCAGCAAGCTTCCCACAGGAGTACATTCAGGCGTTGATGGGGCATGCGAACGAGAGGATGACGAAGCACTATCAGGAGGGGCACGACGAAAAGAAGATCGAGTACCTGGAGGCAAGTGCCGAATTGGCGTTCTGAGCTGGGAGTTTTTCAAATCGCAGACAACAAAAAATGGCCCACCTTTCGGTGAGCCCTTCTAGACCGCCCAGCAGAGCGGATTTTGTTTGGTAGGCGCGATTGGACTCGAACCAACGACCCCCACCATGTCAAGGTGGTGCTCTAACCAACTGAGCTACGTGCCTGCTGTGAGGCGGCATTCTACGGAATTCCGGAGGGGTGTCAACACCTTTTTTCGAGCTAACCCTATGAATATGCAAAATATTTAATTTCGCGGCTGCAAGGAAGATTTTGCGGTGGCTGGCGGTCGATTTTTAACTCGGGTAGGATCGATGCACTCGTAAAATATATTAAACAGAGGCAGCAGGATGGCGAACACACCCTACCCAGAGTCCTACTACGCCGCATCGGCCAATGCGGTTCCGCCGCGCCCGGCCTTGCAGGGTGATGTAGAGACTGATGTCTGTGTGATCGGTGCCGGTTACACAGGTCTGTCCTCTGCCCTGTTTCTGTTGGAAAACGGTTTCAAGGTCACGGTGCTGGAAGCCGCCAAGGTGGGTTTCGGCGCATCGGGTCGTAACGGTGGCCAGATCGTTAACAGTTATAGCCGCGACATCGATGTGATCGAGCGCAGCGTTGGCCCCAAGCAGGCGCAGTTGTTGGGGCAGATGGCGTTCGAGGGTGGGCGGATCATTCGTGAGCGGGTCGCCAAATATAATATTCAGTGCGACCTGAAGGACGGCGGTGTGTTCGCCGCGCTCACCGGCAAGCAGATGGGCCATCTGGAATCGCAAAAGCGTCTGTGGGAGCGTTTTGGTCACACGCAGCTTGAGCTGCTGGATCAACGCCGCATTCGTGAAGTAGTGAACTGCGAGCAATACGTTGGCGGCATGCTCGACATGAGCGGCGGGCACATTCATCCGCTGAACCTGGTACTCGGCGAAGCCGCGGCGGTCGAGTCGTTGGGCGGCACTATCTATGAGCAGTCGCCGGCGGTGCGCATCGAGCGCGGCGCAACCCCGATAGTGCACACGCCTCAAGGCAGGGTCAGGGCCAGGTTCATCATCGTGGCGGGCAACGCGTACCTCGGTAATCTGGTGCCGGAATTGGCAGCCAAGTCGATGCCGTGTGGAACGCAGGTGATTACCACCGAGCCATTGGGCGAAGCGTTGGCCAAGAGCCTGTTGCCGCAGGATTACTGTGTCGAAGACTGCAACTACCTGCTCGACTATTACCGTCTGACCGGCGACAAGCGCCTGGTTTTCGGCGGTGGCGTGGTGTACGGCGCGCGGGACCCGGCGAATATTGAAGCGATCATCCGACCGAAGATGCTCAAGGCTTTCCCGCAGCTCAAGGACGTGAAGATTGATTACGCCTGGACCGGCAATTTCCTGCTGACCCTGTCGCGTCTTCCGCAGGTCGGACGCTTGGGCGACAACATCTACTACTCCCAGGGTTGCAGTGGTCACGGCGTGACGTACACGCACCTGGCGGGCAAAGTGTTGGCCGAAGCGTTGCGCGGTCAGGCTGAGCGTTTTGACGCGTTTGCCGACTTGCCGCACTACCCTTTCCCGGGCGGGCAATTGCTGCGCACACCGTTTGCGGCGCTGGGCGCCTGGTACTACGGATTGCGAGACAAGTTCGGCTACTGAGCAACACCGCACTACTTTGTGGGAGCGAGCGTGCTCGCTCCCACAGGTTCGATTCAGAAATCGACAGTCGCCGAAAGCAGGTACGTGCGCGGCGTCGACAGCGTCAATCCCGGCTCGCTGTCATCCGAAGCACCGGCCGAACTCCAGTAACGCTTGCCCGCCACGTTCTCGATGTTGGCGCGCAAGGTGATGTTCTTTTCCTCGACCTTGAACGCGTAGCGGGCGCCTACATCAAAACGCTCCCACGAATCGATTTCCTTGACGTTGGACTGGTCCAGATACTGCGAGCTGGAATAGATGCCGCGACTGGTCAGCGTCAGCCCCTGCAAGGTCGGCACATCCCACTCGGCGCCGAGGTTGACGTTGTATTCCGGCGTCGCTGGCGCACGGTTACCGTCGAAGGTGCCGTTGGCGGTATCAGTCAACTCGCTGTCGATGTACATGACACCGCCGAGCAGACGGAAACCCTTGAGCGGCTCACCGAACACACTCAGTTCCACACCTTCGTTTTGGCGCTTGCCGTTCGGACCGAAGACGCGGGTCGTGGCGTTGGTTTCATAGGCCGGCTGCTTGATCCGGAACACCGCGGCGGTGACGGCAAACGCACCTGCGTCATATTTGGCGCCGACCTCGACCTGGCGGCTGATGAACGGCGGGAAGATTTCGTCCTCGTTCACCGAAGTCGATGGTGCGATCTTGCCCTGGCTCAAGCCTTCCATGTAGTTGGCGTACAGCGACAGCTTGTCGGTAGACTTGAACAGGACGCCGCCCGACGGCGAAACCTTTTCTTCATCGTAGGCCGTGTCGCCTTTGACATTGTCAGTCCAGTCATCAACCTTCACCCGCTGCCAGCGGGCGCCGAGGGTCAGCAACAGGCGATCATCGAAGAACCCCAGCGTGTCGGACAGCGCCAGACCGCTGAAGCGGTTCTCGGTGTAGACCTTCGAATCGAGTCGAGTGGGCCTGACAGGTGTCGGTGTTACCACCGGGCTATAGAGGTTGCTGTTGGCCGTGGCATAACGGGCGCCGCCATTTTCGAAGTCCATGTAGAAGTAGCTGGCCGCCAGGTTGACCTCGTGACTCACGGGCCCGGTATGGAACCAGTTGCGCACCCCGGCGGTAGCCGTCCGGACACTTTCGTCTCGGGTGAAGTCACGGGGTTGAACGCTAAAGTCGCCCCGGTTATTGGTGACCGCAACAGCATGACGGAGGAAGTCATGATTGCTTTCGCGCGCGCCCACACCGCCGTACAGCATCACGTTATCGCTGACATCGAACTCACCGTTCACCGTGCCGAACGTGTCGTTGGTACTCGCCTTGCTCCAGGGCTGCGCATAGTTGTGGCGGACATCGCTGGCATGCGGAACCTGTGCGGTGGCGCCGACTTGCACGCGCTCCTGCGGGGCGTCGGTATCGCGCTCGGTGCGCCCCAGGTCGGTCGAAAGTCGCAGACGCTCACCGCGAAAATCCAGCCCCAGTACGGCCATCTCGCGGTCGACATTCTGGTGATCCCATTCAGTATCGCCGGACTGTTTTACGCCGTTGAAACGAATGCCGAACTTGTTGTCTTCACCAAAGCGCCTGCCGATATCCACGGCACCGCCGGTCTGGCTGTCAGACGCGTAGTTGCCGGTAAACGAAGTGATCGGCTTGTCGGTCGCGCGTTTGGGCACCACGTTGATCCCACCACCCACGGCACCTCGCGGCGAGATGCCGTTGATGAGCTGGCTCGGGCCTTTGAGAATGTCGACGCGGTCGGCCATCTCCATGTCGATCGTATAGGTCGGCAAAACGCCGTAGAGGCCGTTGTAGGCGACATCACTGTTGAACAGGCTGAACCCGCGAATGGTGAATTGCTCATAGCGCCCACCGGCCGGGTTGGTGGCGCGAACGGAAGGATCGCTGGCGATCAGCTCGCCCAGGGTACGCGCCTGCAAGTTCTTGACCGCCTCGCTGGTGTAGGTGGTCATGCTGAACGGCGTTTCCATGAAGTCTTTCGAGCCCAGCAAACCTTGCGAGCCGCGACGCGCAACCTGACCGCCAGCATACACCTCGCCGTCCGCCCCGCCGGTGGCACCAAGAATCGAGGTCGGGGCCAGTTGCAGGCTGCTGCCTTCTGGCGCCGGGGTCAGGATGTACGCCTGCTCGCCCACCGCTTGCAACTGCAGACCGGAACCCTGCAACAGTCGCGCAAAGCCCTCCTCGACCGCGTAATCGCCAGACAGGCCGGTACTGTTGCGACCGCTGACCAGCGCCGGGTCAACCGAGAGATTGACCCCGGACAACCCGGCGAAACGGGTCAGCGCATCACTCAGGCTGCCGGCAGGCACCTGATAATTGCGTCGGGCAGTATCTTCGGCCCAGCTTGCGGTTATGAACAATGGACTGGCACTCAGGCCCAACAACAGGCTCAGGTGCAACAACGGACGCAGACGCGGATAACAAGGTGCAGGCATTGAATTTGCTCTCTTGATTCGTTCACATGCCTTGAATGACAAGCGAGTCGAAAAAAGGGGACAGGCTTTACACACTATTTTTGCGCGGCAGCAACGTGACCCAGTAGCGGGTTCGGGAATGCACCTCCAGCGGCAGACTGGCCGCAAGCAGCGCGAGGACGCGATCCGTGTCGTCGAGACGGAAACTGCCGGTGACACGCAGGCTTTCCAGTTCAGGCTCCCAGCGCAGAACGCCCGGTCGGTAAGTGCCGAGTTCGCGCAGGAAATCCCCCAGCGGCTGGTTCTTCGCCATCAGCACGCCTTCACGCCAACCTGGTGCAAGCGCATCGAATGGCGTGATCGCGCCGACACCCGCCGCTTCAAGGCTGACCTGCTGCCCCTCGCGCAATGCCAGTGCCGCCCCATGCAGGGGCTGCAACTGCACGCTACCGTTGAACACCGACACCCGACAGCCCCATGCCTCCTGGCGCACGCAGACTTCGCTCTGGCTGAGGATAACGTTGCCGAACTTCGTCTGGATCGTCAGCGGCGCAGTGCCCGGCACCTTCAGCGACAGCTCGCCTTCTATCAGCTTCACGCGGCGGTTCTGCACATCCACATCGACGGCACTGGCGGTATTGAGCTGCAAGGAACTGCCATCGGCGAGCTGCACCTTTTTGCGCTCGCCAGTGGCGGTGTGCAGGTCGGCACGCCAGACGTCCAGAGGCAATTGTCGACTGATCAGCCAAGCCGTCGGCACCAACGCCACGGCGCCCAATGCGCGCTTCAGCACTGCGCGTCGGCCCGGATCAGGACGGTCCAGGCTGCTCAGCGCCAGCGCCGACGGCAGATCGGCGAAACGCTGACGCAAGGCCTGGGCCTTCTGCCAGGCCTGCTCGTGACTGGCGCAGGTGTCGCGCCAACGCTGCAAGTTCGCGCGGTCCTGCTCATTGGCGCCACCAGACTCGAGCAACGCAAGCCATTGCGCGGCAGCCCGGACGGCCTGACGGGGATCGGAAGAAGACTGACTGTTCACAGTTCCACCAACAGGCAATGCTCGTAGGCTTGCGCCATGTAACGTTTGATCGTGCGCTCCGACACCCGCAGGCGCTCGGCGATTTGCTGGTAGTTCAAGCCTTCGAGCTGACTCCAGAGAAACGCCCGGCGCACCGCCCTTGGCAGTCCGTCGAGCAGCTCATCCAGTGCTTGCAGGGTTTCCAGCAGCAACCAGCGCTGTTCGGGTGATGGCGCACAGTCTTCAGGCATCGACGCCAACGCAGCCAGATAGGCTTGCTCAAGGCTGCGACGCTGGTAGAAATTGCTCAGCAGGCGTTTGCCGACGGTCAGCAGATAGGCACGGGGCTCTTGCAAGTCAGCGATGCGCTGAGAGCTGGCGAGCACACGCAAGAACGTATCCTGACTCAAATCCGCCGCATCACAGCCGTTGCCCATGCGCCTTCTCAACCAGCCTTCCAGCCAGCCACGGTGATCGCGGTACAGGTCGTGGAGGGTTTGCTCCTTCGGCATCGCTGCATCACTCATCTCAAGAAGCCCTGTACCAAGGAGTTATCGTAAATGAGAGTGATTCTAATTAATGTCAGAGCTACGAAGGAAGTCCTTTATGCAACGGACGCGCAGAAAGGTCATATGGGTAAGCGTGAAGCGGCATAAAAGCCAAATTTCAGACACAAAAAACCCCGGTCTTTCGACCAGGGTCTTTGCTATCGACTCGAAGATCACCAGAGGCTTCTTCGTAGCTCCAAGGCGTTCAGTGGGCCTTGAGGCAGATATGGCGCAGCGGACGGGACTCGAACCCGCGACCCCCGGCGTGACAGGCCGGTATTCTAACCGACTGAACTACCGCTGCGTATCGCTTTGGACTTGCGTCCTAACTCGTCTGATTGAAGCTGCGAGACTTTTCAATCTCTCTTTCAATCTCAAATCAGGGATAAACCTGACTCGGAAAATATGGCGCAGCGGACGGGACTCGAACCCGCGACCCCCGGCGTGACAGGCCGGTATTCTAACCGACTGAACTACCGCTGCGCGTCGGTGGAGGCTTTTCAGCTTCCCTCCTGCTTTCGCAAGAGTCTCAAGAAGTGGTGGGTGATGACGGGATCGAACCGCCGACATTCTGCTTGTAAGGCAGACGCTCTCCCAGCTGAGCTAATCACCCTTTGCTTCTCTGAGGCCGCGAAATTTACGCACCTAACGAAGCTAAGTCAATAGCAGGATTGAAGTTTTTCTGAAAAAGACAAAATCGTGTCATCCCTGGGGATGTGCACGACCGTCAGACCGCTTCGCGAGCAGGCTCGCTCCCACAGTGGACCGCGTTTTTAATGTGGGAGCGAGCCTGCTCGCGAAGAGGCCGGCACATTCGGCATCAATGCAGAAGACCGCCTCCGCACTGCTATTCGCTGTAAATCATCTTCTTGGTCATGCCGCCATCGACCACAAACTCCTGGCCCGTGACGAAACCCGCATTCTTCGACAGCAACCAGGCAACCATCGCCGCCACGTCCTCGACCGTCCCTACCCTGCCCGCCGGATGCTGCGCATGGTCGGCTTCTGTGAGGGGTTCGGCACGCCGCACCCCAGGGTCTCGCGCATCGATCCAGCCAGGGCTGACGGCGTTGACGCGAATTTCCGGCCCGAGGCTGATCGCCAAGGCGTGAGTCAAGGCCAGCAGACCGCCCTTGCTCGCCGCATAGGCCTCCGTGTCGGGTTCCGACTGCCCGGCGCGGGTCGAGGCCAGGTTAACGATCGCACCGCTGTGAGCACGCAGGTACGGCGCACAGTGCTTGGCCAACAGCATCGGCCCGCTGAGGTTTACCGCCAGTACCCGATTCCAGTAAGCCAGATCGAGGCTTTCCAGGGTGATGTTGTGCGGATCGGCCACTGCCGCGTTGCACACCAGCGCATCCAGACGCCCGAACTGCCCCAGCACTTCGGCAACACCCAACGCCACCTGCCCTTCGTTCGAGACGTCCATGGCGATGAACCAGGCGTTGTCGCCCAGCACCTTCGCCACTTTCGAACCGCGCACCCGATCCAGGTCCGTCAGCACCACCTGCCAGCCTTCGCTGATCAGCCAGGCCGCAATCCCCAGACCAATGCCCCGCGCAGCACCGGTCACCAGTGCGACGCGGCCATTGGAACTGGTAGTCGGCGTGGACAACTCGATCACAAGGCAGCCAACCCGCGCGCCAGATCAGCCTGCAGGTCGGCCACGTCTTCCAGACCAACCGCAATGCGGATCAGGCTGTCACGAATGCCCGCTGCTTCACGCTCTTGCGGCGCCAGACGGCCGTGGGAGGTGGTGCTCGGGTGGGTGATGGTGGTCTTGCTGTCGCCAAGGTTGGCGGTGATCGAAATCAATCGGGTTGCATCGATAAAGCGCCACGCGCCCTCTTTGCCGCCCTTGACCTCGAAACTAACCACAGCGCCGAAACCTTTCTGCTGACGCTGTGCCAACGCGTGTTGCGGATGGCTTTTCAGGCCGGCGTAATGGACTTTCTCGATACCGTCCTGCTGCTCCAGCCACTCGGCCAGTTGCTGGGCATTGGCGCAGTGCGCCTTCATGCGCAGGTTCAGGGTTTCCAGGCCTTTGAGGAAGATCCACGCGTTGAACGGGCTCAAGGTTGGCCCGGCGGTACGCAGGAAGCCGACCACTTCTTTCATCTGCTCGCTGCGACCGGCCACTACACCGCCCATGCAACGGCCCTGGCCGTCGATGAACTTGGTCGCCGAGTGCACAACGATGTCCGCGCCCATCTTCAGCGGCTGCTGCAGCGCAGGCGTGCAGAAGCAGTTGTCGACCACCAGCATCGCGCCTTTGGCGTGAGCGATTTTCGCCAGTTCGGCGATGTCCACCAGCTCGGCCAGCGGATTGGACGGCGACTCGACGAACAGCAATTTGGTGTTGGCCTTGATCGCCGCGTCCCAGCCGGACAGGTCCGCCAGAGGCACGTAATCGACTTCGATGCCGAAGCGCTTGAAGTACTTCTCGAACAGGCTGATGGTCGAACCGAACACGCTGCGCGAGACCAGCACATGATCGCCGGCGCTGCACAGGCTCATCACCACCGCCATGATGGCGGCCATGCCAGTGGCGGTGGCCACGGCTTGCTCGGCGCTTTCCAGCGCGGCAATGCGCTCTTCGAACGCGCGCACGGTCGGGTTGGTGTAACGCGAGTAAACGTTGCCTGGCACTTCCCCGGCAAAACGTGCGGCCGCGTCGGCGGCGGTACGGAATACATAGCTGGAAGTGAAGAACATCGGATCACCGTGTTCGCCTTCCGGCGTGCGGTGCTGACCGGCGCGTACGGCCAGGGTATCGAACGCTACGCCTTCGAGGTCGCTGTCCAGCCGACCGGCATCCCAATCCTGACTCATGCTGTCACTCCTTGCCCTACTCGCTAATAGATACAAAAACGGCCTGTAGGAGCATGGCTTGCCCGCGAAGGGGCCTTTGGGAACACCAAAAGCTTCGCGGGCAAGCCTCGCTCCTACAGGCCGCGCGTTTACTCAGTTGTTGTACAGATCAATGATCGCGCTGACTGCCTGCGTCTTGACCTTGGAGGCATCGTTGCGTGCCTGCTCGATCTTGTTCAGGTAAGCCTCGTCGACGTCGCCGGTCACGTACTGGCCGTCGAACACCGCGCAATCGAACTTGTCGATCTTGATCTTGCCGCCACCGACCGCTTCGATCAAGTCAGGCAAGTCCTGATAGATCAGCCAGTCTGCGCCGATCAGATCCGCGACGTCCTGGGTCGAACGGTTATGGGCGATCAGCTCGTGGGCGCTCGGCATGTCGATGCCGTAGACGTTCGGGTAGCGAACGGCCGGTGCCGCGGAGCAGAAGTAGACGTTTTTGGCGCCAGCTTCGCGGGCCATCTGGATGATTTGCTTGCAAGTGGTGCCGCGAACGATCGAGTCATCCACCAGCATCACGTTCTTGCCGCGGAATTCCAGTTCGATGGCGTTGAGCTTCTGGCGTACGGATTTTTTCCGTGCGGCCTGGCCCGGCATGATGAAGGTCCGGCCGATATAGCGGTTCTTCACGAAGCCTTCGCGGAACTTGACGCCCAGGTGGTTCGCCAGCTCCAGAGCAGCGGTACGGCTGGTGTCCGGAATCGGGATGACCACGTCGATGTCGTGATCCGGACGCTCGCGCAGGATCTTCTCGGCGAGCTTCTCACCCATGCGCAGACGGGCCTTATAAACCGAGACACCGTCGATGATCGAGTCCGGACGCGCCAGGTAGACGTGTTCGAAGATGCACGGAGTCAGGGACGGGTTGGTCGCGCACTGACGGGTGTGCAGCTTGCCGTCTTCAGTGATGTAGACCGCTTCGCCCGGTGCCAGGTCGCGGATCAGGGTGAAACCGAGCACGTCCAGGGACACGCTTTCGGAGGCGATCATGTACTCGACGCCTTCGTCGGTGTGACGCTGACCGAAAACGATCGGACGGATGCCGTGCGGATCGCGGAAACCGACGATGCCGTAACCGGTCACCATCGCCACGACAGCGTAACCACCGACGCAACGGTTGTGCACGTCAGTGACGGCAGCGAACACGTCTTCTTCGGTAGGCTGCAACTTGCCACGCTGGGCCAGTTCGTGCGCGAACACGTTGAGCAGCACTTCCGAATCGGAATTGGTGTTGACGTGGCGCAGGTCAGATTCGTAAATCTCCTTGGCCAGCTGTTCAACGTTGGTCAGGTTACCGTTGTGCGCCAGGGTGATGCCGTAAGGCGAGTTGACGTAGAACGGTTGAGCTTCGGCCGAGGTCGAGCTGCCCGCGGTCGGGTAACGCACATGGCCAATGCCCATGTGACCGACCAGACGCTGCATGTGACGCTGATGGAACACGTCACGCACCAGGCCATTGTCCTTGCGCAGGAATAACCGGCCGTCATGGCTGGTCACGATACCGGCAGCGTCCTGGCCGCGGTGCTGGAGGACGGTTAGCGCGTCATACAGCGCCTGATTGACGTTCGACTTACCGACGATACCGACGATGCCACACATGCGACGCAACCCCTACTTAATGGATCTGAACTGAACACAACTCACTGAGGCGTTTTGGCCGTCGGCAAGAGGTGCTCCTTGAACGGTATTTCAGCGGGTACGCTGATACCGCTGGCAAGCCACTGACTGCTCCACCCGAGAATCAGGTTTTTGGACCAGTCTGCGACCAATAGAAATTTTGGCACGAGTTGCGACTGTTGCCACCACCCGTCCTGCTGTACCGGCCCCAGGCTCAACAGCCCGACCGCCACGACCACCAGCAACACGCCACGCGCGGCGCCGAAGGCCATGCCGAGGAATCGATCGGTCCCGGACAACCCGGTGACGCGAACCAATTCGCCGATAAGATAATTGATCATTGCGCCTACGATCAGCGTGGCGACAAACATTATTGCGCAGCCCGTGATCACACGTGCCGATGGCGTTTCGATGTATCCGGCGAGGTATTCGGACAATGCACCACCGAACATCCAGGCGACGACTCCTGCGATGATCCAGGTCACCAGCGATAATGCTTCTTTGACGAAGCCGCGGCTCAGACTGATCAATGCGGAGATGGCGACGATTGCAACGATCGCCCAGTCAACCCAGGTAAATGGCACAGTGCAGCCTACAGACGGATAAGGCGGCGCATTTTAGCAGAGCCCATGCTTATCGGTAAGCTGCGATTGTCAGTGCATTTCAAATCGGGTCGATAGTTTTCAACCGCGCTCAGGCTGGAAGCGCACCACAAAACCCTTGAGGTTCTGCTGGCGGTTCAACAAGTCACGCAGACGATCGGCTTCCGCACGCTCGATCAACGGCCCTACGAACACCCGATTCTTGCCGTCAGCCGTGCGAATGTAGGCGTTGTAGCCTTGGCTGCGCAGGGTTTTTTGCAGGTTTTCTGCACTGGCACGGCTCGACAGGCTGGCCAGTTGCACCGACCAGCTGACCGACAAGCCATTGGCGTCGACGCGGCTTTGAGTAGTATCCGGCTTACCCGGTGCGGCGGTAATCGGCTGGCTCGGCGCAGTCGTCGGCTTGTTGACCGGAGCCGGTGCCGGAGGCGGCGTTACCGGTTTTGCGACAGGCGCAGGCGCGACGGGCGCAGTCGGCGCGATCGGCATTACGGGCTCTTCCTGCTGCGCGATGTCGTCATCACTCGGCACAGGCTCCTGCGGCAAGACTTGCGGCTCAGGCACCGCCACCGGCTCAACCTGCACCTGCGGCACCGAAGGCGCTTGCGGGGCGGCTGGCGCTTCGACCGTCACCTGACGCTGCTCATCCTGACGGGAAAACAGCATCGGCAGGAAAATCACCGCCAGCGCCACCAGCACCAGGGCGCCGACCATGCGCTGTTTGTAAGCCTTATCCAGCAATGCCATTTGCCGCTTCCTCCGTGGAGCGCCGGGCCAGCCATTCAAGGGCCTCAGCAACACAATAAAATGATCCGAACAACAGAATTTCGTCGTCGCTCGTCGCCAGCGCACACTGCCCTTCCAGGGCGGCGGCCACGCTGTCATAGGACGCGACTGAAGCACCGAGGTTGTACAGCACCCCGTGCAAATCGGCGACCGGTCGTGCCCGCGGCGAATCCAGCGGCGCAACAGCCCAGTGCTGGACACTAGCATTCAATTCGCCGACAACACCATCCAGATCCTTGTCCGCCAGCAATCCAAACACCGCCAGACGCTTGCCGGCCGGCGGTCGGCTCGCCAAACGACGGGCCAGGTATTCGGCGGCGTGAGGGTTATGCCCCACATCCAGCAACAGGTTCAGACGCTTGCCCTGCCAGTCGAACTGGCGGCGGTCGAGGCGACCGACCACTCGCGTGGCTTTCAGTGCATCAATAATCTGCGCATCGACCCAAGGCAAACCAAGCAACAGGTACGCCTGCAACGCCAGCGCGGCGTTTTCCATCGGCAGATCGAGCAACGGCAGATCATGCAACTCGACTACACGCCCTTGAGCGTCAAGACCGCGCCATTGCCAGTTGTGATCGGTGACACCGAGGTCAAAATCGCGTCCCCGCAGGAAAAACGGGCAAGCCAGCTCGCGCGCCTTGTCCAGCAGAGGTTGAGGAGGATTCAGGTCGCCACAGAGCGCAGGCGCGCCCTGGCGGAAGATGCCGGCCTTTTCATAGGCCACTGACTCACGGGTGTCGCCCAGATAATCCGCGTGATCCACGCCGATGCTGGTCACCAGCGCCATGTCGGCATCCACCACGTTGACCGTGTCCAGTCGCCCGCCCAGACCGACTTCCAGCACCACGGCATCCAGCGCTGACCGTTGAAACAGCCAGAACGCCGCCAGGGTGCCCATTTCGAAGTAAGTCAGGGAAGTTTCGCCACGCCCCGCCTCCACCGCAGCAAAGGCTTCGCACAGCTCGGCATCCGTCGCTTCGACGCCGTTGACCTGCACCCGCTCGTTGTAACGCAGCAGGTGCGGAGAATTGTAGACACCAACCTTCAGACCCTGCGCCCGCAGCAATGAAGCCACGAATGCGCAGGTGGAGCCCTTGCCGTTGGTGCCGGTGACCGTGATCACCCGAGGCGCCGGCTTGCCCAGCCCCATGCGGGACGCTACCTGTTGCGAGCGCTCAAGGCCCATGTCGATGGCCGAAGGGTGCAACTGCTCAAGGTAGGCGAGCCACTCGCCAAGGGTGCGTTGGGTCATATGTTTGCAGGCACCGGCGGAACGACGATCGGCTCGATTGGCGCGGCGACGAATTTCGGCGTCGGCTTGCCGGTCAGTTGCGCCAGCAGGTTACCCAGGCGCGGACGCAGTTCCTGACGGTGAATGATCATGTCGATCGCACCGTGTTCCAGCAGGAATTCGCTGCGCTGGAAGCCTTCCGGCAGTTTTTCGCGAACGGTCTGCTCGATTACGCGCGGACCGGCGAAGCCGATCAGGGCTTTCGGCTCGCCGACGATCACGTCGCCAAGCATCGCCAGGCTGGCGGAGACGCCGCCGTAGACCGGATCGGTCAGCACGGAGATGAACGGGATGCCTTCTTCACGCAGACGCGCCAGTACCGCAGAGGTCTTGGCCATTTGCATCAGGGAAATCAGGGCTTCCTGCATCCGCGCACCACCGGAAGCGGCGAAGCAGATCATCGGGCATTTGTTTTCCAGGGCGTAGTTGGCGGCGCGTACGAAGCGCTCACCGACGATCGCACCCATGGAACCGCCCATGAAGGAGAATTCGAAGGCCGAAACCACCACCGGCATGCCCAGCAGGGTGCCACTCATGGAGATCAGCGCGTCTTTCTCGCCAGTCTGCTTTTGCGCAGCGGTCAGGCGGTCCTTGTACTTCTTGCCGTCACGGAATTTCAGACGGTCGACTGGCTCCAGGTCCGCACCCAGCTCGCTGCGGCCTTCGGCGTCGAGGAAGATGTCGATACGGGCGCGGGCGCCGATACGCATGTGGTGGTTGCACTTCGGGCAAACATCCAGGGTCTTTTCCAGCTCCGGACGATACAGCACAGCCTCGCAAGACGGGCATTTGTGCCACAGACCTTCAGGCACCGAGCTCTTCTTGACCTCGGAACGCATGATCGAAGGGATCAGTTTGTCTACTAACCAGTTGCTCATGCTTTCTTTCTCCAGTACCGGCGGCCCGAACGCTCTGGTTCGCAGCCCCGCGTATGCCCTTGAGCTAAATTCATGTGTGTGGCGATGATCGGTGGGTGGCCGGGTCAGTGAAGCGTGACCTGCGTACAACCCATCAATCCTCAGCCGTGCCTGCTTTGTGCAGCGCAGTGCATTTTGGGACGGCGGCAGTCTGCCAGCCGTCACATCAACTACTTGCTGCTGCGTACTGCGTTAATGAATGCCTGAATCTTTGCGTGATCCTTGATGCCCTTGCTCGCCTCTACTCCCCCACTGACGTCCACGGCGTAAGGCCGAACCCGGGCAATCGCTTCTGCGACGTTGTCCGGCGTCAAACCGCCCGCCAGGATGATCGGCTTGCTCAAGCCTTGCGGTATCAGAGACCAGTCGAACGCTTCGCCGGTTCCGCCAGGGACGCCTTCAACGTAGGCGTCGAGCAGGATACCGCTGGCACTTGGAAACGCATTGCATGCCGCCGCGATATCGTCGCCGGCCTTGACCCGCAGCGCCTTGATGTACGGCCGATGCCAGCCTTCACAGTCGGCAGCGGTTTCGTCGCCATGGAACTGCAACAGGTCCAGCGGCACGGCGTCGAGCAACTCTCCCAACTCGCAACGGCTGGCGTTGACGAACAAACCCACGGTCGTCACGAACGGCGGCAGCGCCTTGATGATGTCGCGGGCCTGCTGGAACGTCACGGCCCGCGGGCTCTTGGCGTAAAACACAAACCCGATGGCATCAGCCCCGGCCTCGACCGCCGCCAACGCATCTTCTATGCGGGTAATCCCGCAAATCTTGCTGCGAACGGCTGACATGTCGATAAAACCTCAGGGTAAATCCGAGAAAGTCCCGGATGGTAACAAATGCGTTCGAGGGCGTCAGCCGTCAAGTTCGGTGAAACCGGTCAGGAAGTGTGGGCCAATGTAACGTTCAGGCAATTCGAACTCGTCGCGGTACTCGACCTGCACCAGATACAGGCCGAATGGATGCGCCGTCACCCCGCCGGAACGGCGAATGCGGCTCTCCAGCACTTCCTTCATCCACTCCACCGGACGCTCGCCGGCGCCGATGGTCATCAATACACCGGCAATGTTACGCACCATGTGGTGCAGGAAGGCGCTGGCGCGGATATCCAGCACGATCATCTTGCCGTGACGCGTGACGCGCAGGTGATGCAGCTCTTTGACCGGCGATTTGGCCTGGCACTGGCCAGCGCGAAAAGCGCTGAAATCGTGGGTGCCGACCAGGTATTGCGCAGCCTCAGCCATGCGCTCGACGTCGAGCGGACGGTGATTCCAGGTAATTTCTTCGTTCAGGTGCGCCGGGCGGATCTGATCGTTGTAGATCACGTAGCGATAGCGCCGGGCGATGGCCTTGAACCGTGCATGAAAATGCGCCGGCATGACCTTGGCCCAACTGACGCTGACGTCGTGGGGCAAGTTGATGTTGGCACCCATGACCCAGGCTTTCATCGACCGCTCGACCTGCGTGTCGAAATGCACCACCTGCCCGCAGGCATGCACGCCGGCGTCCGTGCGCCCGGCGCACAGCAGCGACACGGGTGAGTCGGCAACCTTGGACAAGGCGTTTTCCAGGGTTTCCTGCACCGTGAGCACGCCGGAGGCCTGACGCTGCCAGCCGCGATAGCGAGAGCCTTTGTATTCAACGCCCAACGCGATGCGGAAAAAGCCGTCGGCCGCCATTTCGGCGGCCGGGTTATCTATATTTGCCAAGGAGTGACAGCCTGCTGATCTACGCAAAGGCGGGCATTATAAGGCCGCCGGACCGGGACGCCAGAGGCGTGTGTCGTTTGTGCCGTTGCAGTGTCCATACAGACTTCGCTATATAGATAACTACACAACGAAAAAAACAGAACACCACCGAGACCTGATGATGAATGCACCTCTCAAAGAAGCCGTCGGCCTGGCGTACAGCCTGGAAGGCATGCTGCACGCCAAACGCAAGACGTGGGAAGCGATCGACGAAATGGCCCGACGCATCAAACCCGGCATGCGTGAATCCGAGGCGCTGGCCATGAGCCTCGACGTATTGAACGAACTCGGGATGGACCGCATCTGGCACCCGTCAAAGATCCGCTTTGGCGAAAACACTCTGAAAACCTTCAAGCAACGCTCCGAAGGCGATCCGGTACTGGCCGAGAACGACATTTTCTTTATCGACCTCGGCGTGGTCTGGGATCGCCATGAAGGCGACTCCGGCGCAACGTTCGTCGTCGGCGACGATTCCGAGATGAAGGCCTGCGCGGCGGCCGCGAAGACTTTGTTCGATCAGGTTCACGATTACTGGCGCACCCGGCAGGTGGCCGGTCCCGAGCTGTATCGCTACGCCGACGAACAGGCGACGGCGATGGGCTGGAAGCTGAACCTGGAAATCAAGGGGCACCGGGTCAGTGATTTCCCCCATGCGATTTATCGTGCCGGAGATCTGGGGAATTTCGAGGAATGTCCGAATGTGGGGTTATGGATTCTGGAAATCCAGATCGCCCACCCTACCCGGCCGTTTGGTGCGTTTTATGAGGATTTGCTGGCCTGAACCAAAAAGCTTCGCGGGCAAGCCTCGCTCCTACAGGAGTTGTGGAATCCAGTAGGAGCGAGGCTTGCCCGCGAAGACACCTCAACAGACTCCATCGCATTATCGATAAAACAAAAACGGCAGCCTCAATGGGCTGCCGTTTTGTTCATGCCTTACCGATCACTCAAGCCAGACGCGAAAGCATTTCCTTGGCTTCGCTCTTCTGACCCGCGTCACCTTCGCTGACCACCTCATTGAGGATGTCCCGCGCGCCATCGGCGTCGCCCAT
The DNA here is from genome assembly GCF_014852285.1 of Pseudomonas sp. PDM02. Taxonomy (NCBI): domain Bacteria; kingdom Pseudomonadati; phylum Pseudomonadota; class Gammaproteobacteria; order Pseudomonadales; family Pseudomonadaceae; genus Pseudomonas; species Pseudomonas sp. PDM02. The sequence continues at coordinate 585,893 of NZ_JACVBL010000001.1, read as the reverse complement.
GTCGATGTAGGCCTGGGCCAAATCGAGCTTGGTGGCGACTTCGTCGGTGCCGGAGAGGAAATCGAATTCCGGTTCGTCAGCGGCGGAAGCCAATGCGTCTTCGGCAGTGAAGGTCGGTTCGCCAATGCTCTGCGACAGACGATCCAGCTCGGCGTTGACGTCATCCAGCTCAGCGGCAAATGCATCCGGAGCGTCCATTTCATCGGCCAGCGACAGATCGAAATCCGCCGGCAGCTCCAGATCATCCAGCGCGACCTCAGGAGCGGCGGCAGGTACTTCAACGGCAGGCAAGTCCTTGACGTCGTCATCCAGGCTCAACAGGAATTCGTCTTCATCGAGGATCCCTGGCGACGGATCGGCACCGAGGTCCATGTCCAGATCGAAGTCCGACAGGTCGTCGAGGTTTTCCTTGATTTCAGTCTGTTGCTGCAACACCGACTCAAAGCTCAGGTCGTCGTCCAGCGGGAATTCATCCAGTTCGGCCAAAGCCTCTGGTTCTGGCTCAGGCGTCGGCTCAGGCGCAGCCACCACAGGAACGACGTTTTCCAGATCATCCAGACTCAGATCAAACGCGCTGTCGAAGTCGTCATCGGCCAGTGCCGGCGCCGGCTCTTCGGACTCGTCCATCAACAGGTCCTTGACGTATTCGGCGTCCAGTTCGGCGGCGACGGCCGCAGCAGCCAGACCACCCGCCACGACGACCGCCATGGCCGGGAAGCGGCTTTTCAGCTCTTCGACACGGGCGAAGTTTTCGCCGTTGGCCACGAGCTGACGCTCCTGGGCCACGAACGCATCGCGGTCGCCCTGCTGACCGTAGACTTCCATCAGCTTCAGACGCAGGTCACTGCGCTGAGGCTCTTGCTTGATGCCATCTTCCAGCAACGCAGCCGCCTGGTTCAGGCGACCGGCGGCCATGTGCGACTGCGCCTTGGCCAGCACGTCGTCATCACGATCAGCGGCAGGCGCGACCAGTGGCGCGGCGATCGGCGGCATGACCACCACTGGCTCAATGACCGGAGCGGGAGCGGGAGCCGGGGTTGGCGCGGGCGCAGGAGCTGGCGCGGTCGCGAGCTTCACGCTTGGCGGCGGCACTTCCAGACCTTCGAAGCTGCTTTCAGGCAAATCCAGATCAGCGGAGAAATCCTGCTCCTCGGACAAGGCACGGGCCATCCGCAGGTGTTTCTCGGCTTCCTGCTGGGCTTTGCGGCGACGGGCCAGCAACAGCAGCAACAGCAGCAGCACCACTGCCCCGCCGCCGACCAGACCCAGCAGCACCGGATTGGTCAGCAGCTCGTTGAATTTCTGATCGTCAGACGCGGCCGGCGCTGGCTCGACAGGCGTTTCAGCCGGAGCTGGTGCCGCCTCAGGAGCGGCCGCCACCGGGGCTGGCGTTGCGGGCGCAGGGCTCGGCGTCAATTCGGCCGAGATCGCCGGGGCCGCCGCGACAGCAGCAGCCGGCGCACCCGCAGCACCTTCGGCCTGCATCTTGGCCAGTTGATTGTTCTTCAACTCGATCAGGCGTTGCAGCTTGTCCAGCTGACTTTGCAGATCGGTCATGCGGCTTTTCAGTTCAGCGTTGTCACGACGGGTCGTGTCGAGGCTTTCCTGGGCCAGGGCCAGCTTGTTGCTCAAGGCCTTCGCATCACCTGCAGCACCTTTGCCACCGGCCTTGCCGGACTCGGCAGACACCAGGCTCAGTTTGTCCTTGGCGGGCTGCACAGGAGCGCCTTCAGCGCGAGGGCGCTTGGTCGCGTCGAGTTGCTGCTGCCCTGCTCCAGGCTTCGCCACATAGCGACGCCCCTGACGCCACGCAGTGTTCTGCGCAGCGACTTCGGCAATGGCTTTGGGTTGCGGCACGCTGGCGACTTGCGTCTGATCCGGCAGGCGCAGCACCTGACCGGTTTTCAGCAGGTTGATGTTGCCGTTGATGAAGGCATCCGGGTTCAGCGCCTGGATGGCCAGCATGGTTTGCTGAACCGAGCCGCCATTGCGCGCCTTCGCAGCGATTTCCCAGAGGGTATCGCGCGGCGTGGTGGTGTATTGGGTCGGTTTGGTAGCGCCGGTCACCGGTGCAGCGACAGTCTGGGTCGGTGCCGGCTGCGCAGCCGCTTCAGCGGTTTGCGGCGAGAATTTGGACGGATCGAGCAGCACGCTGTAATCGCGCAGCAGGCGACCGTTGGGCCACATCACCTGAACCAGGAATTTCACCATCGGTTCGGACAGCGGCTTGCTGGAGGTCACGCGCAAGATGCTTTTGCCACTGGCGTTGAGCACCGGGGTGAAGCTCAGGTCATTGAGGAATGCCTGACGGTCGACACCGGCCTTGGCGAAATCTTCGGGCGACGCCAGGCTCGGCACCAATTCGGCAGCCGTGAGTTCCTTGACGTCGAGCAATTCGATTTCCGCCACCAGCGGCTGGTTCAGCGACGACTTCAGGGTCAATTCCCCGAGCCCGAGCGCATGCGCCATACCGGAGGACAGCGCCGAGGCGGCCGCTATTGCTAACACCAGTTTGCGAACTTGAACCATAGCCTCATCCTTTGTTTGAACATTCCTCGGCCAGCGAGAAGGTGTTGATAGTCGCTGCCGTAAGGCATTGCGCGCGGCGGCGAAGGGTCGTCGCGCGCGATCATTTCTTTCATGCCCCGGAAAGCCTCGCAGGGTGGCTTGCCTTCAGCAATCCGGTCGAGCATGACGCCCGACCAGAATCATTCTGCAAATTGTTGCCAAGTATCTTTTACAGCAGGTCTTTTATCAACAATTCAGCCACCTGCACAGCATTGAGCGCCGCGCCTTTGCGTACGTTATCTGACGTCAGCCACACATTAAGTTCCGACGGGTCGTCGATTCCAGCGCGAACCCGACCGACGTAGACCACATCCTGCCCTACCGCATCGCCGACCGGCGTCGGGTAATCGCCGGCTTCCACCAGTTCGATACCCGGAGCGTCTTCCAGCGCCGCGTTGACTTTTACCAGGTCCACAGCGCTTGCAGACTGCAGGGTCACGTTAAAGCTATCGCCAAAAAACACCGGGGCTTGAATGCAAGTGACGGAAATCTTTAATGAAGGCAAGGCCATGACCTGACGCAGCTCACGCACCAGACGCTTTTCCAGCAGCGTATGGCCGTTTTCATCCGGCTTGCCGACTTGCGCCAGCAGGTTGAAGGCCATCTGCCGATCGAAAAAACTCGGCTCCAGCGGACGCACATTGAGCAGCTCGGCGGTTTGCCGGGCCAGTTCCGTGACGGCTTCGCGGCCCTGGGCAGAAACGGCCAGGCTGGCGGTCACATTGACGCGCTGCAGATCGAGCAGACCGAGCAAGGGTGCGAGCACCACGGCCAAGGTAGTGGCCGACGGGCTTGGGCTGCTGACCTGGAATGGCTTTTTCAGACCGGCCAGAACCTGAGCATTGGCTTCCGGCACCACCTGCGGCGCCTGATCGGCGGGCAAGGCGCCGGACAGATCGATCAGTGAGCAACCGGCCGCCGTGGCGCGCGAGGCGAAACTCAAGGTCACCGCAGGACCTGCGGCGAAGAACACCAGCTGTACTTTGCTGAAGTCGAACTCATCGACCTCCCGCACCCGCACGTTCTTGCCGCGAAACGGCACCGAATGACCGGCGGACTCGCTGCTGGCCAGCAGGTGCAGGTTACCGACCGGAAAGTCGCGCTCTTCGAGAATCTGCACGAGCGTTTCGCCGACAGTACCGGTGGCGCCGATCACGGCAATATCAAAGGACTGGCTCATGGTTGTACCTCTGGCGAAACGGGGGGAGCGGCACTTTACCGGGTGGGTGGCGTGCAGGCAATTCTGCCAAGGGTTTGCGGTGGCTGTACCGGCCTCTTCGCGGGCAAGCCTCGCTCCTACATGGGATCGCGCCGCACCTGTAGGAGCGAGGCTTGCCCGCGAAGAGGCCCTTTCTGACGACACAACACCCATAAAAAAACCCGCGCCCCTTTCAAGGCACGGGTTCTTTCATTGCTTCAATCGATCAACGCTCAAGCAGAATCCGCAGCATGCGACGCAGCGGCTCGGCCGCGCCCCACAACAGCTGGTCGCCGACGGTGAACGCGCCGACGAACTGCGAACCCATGTTCAGCTTGCGCAGACGGCCAACCGGAACATTCAGGGTGCCGGTAACCTTGGTCGGGCTCAGCTCCTGCATGCTGATGTCGCGGTTGTTCGGCACCAGCTTGACCCAAGGGTTGTGCTGGCTGATCAACCCTTCGATGTCGGCGATCGGCACGTCTTTGTTCAGCTTGATGGTCAGTGCCTGGCTGTGGCAGCGCATGGCGCCGACACGCACGCAGATGCCATCGACCGGGATCGGGCTCTTGAAGCGACCGAGGATCTTGTTGGTCTCGGCCTGGGCCTTCCACTCTTCGCGGCTCTGACCGTTCGGCAGTTCCTTGTCGATCCACGGGATCAGGCTGCCGGCCAGCGGTACGCCGAAGTTTTCGGTCGGGTACGCGTCGCTGCGCATGGCTTCGGCCACACGGCGGTCGATGTCGAGGATGGCGCTGGCCGGGTCGGCCAGTTGATCGGCGACAGCGCCGTGGGTCACGCCCATTTGCTTGATCAGTTCACGCATATGCTGCGCGCCGCCACCGGAGGCTGCCTGATAAGTCATGGCGCTCATCCACTCGACCAGACCGGCTTCGAACAGACCGCCCAGACCCATCAGCATCAGGCTGACGGTGCAGTTGCCGCCGATGTAGTTCTTGGTGCCCGCGTCGAGCTGCTGGTCGATGACCTTGCGGTTGACCGGGTCCAGCACGATGACCGCGTCATCCTGCATGCGCAGGCTGGAAGCGGCGTCGATCCAGTAACCCTGCCAGCCGGCTTCGCGCAGCTTCGGGAAGACTTCGCTGGTGTAGTCGCCACCCTGGCAGGTCAGAATCACGTCGAGGGTTTTCAGCTCTTCAATGCTGTAAGCGTCCTTGAGCGGAGCAATGTCCTTGCCCACGGACGGGCCTTGGCCACCGACATTGGAAGTGGTGAAAAACACCGGCTCGATAAGATCGAAATCCTGCTCTTCCAGCATCCGCTGCATGAGCACGGAACCGACCATACCGCGCCAACCGATCAGACCTACACGTTTCATCGCAACTACACCTTCTTGAAAAGTGGGCCGCTGCTTTCGAAGTGGAAAGTGGCAGCGGGCCCGAGAGATTACAGATTCCGCAGCGCGGCGACTACTGCGTCACCCATTTCCTGCGTACCGACTTTAGTGCAACCGGTCGACCAGATGTCGCCCGTCCGCAGGCCCTGATCCAGCACCAGGCTCACGGCTTTCTCGATGGCATCCGCTGCATCCGACTGGTTGAAGCTGTAACGCAACATCATCGACACCGACAAAATGGTCGCCAGCGGGTTGGCAATGCCTTTGCCCGCGATGTCCGGCGCCGAACCGTGGCAAGGCTCGTACATGCCCTTGTTGTGGGTATCCAGCGATGCCGACGGCAGCATGCCGATGGAACCGGTGAGCATCGACGCCTGGTCAGACAGGATATCGCCGAACATGTTGTCGGTGACGATCACGTCGAACTGCTTCGGTGCGCGCACCAGTTGCATGGCGGCGTTGTCGACGTACATGTGGCTCAGTTCGACTTCCGGGTAATCCTTGGCCACTTCTTCGACGATTTCACGCCACAGCTGGCTGGAAGCCAACACGTTGGCCTTGTCCACCGAGCACAGCTTCTTGCCGCGCACCATGGCCATGTCGAAACCGACACGGGCGATGCGGCGGATTTCGCTTTCGCTGTACGGCAGCGTGTCATAGGACTGACGCTCGCCATTTTCCAGGGTGCGGGTGCCACGCGGCGCGCCGAAGTAGATGCCGCCGGTCAGCTCGCGAACGATCAGGATGTCCAGGCCGGAAACGATTTCGGCTTTCAGGCTGGAAGCTTCGGCCAGTTGCGGGTACAGGATCGCCGGACGCAGGTTGCCGAACAGGCCCAGTTGCGCACGAATCTTCAGCAGACCACGCTCAGGACGGATGTCACGCTCGATGGTGTCCCATTTCGGGCCGCCCACGGCGCCCAGCAAAACAGCATCGGCGGCGCGAGCACGCTCCAGGGTTTCGTCGGCCAGTGGCACGCCGTGCTTGTCGATGGCGGCGCCACCGATCACGTCGTGGCTCAGTTCGAAGCCCAGGCTGTACTTGTCGTTGGCCAGTTCCAGCACCTTGACCGCTTCGGCCATGATTTCCGGGCCAATACCGTCACCTGGGAGAATCAGAATCTGCTTGCTCATGCTTTCCTCATGTCATCAGTCGGTGTGCCCTTGGGCACGCCCGGAAAAATTCTATCGCTCGGCGCTTATGTTTCCGAGCTTATCGTTCAGCCATCAGTACCAGTACATCGGTACTGAACGAACCATCGGCCTCAATCTCAAAATATTCGCGTACTTCGTTGCCCATCGACTGCTGCAACTCGAGGATCGCGGCGCGCATCACTTGTGGTGTGCGCATGCGCTCGACCCAACTGGTGTACTCCAGACGCAGGCGTTGACGCGTGGTGCTGCGAGTGTGCAACCCCGCCTCGCTGACCTGACGCAGCCACTCGCCGGCGGAATAATCGCGCACATGGCTGGTGTCGCGCAGCACTTCGACACTTTGCAGGTAAGTGTCGAACAACGGGCTGCCCGGTGACAACACGTCGATGAACGCCGCCACGCCGCCCGGCTTCAACACCCGCCGGACTTCGCGCAGGGCCAGGCCGAGGTCGCTCCAATGGTGCGCCGAATAACGGCTGAAGACGAAGTCGAATTCGCCATCGGCGAATGGCAACCGCTCAGCGGCACCCAGGACCGTGGACACGTTGCCCAACCCACGATCAGCGGCAGCACCGGCGACCACGTCGAGCATTTGCTGCGACAGGTCGTAAGCCACCACTTCCTTGACCAGCGACGCCACGTGAAAACTCACGTGACCAGCGCCGCAACCGAGGTCCAGCACGCGAGCATCGCCCTGCCCGGCCAGCTCAGCCTGTAGCAGCGCAAATTCAGTGCCTTGAGCGTGGACGGCGCTGCTCAGGTAGGCCGAGGCCTGTTCGCCGAATTGCTTTTGGACTACCTGGCTGTGCTGGGCGGTGCTGGTCATGTGGACTTCCTTTTTCGGGTGAGTCTTGGGGTGTTTTTTCGGGCCTCTTCGCGGGCAAGCCTCGCTCCTACAAGGACAGCGCAATACCTGTAGGAGCGAGGCTTGCCCGCGATGAGGCCAGCCCTGACTACATCAATTTCAAATCAAACGTCGCGAAACAACCAAGGCTGGCTCGCACGATGCTTGGCTTCAAACGATGCAATTGCCTCGTGATCCTGCAAAGTCAGGCCGATGTCATCGAGGCCGTTGACCAGGCAATGCTTGCGGAACTCGTCGAGCTCGAAGCTGTAGACCTTGCCGTCAGGCCGGGTCACGGTCTGGGCTTGCAGGTCGATCTTCAACTCGTAGCCAGGATTCGCCTCGACTTGCTGGAACAGTTCATCCACTTCAGCGTCGCTCAAGATGATCGGCAGCAAGCCGTTCTTGAAGCTGTTGTTGTAGAAGATGTCGGCATAGCTCGGCGCAATGATGCTGCGGAAACCGTACTCTTCCAGCGCCCACGGCGCGTGCTCGCGGCTGGAGCCGCAACCGAAGTTTTCGCGGGCCAACAATACGCTGGCGCCCTGGTAACGCTCGGCGTTGAGGACGAAATCCTTGTTCAGCGGACGCTTGGAGTTGTCCTGGTAGGCATAACCCACGTCCAGGTAGCGCCATTCGTCAAACAGGTTCGGGCCAAAACCGGTGCGCTTGATCGACTTCAAGAACTGCTTCGGAATGATCTGGTCGGTGTCGACGTTGGCACGATCCAATGGCGCAACCAAACCGGTGTGTTGGGTAAAAGCTCTCATGTGCGGTTCCTCAGATCAGTTCGCGAACGTCGATGAAACGACCGTTGACGGCAGCCGCCGCGGCCATGGCCGGGCTGACCAGGTGCGTACGGCCACCGGCGCCCTGACGCCCTTCGAAGTTGCGGTTGGAGGTCGATGCGCAATGCTCGCCCGACTCCAAACGGTCCGGGTTCATCGCCAGGCACATCGAGCAACCTGGTTCACGCCACTCGAAACCGGCTTCGAGGAAAATCTTGTCCAGGCCTTCGGCCTCGGCTTGCGCCTTCACCAGGCCCGAGCCCGGCACCACGATGGCTTGCTTGATGGTCGAAGCCACTTTGCGGCCCTTGGCGATCACCGCCGCAGCGCGCAGGTCTTCGATCCGCGAGTTGGTGCAGGAGCCAATGAACACGCGGTCCAGCTGAATGTCGGTGATCGCCTGATTGGCGGTCAAACCCATGTACTTCAGGGCGCGCTCGATGGAACCGCGTTTGACCAGGTCCATTTCCTTCGCCGGGTCCGGCACGTTCTGATCGACCGCCAACACCATCTCGGGCGAAGTGCCCCAGCTGACTTGAGGCTTGATCTGAGTGGCGTCGAGCTCGACGACGGTGTCGAACACCGCATCAGCGTCGGAAACCAGGTCTTTCCAGGCTTCGACAGCGAGGTCCCATTCCGCGCCTTTCGGGGCAAACGGACGGCCTTTCACATACGCCACGGTTTTTTCATCCGCCGCCACCAGACCTACGCGAGCGCCAGCCTCGATGGACATGTTGCAGATGGTCATGCGGCCTTCGATAGACAAGTCGCGAATGGCGCTGCCGGCAAACTCGATGGCATGGCCATTACCGCCGGCGGTGCCGATCTTGCCGATGACCGCGAGCACGATGTCCTTGGCGGTCACGCCGAACGGCAGTTTGCCTTCGACCGACACCAGCATATTCTTCATTTTCTTGGCGACCAGGCACTGCGTGGCGAACACGTGCTCGACCTCGGAAGTGCCGATGCCATGGGCCAGGGCGCCAAATGCACCGTGGGTCGAGGTGTGCGAGTCGCCGCAGACCACGGTCATGCCCGGCAAGGTTGCGCCCTGCTCCGGACCGATCACGTGAACGATGCCCTGGCGCACGTCATTCATTTTGAATTCGGTGATGCCATATTCATCGCAGTAGTCATCGAGGGTCTGAACCTGCAAACGCGAGACCTGGTCGGTAATCGCTTCGATGCCGCCCTTGCGATCCGGAGTGGTCGGTACGTTGTGATCCGGCGTGGCGATGATCGAGTCGACGCGCCAAGGCTTGCGCCCGGCCAGGCGCAGGCCTTCGAAAGCTTGGGGCGAAGTCACTTCATGGATGATGTGGCGGTCGATATAGATCAGCGACGACCCATCGTCGCGCCGTTTCACTTCATGGGAATCCCAAAGCTTGTCGTAAAGCGTTTTGCCGGCCATCAGACGGTCCTCATCAGCGTGTTTCTATGCCCTGGGTCTTGAGAATTTCAATAACCCTTTGGCTTGTGAGGTCGATCCTAGGGGGTTACATTAAATAACTCAAATTCATATTTTTTATGCTTTGGATAACCAACTGGAATACGACGATGGATCTGGCCAACCTTAATGCCTTTATTGCCATTGCCGAGACAGGAAGCTTCTCCGGTGCCGGCGAACGGCTGCACCTGACGCAACCGGCGATCAGCAAACGGATCGCAGGGCTGGAGCAGCAATTAAAGGTGCGACTGTTTGATCGGCTGGGTCGCGAAGTCGGCCTGACCGAAGCCGGACGCGCCCTGCTGCCACGGGCTTATCAGATTCTGAACGTGCTGGACGACACCCGCCGCGCCCTGACTAACCTGACTGGCGAAGTGACCGGCCGCCTGACGCTGGCCACCAGTCACCACATCGGCCTGCACCGTTTACCGCCCTTGTTAAGGGAATTCACCCGACGCTACCCACAAGTGGCGCTGGATATTCAGTTCCTCGATTCGGAAGTGGCCTACGAAGAAATCCTCCACGGTCGCGCCGAGCTGGCCGTCATCACCCTCGCGCCCGAGCCTCATGCCCTGGTCAAGGCCACGCCGGTGTGGGACGACCCGCTGGATTTCGTGGCCGCGCCGGAGCATTCACTGATCAGCAATGGCGCGGTCAGCCTGGCGGACATCGCCCTGCATCCGGCGGTATTTCCCGGCGGCAACACCTTTACTCACCATATCGTCCGGCGCCTGTTCGAAGCCCAAGGCTTGACGCCGAACATCGCCATGAGCACGAATTATCTGGAAACCATCAAGATGATGGTGTCGATCGGCCTGGCCTGGAGCGTGTTGCCGCGCACAATGCTTGACGATCAGGTTGCGCGAATACCTTTGCCCGGCATACAACTGACTCGCCAGCTAGGCTATATCTTGCACACCGAACGGACGCTGTCGAACGCAGCACGGGCTTTTATGGCCTTGTTGGATGCACAACTCGATCTGCCAGGGACTCAAGGCTAATTTGTGCTACTCCTATAGAGCCTCAAATACCTGCGCCTAACGCCCCATTCAGCCCAAGGCCTGCCAATGCCGAAATCTGTTGACCGTATTCCGCCGATGCCACGTATTCAGGCGCTTGACCCGAAACGATCCGAGCAGAGCTGGGAGAGTGCGCCGCAGCTGCTGGCCGCCCTCAACGGCGCACGTTTGGGCGCCTGGTATTGGGACATCGAACGCGGGCAGATCAGTTGGTCGCGGGGTACGCAGGCGCTGTTCGGTTTCGACCCCCGGCAACCGTTGCCGGCGGATCTGGAATACCTCGACCTGTTGCCCCCGGAGGATCGAGCGAAAACCCTCCGTGCCTTCCACGCGGTAATCGCCGGCGCGCCACTGGAACAGGCGATGCATCACCGCATTCGCTGGCCCGACGGCAGCCTGCACTGGCTGGAGATCAACGGCAGCCTGCTGCCGGACAAACACGGGCGACCACGCATGATCGGGGTAATCCGCGAGATCACCCACCAGCGTCAGCGTGAACAGGCGCTGAGCAGCTCGGAAAAACGCTTCGCGACGCTGTTTCACCTGTGCCCGAACATGGTGCTGCTGACTCGCCAGGAAGACGGCCTGATCACCGAAGCCAACCAGTATTTCGAAAGCCTGTTCGGCTGGCCGGTGCAAAACGCGATTGGCCGCACCACGCTGGAACTGGGCCTGTGGGTACACCCGGAGCAACGGGAGAAACTGGTCAAGGCGACCAAGGCCAAAGGTGAGCTGGTCAGCATGGAGGTGCAGTTCCGCGCCAGTAATGGCCAGGTCCACGATGGCATTCTCAGCGCGCAAAAGGTCGAACTCGAGGGCCAGCCCTACCTGCTCAGCACTTTCCTCGACACCACTGAACGCAAGGCTGCCGAACTCGCCTTGAAAGACAGCCAGGAGCGCCTCGATCTGGCGCTGGACTCGGCGCAACTCGGCACCTGGGACTGGCACATTCCCAGCGGCATGTTGTATGGCTCGGCCCGCGCCGCGCAGTTGCACGGACTGGACCCCATACCGTTCCATGAATCCTTCGACGAGTTTTTCGAAGGCGTGCCCGGCGAGGAGCGCGACAGCATGCGCGATGCCTATCGCAGCCTGCGCGAAGGCCCGGCCGGCAACTATCAGTTGACCTACCGCGTGCAGCTGGAGGACGGCACTTCGCGTTACCTGGAAAGCCGCGCCCGCCTCTACCGCGATGAAAACGGCGCACCGCTACGCATGGCGGGGACCTTGCTGGACATTACCGATCAGGTCGAACGCGAACAGAAGCTGGTCGCCTCCGAAGAGAAGTTTGCCACCCTGTTCCAGGTCAGCCCGGACCCGATCTGCGTTACCCGCCAGGACACCGGCCAGTTCATCGAGATCAACTCCAGTTTCACCCAGACCTTCGGCTGGAGTACCGCCGAGGTGATTGGTCGCAGCGCCGACGAAATCGGCCTGTGGGACGCCTCGGCGAAAAGCCTGCGCCGGATCGAACAAGTCATCCGCGAACAAGGCCTGAACAACGTCGCCATCATCGTCCAGCACAAGGACGGCCAGTCGCTGACCTGCGTGATTTCCAGCCGCCAGATCAGTGTCGGCGACCAGCCGTGCATCGTTACCACTCTGCGTGATATCACCCAGCAACAACGCTCGGAAGCGGCGCTCAAGGCCAGCGAGGAGAAGTTCGCCAAGGCCTTCCACTCCAGCCCCGACGCCATCACCATCACCGAACGCGACACCGGGCGCTATCTGGAGGTCAACGACGGTTTCTGCCGCCTGACCGGCTACCGCGCCGATGAAGTCGTCGGCCGCACGGTGTACCAGGTCGGCATCTGGGCCGAAGAAAAACAACGCTCGGCGCTGCTGGCCGAGCTGCAGATCAAGGGCCGCGTGCATCACCAGGAAATGCTTGGGCGCAACAAGCATGGCGACTTGCTGACCGTCGAAGTCTCGGTAGAACCGATCACCCTCAATGAAACCGCGTGCCTGCTGCTGACCGCGCGGGACGTCAGCCTGTTGAAAAACGCCGAAGCACAGATCCGCCACCTGGCCTACCACGACCCGCTGACCAACCTGCCCAACCGCGCGCTGTTGATGGATCGCCTGAGCCAGCAGATCGCCCTGCTCAAACGCCACAACCTGCGCGGCGCCCTGATGTTTCTGGACCTCGACCACTTCAAGCACATCAACGATTCGCTCGGCCACCCGGTGGGCGACACGGTGCTGAAGATCATCACTGCGCGCCTCGAAGCCAGCGTGCGCATGGAAGACACCGTGGCACGGTTGGGCGGTGACGAATTCGTGGTGCTGCTCAGCGGCCTGGAAGGTTCGCGCAATGAAGTCAGCGAGCAGGTCCGCGAACTGGCGGACACCTTGCGCGAACTGCTGTCGGAACCGATGTTCCTCGACGGCCAGCGCCTGCAAGTGACACCGAGTATCGGTATCGCGCTGATTCCCGATCATGGCTCGACCCCGACCGACCTGCTCAAACGCGCCGACATCGCGCTGTATCGGGCCAAGGATTCGGGGCGCAACACCACCCAGATGTATCACAACACCATGCAGAAGGCCGCCAGTGAACGCCTGCGCATGGAAACCGACCTGCGCCTGGCCCTTTCCCGGGGAGAATTCGACGTGCATTACCAGCCGCAGGTGGACGCCCGCGACAATCGCATCGTCGGCGCCGAAGCGCTGGTGCGCTGGAACCATCCGGAATTGGGCGCGCAATCGCCGACTGAATTCATCAAGGTCCTGGAAGACAGCGGACTGATTCTGGAAGTCGGCACCTGGATCGTCGACGAAGCCTGCGACGCCTTTAAACAGCTGATCGCCAAGGGCCTGATCGACCCGCTCGACTTCAGCCTGTGCGTGAACATCAGCCCACGACAATTCCGCCAGAACGACTTCGTCGAGCGCATCGAGCTCAGCCTCGCCACCCACGGCCTGCCCTGCTCGCTGCTGAAACTGGAGATCACCGAAGGCATCGTCATCCAGAATCTGGAAGACACCATCAGCAAAATGCGCCGCCTGAAAAAACTCGGCATCAGCTTCGCCATGGACGACTTTGGCACCGGTTATTCCTCGCTGACTTACCTCAAGCGATTGCCGGTCGACACCCTGAAAATCGACCAGTCGTTCATTCGCGATGCGACTACCGACCCGAACGACGCCGAGATCATCCGCGCCATCGTCGCCATGGCCCGCAGCCTGGAGTTGAAAGTGATTGCCGAAGGGGTGGAGACGCCGGAACAGTTAGAGTTTTTGCAGGGGCTGGGCTGCCATTTTTATCAGGGCTATCTGCACAGCCAGCCGTTGCCGGTGGAGGCATTCCAGAAACTCCTGAAATAACCCGCACCCTGTAGGAGCGAGCCTGCTCGCGATGGACGTCAACGATGACGCGGGAATCCTGAAACCCCGCAGCGCTCTCAGGTCCATCGTCGGAACGCCGCCCGGAGCCGGCTCGCTCCTACAGGAAGTGCGGGCACAAAAAAGGGCGCCATTGGCGCCCTTTTTCATTGCCCCGCCTTAGTGCTGCAGAGCGGGTTTTTGCGTCCCGTTGATTGGGATGCGTTTGGCTTTCGCCTCTTCCGGAATGACACGCAGCAGGTCGATGCTCAACAGACCGTTGCTCAGGTCGGCGGCCTTGATCTCGATATGGTCCGCCAGGCGGAACGACAGTTTGAACGCGCGCTGGGCGATGCCTTGATGCAGGAAGGTCACGCCTTCAGTTGCGTCGCGTTTGCCGCCACTGATGGTCAGCACACCTTTCTCGACTTGCAGGTCCAGGTCTTCTTCCTGGAAACCGGCGGCCGCTACAACGATGCGGTATTGATCGTCACCGTGTTTTTCCACGTTGTAAGGTGGATAGGTGCTGCCTGGCTCGTTGCGCAGGGCGGTTTCGAACAGGTCGTTGAAACGGTCGAAGCCTACCGAGGAACGGAACAGTGGGGCCAGGGAAAATGCAGTAGTCATGGTTCAAATCTCCTGAAAACAATCAGCAAGTTTTTTGTCTCCGCGACCCGAATTCGGCATCGCGTAATCCTTAGATAGGGACCGCTGATTGCATTTCAAGAGATTATTTCGAGATTTTTTTCAGGCCGCTTCGGCTACCTGCAACCCCAGCAAACGCGAAACCTGATCCAGTTCGGTTTCACGGCGAAGCAGGGTGAACAGCTCAACCGCCTCGGGATAATTGCGGGTCAGCATCGCCAGCCACTGCTTCAGGCGACCGGGCGATTGGCGTGGCGTCATCTGGGCTTTGGCTTGCAGCCAGAAGTCCTGAATCAACGGCAGTAGCTCGGCCCAGGTCATCTCGACCACCTCTTCACCGGCACGGGCGGCGGCGATCTGCCGGGCCAGGTCCGGACGCGACACCAGCCCGCGACCGAGCATGATGTCTTCCACGCCGCTGATTTCGCGGCAGCGGCGCCAGTCTTCGACGCTCCAGATATCACCGTTGGCGAATACCGGCACCTTGACCACTTCCTGCACGCGAGGGATCCACTCCCAATGCGCCGGCGGCTTGTAGCCGTCCATCTTGGTCCGCGCATGCACCACGATGTGCTCCGCGCCGCCTTCGGCCAGGGCCGTGGCGCAGACCAGCGAACCGTCAGGGCTGTCGAAGCCGAGACGCATTTTCGCGGTGACCGGAATGTGCGCCGGAACGGCGCGACGGACATGCTCGACGATCTGGTTCAGCAGCTCGGGCTCTTTGAGCAGTACCGCGCCGCCACGGGATTTATTGACGGTCTTGGCCGGGCAGCCGAAGTTCAGGTCGATGACTTCGGAACCCAGCTCACAGGCCAGCGCGGCGTTTTCCGCCAGGCACACCGGGTCGGAACCCAACAGCTGCACGCGCAATGGCACGCCGGACGCGGTGCGCGCATCCGTCAGCAGTTCAGGACCGAACTTGTGGAAATAGGCAGGGGTGAGCAGCTGATCGTTGATCCGGATGAACTCGGTCACGCACCAATCGATACCGCCCACACGGGTCAGCACGTCCCGCAGGATGTTGTCGACCAACCCCTCCATGGGCGCCAAAGCAATTTGCATGAAAAACACACTCGACGAAAAACGTGCGGCAGTTTACTGGTTTCGGCGGTTAGAAGGTATTTCGTCAGACCGGACGCTTTCGCGGGCAAGCCTCGCTCCTACAGGTTTTGTATCGTTCGCATGATGGGCGAATGACGCAAAACCCTGTAGGAGCGAGGCTTGCCCGCGAAGGGTTCAATTAAATCGCGACTTGCAACGCCGGGCCGTAACCTTCGATGAACTCCGCCGGCATGCGCTTGGGTTTGCCCGTGGACAGCTCAATGCAGACAAACGTGGTTTGCGCGCGCAGTAACGTGGTGTTGTCGCTCGGGCGCTTGAGCTGGAAGTGCCGAGTCATTTTCAGGCGCTGGTCCCAATCGACGATCCAGGTCGCCAATTGCAACTCATCGCCTTCATAGGCCGCCGCCAGGTAATCGATCTCGTGCCGCACCACCGCCATCGCCCGATCCAGCCGCCGGTACTCGACCAGATCGAGGCCGAGCCGCTGCGAGTGGCGCCAGGCGCAGCGTTCGAGCCAGGTCACGTACACCGCGTTATTCGCGTGACCCAACCCATCGATGTCCTCGGCGTCCACCGCAAGATCAATGATAAATGGCGTTGCCCGATCCCAGCCCATGCCCCACTCCCGGTCAAATGATGTCGACCGAGGCAGTGTAACGGATGCTCAGGCCGATTGGCGCGATTGCAGGCTGCGACCGGCCAGCAGTGATAACACGCCATCAATCACCCGCGGGTCGGCAAGCACCCGTTGATGACCGCCCTCCTCCAGCCGCAGTAAGCGACTGTCGAACCAGGCCTCGTGGATCAGTTGGGATTCCTTGACCGGGACGAAGTTGTCGTCTTCGGCATGAACGATCAGGCCAGGCATGTCGAGCTGATAACGCGAGACATCCAATGCAGCCGCGCGCATGCCGACATCTTTTTCGACTTGGCGAATGAACGCCGAACGGGCTTTTGGCGGTAGCCGCACGTAGCGGGCGAAACCGCGCAGAACCCCTAGAATCCGCGCCGGAGCGCCGATGGTCACCAGGGTTTCGGTGCGCAAGCCCAACTGAACGGCGAGCATGGCGCTGGCACCGCCCATCGAGTGACCGATGACCGCTTGCAGCGGCGGTAACTCGGCAGCGGCCTCAAGCATGGCCCGGGCGAACAGCACGACGTTGGCTTCGTTGCCCGGCGAGCGACCGTGAGCCGGACCGTCCAGGGCGACTACGGTGTAGCCGGCGTCAACCAGCGCGGTGATCAGGCTGGCAAACTGCGTTGGCCGACCTTCCCAACCGTGCATCAGCAATACCGCCGGGCCTTGCCCCCAGCGCAACGCCGAGAGGCCGAAACGGAGTGTGATGCGCTCGGATTTCGCCAGTAACGGCAATTCCCAATCACGCGGCGGCAGATCCCGCGGCGTCATGAACGCCAGTCGCATTTTGCTCGCGACCAGTTTCGGTGCAAACCAGCCCAAGGTGCCATTAACGCCACGAACCCACTTTAACGCGCTCATCGCTCTCACTCCTCAGGCCATTGCCTTCAGGTCATAGCACCGCCGACTTGGCGGCACGCAGCAATCGATCAGACAACTCTCCCGGCCCCAGCGCCCGTGCCAGAGCCAATCCACCGACCATCAAGGCCATGTCGGCCAAGGCTTTGTCGGCGTCTTCCGGGCTGGCCGCCAACTGCGCGACCATCATTTCCACGTGTTCATTCAGCGCCACCCGAAATGCGTCCGGCAGGCGTCCCAGCTCGCCGACGGAGGCCGGGATCGGGCACGCGGATTCAGAGGAATCCCGGTGTTTGCGTGACAGGTAAAACGCCGCCACCAACGCGCGACGCTCTTCGCCGGTCAACTCGGCGTCCATGTCGGCGATCAAGCTACGGCGGTGACCGAGCAGTTGCTTGAACGCTTCCAGCATCATCGCGTCCTTGCTTTCGAAGTGCGCATAGAAGCCGCCAACCGTCAGGCCGGCTGCGCCCATCACTTCGCCCACGCTCGGTTCGGCCGGGCCACGCTGAATCAGTGCTGCGCTGGCGGCCTTGAGAATGCGTTCGCGGGTTTGAGCTTTTTTATCGTTCATCGTTGCCTCCGAATATTACGACTAGAATATTATTCTCATAATAATTTTCCGCAAGTCGTAGATGTGACCGCTGGTCTGAAGAACAGTTTGAGAGAAATGGGGGATTTGGCCAAACGCCAGACAAACAAAAGGGCCATTCAATAATTGAATGACCCTTATAAAATCCCGCAGAGCGGGTAATCGTGGCGTCCCCTAGGGGACTCGAACCCCTGTTACCGCCGTGAAAGGGCGGTGTCCTAGGCCACTAGACGAAGGGGACGCAAAACCTTCTATACAACTGATCAGTGCTGAGAGCTGATCGATTCAAGGCCGGTGTGGCCAGACCTTGAACTGTAAAATTGGTGGAGCTAGACGGGATCGAACCGTCGACCTCTTGCATGCCATGCAAGCGCTCTCCCAGCTGAGCTATAGCCCCGGATTTTTCGCCTCGCGGCGGAGCGGCATCTTGCGACATCGCTTCTGTAAAACTGGCGTCCCCTAGGGGACTCGAACCCCTGTTACCGCCGTGAAAGGGCGGTGTCCTAGGCCACTAGACGAAGGGGACGCAAACCCTTCTATACAACAGATCAACGCTGAGTGTTGATCGCTTCAAGGCCGGTGTGGCCAGACCTTGAAGTGTAAATTGGTGGAGCTAGACGGGATCGAACCGTCGACCTCTTGCATGCCATGCAAGCGCTCTCCCAGCTGAGCTATAGCCCCTCATCGCTGAGGACGGGGCGAATCTTAATGGCGCTTCGGAAACGTGTCAAATTTATTTTTAACAATTTCCAAAGTTTTTTGCCGACATAACAATCACTTACCGCCCTCCCCCCGTAAATCCGGGGTATACATCGATCTGTAGGAGCCAGGCTTGCCGGTGAACGGGACGCCTCGGTGTGTCTGGCACACCGCGTCATCGTTCTTCGCGAGCAAGCAACGCTCCTACAGGACGGTGTTCATCAGGCGATGTTGCCCAGGAGTTTTTCCCACTCCTTGTTTTCCTTCTTCGACACGCCACCGAGCAGGTCGATGGCCTGGCGCAGACGGAAACGCGTCAGGTCCGGGCCGAGGATTTCCATCGCATCCAGCACCGACACCGAACTCGCCTGACCAGTGATCGCTGCGAACATCAGCGGCATGGCGTCACGCAGCTTCAATTCCAGGGACTCGACCACCGCTTGAATGGTCGCGGTGATGCTGTCCTTCTCCCACTGACGCAGGCTTTCCAGCTTCCACAGAATCAACTGCATCAACTGACGAACCTGATCACCCGACAATTTCTTCGATTCAAACAGCTTGGCATCCGGGTTCACGCCACCGGCGAAGAAGAACCCGGCCAGCGGTGCGACCTGGCTGAAGGTTTCAACGCGGCCCTGCACGTGCGGCGCGATCTTCATCATGTACTCGGGGTTCAGCGCCCAGGTCTGCAAGCGGCTGGCGAACTCTTCCACCGGCAGGTCACGCAGCCACTGGCCGTTGAGCCACGACAGTTTCTCGATGTCGAAAATCGGCCCACCGAGGGAGACGCGGTTCAGGTCGAAGTTGTCGACCATTTCCTGCAGCGAGAACTTCTCGCGCTCGTCCGGCATCGACCAGCCCATGCGCCCCAGGTAGTTGAGCATCGCTTCCGGCATGAAGCCCATGCGCTCGTAGAACGTCACCGAGGTCGGGTTCTTGCGCTTGGACAGCTTGCTCTTGTCCGGGTTACGCAGCAGCGGCATGTAGCACAGCTCCGGTTGTTCCCAGCCGAAGTATTCGTACAGAAGAATCAGTTTCGGTGCCGAAGGCAGCCATTCTTCGCCACGCAGCACGTGGGTGATGCCCATCAGGTGGTCATCGACCACGTTGGCCAGGAAGTACGTCGGCAGGCCGTCGGTCTTCATCAGGACTTGCATGTCCATGCGATCCCACGGGATCTCGACGTCGCCACGCAGCATGTCCGGCACCACGCACACGCCTTCGCTCGGCACCTTCATACGAATCACGTGCGGTTCGCCAGCGGCCAGGCGACGTGCAACTTCTTCCTTGGACAGCAGCAGTGCACGACCGTCGTACCGCGGGGTTTCGCCGCGAGCCATTTGCTCGGCGCGCATCTGGTCCAGCTCTTCAGCGGTGCAGAAGCACGGGAAGGCATGGCCCATCTCGACCAATTGCTGGCAATACTTCTGATAGATATCGCCGCGCTCGCTTTGACGGTAAGGACCGTGCGGGCCGCCGACGTCCGGGCCTTCGCTCCAGTCGATGCCCAACCAGCGCAGGGCGTCGAAAATCTGCTGTTCGGACTCGCGGGTCGAACGCAACTGATCGGTGTCTTCGATCCGCAGGATGAACTCACCGCCGTGCTGCTTGGCAAAGCAGTAGTTGAACAAAGCGATGTAAGCGGTACCTACGTGGGGGTCCCCGGTAGGCGATGGCGCGATGCGCGTGCGGACGGTGGTCATGGCAAGTCTCGAAATGAAGATAAAACAAAGGGCGAATGGTAACAGGCGTTGCCCGCCCGGCTCCAGTGAGCAGGGCATTTAAGCCAAGTTTGCGTCTACAACGGGCCTGGGCCGGGATGAATGGTGGATTATCAGCCGATGGCATTTACCCACTATCGACTGTATGACAAATTCGCCTGCTGATAACTTTCCTTACAATTTCTCGACTACAGTTTGCCCCATGCCTGCCCAACTCAAGCGTCGCCTGTCTATTTTCCTGCTGATCGTCCTGCTGATTGCCGGGGCCTTGTTTGCCCAGTGGTTCTTCAAGGGACGGTTTTATGAAAGCACCGATAACGCCTATGTCCAGGGCGAGATCACCCGTGTGTCGAGCCAGTTGGGCGCACGCATCGATCAGGTGCTGGTGCAGGACAACCAGCACGTCGAAAAGGGCCAGTTGCTGATCAAGCTCGAAGGCGATGACTTCCACCTCGCTGTCGACCGCGCCAACGCCGCCCTCGCCACCCGCCAGGCCGAACGCCTGCAAGCCCAGAGCAAACTGACGCAGCAAGCCAGCCTGATCGCCTCCAGCGAAGCGCAAGTCGCATCCAGCCAGGCCAGCCTCGGTCGCTCGCAGATTGACCTGTCCCGCGCGCAAACCCTGCGCAAACCCGGCTACGTGTCGGAAGAGCGCGTGACCACCCTTTCCGCCGATACCCACATCGCCCGCTCGCAGGTGACCAAGGCCCAGGCAGACGCACAAAGTCAGCGCCAGCAAGTCAACTCCCTCAGCGCCGAGATCAAGCGCCTCGACGCGATGATCGCCAACGCCAAGACCGATCTGGCCCAGGCTGAATTGAACCTGACCCGCAGCGAAATCCACGCGCCCATCAGCGGCATGATCGGCCAGCGTGCCGCCCGCGAAGGCCAATACGTGCAGGCCGGCGCTTATTTGCTGTCGATCGTCCCGGATCAGGACATCTGGATTCAGGCCAACTTCAAAGAAACCCAGATCGGCCACATGCAGCCCGGCCAGAAAGCCGAACTGACCTTCGACGCCTACGGCGACACGCCAATCGAAGCCCGGGTCGACAGCCTGTTCGCCGCCTCGGGCGCACAGTTCAGCCTGCTGCCGCCGGACAATGCCACGGGCAACTTCACCAAAGTCGTACAACGGATTCCGGTAAAACTGACCTTCGCCGCGGACAACCCGCTGCACGGCAAGATTCGTCCGGGCATGTCGGTCACCGCCAAAGTGAACATCAAAGACACCCCTGACGATGGCCGGTGATCAACTGATCCGCCCGGCCGGCGAACCGACCCGGCGGGACTGGATCGCCGTGATGAGCGTGATGCTCGGCGCCTTCATGGCGGTGCTCGATATCCAGATCACCAACTCGTCGCTCAAGGACATTCAAGGCGCGCTGTCGGCGACGCTGGAAGAAGGCTCATGGATTTCCACGTCGTACCTGGTCGCGGAAATCATCATGATTCCGCTGACGGCGTGGCTGGTGCAGCTGCTGTCCGCACGCCGTCTGGCGGTGTGGGTTTCGCTTGGATTTCTTGCCTCGTCCCTGCTCTGCTCGATGGCGTGGAGCCTGGAAAGCATGATCATTTTCCGCGCGCTGCAAGGCTTCACCGGCGGCGCGCTGATCCCGCTGGCGTTCACCCTGACGCTGATCAAGCTTCCCGAACACCATCGCGCCAAAGGCATGGCCATGTTCGCCATGACCGCAACGTTCGCGCCCTCCATCGGCCCGACGCTCGGCGGCTGGCTGACGGAAAACTGGGGCTGGGAATACATCTTCTACATCAACATTCCGCCGGGCCTGATCATGATCGCCGGCCTGATGTATGGCCTGGAGAAAAAAGAAGCGCACTGGGAACTGCTGAAAAGCACCGACTACATGGGGATTCTTACGCTCGGTATCGGCCTCGGTTGTTTGCAGGTTTTTCTGGAGGAAGGCCATCGCAAAGACTGGCTGGAATCAAACCTGATCGTGACCCTGGGCAGCATCGCGCTGATCAGCCTGATCACCTTTGTGATCGTGCAGTTTTCCAAACCCAATCCGCTGATCAACCTTGGGATCCTGGGCAATCGCAATTTCGGCTTGTCGAGTATTTCCAGCCTGGGAATGGGGGTCGGGTTGTACGGTTCGATCTTTCTGTTGCCGCTGTACCTGGCGCAGATCCAGAACTACAACGCCCTGCAGATCGGCGAAGTGATCATGTGGATGGGCGTGCCGCAGCTGTTCCTGATTCCGCTGGTGCCGAAGCTGATGAAGGTCATCTCGCCGAAATGGCTGTGCACCTTGGGCTTCGGCTTGTTCGGCCTGGCGAGTTTTTCCTCGGGGGTGCTGAACCCGGATTTCGCCGGACCGCAGTTCAACCAGATCCAGATCATCCGCGCACTCGGCCAGCCCCTGATCATGGTGACCATCTCGCTGATCGCCACCGCGTATATCCTGCCGCAGGACGCTGGCTCGGCGTCGAGCCTGTTCAACATCCTGCGCAACCTCGGCGGCGCCATTGGCATCGCCCTCCTCGCCACGTTGCTGGATGCGCGAACCAAGACCTACTTTGATTATTTGCGCGAATCGATTGTGCCGAGCAACCCGCAGGTCGCCGAGCGCATGGCGTCGCTGACGGACCGGTTAGGCAGTGAAGCGGCGGCGCTGGGCAAGCTCAGTGAAATTGCGCATCAGCAGGCGTCGATCATGGCTTACAACGATGCGTTTCACTTTGTCGGGATTGCGCTGGGGATCAGCATGATTGCGGTGTTGTTGACCAAGCAGTTGCCGGCGGGGTTGAAGGCTGGAGAAGCACATTAAATCGGTGGTGCGGCCTTCGCGGGCAAGCCTCGCTCCTACAGGTTTTGCATCGACCATCCATGTTGTGAACGATGCAAAACCTGTAGGAGCGAGGCTTGCCCGCGAAGAGGCCCGCATACTCGCCACAAATCTCAAACCGCGATCAACCGCTCCCGCAGCTTGGCAATCTCGTCGCGCATCTGCGCCGCCGCTTCGAATTCCAGGTCGCGAGCCAGCTGGTACATCTTCTCTTCCAGCGCCTTGATCCGCTTGGCGACTTCCCCCGGCGAACGCAATTCCGCTTCGTACCTGGCGTTTTCCTCGGCAGCCTTGGCCATGCCTTTGCGCTTCTTGCTGCGTGAGCCCGGCACGGTGGCGCCTTCCATGATGTCGGCGACGTCCTTGAACACACCCTTCGGCGTAATGCCGTTGGCCAGGTTGAAGGCGATCTGCTTGTCGCGACGACGCTCGGTTTCACCGATCGCCCGCTCCATGGAACCGGTGATGCGATCCGCATACAGAATCGCCCGACCGTTGAGGTTACGCGCCGCGCGACCGATGGTCTGGATCAGCGAGCGCTCGGAACGCAGGAAGCCTTCCTTGTCCGCATCGAGAATCGCCACCAAGGACACTTCCGGCATGTCCAGGCCTTCACGCAATAGGTTGATCCCCACCAGCACATCAAACGTGCCGAGGCGCAAATCGCGGATGATTTCCACGCGCTCCACGGTGTCGATGTCCGAGTGCAGATAACGTACGCGCACGCCATGGTCGGCCAGGTAATCGGTCAAGTCTTCGGCCATGCGCTTGGTCAGCGTCGTGACCAATACCCGCTCATCCACTGCAGCGCGCTTGGTGATTTCCGAAAGCAGATCGTCGACCTGAGTCAACGCCGGGCGGATTTCAATTTGCGGGTCCACCAGGCCGGTCGGACGCACCACCATATCAATGACACGCCCGGCGTGTTCCGCCTCGTAGTTGCCCGGCGTGGCCGAGACAAAAATCGTTTGCGGGCTGATGCCTTCGAACTCATCGAAGCGCATTGGCCGGTTGTCCAGCGCTGACGGCAGGCGGAAACCGTATTCCACCAGCGTTTCCTTACGTGAGCGGTCGCCCTTATACATGGCGCCGACTTGCGGCACGCTGACGTGGGATTCGTCGATCACCAGCAAGGCGTCGGCCGGCAGGTAATCGAACAAGGTCGGCGGCGCTTGACCTGGATCGCGACCCGAGAGGTAGCGGGAATAGTTTTCGATGCCGTTGCAGTAACCCAGTTCGAGGATCATCTCCAGGTCGAAACGGGTACGTTGTTCGAGGCGCTGCGCCTCCACCAGTTTGTTGTTGGAACGCAGGTATTCCAGGCGCTCCTGCAATTCGACCTTGATCCCCTCGATGGCGTCGAGCAGGGTTTCTCGCGGCGTCACGTAGTGGCTTTTCGGGTAGAAGGTGAAACGCGGCAGCTTGCGAATCACCTCGCCCGTCAGCGGATCGAAGGCCGACAGGCTCTCGACCTCGTCGTCGAACAGCTCGATACGGATCGCTTCGAAATCGGATTCTGCCGGGTGGATATCGATCACATCACCGCGCACGCGGAAGGTCGCGCGGGCGAAATCCATGTCGTTGCGGGTGTATTGCAGATCGGCGAGACGGCGCAGCAAGGCGCGCTGATCGAGCTTGTCGCCACGATCCACGTGCAACACCATTTTCAAATAGGTTTCCGGGCTGCCCAGACCGTAGATGCACGACACCGTGGTGACGATGATCGCGTCCTTGCGCTCCAGCAGCGCTTTGGTCGCCGAGAGTCGCATCTGTTCGATGTGGTCGTTGATCGAGGCGTCTTTCTCGATGAAGGTGTCCGAGGACGGCACATACGCTTCAGGCTGGTAGTAGTCGTAGTAGGAAACGAAATACTCGACAGCGTTGTTAGGGAAAAACGCCTTGAATTCGCCGTACAACTGCGCGGCCAGGGTCTTGTTCGGCGCCAGCACCAGCGTCGGGCGCTGAACCTGGGCGATAACGTTGGCGATGCTGAACGTCTTGCCCGAACCGGTCACACCGAGCAACGTCTGGTGCGCCAGCCCGGCTTCGATGCCCTCGACCATCAGGCGGATGGCTTCCGGCTGGTCGCCGGCGGGCTCGAAGCGGGTGACTAGCTGGAATTCAGACATGAAATACCTCTGGGTTCACCCGTACGCGGTCAAACCGGACAGGAACGAGAAAGACCGCAAACGACCGACGTCGCCCGAGGAAAAAACTGGATTGTGCTCAATGTGGAGTCGATTGCCCTCGCTTTCAAGGCAAACGTCCTACATCCCTTGAAGCCTCTGACGCGATCAATCGACTAACGGTCGAAAAATAATCGGAAAAACTTACGGTAAAAGCCGAATCGACTGTCGCCATCAATCGCGGATGACCTCTATACTAGCTCCCCGTTTGTGCACCGCTCTAGTGCATTCGGCTGGAGCGCGACACGTCCCTCCACACTCCATTCAGAGCCGCCGCAAAAATGAGCCTGTTCTCCGCTGTCGAAATGGCACCACGCGATCCAATCCTGGGCCTCAACGAAGCATTCAACGCCGATACCCGTACCAACAAGGTCAACCTGGGGGTCGGTGTTTACTGCAACGAGGAGGGGCGAATTCCACTCCTGCGCGCCGTTGTCGAAGCCGAGACGATTCGCGTCGCTCAACACGCTTCCCGTGGCTACTTGCCGATCGACGGCATCGCTGCCTACGACCAGGCCGTGCAAAAACTGCTGTTTGGCAATGACTCGCCGCTGATCGCTGCTGGCCGCGTCATCACCACTCAGGCCGTTGGCGGTACTGGCGCGCTGAAAATCGGTGCCGACTTCCTCAAGCAACTGCTGCCGAACGCCGTCGTGGCGATCAGCGACCCGAGCTGGGAAAACCACCGCGCGCTGTTCGAAACCGCTGGTTTCCCGGTGCAGAACTATCGTTACTACGACGCCGCGACCCACGACGTTAACCGTACCGGCCTGCTGGAAGACCTGAACGCCCTGCCGTCCGGCTCGATCGTTGTGCTGCACGCCTGCTGCCACAACCCGACCGGTGTTGACCTGAGCCCGGCGGACTGGAAAAACGTTCTGGAGGTGGTGAAAGCCAAAGGTCACGTGCCGTTCCTCGACATGGCCTACCAGGGCTTTGGCGATGGCATCGACGAAGACGCCGCAGCCGTGCGTCTGTTCGCTGAGTCGGGCCTGACCTTCTTCGTTTCCAGCTCGTTCTCCAAATCGTTCTCGCTGTACGGCGAGCGCGTTGGTGCCCTGTCGATCGTCAGCGAATCGAAAGAAGAAAGCGCGCGCGTGCTGTCGCAGGTCAAGCGCGTGATCCGCACCAACTACTCCAACCCGCCGACCCACGGTGCAAGCATCGTTGCCGCTGTATTGAACAGCCCGGAACTGCGCGCCCAATGGGAAGAAGAACTGGCCGAAATGCGCCTGCGGATTCGCGGCATGCGCACCCAGATGGTTGACCTGCTGGCGAAACAGGCTCCTCAGCGCGATTTCAGCTTTGTCGGTCGTCAGCGCGGCATGTTCTCCTACTCCGGCCTGACGGTTGAGCAAGTGACCCGTCTGCGCAGCGAGTTCGGCATCTACGCCCTGGACACCGGCCGCATCTGCGTTGCCGCGCTGAACCAGAGCAACATCGACGTGGTGACCAAGGCCATCGTTGCGGTGATCTGAGTCCTCAAGCGCTAAACAAAACGGGAAGCCCTTGGGCTTCCCGTTTTTTATTGGCCGCAGATTATTCTCAACCCGCCAACCAAGCCCTCTAGACTGCACACATCTACCCTGTAGGAGCCGGCTTGCTGGCGATAGCGGTGGGTCAGTCAACTTATTTATTGGCTGGACGGACGCAATCGCCAGCAAGCCGGCTCCTACAAGGTTTGTGTACACCACTGAATTCGATGTGAGCCGATATGAAAAACGATGACCTGCGCGCTGAGCGCGATGACCTGGATGAGCTGAATGACTTCATCCCCCGCACCCCGGCCAAACGCGGCAACAACCTGGTGCTGCAAGTGGCTGCGGGGGTCTTTCTTGGCGGCCTGGCGCTGTGGCTGGTTCAACTGGGCGCGACACTGCTGTACGCCAAACTGATGCTCGCCACCATTACGTTCGGCGGTTAAGCCAGTTCGGTCGCGCGTTGGCTGGCTGCATCGTCATAAGCGACGTACAGCGACTCGGCGACCTGGCTTTTGATGGCCTTGGTGCTTTCCAGGCCCAGGACAAAACCTTCGGCCTTGCCGCCAGCGCGATTCAATTCGTCAGCGGTGCTGGCCTGAGTGATTGCGTCGAACAGTTTTTCGGCGTGCGGACCGACGCCTTTGGGCAGGCTGATCTGAGCGATGCTCATGCGAACACCTCGTTGTGGCGAAGTGTGAGGGTTGGGTGATTCATGGCGCGTACCTTTTCGGCGAATGGCCGGCAGCGCGTGTCACCACTTCCGGGCGGCCATGGTAGACCTCTGGTGCGATTCTGGTAACCGCCAATCACCGATAAACCGCCGTCCGTCCCGACGAATCGCTCAAATTGCCAACAGGTGCTTGACTTCTCTTTTTGAATCAGTAACATACACGCCATTCCGCGATAGCTCAGTTGGTAGAGCAAGTGACTGTTAATCACTGGGTCCCTGGTTCGAGTCCAGGTCGTGGAGCCATACAAGGTTCCAGAGAAAGCTTCCAAGGTCTCTGAAACACCCGAAAAAACCCGCCTTTTGGCGGGTTTTTTCGTTTTGGCATTCCGTCGGATTCCGGTGAGCACCAACCGTTTTCGCCCTTCAAGTCCGCCCCGCCCGACACCTCCTCTATCAGCACCACCTCAAAGGCTTCCACGAATTGCGGGCGGCCTATACGTGCGAACACTACGAGCAAATCACCCATCATCTCGCGCCCACCCATCTAGAGAGCGGAACCGTCGCCGCTTGTCATTGACCCGTACATTTATCATTACCATGCAATCGAACATCGCTCGGAACTACATGCCGTTATATTGATATCTCACCTTGAGGAAAACGGAAGCAGTGCTAGCCTACTGACAGCACACGCCAGCAGTAAACGGCATTTACGCTATAGCCAGTGGGAGGTTCTATGCTCGCCAGGTTTTGCTGCGGGGTTGTATTGCTAGCCACCATACTTCCATCCACCGTCACTCAAGCTCAAATCACCGGTCCGCTTGACTTGCCAATAGGCAATGACGTCGGCCAGGTCGGTGTTGAGCGCATTCCCAACGAAGAATGCAGGGGGCCGGCCACCATCGCCCCTGGCCCCGATGGCCAGTTGGCCATTCTGGACAGCGTCAACCAGAAGATCCTGATCGTCGGTACAAAGGCAGCCACGGAAATCAAGCTGCCCTCCGACTTGCTCGACCCTGTCGATTTGATCGCGACGACGTCCGGCTATGTGGTGGCCGGCGCGCTGGGCGACGTGGCCCTGGTTTCAGCGCCGGCCAAGGTCAGCTCGCGCACGTCCACCGGCTACGACCCCGAGTCGGGCGCCCCCCGCTTCGTGGTGCTGTCAGACAGCCAGCTCACGCTCGAGAACCTCGCCGGCAAACAGGTGCCCATCAATATCGACAGCAAGCTGTTGGGCGCGCTCACCGACCCAGGCCAGGTGGCCGCAGCGTCCTTTGATTTCAAACTGGAAAAGCCCACGCTTGCAGTGGGCAGCAACGCACTGTCCACCACAGGGTTCAAGCAGACGAGCGTTTCCTCTCAGCGACGCCTGGTCGATGTGCGCATGCTCTGGGCTAGCGCCAATGACGGCGCGCTGATTGCGACGCAGGAAACCGTGAAAGCGCCCGAAGAACTGAGCTTTGTGCGCCTGATCACAACCGATGCGCAAGGCACGCCCACCGCCGAGGCGTACATGCCGCCCGATGCCTACGCGTGTAATATCCGCCGCCCCTTCGCGCGATTGACCAACGGTGTGGTCGTCGGCCTTTCATTCGCCAAGGATGGGAAAGTCACCGTCAAGCCCGTGGTGTTTTCCAAAGTCGGTACCGCCAAGCCGGTGGCCATTGCCCGGCCCACCGATGTGGCGCTGATCGCCTCGGAACAGGACACACTCAAGCAGTTGGAGCAGTTGAACGGAACCAGCGCTGTCGGCCTGGTCGCCCTGCAACAGGTCAGCCGCCAGAGCATCTTGAAAAAGGCGCGCGAGGCGCTGGAGCTGAAGTGGGTCATGCATGCCAATAATTACAGCCGAGCCGGGGTTCCCAACCTCTGTAACCCCACGGCCAATACCTGGCACCGCCCCAGCCGGCTGGATGCGCTGCTGGAGAAGGAAGTCACGGCCATCCCCTACCGCTGGGGCGGTTACGCCAGTTCACTCGACACCTTCAAGCAGCACCTCAATGACGGCAGGCTGGCGGGCTCGGACTGCACATGCCGCAATTCCAATTGCGTCTATCCCGGCGCGACGGGCCTGGACTGTTCAGGTTTTGTCTCCTACGCCTGGCAAACAGGGGCCTACTACACAACTCGTAGCCTGCCAGATGCCAAAGTAAGCGCCGCAGTCCTTTGGGAGGACCTGCGGCCCGGCGATATCGTCAACAAATCTGGGTCACATGTTCGGCTTCTCGAAAGCACCGCAAACGGCCCGAAAGGACGCTTCCATACCGTAATCGAATCAGCGGCCAATGCGTCTTGCGGCGGCGTTTGCCGTCGGGCGTACAGCGAAACTGAGCTGATGCGGGCAGGCTATAAGCCTCTCTCTCGACTGGACCTCACTCCCTGAAGGAAGCGACGCATGGACGGCATGAATCAACTCGCGACTACGCTGCTGTTGGCGGCCTTTTCCCTGGGTACCGCGCACGCCATGGAAGAAAGCTGCCTGTTCGAGAACAACAGGGACGCCACGATACGCATCCACTACACCTGCGTCCTGGCCAATGGCGATGGCAATTGTGAAAGCAGCGGATCGGGCTTCATCGTCTCCGAATCGGGGCTGGTCATCACCAACGACCACGTCATCCGCCCGGTGGGAAATGTCACGGTCGAATCCGAAACGATCGATGTCAAGGTCGGCAGCAGGGGGGCTAGCAGCGTGGAGGCCACAGTGGTCGCGCGTGACAGGGCCAACGATATCGCCTTGCTGCAATTACCTCCCCGCGACAATGGCGAGAGCTGGCAGAGCGTTGCGATCGGCACGGCCGTGCCGACGCCGATGGCTGCCCCCTTGATGGCTCTGGGGTATGCCGGGTGGGAGCTGGCGATGATACCCAACGGCATGAAAACAGCGGAATTGGCCGAGATCGATGGCGTCTACAAGCCTTGGTGGCAAACCAATCTGGCACTGAACGAGGGCAACAGTGGCGGCCCCGTGTTTGGCAGCAATGGCACGGTCATCGGCATCTCAGTCGCCTACAAAAGGTCTAGCCAGTTGGTCTCGTACGTCATCCCGATCTACTACGCCAAGCCGTTCCTTGACCAGGCTGGCGCCCAATCCGTGACATACGGCAGTTGCGCTACCTTCCCTGCATGCCGGAGGAAGATCCACGGCATCGAGGGTTATGACCTGAATGTGACAGTCGAAAAACTGGGCGAGTGGCAGACAAAGAAATCCAGCAGCCCGGAGTTCTGCAATGCATTTCTTACCGAACTACAATCGCAATTCCCGAAATCCGAATTTACCTATTTGCAATCCAGACAGTACACGAGCATGAACGGACGCAAACGCGAGCACCTTTACTATTGCAAGTTCCAGCGGCTCGAAGACCCGATCTACAAACTTGTCCAGTCCGAGTTCTGCATGTAATAACCGTCGGCAAGGCTAGTACCTGGCTAATCGATGGTCGGGTTGGCCCGACTGGCTTGATCGCTACCACTAACTGGTGCCCAAATAGCATTTGCGATCACCAGTCGAGGAAGGATTGCTTGGGTTCGTCAGCGGAAAAACCTCTTTGTCGAGAAACTGCTCTACGCCCTTGTCCCACGCCACTTTATTGAATGAGTACTGGATAAGTTGCGCCGAGGCCCAAACCGGATTGTTTTTTTCCAAGTCCCCGGCGTTTAACCAATCAGGGCGAACGTCGGCGAGCCCGTGGTCAGCACTCGATTGAGCCACATAATCCCTGAAAGAGACTATTCCATAGCGCTGTTTACTTAGCGGATTACAGCCCGCTACTCGTTCTACATGGGCATCGGAATAGGAGTCCTGAACCATATGTAACAATGAACCTAAAGCGATATGTTTAACGCTTGCCCCTTGTACCAGTGCTGGATATTTAACCTGTGCCCTCGGAACATTGGACGGTTTAAACCTACCCAGCTTCAGCGGATTATACGAACTCTCCCACTCCCCTCCTGGAACCGGATCAAACAATGCCCCCACAGTCCAGCCTTGTCTCAGTAGCGTGGCCGAAATTGTGGAAAACGATGAGATTACGGGGCCGTCGATGGTCTCATTGCTGAAGTCATTGGAGGAGATCGAAAGGGTGTAGGTGAATTTCGCCCACGCCATGATCTTGTCTTTGGTTTCCTGGGCAGACTCAGATGGCTGGGAGGCCATGGCGTGGAGGAATTGGAAGTCGCCGAAGTGGCTACGGTACAACATCATGGGTGTGTCGGTAATAGCAACATTCTTGCAAGAAGCCTGGCTACTATCCTTCTTACACCGTGCCTGTTCCTGGGCGTTTTTGAAGAGTGCATTCCACTGCACAGCCTTCACGATGTTTTGTCGGAGTAGCGAGTCGGGATCGTCATTCCACTCACTGCCCAAAACCAGATCTCTGAAAATTCCGCTTTTGCGCAGATTGTCCGCCGACGTTTTTGCCCGCCCCCCCGCCGCCAATTCCGGATGCGTGTAATAGTCGTAGGCCAGCAGCGTTAAGGTCTCATGAACGGGCTGCTTCATGTTGGACGTCAATTTGGTTGCGGGGCAGAGCGCTTCTAAACCCCAGCAATCAACATCGACAGGGTTCATGTCATAAGCATTTGCCAGCCCGGACGACGCTGCTAGCGACAGCGCAACGACAAAGAATGAAACACGTGAGGACTCTGGGCGAAATCCGCAGATGCCTGGTAGCAGACGTATTGGCGCAGCGTTATCCATCTATAGGTCCCTCCGGGTGGGATGTCCATGAAGGATGTGTATAGCTCAGATAATGGCAATTTGCCCGTGGATGGCTCTCTAAATCCAACTTCCGGAAGTTGATGAGCAAGCCATGCGGTGCCAATGCAAGATTCTAGAAAAAAGAACAATTAATTTTTAATCACAAATGCTTATACATCTATTCGAGTCCAGGTCGAGAGCCAGACAGCAAGATCGAAAAGCCGCTGAATCGAAAGGTTCAGCGGCTTTTTTGTGGGCGTTGGAAAAGATGAACTCTGACCTGTAGGAGCCGGCTTGCCGGCGATGAGGGCCTTGAAGAATGCATCGTTCTCAAGGCCGCCATCGCCGGCAAGCCGGCTCCTACAGTACGGGGTCATGTCATGTAAAAAGGCGCCCCTGGGGGCGCCTTTTTCATTCAGACATGTTCACTGCTTTTGACATGCACCGCCTTCGGCTCGCCATGCCCATGATCCGTCTCTATCACCGGGATTTCCTTCCCGTCGCAGTCATGCAACTTGCCTTCGCTGAAGTAATCCCCTTCGCGCAACGCGGCCAGATCCTGATAGCGCAGGACTCGCTCAGTACCGGCAGCAAACACCGACTGCTGATCCGAGTTGCCGGCAGTGAGGTGGTTGAAGGCCAGGTTCAGCACGATGGCCATGATTGCCGAGGAGCTGATGCCCGAGTGGAAGATCGTGGCGAACCAGCTTGGGAAGTGGTCGTAAAAGTTCGGCGCGGCAATGGGGATCATGCCGAAACCGATGGACGTGGCGACGATGATCAGATTGACGTTGTTGCGGTAGTCGACCTTGGACAGCGTGCGAATTCCGCTGGCCGCCACGGTGCCGAACAGCACGATCCCGGCGCCGCCGAGCACGGAGGTCGGCACCGCTGCGATGACCCGCCCCATGAAGGGCAGCAGGCCGAGGATCACCAGAAACAAGCCGCCGGTGGCCACCACGAAACGGCTCTTGATCCCGGTCACCGCCACCAGCCCGACGTTCTGGGCGAACGCACTTTGGGTGAAAGAACCGAAGATCGGCGCGATCATGCTCGACAGCATGTCGGCGCGCAGACCGTTGCCCAGGCGCTTGGAGTCGACTTTGGTGTCGATGATTTCACCAACCGCGAGGATGTCCGCCGAGGTTTCGACCAGCGTCACCATGACCACGATGCACATCGACAGGATCGCAGCGAAGTGGAAGGTCGGCATGCCGAAGTGGAATGGCGTAGGGAAGCCGAACATCGGGCCCTGGGTGACGGACGAGAAGTCCGCCATGCCGAGGAATACCGCGATGAGCGTGCCGATGACCATGGCCAGCAGAATCGACAACCGGGAGATGGTCGCGCTGCCGATCTTGCTCAGCAACAACACCAGCACCAGCGTTACCGCCGCCAGGCCAATGTTCGCCATGCTGCCGAAATCCGGCGCATGGCTGTTGCCACCCATGGCCCAGCGCGCGGCCACCGGCATCAGCGTCAGGCCGATGGTGGTGATCACGATGCCCGTCACCAGCGGCGGGAAGAACTTGGTGATTCGCGAGAACACCGGCGTGATCAGTAAACCGATCAACGACGCGGCAATCACCGCCCCCAGAATCGACTGAAACCCGCCCTCCCCGCCACTGCTGACAATCGCCACCATCGTCGCGACGCCCGAGAAGGACACGCCCTGCACCAGCGGCAACTGACAACCGAAAAACGGTAAACCGAGGGTCTGCAGCAATGTTGCCAAGCCCCCCGCAAACAATGAAGCAGCAATCAACAAACCGATGTCCGCCGGCGAGAGCCCGGCCGCCTGGCCGATGATCAAAGGCACCGCGACAATGCCGCCGTACATGGTCAGAACGTGTTGCAGGCCGTAAGCCATATTCGCGCCGACACCGAGGTTTTCGTCCTCAGGCCGTTGGTGTGAAACATGGGGCGTTTTCATGGTTGGGGGGTTCCCTGGTTTTTGTTATGCGCACACTGTATGCAAGACTCAGGACAAATGTCTATAGAGTTGTATACAACTCATCAGTCAGATTATGGACATGTGTCCATGCAGTCCTTTCCCTGCGCTGTTTCCCCCTCCAAAAAAACATTTGAAATACATCCTTCCTGCGCCTTCTTCCCCGCCCGCTAGTCTTTGGCATTCCAAGCGACCGCCGGCACGGACGCCTCTCGCTTATACATATAAAGTATGCATAATGAAGTCATTCGAGATTCAGTTTCACAAGGCAAAGAACGCAGCTAACAAATTAAAGCACCAAGGGATCAGCCTCGCGGAGACCGAGGCCGTGTTTTATGACGAGAGAGCCCTCTCGCTGGAGGACAACCATCACGATGAACAGCGGTGGATCATCATGGGGCTGGATGCCAAAGGTCGATTGTTGGTCGTTGCGTACACCTGGCGCGAGCCGAATTTCGTTCGAATCATTTCCGCGCGCGTCGCTACCAAAAATGAACGGCGCCGATATCTGGAGGCTTGAACCATGAAAGACGAATACGATTTCAGCAACGCCAAACGCGGAGCGGTTGCCTCGAGCAAAGGCAAAACCCGCATTACCATCATGCTCGACGATGTCGTGTTAGACGCGGCGCGCCTCGCTGCCGAGAGCGAAGGTTTCGGTTATCAGACGGTAATCAACAACACCTTGCGCAAGGCCTTGCTCGACGATGGAAGCAAGAGCGCAGCGACCATCCCGAACACCGCTGTTGTAAATGCCGGACATTTCAAAGAAGGGATAACGGCCGCTGAGCTAAAAAGCCTGGAGAAAAAACTATCGGAGGTGCTCAGTGAAATTCATCGCGTGATGAAGCCTTGAGCTACGCCGCCACGATCAACCGCGCAAGCACTTGTTTGAGCGTTGCATGCTCCGGCACCCGAATCCCGAACTCGCGCCCCAGCAATCCGACCAGCTCATCCACATCCGTCACCTGCAGGCGTTCGCTCTCGCCGCCCATCCGGTGAATCGCAAAACTGCCATTGTTGAGCGTGCGCCGCCAGCCTTCTCCCGTTCGCGCCACCATCAGTTGCCTGGCAAAAGACGATTCGGGGTGGGTCGAGACGTACCAGTTGCCGACGGCGAAATCGATGTCTTCCTGCCGTTGCAGGTCGAAGATGTACATCGCCCGCCACTCACCCGCAACGTTGGCGCGCAAGGTGTAGCCATCGGCATGTTGCTCGATGCGATAGGGTTCGTGGGGCGTGCGCTGTTCGGCATGGGTATCGAGCAGCAGCGGTGCCGTAGGCACCATGCCGCCGAAGCCGACATCGGTGATGTAGCGCACGTCATCCAGGATGACCAGGCTCAAACGGTGTGTCCGCGCCGTCCACGCGCCTTCGGGTTGGCCCATGACCACTCGGCCGGAGATACCACGAGCGTTGAAGCCCAGCGCCTGAAGCAGCGCCAGAAACAGATTGTTGAGTTCGTAGCAGTAACCACCACGACCATCGTGCAGGACTTTTTGCTCGATGGACGGCAGATCGATGAGCACTGGCTCGCCTGACAGCGTGGTGAGGTTTTCAAACGGGAATGCGCCGGTGTGACGCAGTTGCAGTTGACGCAGGGTGTCCAGGGTCGGCGCCGGTGGCGCATCGAAGCCCAGGCGTTGCAGGTACAACGCAAGATTGCTCAGGCGTGGCTCGCTCATTGCTCGATCCTTATGCAGTGGCCGCAGGTCTCTGCGCCGATGGCCGCCATGTATAAGGGATAAAACGGTACGACCGACAATTGATTTCGCCAATCGCCACACGACCGAAAAATCAACCGAGAAAACCGACATCATGGAAACACCGCTGGAAGGCAACAGAATCTGCCTGCGCCCACTGCAATACGCCGATGCCAATGCGCTGGTACACGCCGCCGAAGATGGCGAACTGTGGAACCTGACTGTCACCGTCGTGCCCTCCCCGACCACGGTGCACAGCTACCTGAAAAAAGCCCTCGACGGCCGGGATGCAGGCACTGTTCTGCCTTACGTCATCGTGCTCAAGGACACCGGCGAGGTCATCGGCTCGACGCGCTTCTGGAAAATCGACCGGCTCAATCGCAAGCTCGAAATCGGCAGCAGCTGGATCTCGGCCCGCTGGCAAAAAACCTTCGTCAACACCGAAGCCAAATACCTGATGCTGCGGTACGCCTTCGACGTGCTGGACTGCGTGCGGGTGCAGTTCACCACCGACGAGAACAATCAGAAGTCGCGCAACGCAATCCTCAGGCTCGGCGCGCAACAGGAAGGCATCGTGCGTCACGAACGGATCATGCCGGACGGACGCAAGCGCAACTCGGTGCGGTTCAGCATCATCGATGATGAATGGCCGATGGTGCGTCAGCGGCTCGAACAAAAACTTGCCGATTACAGCCTTCGCTAATCCGCACAGACCGCTCGCGCCTGAGTCGCCTCAACGATCCGAGCGCATCAACTCCTCGATCCCGCCGTCGATGGACAGCACCGCCGAACGGTTTCGCCCTGAATGCTTGGCCTGATACAAGGCGGCGTCCGCACGCCCGATGAACACTTCGGTGCTGTCCAGCCGCGTGGGCACAAACGAATAGCAGCCAAGGCTGACCGTGACGAAACCGTTGGGCGAACCGCTGTGGCTGATGTTTTTGGCCATGACGGCGCGACGGATATGCTCTGCAATGACCATCGCACCGTGAATATCGGTATCCGGCAGCAACACTGCGAACTCCTCACCACCGTACCGCACCGCCAGATCGGCTTTTCGATGGCAGCAACTCTTCACCGCCCGTGCCACTTGCGCCAGGCAATGGTCCCCCGCCACGTGGCCATAAGCGTCGTTGTAGCGCTTGAAGTAATCGATATCGAGCATGATCAGGCTCAATGAACTCGACTGACGGATGCCACGGCCGAACTCGATGTCCAGCGCCTGCTCGAACAGTCGGCGATTGGCCAGGCCGGTCAGGCTGTCGTGGGTCGCGATGAGCTTCAGCGCCTCCTTGGCCTTGCGCAGATCCGCCTCGACCTGCTCGCCGAGGCGAACCTGGCGCACGAACACCCAGCCGAACAAGCCAATGCCCAGCACGACAAGGGCAACAATGACGCTGGATCGAAACGCGGTGTCGTACCAACCCTTGAGAATCGAATCCCTGGACGATGCCGCCGACACCACCAGCGGATAGGCGTCGAGCTGTCGGTAGCCATACAACCGCACGGTGCCGTCGACCACCGAACGGAACGTTGCATTGCCGGAGGGCGCGTTGGGCAGCAACGTCTGAAAGATCTCGCCATTGGCCAACGACGAGCCAATCTGCGCTTCGACAAACGGCCGGCGCGCCAGCAACGTCCCGTCGGTCAGCCCCAAAAACATCGAGCCATTGTCATCAAGACTGAAGCTTTTGAAGAACTGGTCGAAGTAGGACATCTTGATGCCGGCCAGCAACACGCCCTGGAAATGGCCGTTTTTATCGTTGATGCGCTTGGAGACCGGAATGATCCACTCGCCATTCTCACGACTGCGAATGGCCGGTCCGATGTGCGCCACGGACGATACGTTCTGCTGGTGATACATAAAGTATTCGCGGTCCGCCACGCCTCGACCACGCGGCAGATCCGCAAAAGAGGTCACGATCCACTGGCCCTTCTGGTCAAACAGCAAGATCCCGTGCAATTGATTCAGCGCCTGCACCCGCTGGGCGAATGTTTTCTGAAGACGTGGGCGCTGCGGCGGACCGTAGCCGTCAGCCTGAATCCAGTCAACCAGACTGGTCAACACCAGGTCGGCTTTCATGAAGGTGTCTTCGGCCTGCTGCGCCATGGCTCGCGTCAGGTTCGATGACGCCACTTCGGCCACGGCCAGATCGTGCCGGCGCGATTGCTCCAGTTGCAGGTAAAGCAAACCGCACAGGCACAGGCACACCACAGCAATGAACAGCATCGCTGCCTTGCGCAGCGGTAACCGTTTCAAAGCAACGCCAGTGGCGATGTGCGGGTCGTTTTGGAGATTAGGCAAAGCTCATCCTGCAAGGGTAAGGCATGGGCGAAGGCCCAAAACCCTTATATTTTGCGAGCTTAGTCTACGCCATAGTGAGGGGCAATCGTCCTTTGGACAGTCTGCGCATCGCACTGTGCAAATGCGCCCGCGCGCTTTCGGCATCCCCCAGGCGCATTTGTTCGTAGGCGCGCCGGGCAATCGGCTCGGGCACAGGCTTGAGATCGCGCTGGGTCGCCATCGCCATCAGTTGCACCTGGGCGGCACGTTCGAGGTAATACAGATCGTCCCACGCCTCGGCAATGGTCGGTCCGGCAACAATCACACCGTGGTTTTTCAGAAACAGAATGTCGGCATTGCCCATGACACTGGCGATCCGGTCGCCTTCGGATTCATCGAGGGCCAGGCCGTTGTAGTCCTCGTCCACCGCCGTGCGACCATAAAATTTCAGAGCCGTCTGCCCCAGCCACAACAGCGGTGGGCCTTGCAGCAAACATAACGCCGTGGCGTGAGGCATGTGCGTATGGAACGCCACTTTCACCCTTGGCAGCTGTTGGTGCAGGCGGGCGTGAATGTAAAACGCGGTCGCTTCAGGCTGCCCTTCGCCGGCCACGACATTGCCGTGAAAGTCGCAGACCAGAAGATTTTCAGCGCTGACTTCTTCGAAGGCATAACCGTAGGGGTTCACAAAAAACAGATCATCCCGGCCCGGCACCATCGCGGAAAAGTGGTTGCAGATCCCCTCCTCCAGACCGTGCAGTGCCGCGAGCTGGAAGCACGCTGCCAGCTCCGTGCGCGCGGTGATGGCCGCCTGCGAATCCAGATTCAGCTCGGTGTAACGGGTGGGACGGGAACCGCCTGCAAGGGTGTGTGCCATGGCAATGACTCCGGGTTTACCAGCCAAGGGATTTGAACAAGGGCACGACTTGATCCAGCGTGTTTACTGTCACATCGGGCTGGTAGTCCGGCAGCAATTGCCGACCGGTGCCGCGATCGACCCACACGCAGCGAAAGTGCATGTCCCGCGCGGCGGTGTGGTCCAGCGTCGGGCTGGCGCAGATGTGCACCACTTGATCACGTGTCACGCCCAGCTGCTCGTGAGCGTAGTCGAACAGTCGCGGATCCGGCTTGTAAGCACCGGCCTGCTGCGCCGTGATGACCCGATCGATGTGCCCGCCCAGTTGCGCAACGTTGCCGGCGATGATGTCGTCATCGGTGTTGGACACAATGCACAGCTTGAAGCCCATCGCCTTGAGCCGGGCGAGCGTCTCGATCACTTCCGGAAACGGCGGCATCCGCGGGATCGCCGCGGCCAGGCGCAGACTGTCTTCGGGGGCACTCACCAACGCCAGTTCTTCCAGGGCGAGATGCAATCCGCTAGTGCTCAACTCGCGGAACGAGCGATGCGGCGGCATCTGTTCCAGCCGGTGCTCATGCCGGTCGTACACCTCGATCAGACGATCGACATCAACGCTGTGATCCCCCTTGTCGCGCAAGATGTCCGCCACCACGGCTTTCAAGCCCTCATCCCACTGAATCAACGTGCCGTAGCAATCGAAGGTCAGCCACTCGGGGCGCGGGGTGATTGTGAGTGTCATGTTCGTTTCCTCTGAAGGGTGATCTTCAGGTTAAGAGCGATCAGTGATAGTGTGAAATTAAATTAATAACGATCTGTCAGTGACAAATCGAATATCAAGAGGCCGCCATGCTCGATCTCGAATTGCTCAAGACCTTCGTTTGCGTGGCGGACGAAGGCAGCTTCACCCGCGCCGCCGAACGCGTGCACCGGACCCAATCCACCGTAAGCCAACAGGTGCGCAAACTCGAAGAACTGGTCGGGCATGCGCTGCTGTTGCGTGACCGAACCGGGCAGAACATCAGCGTGACCGAGCATGGCGAGATGCTGATTCACTACGCTCGGCGCTTGCTGGCCCTGTCCTCGGAGGCGGTGGAAGCCTTGGCCAGCGACCTCGACCTGGAAATCCTGCGCATCGGCGTACCGGAAGATTTCGATGCCCGGCGCATGGCCGTGATCCTTGCCGGCTTCAACCGGGCCAGGCCTGAAGCGCGCCTGGAAACCGTCAGCGGCATGAGCACCGATCTCAAGCAAAAACTCGCGGCGGGCACCCTCGATATTGCCTTGGTCAAACGCGAACCGGACAGCGGCCCCTGCTGGGCGGCGTGGCCGGAAACGCTGGTATGGGTCAAGGGTGCGGGGGTCGACTCGGCCAACGGGGTATTGCCCTTGGCCCTGTTCCCACAGGGCTGCATTTATCGGCAACGGGCGATCCGTCTGCTGGATGTGGCGCAGCGGCCCTGGCGCGTTGCGTTTGGCAGCCACAGCCTGACGGGTATTCAGGCGGCGGTGGCCTCCGGGCTGGGCGTGTCGGTGCTGCCCGCTTCGGCGGTGTTGCCCGAGCACCACGTGTGCAGCGATCTGCCCGAACTGCCGCCGACCGAATTGGCGCTGATCAGCCGGGAAGGCGCGTTGACTGGATTGCAACGTGCCTTGGTGGCGTTTTTGCAGGAAGAGCTGGGCAAGGCATGAGCCTGAAAAATGGGCGCACAATAAACGCCCATTCGTGCGCGAAACCCGGCCTCAAGGCGTAAGTTTCAAGTGGGCATTAACTCTGCCGCTCTTCGGATCGACAAACCAGTACTCGTTATTGGCCGTCTTCAACTGGCCGCATTCGGTTGGGTAATCTTTCGGCTCAATACACACAACTCCATCTTTCAACGTCCATTTTTCCTTCTCCGGTTTGTTCGGTGCCATTTCGAAGATTTCTACTCCATTCGAGGCGAAACTCATTGAGTAAGGGTGGCTACCTTCCCTGGTGGTGCCATAGAACTTCTTGCCCACCAATGTGCTGGTGATTTGCTGATCATCCAGCGTCACCGCGGACGCAGGCACCGGTGGTGGTTCGTAATGGCTGCTGGTTACGCAGCCTGCCAGGCAGACCAACAGGATGGACGCGCCGAACTTTAATGAAGTCATGCCACACCTTCCTTGCAAGCACCGGAGGAATTTCCGATACCTCAAAGCTTAGGTGACGCCGGTTGAAGCCCGCGCAAAAAAACGGGTGCCTCAAGAGCACCCACATACATGAAGCACAGACAATCCTTAGAGCATCCTGTCGACTTCATCCAACGTCACCCGGGGAATAAGTTCGCCAGGAATCCTTGAAGAACCGGACAAGTTGTAAACCTGAAAATCATCATTCACGACGTACTTCGACAGGATCTTGAACGAGGGCAGAATTCTCGTAAAAAAATGCTGATCGAGCATGCACGGTGACGCGTCGGCATCATCTTCTTCATAAAAACGCCGCACTGACTGATTCAAGTCGACACCCACCAGAAACACCTTGTTAAAACCTGCGTGGTAGGCAATTTGCAGCGCCAGATAGGCCACCGTGCGCGCATCAAAAAAGCCGCGTTTGAGGTTCTTGCTGAACCCCAGGGTTCTGTTGCGACCGTTTCCAAGCCTGCGACTTCTGATGAGTTCCTTATCACCCCTGAAGACCAGGTCACTCCAGGAAAGTTTGGGCGCCTTGGTCAGCAGGTACAGGTCCCCTTCGGGCATGACGGCCGAACGCCGGATGTGCTCTTCCCACACGGCAACCCGCTCACTGAGGTGCATCCCCGCCGCCAGCAATTCGGGCTGTTCCCGGTAAAAGGCAATGTCGGTGCAGGCATAAAAGAACGGCTTGATATCGGTACCGATGAACTTCGAGATGGCCCCGTTCATGGTGATCATCGGAATGTCTGCGTAGTTCTCCAGCGGAAAATCCTTGGCGGTTGCTCCCGAGGCAATGATGAACACCGGTCCTTTTTGAATGTTGCGGCACTCATCGAGGTCATGCACACGAGGCAAACCTGCAATGGGTACCGTGTTTTCTGGCACAACATCCATCTTCACTGTCCCTGTTCCTTTGGGTCTTTTTCATTGTGGTAGTTTTCAACCATGGCGCAAACCGCGTCGCTGCAGCCGCTGCGGACTGGCCTCGCCGAATGAACAGGAGCCGACCTCTGCAACTGCAGCTCCCTGCTATTCGCCAGTGCTTTTTTGCCCGGCCGCCAGCGCAGGCAGTCCTGCCTGCTGCCATTGCGGAGCAGGCAGTTCCGAACGCAGATTCAATCCCCGCAGAACCGCAGAGTCGTACCCGTAGACATCGGGCTTGAACATCACGCGACCATCATTACTCAGGTCCACCGTCCAGTAAGCCAACAGCACTGGCACCTTGACGGGAAGCCGGATGTTTTCGGTCTTGCCGTTGGCCAACTGCGCCTGGATCCCGGCGCTGTTCCAATGCACCGGATCGTTGAACAACAGCTCCACCAACTGCAGCGGGTTCTCGACCCGGATGCAGCCTGAACTGGTGGCGCGGCGAGATTGAGCAAACAACTCGCGATGCGGCGTGTCGTGCAGATAAATCGCGTATTCATTGGGAAACCGGATCACGACCTGGCCCAGCGAGTTGTCCGGCCCGGCATCCTGTCGCAGCGTAACGCCGCGCGGGTTGGACCAATCGACCGTCGATGGGTCGAGCAAGTTCCCTTCACGGTCAATGGGCTTGATTCGGTTGGCGGCAAGGTAGCCGGGATTTTTCTGAATCTTGGGCAGCATGTCCTTGACCAGAATGGTCGGGGGCACGGTCCAGGTAGGGTTGAACGTGACGTAAGTAATCTCTGACTGGAACACCGGCGTACTGCGAAATGGTTTGCCGACTTGCACACGAGAACGCCAGATCGGCTTGCCGTCGCGGTAGAGCGCAACTTTGTAACCAGCTATGTCAACGATGACAAAAGTGCCCTGAAGTTTGTACAGCAACCAACGCGCACGCTCCATGTTCACCCGAACCTGGTCGATCCGCGCCTCAACCGACACATTCAACGCCGCGAGCGTCGCCGCCCCGGCGACACCGTCCGCGCCCAGGTATTGTTCGGCTTGATACTTTTTGACCGCCGCGGTGACGACAGCGTCGTAGTCACTACGTGGTTTCAACTGTGGGGCCAGATAACCACCCGCCGCCAAACGGGCTCGCAGCTGCGCGACCGCAGGTTCGTCCATACCGGGCTTGAGCGACTTGTCTTCGGCAACCTTCGGCCAGCCACCCGCATCCCGGACCTTGCGCAGTTGCGCCAAACCCATGCGCAAGCTGCCATAAACCGCTTCTTGCGGTGGCGCTTGAGCGAATGCCCGGGCGACGTCATGGCTGTCGAGGGCGGCGAAGAAGGTGTTCACGTCTTCACGCGGATCGACGCCGACCGGGTCGAAATTCCAATGCATGTCCAGGCGCGAAGGGTCGACTTTGCCGCGCCGCAATTGCAGGAGCGCGGCGATGAATGTGCGCGTGGCGACGACATCGAAACTCGCCCGCTGTGCCGGGGTTTGCATCGACGCTCGTGCCTTGGCCAATTCATCAATATGAAAATCTGCCGGCTCCAGACCATCCACTTGCGTGTTGCCCAGGCTTTTCAGCAACTGGGTGACATCACTGTCTTGTGTCCACGCTGCGCGATAGCTGCGATGCATATAGAAATCCATGACAACACGGTTGACGTCTACCCGTTGATGCCTGGGGGATGTGAGCAGCGGCGGAAACGCCGAAGCCAACGGCGCCAGCATGCCTTGAATGGCCTGACCGACGATGTCATCCGCTGCAGCCTCATTGGCGCTGATAGGTGGAGATGACTGCTCAATCGGCGAAGTTTGCGCAATCGCTGCACCGCTGATCAGAAAGCCCATAAAAAATACACGGCTTATGACGAATAACCTTGTTAACTGCCCCATGGATAATCCTTAATCTCCCGCATTCACCGGCTAGCCGCGCTCTCGCTGCTAGACTCGAAACAATCATGATGAGACACGCATATGGCGCTAGACCGCTTCGGCTTCCTAATTACGGCCCTGCTGCTGAGTTCAACGTCAGTCACGGCAGCCTACGCCGACTCACTTGAAGCCGCTTTAGTCAAAGCCGCTCCAAACGCTAACGCCAAGGTGATTGCACTGGCCGTCCGTGCCTCTCAATGCAGCTTGGCCCAAGGTGCCGCACCTGTCCAAAGACTTGCCGTCATCGATTACTCCCTGCCCTCCACCGAACAACGCCTTTGGGTGTTTGACCTTAAACAGCGCAAATTACTGTTTCACGAATTGGTTGCCCACGGTCGCAACAGCGGCGAGAACATGGCGGTCAAGTTTTCCAATCAAAACGAAAGCTTCGCCACCAGCCTGGGCTTGTATCGCACGCAGTCAAGTTATGTCGGGCAGAACGGTTATTCGTTGCGCATGGAAGGACTCGAACCGGGCTTCAACGACAACGCCTTCGACCGGGCGATCGTCATTCATGGCGCGCCTTATGTCAGCCCGGTGCTTGCGCGGGCGAACGGGCGGATTGGCCGCAGCCTCGGTTGCCCGGCGGTACGGCCGGCGATTGCGCACAAGCTGATTGACTCGATGAAAGAC
This sequence comes from Pseudomonas sp. PDM02, assembly GCF_014852285.1. NCBI lineage: Bacteria > Pseudomonadati > Pseudomonadota > Gammaproteobacteria > Pseudomonadales > Pseudomonadaceae > Pseudomonas > Pseudomonas sp. PDM02. The sequence goes on along the minus strand of NZ_JACVBL010000001.1, from coordinate 541,733 downwards.
GGGCAACTGTTGTTTTCGTACTACCCGGATCAGCGCTGGCTGAAAAAGTCTTCGTATATCAATTGCGGTAGCAGGACGGTGGCGTCGACCGCCAAGCCTTCCACCAACCGTTGAACACCACGTTGAAACTGTCAAAACTGTAATCCCCGCCTCAGTCTGCTGAAAGGCATCGCCCGTTAGCCTCGTCGTCAAGTTGTCTCCCAACTGACGGACCGGGAATAAAAACGGCATGCACTCCAACACTTCAAGACGCACCTTCGTAAAGGGGCTGGCCGCGGGCGGATTGCTCGGCGGCCTCGGGTTATGGCGCACGCCTGTGTGGGCGCTCACCCGCGCTGGCGAACCGCAGATGCTCACGGGCAGCGATTTCGAGCTGTTCATCGGCGAAACCCCGGTCAACATCACCGGCAATCCGCGCACCGCGATGACCATCAACGGCGGCATTCCCGGCCCGCTGCTGCGCTGGCGTGAAGGCGACACGGTCACGCTGCGGGTGAAGAACCGGCTCAAGGAAACCACCTCCATTCACTGGCACGGCATTTTGCTGCCGGCCAACATGGACGGCGTGCCGGGCCTGAGTTTTCACGGCATCGAACCGGGCGGCGTGTACGTCTATCAATTTCAGGTCCGGCAGAACGGCACTTACTGGTATCACAGCCACTCGGGCCTTCAGGAGCAGTCCGGCGTTTACGGCCCGCTGGTGATCGACGCCAAGGAGCCGGAGCCCTTTGAGTACGACCGCGATCACGTGGTGATGCTGACCGACTGGACCGACGAAGATGCGGCCAGCCTGATGAACACCCTGAAAAAACAATCCGACTACTACAACTACAACAAGCGCACCGTGGGCGATTTCATCGACGACGTCAGCAAAAACGGTTGGGCCGCCACGGTCGCCGATCGAAAGATGTGGGCCGAAATGAAGATGAATCCCACAGACCTCGCCGACGTCAGCGGCGCCACTTACACCTATTTAATGAACGGCCAGGCGCCGGACTCGAACTGGACGGGCGTGTTTCGGCCAGGTGAAAAACTGCGACTGCGGTTTATCAACGGTTCGGCCATGACCTACTTCGACGTGCGCATTCCAGGGCTGAAAATGACGGTGGTCGCAGCGGACGGGCTGCATGTCAAACCGGTGAGCGTCGATGAATTCCGCATCGCGGTGGCGGAGACGTTTGATGTGATTGTCGAGCCGACACAGGACGCTTACACCGTGTTCGCCCAGTCGATGGATCGCACCGGTTATGCGCGCGGCACGCTGGCGGTGAAGGCGGGTTTGCCCGCGCCTGTGCCTGCACTCGATCCGCGACCGTTGGTGACCATGGATGACATGGGCATGGGCGGGATGGATCACGGCAGCATGGCCGGCATGGACCACAGCGCGATGGGTGGCATGCAAGCGCATCCCGCGACGGAGAACGACAACCCGCTGGTGGACATGCAAGCCATGAGCACCTCGCCGAAACTCGACGATCCTGGCCTTGGCTTGCGCAACAACGGCCGCCGCGTTCTGACCTATTCCGACCTGCGCAGCACCTTCGAAGACCCGGACGGCCGCGACCCGGGCCGCACCCTCGAACTGCACCTCACCGGCCACATGGAAAAGTTCGCGTGGTCGTTCAACGGCGTGAAATTCTCCGATGCCGAACCGCTGCGCCTCAAGTACGGCGAGCGCGTGCGCATCGTGCTGGTCAACGACACGATGATGACCCATCCCATCCACCTGCACGGCATGTGGAGCGACCTCGAAGACGAAAACGGCGAGTTCATGGTGCGCAAACACACCATCGACATGCCTCCCGGCTCCCGACGCAGCTATCGGGTGACCGCCGACGCACTCGGCCGCTGGGCCTATCACTGCCACCTCCTGTACCACATGGAAATGGGCATGTTCCGTGAAGTTCGCGTGGAAGAATGAGGCGCTACCCATGACCAGACTTACATCGATTTTTCTCGCCGTTTGCACGACGGGCCTGACGCTTTCTTCGGCGAGCGCCGCCACCGGCGACATGCAGAACATGGATCACAGCCAGATGCCGGGCATGGACCATGGCCAGATGAAGGGCATGGACCATAGCCAGATGCAAAGCATGGACGACGGCCAGATGCAGCCCGCCGCGCCCACTGAAAGCCGCACGCCGATCCCGCCGCTGACCGATGCCGACCGAGCCGCCGTGTTCGTCAGCCCCGGCGGCCATAACGTGCATGATTCCGCGCTCAATCACTACTTCCTCGCCGACAAACTCGAATGGCAGGACGCCGACGACGGCAGCGCGCTGGCCTGGGATTTATCGGGCTGGATCGGCGGTGACATTGATCGCCTGTGGCTGCGATCCGAAGGCGAGCGCAGCAACGGCAAAACCGAAGACGCGGAAGTCCAGGCGCTATGGGGCCACGCGATCTCGCCGTGGTGGGATGTGGTGAGCGGCGTGCGCCAGGACTTCAAACCCGGCGCCCCACAAACCTGGGCTGCGTTCGGCGTGCAAGGCATGGCGCTGTACAACTTCGAAGCCGAAGCCACGGCGTTCATCGGCGAAGGCGGCCAGAGCGCGGTGCGGCTGGAAGGTGACTACGACATCCTGCTGACCAACCGGCTGATTGTGCAGCCGACCGCCGAGCTGAATGTCTACGGCAAAAACGATCCGCAGCGGGGCATTGGTTCCGGGCTCGCCAACACCGAAGCCGGGCTGCGGTTGCGCTATGAAATTCGCCGGGAAATCGCCCCCTACATCGGCGTGACCTGGAACCGCACCTACGGCAAAACCGCCGATTTCGCCAAAGACGATGGCGAGGATCGCAGTGAAGCACGCGTCGTTCTCGGCGTTCGGCTGTGGTTCTGATCGCACTCACATCACCATCAAAAAAAACCGCTTCGAGCGGTAAAGAGGCCTTGCATGCGCACAATGAAAACCACCGCTGTTGTCATCGGCTTGCTCATGAGCACACTGGCTCAGGCGCACCCGAAACTGCTCTCATCCACCCCGCCCGAAGGTGCGGATGGCGCGGCACCGAGCACGATCGAACTGCACTTTTCCGAAAGCCTCATGACCCAGTTTTCCGGGGCGAAACTGGTCATGACCGAAATGCCAGGCATGGCGCATTCCCCGATGCCGATGAAAGCCAAAGTCACCGGCGGCGGCGACCCGAAAACCATGCTCATCACCCCGCTCTCGCCGTTGCCCGCCGGTAGCTACAAAGTCGAATGGCGCGCGGTGTCTTCGGACACTCACCCGATCACCGGCAACGTTACGTTCAAAGTGAAGTGATTGATGAGCGACTGGGTCAGCATTGCCCTGCGGTTTGGGTTGTATGTGGATTTGATGGTGCTGTTTGGTCTGGGTTTGTTCGGGCTCTACAGCCTTGCGGGCCGGGAACGGGTGTCCGGGGCGGTGCTGCCGTTTCGGTCGATCCTTCAGGGGACGGCCGCGTTCGGCGTGCTGTTGTCCGTGGCGGGCATGCTGACGATGGTGAGTGCGATGAGCGGAGAGTCGGACTTCACCGAGCTACGACCACATGTCCAGATGATGGTGTTCGAGACGGATTTCGGGTTGGCCTGGTCGGTTCGAGTCGTTGTGCTGGTGATGGCCGGTTTGATGCTGATGGTCAACCACCGCCTGCCCGGCGCCAGCTTGCTGGTTGCGTCGATTTGCGGCGCGATCGCCCTCGCCTCCCTGGCCTGGAGCGGTCATGGCGCGATGGACGAAGGCAGCCGTCGTTATTGGCATTTTGCGATGGATATTCTGCATCTGCTGGCGGCAGGCGCGTGGTTGGGTGCGCTGGTTGCGTTTGCGCTGATGGCGAAAATCAACGCGCTGCAAACCGCAGAACGCATCACGTTACTGGCTCGGGCTGTCAGTCGATTTGAAGGGGTGGGCGCGGTGATCGTGGTCGTCATCACGGTCACGGGCGTCGTGAATTACCTGTTCATCGTCGGGCCGAAGTTTGATGACGTGTTGCTAAGTACCTATGGGATTTTGCTGTTTATCAAAGTGGGGTTGTTTGCCGGGATGCTGGTGCTCGCCGCGTTGAACCGGTTTCACCTTGGGCCGTTTCTGGAGCGGTCGTTGCGGGAGGGGAAATACGAAGTTGCCGCCAACGCGTTGCGACGCAGCATGGTAGTTGAGTTGGCGCTCGCGGTGTTGATTGTGGGGCTGGTGGCCTGGTTGGGAACGCTGAGTCCGGAAATGGAGGCCGCTGCGCAATAGCCAATCGGGCAGCAGAATCCGAAGTACTTATAACCATCGGCGGGAAAAATTAAGTACTCTCAGCCCCAATCCATCACGGAAGTCGGGTACACATGAAAACCAATAAATGCACAGTAATGCTCGGTAGCCTGCTCGCACTATCGTTTGGCGCCCAGGCCGAACAATCGCACCTGGACAGTGTCATCGAGCAAGGTCAACTACGCGTGTGCACCACGGGCGATTACAAGCCCTACACGTTCAAAGCCGAGAACGGCGAATACTCGGGCATCGACATCGCCATGGCCCGCTCGCTGGCCGACAGCCTTGGCGTCAAGGTCGAGTGGGTACCGACCACCTGGAAAACCCTGATGCCCGACATGCTGGCGGGCAAATGCGACATCGGCATGGGCGGGATCTCGGTCACGCTGGAGCGGCAGAAAAAGGCCTTCTTCAGCACGACGCTGGATGTCGATGGCAAAGTCCCGCTGGTGCGTTGCGAAGATCAGGCGCTGTATCAGACCGTCGAACAGATCAACCGGCCTTCGGTGCGCCTGGTAGAACCGGCGGGTGGCACCAACGAAGCCTTCGTCCACGCGTATTTACCGGCGGCGCAGTTGCGGTTGCACGACAACGTGACCATCTTCCAGGAGCTGCTGGACAAGAAGGCGGACGTGATGATCACCGATGCGTCGGAGGCGTTGTATCAGCAAAAACTCAAACCCGGTTTGTGCGCGGTGAATCCAGGCCAGTACATGCAGTACGGTGAGAAAGCTTATTTATTGCCGCGAGACGACATGACGTGGAAGTTGTACGTCGATCAATGGCTGCACCTGGCCAAAGTGACGGGCAACTACCAGAAAGTTTTAGGCCAGTGGATCGCCACGCCCGAGACTAAATAGGCTTATTTCAGGTAACAGCTGGGCGAACAGGCAACGGCAGGATTACCGCGCCGTTGCCGGTCAGTCGTCGTGCAACAGTCCCGAACCGTATTCACCGAAGCTGCTGCCCAATGCACTGCCATGGAAGTTCAGCTGACTGTGGCTATTGGTCGGGCCAGGACCGAAGCCGGCGGACGGCTCGAGGTCTTCTGAATAGTCGTTATGGGTGCTGACGCCCGAACAGGCGCTCAACAGCAGCGCACCACCGATCAGCAAGACTTTGAAGAAGTTCGAGATCATTTTTCAGGTTCCCTGTGGCCGGAGGTGGGGTGATGCAATCTTCAGTGTCCATCCTAGGCTGCGAACCCGGCAGCATCGTGAAACTTCACGCAGCGACAGCATTTGTTCAGGTATTCCGATTTTTCCCGAGCCCTCCAAAAAGGCTGTGGACGGTGGTGTTCGCAAGTTCGACAGGCTGCTGCAGCTGCTAAGCTCTGCGTTCAGTGCCCGCACAAAAAACAACATCCGCCGCGAGAGAAAGGAAGCATTGAATGAGTGGAATCACCGTTGACGACAAACATCGTCTTGCCCTGGTTGACGCATTGCGCTGTTTTGCATGCTTCTGGGTGGTTCTGTTTCATTTATCCGAAGGAAATCACATCCCAACCCTGCTGGCAGCCATTCCAGGCTGGTTGAAATACATGGTCTTTGACGCAGGCCATTTGGGAGTGCCTATATTTTTCGTACTAAGCGGCATTGTCATGGCGACCACGACATCCCGGGTGCCAATGAATAACGTGAACGCCACAAACTTTGTGGCACGTCGCCTGGTACGCCTCGCCCCTCCCTACTACGCCGCCATTGCACTGGGCGTGGCCGTGATCGCCGCAAAACACATGCTTGGGCAACCCGGAATCGAAATCCCCGGCGTGACGGCCATACTCGCCCACGTGCTGTTTCTCCAAGATTTCCTTGGCATCAGAAACATCATCACGGTGTTCTGGACCCTGTGTATCGAGGTGCAGTTCTACATCTTTTTTGCGGTGCTGCTGTGGTTAGCCGATCGTGCTGGAGAGGGTGTAACACCCAAGCGTCGCAACCTCTGGATTTGGGGCAGCGCATTGCTGGCGCTGCTGTGGCCCGCCGGGATAATTCATGCGATAGGCTGGAAAGGCGGATTTATTGCGTTCTGGTTCAGCTTCATGGCCGGGGTGCTGTGCGCTCAAACCCTGAGCGGCACTAAACAAAGCCATTACATCGCCATTGGTTACTGTGCATTGGCGCTTGTTATCGGTCTTGCAACTAAAAACTCATTCACCATTGCTGCCGGGTTGACGGGCTTACTGTTCTGCTTCCTGGTTAATCGCTCCACCACGCTGGGTTTTATATCCAGCTACCCCGTGCAGAAAATTGCCCTGATTTCCTACAGCCTGTACTTGTTCCATTCTCCTGTGACCGGTTTCTTCATGCGCGTTTACCGGGCTTTCATGCCAACCGGCCTTTTCTCGGATGCACTGGCCGCCGTCCTGATCATTGCAACGTGCATCGCATTCTCGGCCATGGCCTATCTATTGTTCGAACGTCCCGCCATCGCGTGGAGCAGACGCATCAAGTTCAAGCGGCCTGATGCCGTCGTTCTGAATCGTACGTAAAGTCAGGCCAACCTGAGTCGCCCGCTCGCGGTCACAGACAGGGCTTGTCGGTGGTAGTGAACTCCAGAAATGAAAAAACCTCGCTTTGGCGAGGTTTTTTACATAACAAGGATCGACGTCAGAAAGCCTCGACAGGCTTCTTGGCCTGCTGAGCCATTTTGTGCTCATCGAGTTTCGGAAAAGAAAACTTGATAATGATGCTGGACTCATCGCCCTCGCCAGTGACTATCAAATCAGCCCCTCTAATGTTGGCGGGCGCTGATGCCATCAAGCTATGCACGTTGGAAGCGCCTTTGAACGAAGTAACTCCTTCAAAAAAGGAATAGGTCAATTCGTTGGCGTTCAACGCAACACTTTCATAATTCGTGAGCGTGGCTGTGTATTCATCTTTGCTTTTTGCTTTACCCGTGAGTTCAACGAGGTCCAGCACCGATTTCCCGTCAGTCAGTGCCACCAGACCAAACGTCTTGGCAAGGGCGCCAATGGCACGCGCGAATACATCGCGATCGTAGGGTGTAAACAGCGAAACAATAATCAGCTTGTCATCACTAAAAACCAGACTCGCCGTGAATTTTTGATCAATGAAATCCACATCATCAATACACCTGGCGGTAGCCCCCACATCAGCAGAGCAGTCATAAAAACCTGCAGCCTCGGTGTAATTCGCGAGAGGCGTGTCATAGGCGTAGCTCTTGAACAGGTTGTCACCCGCAACAGCATTTTGCATGCCGACAAAAATACCCAGTGTGGCCAACGCTATAGCAACAATCTTTTTTTGCATGGATTCCCTTCCTGAAGGTGCATCGGGATTGATAGCCAGATGCTATCAGCCAAGGGGCAGATTTGGCTACCAAGGTCTGACGGCTTCATTCCTCGGCGCTTGATTCAGCCTTGGAAAATTGCTCGCGGTCGAAGGCTTGGCTTTCCTGATAAACTGCCTTCCCGTCCCGATTGATCCGCATCTACGCCGTGCAGGACGTCAAGATGTCCTTGTGTTTGCGTGATGTGATCGTGCCCATTTCCTGTTGCTACATTGCCGATTTCGCTTGCTACCTTGTAGCAACCGAATTTGAAGGACAATGGAAATGGGTAAAAACCGTCGTATAAAAGATCTGTATCAATGACCTTCGAAAACCCTGAAGCGCCCGTAATCACTAGCCCCAATCGTTCTGAGCCGTCACGACGTTTCAGCGTGGCGCCTATGATGGACTGGACTGATAGGCATTGCAGATACTTCCTGCGCCTGCTCTCCAAGAACGCCCTCCTCTACACCGAAATGGTCACCACCGGCGCGCTGCTCAACGGTGATCACGACCGTTTCCTGCGTCACAACGAAGCCGAACACCCCCTCGCCCTGCAACTCGGCGGCAGTGTTCCGCTGGACCTGGCCGCTTGCGCCCGCATGGCGCAGGAGCACGGTTACGACGAGGTGAATCTGAATGTCGGCTGCCCGAGTGATCGGGTGCAGAACAACATGATCGGCGCGGTGCTGATGGGGCATCCGCAGTTGGTGGCTGATTGTGTGAAGGCGATGCGCGATGCGGTGTCGATTCCGGTGACGGTGAAGCACCGGATCGGGATTAACGGGCGGGACAGTTACGAAGAGCTGTGTGATTTCGTCGGCACGGTTCGCGACGCCGGGTGCACGAGTTTTACGGTGCATGCGCGGATTGCGATTCTGGAGGGGTTGTCGCCGAAGGAGAACCGCGACATTCCTCCCCTGCGTTATGACGTGGCGGCGCGGTTGAAGGCGGATTTCCCGGAGCTGGAGATTATTCTCAACGGCGGGATCAAGACGCTGGAGGCCTGTCACGAGCATTTGCAGACCTTCGACGGTGTGATGCTCGGTCGTGAGGCATATCACAATCCTTATGTGATGGCTGAGGTGGATCAGCAACTGTTCGGCAGCACAGCGCCGGTGATCACTCGGGCGCAAGCGCTGGCGCAGTTGCGGCCTTATATCGCGGCGCATATTGATGCAGGCGGTTCGATGCACCACATCACCCGGCATGTGCTGGGGCTGGGCACCGGGTTTCCGGGGGCGCGCAAGTTTCGGCAGTTGTTGTCGGTGGATATCCATAAGGCCAAGGAGCCTCTGGCGTTGCTGGATCAGGCGGCGGAGCTGCTTGAAGGGCGTTAACGGTCACCCGCGTTGAACCTGCGCCCGGATTTGGCATCGTATTTACGGACACCGCGCCCCGCCTTTCAAACATCCGTTTTCCAGATGTTGCCGCCGGGGCCTTCGATACGTACATGTGCCCTTGAGTGGCTGTCAGCGCTCGGGTAATGTCATTAGACCCATAGGACAGAGCACGCCCATGACTTCCAAGCTGGAACAACTCAAACAGATGACCACCGTGGTTGCCGACACCGGCGACTTCGAAGCAATCGCTCGCGTTAAACCGGTGGACGCTACCACCAACCCTTCCCTGCTGCTCAAAGCCGCGGCCATTCCCGGCTATGCCGAGTTGTTGAACGCTTGCGTCAGCGACTGCAAGGGCGATGTGGGCCTGGCCAGCGACCGTTTTGGCGTCGCGGTAGGGCAAGAGATCCTGAAAGTGATTCCGGGCCGTATTTCCACTGAAGTGGACGCGCGTCTGTCGTTCGACACTGACGCCGTATTGAAGCGTGCGCACCGTCTGATCGAGCTGTATGAAAAGGCCGGCATCGGCCGCGACCGCGTGCTGATCAAGATCGCCTCCACCTGGGAAGGTATCCGCGCTGCCGAAATCCTGGAAAAAGAAGGCATCCAGACCAACCTGACATTGCTGTTCTCGTTCGCCCAGGCGGCGGCGTGTGCCGATGCGGGTGTGTTCCTGATTTCGCCGTTCGTGGGCCGTATCTACGACTGGTACAAGAAGGCCAACGGCAACGACTACACCGGCGCGGATGATCCGGGCGTGCAGTCGGTGACGCGTATCTACAACTACTACAAGGCCAATGACTACAAGACCGTGGTCATGGGCGCGAGCTTCCGTAACCTGAATCAGATCGAGCAACTGGCCGGTTGCGACCGTCTGACCATCAGCCCGGACTTGATCGATAAACTGGCGGCGGACACTGGCAAGCTGGAGCGTAAATTGGCGCCGGGTCATACCGGTGAAGCGCGCTTGAGCCTGAATGAAGCGCAGTTCCGTTGGTTGTCCAACGAAGATGCGATGGCGACCGAGAAACTGGCAGAAGGGATTCGTCAGTTTGCCCGGGACCAGGAGAAGCTTGAGGCGCTGTTGCAGGCCAAGCTGTGATCTAGTTCAGCGCAATGCAAAAAGGGCGAACCTTGATGGGTTCGCCCTTTTTTGTGTGCGTTTGTTTGGTGCCCCTTTGGGGATGTTGGGGGCTGTCAGGCCGCCATCGCCAGCAAGCCGGCTCCTACACAGATGATGATCTTGTAGGAGCCGGCTTGCTGGCGATGAGGCCAGTACAGGCTTCCTACCCTTTCAAAGGATCAGTGACGCTCCAACGCATTCACCAGATCATGAAACGCTTCACGATTCGAATCATTCAGCCCCATGAGGATCTTGTGCGCTTCCAGCACTTTGATCCGCACCACTTCTTCCGACTGGTCCTGGTCAGGCAAGTCGGTCAGGCACTCAGGGCACGGGATCGGGCGGTCAACGATGTTGAACACCTGCTCGAAGCCCATGGACTGCAACAGACGGGTGATGTCTTCGTGGGTGGTGACGACGGTCGGCAGCAGGCCGACTTTCTGCCGCGACAGGATCGACAGTTTGGCCAACAGGCCAAGGGTGGTGCTGTCGATGCTGCGGGTTTCGGTCAGGTCGATCACGATCGCGTTGAAGTTCAACGCCGTGAAGATCCGCTCAATAGTCGCATCCAACGCCGAACACAGGGTCAGGCGAACTTCACCGACGAACTTCAAGACGAAGGTGCCGTCCTGCTCGGCGAACTGGATTCTACCGGTACTCATTAAAGATTCCTGCTCAACACCAACAGGGCGATATCATCCGGCATCTCCCCTAGCGTGGCCAATCCAAAAACCTGCCGCAGCCCATCCAGGGTGCCGCCCGCTGCCTTGACCCGCTGGGGCAAAGCCGCTTCTTTTTCTTTGAGTGTAGGTTCTGGCAAAAGGTCCAGAATGCCATCGGACATCAGCGTCAGGCTGAACGTCGGCGGCAGCTCCAGCACGTGATCTTCGTAGGTGGCTTCATTGAAGAGGCCCACCGGCAGACCACGCCCTTCCAGATATCGAACACTGTCTGGCGTGTACAACACAGGCAACGGCAAATGACCACCGATGCTATAGGTCAACAAACCTGTCTCCTCGTCGATGACTCCACCAACCATTGTGACGTGTTTACCCAGCTTACAACTGATCAGGCCCCGGTTGATATGACCAAGGACCTCTGAAGGCTTGAATTCCGGCAATGTGCCGTTGCGCTTGGATTCGAACAGCAAGCGCGTGGTCATGAATTTCAGCAGCACCGTAACGAAGGCTGAAGAAGCGCCATGACCGGAAACGTCCGCCAGGTAGAACGCTACCCGACGCTCGTCGACCCGAAAGTAGTCGACGAAATCACCCGACAGATACAAAGACGGGATGATCTGGTGTGCAAACTTGAATTCGTCAATGGTCCAGGGGCTGACCGGCAGCATGTTCATCTGCACCTGGCGACCGGCATTCTGGTCTTCCTGGAGCAGGTTCAGGCTGGCTTCGAGCTCGCGATTGGCCTTTTCCAGCTTCTCACGGTAGCGCTGGTTTTCCAGCAGCAGACGCGCGCGATCCAGGGCCCGGCGCACAGAGTGCTCGAGCACGGCCAGATCTTCGAGAGGCTTGATCAGGTAATCCGCCGCGCCCAGGCGCAAGGCCTCGACTGCGTCGTTCATCACGCCGGCACCCGAAACCACAATCACAGGGGTTTGCGGTGACCGCTCGGTGACCTGGCGAATGAGTTCGAGTCCGCCCATCTGCGGCATGCGCAGATCGCAGATGACCAAGCCGGGCTTGTCTTGCTCGAATACCTGAAGACCCTGCTGGCCATTGCTGGCCTGCAAGACGCTGAAACCACTGTCTTCCAAATAGGCGGCGAGGCTCGCGCGCACTACTTCGTCATCATCGATTATCAGCAGCGTGGCACTGGTTTTTGGCATGTGGGCAAACGGCGCCAGAATTAGGTTGGCGTAGCAGGCTGGGCAATTGACCCCGCACACGCTACTGGATTCGCTTTCTAGCCTCTCTGTTGCACCGCTTTCGGGCATCGACCCTACTGACAGGCACACCAGAGGTGCCCTTCTAAGGCGCAGACGGTACTCCCATCCGCGGGGCGTTTCAAGCTCACGCCGATGGTCGCTTGACGTCTTTACTTGTCAAATCACCGAGAGTTATAAGAACTGATAAAACCGTAACCCAATGGAAGGATGAAGCCCATGAGCCAAACCGAACGGGACTACAGCGAAAAGCGTGATTTCATCCGCATGCGAGTCGATGCCGATGTCGCGCTGATTCATGAAGGGGACGAAGTTGCAGCCGTCTGCATCGACCTTTCCAGCAGTGGCATGCAGGTTGAGGCACCGCGCCTGTTCAAGGTCGGCGACCGGCTCAGCGTGCGGATCGACTCCGATCATGCGGCACTCAAAGGGCTCGAAGCCGACACTGAAGTGGTCTGGGTCAAAGAACAGGACGACGCCAGTCAGAAACTCGGCCTTACAATCTTGAAGATGAAATAACCCGGATCCAAAACCAAAAAAGGCGGCCAACGGGCCGCCTTTTTCGTTTTTACCGGTCGAGATCAAAAATCGTCTTCGACCTGACCGTCTTTGACTTTGAACTCGCGGTTCTGCAAGTACGCATTGCGGATGAAGGTGTACTTGTCGCCGCTGATCAGCTTCTCGGCCGACAGCAGGCTGGCGCGGGTGTCGACGACGTTCAGGGCGAAGATCGAGTTACGCACCGGTACGTCGTGGATGTACGGGTATGGGCCGGTGTAGCCATCGACAAACTTGGCGGGCGCATCACGCAGAGTGCTTGGGCCCAGCAACGGCAGCATCACGTACGGGCCGCTTCCTACACCCCAATAGCCCAACGTCTGACCGAAGTCTTCGTCGCTGCGATTGAGGCCCATCTTGGTGCCTACATCGAAGAAGCCCAGCAGGCCGAAGGTGGTGTTGAAGATCAGGCGTGCGGTGTCGACGCCGGCAGCGCCCGGTTTGGCCTGCAAGATGTTGTTGGCAAGGTTGGTGACATCACCGACGTTGCGGAACATGTTGTGGATGCCGTCTTCGAGAAATTGCGGGGTCACGAACTGATAGCCCTGCGCCAGAGGCTTCAGCGCATAGGTGTCGAGCACATCGTTGAACTTGTAGATCGGACGGTTGATGCTTTCCCAAGGGTCCTCTTCCGTGGCTGCCTGGGCAGCGAACGGAGCCAGCAACACACTGGCGCACACACAAAACTGAGCTAGATGATTGCTCCAGCGCATAGAAAAACTCCTTGGTTTGTACTGGCGCGGGCGTCTTGGCCCGAACATTAAGCTGGTGAGTATAAGACGGAAAAGCCGCTTTAGGCAGCATCGTGCGTGATGGCCTACGGATGATTCGCCATGACTGTGAGCGATTCACATCCATGTCACTCAACTGTCACCGGCGGCGCATAGCCTTGACGCTATTTCAGGGATGTTGACATGCCGCACGCCGAAACCTTGCCCCTCGCCGCCCCCAGCCTGACCGCCGTCCTGTTTGGCCTCAGCGGTTGCCTGGTGGACTTCGGCGCCCGCACGCGCCAGCACGGCGACCATTGCGCCGAACATGCCGAAGTCACGCCTGGCGCTCTGGACAGCCTGCACAGTTTGCAGCGCCAGCAGATTCCCTGTGCCTGGCTCGACGAACTTCCCCCCGCATTGAGCCTCTCGCTGGCCGCCGCCCTGCCCGACTGGGTCAAGCCGTCGAAACACCCCGCAACAATCAATCCGTGGCCCGCGCCGAATGCATGCTGGCAAGCCTTGATGGCGCTGAATGTCGGGCAACTGGATGGTTGCGTGCTGGTCAGTGGCGAACCGCGATTGCTGCAATCGGGCCTGAATGCCGGGTTGTGGACCATCGGCCTGGCCTCCTGCGGCTCGCTCTGCGGGCTGGCGCCCAGCGAATGGCAAGCCTTGAGCCAAAAGGAACGCGAACACCTGCGCGGCAAGGCCACCGTGCAATTGTTCGGCCTGGGCGTGCATTCGGTGATCGATCACCTCGGCGAACTCGACACCTGCCTGGCCGACATCAGCCTGCGTCGGCTCAAGGGTGAAAAGCCCTGATCGAGATCATGCAGGTTGCGCGCGAGTGGATTAATCTAAAGGTCAGCCATAGACCTTTGGCGCGCTGCCATGGTCTATGCCAGTGCCTATCGATAAAAGGAAGAACGCCATGCCTGCCCGCGAACTGCAACAACAGCTCAATGCCCTGCGCGAGCAATTGGAACAGAATCCTCCGCTGACCGAAGCAGAGCGCGCCGACCTGCATGCGCTGATGCAACAGATCGAACTTGAGCTTGAACTCGAAACCAAAACCCAGGACTCCAGCCTCGCCGATGGCGTAAACCTGGCCGTCGAACGCTTTGAACTTGAACACCCCGCCATTGCCGGCACCTTGCGCAACATTGTGCAATCCCTGGTCAGCATGGGGATCTGAACCCGCCAGATACAAAAAAGCCCCGCTAGTGATAGCGGGGCTTTTTCATTGCCCGGATTTGCAATGCACCCCCTGTGGGAGCGGGCTTGCTCGCGAATGCGGTGTTTCAGTCGAAATTTATCTTGATTGACACAACGCATTCGCGAGCAAGCCCGCTCCCACATTAGATCTTCATTGGCGGACCAGGCGATGGTTCGGCAGTTGCACGTCTTCAGTGCTGCGATACGGGTTGATGTCCAACCCGCCGCGACGCACATACCGCGCGTACACCGTCAATTTCTCCGGCTTCAGCAAGCGTTGCAGGTCGAGGAAGATCCGCTCCACGCATTGCTCATGGAAGTCCGAGTGCTGACGGAAGCTCACGATGTACTCCAGCAGACTCGCGTGATCCAGCGCCGCGCCACGGTATTCCACCACCACGCTGCCCCAGTCCGGCTGACTGGTCACCGGGCAGTTGGATTTGAGCAAATGGCTGTGCACGCTCTCCTCGACGATGCGCGAATCATCACAACGCAGCAGCTCCGGACGCGGATGCTCATAGTTGCTGACGCTGATGTCCAGGTCATCGATGCACACACCCGGCAACGCCACGACGCCTTCGGCTTCAACGTCTTTCAGGCGGCGAACCCGCACGCCGACCGGCTTGCCTGCCGCAGCGGACAGGTCGTTCACCAGCGTCGCTTCAAGGCTTGCGATATCGGCAAACGGAGTCTGATTCAACGAGTTCAAATACAACTTGAACGACTTGGATTCGATGATGTTCGGCGAATCCGCCGGGATGCAGAATTCGCCGATCGCCACCACGGGTTTACCGGACGGCAACAGCCACGACAGCTCGAAGCAGTTCCAGAAATCCACGCCTTTATACGGCAGGGTTTCAGCCGTCAGCCCCAACTCGGCCCATTTCGCGGTGCGCGGGATCGGAAACAGCAAGGACGGCGTGTAAGTGGCGATGTATTCGCTGGATTTACCCAGCGGCGAGTGTTCGGCTGCGGGATGCATGGCGGAAACCTGACTGAAGAATCAGCGGATTCTACCAGCCTTTGCTCGCGCCTTAGAGTGCTTACTGACTGACTGTCAGTTTACCGACCATGCCAGCCTGATAGTGACCTGGAATATTGCAGGCAAATTCCAGGTTGGTGGCCTTGGTGAAGGTCCAGGTCAGTTCGGCGGTTTTGCCCGGCTCGACCAGCACGCTATTGGGGTCATCGTGTTTCATACCATGATCCATTCCCGCCATCGCGCCGTGGTCCATTTCCTTCATCCCTGTAGGCGTAAGCATGCCGCTCTGCTGCATCTTCATCATTTCCTGCTGATGTTTTGCATGCATCGCCGCGTCACCGAGGTTGAATTCGTGCAGCAACTGGCCTTTATTCACCAGCACAAAGCGAACTGTCTCACCGGCCTTGATATCGATGGTCTTTGGGGTGAACGACATGTCGCCCATCACCACCTCAACGCTGCGGGTCGCCTTGGCAGCCGGGGCCGGCTGCCCGAAGTCGTAGGTGTGCGCCGGCGATGCCCACACCGGCGAACTCAGCACCAGCAGACATGCAGCCAGCACCAGGGGTTTGCGCAAAAACATAGTCGTACTCCAACAAGATAAAGTTCAGCCTGTGGAAAACACTAAACTGCTGCCACTGCCCGTAACCTGACAGCCAGATTACAACTTTGTCAGGTTGACCTGCACAACCGCTGCCCACGGTATAAAGCGTTCGTTCCATTTGCCTCGAGTCGCCCATGAAACTGCTGATCGTCGAAGACCAACCGAAAACCGGCCATTACCTGCGTCAGGGCCTGACCGAAGCCGGGTTCAACACCGAACTGGTGGCCGACGGCGACACTGGCCAGCAATTGGCATTGAGCGGTGACTACGCGCTGTTGATCCTCGATGTGATGTTGCCCGGTCGCGACGGCTGGCAAATCCTCCAGGCAGTGCGCAGCGCAGGCCTCGACACGCCAGTCCTGTTTCTGACCGCGCGAGACGCGGTGGAAGACCGGGTTCACGGCCTCGAACTGGGCGCCGACGATTATCTGGTCAAGCCGTTCGCCTTCTCCGAACTGCTGGCCCGGGTTCGCAGCCTGTTGCGTCGCGGCAGCACCACGCCGCAGGAAACCAGCCTGCAACTGGCCGATTTGCGCCTGGATCTGATCCGCCGGCGCGTCGAACGCAGTGGCCAACGCATCGACCTGACCGCCAAGGAGTTCGCCCTGCTCGAAATGCTCCTGCGCCGTCAGGGCGAAGTGCTGCCCAAATCGCTGATCGCTTCCCAGGTCTGGGACATGAATTTCGACAGCGACACCAATGTCATCGAAGTCGCCATCCGCCGTTTGCGCCTGAAAATCGACGACGAGTTTCCAAACAAATTGATCCATACCGTGCGCGGCATGGGTTACGTCCTCGAAGAGCGCCCGGCCTGATGCGCCGACTTTCATTGAGCAGCCGTCTGGCGCTGCTGTTTGCAGCTTGCACCGCCGTGGTTTCGTTGTTCGCGGGCGTGTTGTTCAGTCGAGCCAGCGAGGCGCATTTCGTTGAACTGGACCAGCAATTGCTGGACGGCAAGCTCATTGGTTTGCGTCGAGCGCTTCACGATCTTCAGTCCAGTGAAAGCGAAGTCAGACTGGCGGATGAATTAAACCGCCAGGCTGATTTGTCCCTGCGCATTTCCGGCAGCGACGGCAAGCGCTGGTACGACAGCGCCGCGAGCCTGCCCGATGAACTTCCGCAGAGACCGGGTTTGTCGACCATGAACGACAACGGCACCGACTACCGCGTCCTCAATGCGCCGTTGTTTGTCGACAAGCCTGACTCACCGCAATTGACCCTGCTGCTGGACATCACCCACCACCAGCACTTTCTGCAGCGCATGCAGCACTTGATCTGGCTGACCGTCGGCTTGTCGGCCCTGGCCACCGCTCTGCTGGGTGCCTGGGCGGCGCGTAGCGGGTTGCGTCCGTTACGGCGCATGAGTGCAATCGCCAGTGGCGTTTCCGCGCAGTCGCTGAACGCCCGACTACCCGAAGAGAACATGCCGCCCGAACTTGCGGAAATGGCCCACAACTTCAACGCCATGCTCGGACGCCTCGACGACTCATTTCAGCGACTCTCGGCGTTTTCTGCCGACATTGCCCATGAACTGCGCACCCCCCTGTCAAATTTGCTGACCCACACCCAAGTCACCCTCACCCGCCCACGCCCCCTTGAGGATTACCGCGAAGCACTGCACAGCAACCTCGAAGAACTGCAATGGATGGCGCAACTGGTCAACGACATGTTGTACCTGGCCAAGGCTGATCACGGGTTGCTGATGCCCAAACGTGAACCCCTGGAATTGGCGGAAGAAGCGGATGTGTTGCTGGAGTTTTTTGCGCCATTGGCCGAAGACGCCCAGGTGACGTTGAGTCGCGAAGGCAACGCGCACCTGGAGGGCGACCGGAGCATGTTGCGTCGGGCACTTTCGAATTTGCTGGATAACGCGCTGCGATTCACGCCGGCCGATGGCGAGGTTCAGGTGCGGATTATCGAGCGGCCTGAAGGTTTGAGTCTGACGGTCGAGAACAGCGGCGACGGCATTGACGGGGCATTACTGCCGCGTTTGTTTGATCGCTTCTACCGCGCAGATCCGGCGCGTCAGGAAGGCAGCAGTGAACATGCGGGGTTGGGGTTGGCGATTACCCAGTCGATCATTCGGGCCCATGGCGGGCAGATTCGTTGCGAATCGGAGAATGGGTGGACGCGGTTTGTGATTGAGTTGCCGAAGGGGGATTGAGGCCAGCAGGTCCGGCCCCTTCGCGGGCAAGCCTCGCTCCTACGCGATCGTGTAGGAGCGAGGCTTGCCCGCGAAAGCGGTGTAACGGCTTACGAATACCGCAACGCGTGAGCCGGCTCGATCTTCGCCGCCCGCCACGCCGGGTAAACCGTGGCAAGGAAGCTCAACACAAACCCGGCCGAGCAAATCAACAGCACATCCCCACCCTGCAACTCCGAAGGCAGGTTGCTGACGAAATACACATCGGAACTGAAGATGTGCTGCCCACTGACCCGCTCCACCCAGCCCACCAGCTCACTGACGTTCAGCGCGGCAATCACGCCGAGCACGCCACCGATCAAGGTGCCGACCACGCCGATCACCGTGCCCTGGACCATGAAGATCGCCATGATCTGCCGTGGCGTGGCACCGATGGTACGCAGGATCGCGATGTCCGCGCCCTTGTCGTTCACCACCATGATCAAGGTCGCGATGATGTTGAACGCTGCCACTGCAACGATCATCAGCAACAGCAGGCCGATCATGGTTTTTTCCATCTTCATCGCGCTGAACAGGCTGCCCTGGGTGTGAGTCCAGTCGTCAGCCTTGTACGCCGTGCCCAAGCCGCCAGCGATATCGCTGGAGACCTTCGGCGCCGCGTACAAATCCTTCACCGCCAGACGCACGCTCTGCACCTGATTCGGTTCCCAATGCTGCATCTGCGCGGCATCTGCAACGTGGATCAGCGCCATGGAGCCGTCCAGTTCTGCGCCGACCTTGAACACGCCCACCACGTTAAGCCGCTGCATGCGCGGGGTGATCCCGCCCGGTGCAGTGCTGACTTCCGGCACGATCAGGGTGATCTTGTCGCCGACATTCAAGCGGAAACGTCGTGCCGTGATCTCACCGATCACCACACCGAACTCGCCCGGTTTCAAGGCATCGAGACGCCCCTGGACGATGTGCTGGGCAACGATCGAGACCTTGCCTTCCAGCGCCGGATCGACACCACTGACCTGAATCGGCTGCATCGTGCCTTTATAGGAAAGCATGCCTTCCATCTCGGTGAACGGCACGGCGGCGGTCACTTCCGGGTTTTTCATCGCGGCGTCGGCCACCGGCTGCCAATCGTCGATCGGGTTCACGCCGACGATGGTCGCGTGAGGCACCATGCCGAGGATGCGCGAGCTCATTTCGCGCTGGAAGCCGTTCATGACCGACAACACCACGATCATCGCCAGCACACCGAGGGCGAGGCCAATCATCGAGGTCATCGAGATGAACGAAACAAAGCGATTGCGGCGCTTGGCGCGGGTATAGCGCGTGCCGATAAAGATCGATAACGGTCTGAACATTCGCTGGGGCACCGTATAAAAACAAAAAGACCCGATGTTTTTTCAGACATCGGGTTTCGGCCAATCAGATAGGCGTCAGGCAACCTTCCTGCAAGTGCAGGACGCGATCCATCTGGCGAGCCAGGTTCATGTCGTGAGTCACCACCAGGAACGCCGTGCGCATCGAGGTGCTGAGTTCCAGCATCAAATCCTGAATACCCTGGGCGGTGTGGGAGTCGAGGTTGCCGGTCGGCTCGTCGAGCATCACCAGCCCTGGCTTGTTCACCAGCGCGCGGGCGATGGCCACGCGTTGACGTTCGCCACCGGACAATTCCGCCGGCTTGTGTTCCAGGCGATGGCCCAGCCCTACCCGCTCCAGCAACGCCGTCGCACGCTGACGCGCTTCCGGGATCGCGGTCTTGCCGATCAGCAGCGGCATGCAGACGTTTTCCAGCGCGGTGAATTCCGGCAGCAAATGGTGGAACTGGTAAACGAAACCCAGCGACCGATTGCGCAACAGGCCGCGATTCTTCTCACTGAGTGCCGACAGCTCTTCGCCGTCGAGCCAGACGCTGCCCTTGGTCGGCGTATCGAGACCGCCCAGCAGGTTGAGCAAAGTACTTTTGCCTGAACCCGAGGTGCCGACAATCGCCACGCGCTCACCCGGATGCAGCTCCAGTTGCAGACCGGCCAACACTTCTACCGATTCCGGGCCTTCCTCGTAGGATTTGCCCAGGTTGCGGCAGCTCAAGATTGCTTTATCACTCATGCCCGACTCACTCATAACGTAGCGCCTCCGCAGGCTGGGTGCGCGCGGCACGCCAGGCTGGATACAGGGTGGCGAGGAAACTCAGGACCAACGCGGCGGCGCAGACCATCAACACATCCTGGCTCTGCACTTGCGACGGCAGGTAATCGATGAAGTACACGTCGGCGTTGAGGAACTTGTGTCCAATCAGGCCTTCGAGCACCGAGATCGCGGCGCTGACGTTCAGCGCGGCGAAGATCCCGACCACGGCGCCGATCAGCGTACCGACCACACCGATGACCGTGCCCTGCACCATGAAGATCGCCATGATCGAACCCGGCGTGGCGCCGAGGGTACGCAGAATGGCGATGTCGCCCTTCTTGTCGTTCACCACCATCACCAGCGTGGAAATGATGTTGAACGCGGCCACGGCAACGATCAGCAGCAACAGCAGACCGATCATGGCTTTTTCCATGCGGATAGCCTGATACAGATTGCCGTGGGTGCGGGTCCAGTCGCGGGCGTAGAAATGGTCTTCACCGAGCTGCTGGGCGATGTTCCACGCGGTGCGTGGTGCCTGGAACAGGTCGTCGAACTTCAGGCGGATGCCCTGCACCTGATCCGGCTTCCAGCGGTGCAGCTTCGCCAGATCCTGCAGATTGGTGACGCCCAGGTAACCGTCGATTTCACCGGCGCCAACATGGAAGATGCCGACCACGGTAAAGCGTTTCATGCGCGGAAACATGCCGGCCGGGGTCACGGTGACTTCCGGCGCCACAAAGGTCAGCTTGTCGCCGATGGCCGCGCCGAGCTTGGCGGCCGCCTTGTCGCCGATGACGATGCCGAAACTGCCGGGCGCGAGGTCGTCGAGTTTGCCCTGCAGCATGAACTTGTCAATGATCGACACCTGACGTTCCAGCGCCGGGTCGATGGCATTGAGCAGCACCTTGGAGACCTTGCCGTTGTTGGTCAGCAACCCCTGCATCTGGGTAAACGGCGCCACGGCCGTCACTTGCGGGTTCTGCTTGACCTTGGCGGCGAGGCCTTGCCAGTCGCTGATCGGCTCACCGGACTCGATGGTCGCGTGGGGCACCATGCCCAACACGCGCGTGCGCATCTCATGATCGAAGCCGTTCATGACCGACAGCACGACGATCATCACGATCACGCCGAGGGCAAGACCGATGATCGAAGTCAGGGAAATGAACGACACAAAATGATTGCGACGCTTTGCACGGGTATAACGCGTGCCAATAAATACGAAGAGAGGTCTGAACATGTCGGGGCTTGTTCGGAGGGAAAAGGAACGTCCTTGTGGCGGGGGTCGATAACCAGCTTTACACTCAGACCACCGCCGCTACCATGGGTTCGCCATGTCGACATTAGATGAAGAAGATCGCCGCGAATACTACCGTATCGAGGACACGATCGCACTGGAAATTCGGCCCCTGTCCGCTCCCGAAGCCGCAGGCCAGGAAGTGTTGCAGGATGCTTCCCCACTCTTCAACCTGCTCAGCGAATTGCACCTGAGCGAATTCGAGTCGCAACACCTGCTGCGCCAGATCAGCGAACGCGACCGCACCCTCGCGGCGTTCCTGAAATCCCAGAACAAACGCATCGATCTGCTCAGCCAGGTGATCGCCATCACCGTGCTTGGGCAGATCGGCGAGCCGCAGCCAGTGATCATCTCGGAAGGCGGCATCGACTTCCAGAATCCGACCGCTATCGCTGAAGGCACTCACTTGTCGGTGAAACTGGTGTTGATGCCACAAGCCCTCGGCCTGTTGCTTCGGGCGCGCGTCACCCATTGCGACCGCAAGGGCGGCGGCTTCGACATCGGCACCGAGTTCGAACGCCCGACCGATGCCCAGCGCCAACTGCTGGCCCGCTACATTCTGCAAAAGCAGGCCCAGGAACGACGCCTGGCCCGCGAAAACGAATCAGGCAATTAATTTAAGGAAGAACCGTGACCCTCATCTACGGCCATCGCGGCGCCAAGGGCGAAGCACCGGAAAACACGCTGAACAGCTTTCAGCAATGCCTCAAGCACGGCGTGCGCCGTTGCGAACTGGACCTGCACCTGTCCATGGACGGCGAGCTGATGGTCATCCACGACCCGACGCTCAAGCGCACTACCGACCGACGCGGCAAGGTGGTCGAGCACACGGCCGCCGAGCTGGTGACCTACGACGCGCGCAAGGGTGGACCGGGCTGGATCAAGCCGTGCCCTATTCCTACGCTGGAAGAGCTGTTCGAGAAATGCGATTTCGAACACTGGCAACTGGAAGTCAAAAGCGCTTCACGCACCCGAGCCGCAACCACCGTCCTGGCGATTCGTGAAATGGCCGTGCGTCATGGCCTGCTCGACAAGGTGACCATCACTTCAAGCTCGCGCGAAGTACTGAAAGCCGCGCTGGACCTGGTGCCGGACGTGTCCCGCGGATTGGTAGCCGAGTACGCCTGGCTCGACCCGTTGAAAGTCGCGGCAAGCTATGGCTGTGAGATTCTGGCGCTGAACTGGACCCTGTGCACGCCGGAGCGCCTGGAGAAGGCACAGCGACAGGGGTTGCATGTGTCGGTGTGGACAGTCAACGAGCCCGCGCTGATGCGCAGACTCGCCGACTTCGGCGTTGACAGCCTGATTACAGACTTTCCCGGTTTGGCCACCGCCACGCTCGAGAATTGCTGAAATCGGTCTCCCCGGCCGGCTCAGGCCACCGGCCGGAGCCGCTCAAAAAAGCCGGTTGAGGCCATCGTACGCCGCTACCCGATAGGCTTCGGCCATGGTCGGGTAGTTGAACGTGGTGTTGACGAAGTACTTCAGCGTATTCAGTTCGCCCGGCTGGTTCATGATCGCCTGACCGATGTGCACGATCTCCGACGCCTGATAACCGAAGCAGTGAACGCCCAGCACTTCCAGCGTTTCGCGGTGGAACAGGATCTTCAGCATGCCCTGAGGCTCGCCGGCGATCTGCGCACGCGCCATGCCCTTGAAGAACGCCTTGCCCACTTCGTACGGCACTTTTGCCTGAGTCAGCTCCTGCTCGTTCTTACCGATCGAGCTGATCTCCGGAATGGTGTAGATGCCGGTCGGTACGTCGTTGACGAAGCGCCAGCTGCCGTTGTCGACGATGCTGCCAGCGGCCGAACGGCCCTGGTCGTGCGCGGCACTGGCCAGGCTCGGCCAGCCGATCACGTCACCGGCGCCGTAAATGTTCGGCACGCAGGTGCGGTAGGCTTCGTCGACTTCGATCTGGCCACGGCTGTTGACCTTGACGCCGATGTTTTCCAGACCCAACTGATCGGTGTTGCCGGTACGACCGTTGCACCAGAGCAAGGCGTCGGCCTTGATCTTCTTGCCGGACTTGAGGTGCAGGATCACGCCGTTGTCCACGCCTTCGACGCGGTCGTAGTCTTCGTTGTGGCGAACCGTGATGTTGTTGTTGCTGAAGTGGTAGCTCAGCGCCTGGGAGATTTCCGAGTCGAGGAAGCTCAACAACTGACCGCGGTTGTCTACCAGCTCAACCAGTACACCCAGACCACTGAAGATCGACGCGTATTCGCAACCGATCACGCCAGCGCCGTAAACGATGAGTTTGCGCGGGGTGTGGCCGAGGCTGAGGATGGTGTCGCTATCGTAGATACGCGGGTGATGGAAATCGATGTCCGCCGGACGATAAGGACGCGAGCCGGTGGCGATGATGATGTGCTTGGCCACCAGTTTTTCAACTACACCGTTGGCGCAGACCACTTCGATGGTTTGCTCGTCGGCGAAGCTGCCGGTGCCGAAGAACACGTCGACGCGGTTACGGGCGTAGTAGCCGGTGCGCGAAGCGACTTGTTTGGAAATGACTTTCTCGGCGCTTTTCAGCACGTCCGGGAACGAGAACCAGCGCGGCTCACCAATGGCCCGGAACATCGGGTTGGTGTTGAACTGCATGATCTGCCGGACGGAGTGACGCAGTGCCTTGGACGGGATGGTGCCCAGGTGGGTGCAGTTGCCGCCAACCTGGCGACGACTATCGACCATCGCCACCTTGCGCCCTGCTTTGGCGGCGTTCATTGCCGCGCCTTCTCCCGCCGGGCCGGAACCCAGCACCACCACGTCGTAGTTGTAGACAGCCATGCATACTCCTCAGAACAGGCCGCGGCGCTCTCGGCACCTGCGGCTAAATCACGCCGATCTGCGGCGTGAAGGAACAATTTGGGGCCAGTGCAGAACCCGGACACAGTCTATAGAAGCGTCAACGCCGCGCACATTAACCCTTGGTCGCGTCGTAGGCTACTTTTGCCTGCACTACAACGCCAGTTTTCAATGCGTGCATCACCGTAATCATTCGGTTTTACCGCCACTGAGACGCTCAAAAGCCTGATTGGTACGTATGACGAAACCTGTATCGGCACGAATCACAAAGAATGCACCTATGTTGTGGGTTTCGGCATAGTCCCAACCCCGTTCAGGACCAAGAATCAGCAACAGCGTCGATAGGCCATCGGCCATCAACGCTGAAGGATGAATGACCGTGACTGACGCCAGGGTGTGTGAGACCGGCGTACCGGTGTGAGCATCGAAGGTGTGGGAATAACGCCGCCCGTCCTGCAGAAAATAGTTGCGATAGTCGCCGGAAGTGGAAACGCCGTAGCCGTCGACCGCGATGATGCGTTCGGCAACTTGCTGATCGTCTCGGGGTTGTTCAAGCGCGATGCGCCACGGCGAGCCATCAAGTTTCTTGCCGGCAGCCTTGAGTTCGCCGGTGGCTTCGGCGAGGTAGTCGTGGATGCCCATCGCGTCGAGTTTTGCGGCAATCGTATCGACGGCGTAGCCGGCGGCGATGCTATTGAAGTCGACTTCGACGGCGGCGTCCTTGCACAACTGATCGCCTTCGATACGCAGATGCTGATAGCCGACTCGCTGCCGCACCTCGGCAAGCGCTTGGGCATTGGGCACTTTTTCTTCACGCGCCCGGGGGCCGAATCCCCAGAGATTGAGCAGTGGCTCCACGGTCAGGTCGTAGGATCCTTCGCTTTGCTCTGACAGTTGTTCACCAACGCGGATCAATTTGAGGATGGACGCGGGCATTTTCTGACAGCGATTGGCGGGCAGATCGTTGAAGCGTTCGATGTCCGAATCGCTGCGATAGGTAGACATTTGCTTGTCGACCTCGGCGAGGATCTTCTCCACTTCGCTGCGCACCTGTGCGGGCGCAGGCAGATTGGCATGGCGCACGTATTTGATTGAATAAGTGCTGCCCATAGTCGGGCCGCCGACGCTTTCCATGGAATCGCCATTGCCGCAGCCAGCCAAAACACCAGCCAGCATCACAACCACCTTCCAACGTCCAGTTAACAAATCTTCATCTCCCAGTAAAAGCACGCCAGCCATTATGGGACACACGCGAAACGCTTTCTTACAAGATTTAAAAAGTGAGTATCCAGACATGTCCTCCACGACCGGCAAAGGCAAAGCGATTTTTCGCGTTGTCAGCGGCAACTTTCTCGAGATGTTCGATTTCATGGTCTACGGCTTTTACGCCACAGCCATCGCCAAAACCTTCTTCCCCACCGACAGCGCTTTCGCTTCTCTGATGCTGTCGCTGGCCACCTTCGGTGCCGGTTTCCTGATGCGCCCGTTGGGGGCGATTTTCCTCGGCGCCTACATCGACCGGCATGGCCGCCGCAAAGGCTTGATCATCACCCTCGCGATGATGGCGGCCGGCACGGTGCTGATTGCCTGCGTGCCGGGTTACGCCACGCTGGGCGTGGCCGCGCCGCTGATCGTGCTGTTCGGCCGACTGCTGCAAGGCTTCTCTGCCGGCGTGGAACTGGGCGGTGTGTCGGTGTATCTCGCGGAGATTTCCACACCGGGGCGCAAAGGGTTCTTCGTCAGTTGGCAGTCTGCCAGTCAGCAAGCGGCGGTGGTGTTTGCCGGCCTGCTGGGGGTGGGTTTGAACCACTGGCTCAGCCCGGAAGAAATGGGTGAATGGGGGTGGCGCGTGCCGTTCCTGATCGGCTGCATGATCGTGCCGGTGATCTTCGTGATTCGCCGTTCGCTGGAAGAAACGCCTGAGTTCCAGGCACGAAAACACCGCCCTACCCTGCGGGAAATCGTCCACTCGATCGGTCAGAACTTTGGCATTGTCATCGCCGGCATGGCGTTGGTGGTGATGACCACGGTGTCGTTCTACCTGATCACCGCCTACACCCCGACCTTCGGCAAGGCCGAACTGCACCTGTCTGATCTGGATGCGTTGCTGGTGACGGTCTGTATCGGCCTGTCGAACTTTTTCTGGCTGCCGGTGATGGGTGCTGTGTCCGACAGGATCGGGCGAAAACCCCTGCTTCTCGCGGCGACCATTCTGGCGATTCTCACCGCTTACCCGGCCCTGTCGTGGCTGGTGGCAAACCCGAGCTTCAGCCATTTGCTGATCGTCGAGTTGTGGTTGTCATTCCTGTATGGCTCGTACAACGGCGCCATGGTCGTGGCGCTGACCGAGATCATGCCAGTGGAAGTTCGTACGACCGGCTTCTCTCTGGCCTACAGCCTGGCGACGGCAACCTTCGGCGGGTTTACGCCGGCAGCCTGTACGTACCTGATTCATGTGCTGGATAACAAGGCTGCGCCGGGGATCTGGCTCAGCGGCGCGGCAGTGCTGGGGTTGATTGCGACGCTGGTGTTGTTCCGTGGTAACCGGCATGAGTTGCGGACGGCGCAGGCGGCGGTGGTTGGCGGCGTCTGACAGACCGCTTTCGCGGGCAAGCCTCGCTCCTACATTGGATCTGTGTCGCTCACAAGCCCCCTGTGGGAGCTAGCCTGCTAGCGATGAGGCCCGACCTGGCGAGACGGCTCAAAAGCCCCCACAAACAAAAACGCCCCGACCAAAGTCGGGGCGTTTTCATGTGCAGCTAAGGCTTAGCGCGGGAATGCTGGCGGGTTTACACCGGCCATGTCTTCCATCACGCGAACCACCTGGCAGCTGTAACCGAATTCGTTGTCGTACCAAACGTACAGAACAACGCGGTTGTCTTGGGTGATGGTTGCTTCAGCGTCCACAACGCCTGCGTGGCGCGAGCCAACGAAGTCGGTGGAAACTACTTCCTGCGAATTGACGAAGTCGATTTGCTTGTGCAGATCGGAGTGCAGCGCCATGTAGCGCAGGTACTCGTTCATCTCTTCACGGGTGGCGGCTTTCTCAAGGTTCAGGTTGAGAATGGCCATCGACACGTTTGGCGTCGGAACACGGATCGCGTTACCGGTCAGCTTGCCAGCCAGCTCAGGCAAAGCCTTGGCAGCAGCGGTGGCAGCACCGGTCTCGGTGATTACCATGTTCAACGCGGCGCTACGGCCACGGCGATCGCCCTTGTGGAAGTTGTCGATCAGGTTCTGGTCGTTGGTGTACGAGTGAACCGTTTCAACGTGACCATTGACGATGCCGAACTTGTCGTTGACAGCCTTCAGCACCGGCACGATGGCGTTGGTGGTGCAGGAAGCAGCCGAAACGATCTTGTCGTCAGCGGTGATTTCGCCGTGGTTGATGCCGTGAACGATATTCTTCAGCTTGCCTTTGCCAGGCGCGGTCAGAACAACGCGGTCGATACCCGGGCACGCCAGGTGCTGACCCAGGCCATCGGCGTCACGCCATACACCGGTGTTGTCCACCAGCAGCGCGTCTTTGATGCCGTACTGGGTGTAATCCACTTCAGTCGGGTTCTTCGCGTAGATAACCTGGATCAGGTTGCCGTTGGCGGTGATGGTGTTGTTTTCTTCATCGATGGTAATGGTGCCGTTGAACGAACCATGTACCGAATCGCGGCGCAGCAGGCTGGCGCGCTTGGTCAGGTCGTTCTCGGCGCCCTTGCGCACCACGATGGCACGCAGACGCAGGCCGTCGCCGCCACCGGTTTTTTCGATCAGGATGCGCGCCAGCAGACGGCCGATACGACCGAAGCCGTACAGCACAACGTCGGTGCCTTTGCGAGCGGAGGCGTTTTGCTGGCCAACCACTTCAGCCATTTCTTCACGGACGAACTGCTCGGCAGTACGGCCATTGCCTTCGACGCGGAATTTGTACGCCAACTTGCCCAAATCTACCGAAGCCGCGCCGAGCTTGAGCTCGCTCATGGCTTTCAGCAGAGGGAATGTTTCGTGGACGGAGAGTTCGCTATCGTCGGAAGAACGATGGCGAGCAAAGCGGTGAGCTTTGAGAATCGCGATGACAGACTGGTTGATCAGGCTGCGGCCATAGATCGAGCTCACCACGTTGTTATTGCGGTAGAGCTGACCGATAAGCGGAATCATCGCTTCTGCGAGTGCTTCACGGTCGATCCATTCACCAAGACACTGGTCGGGCTTCTGAGTCACGGGAACCTTCCACATGTAGGGGCAGAAAAAAGGGGCTACATTATGCCGCCGAGTGTCTCTCGTAGCAATGCGCGCCTGTCGTGCGATCCGTAACAATTTCTTCTTCAAAAAAATTACGCACCGCCGAAGCCCAGTAAAACCGCGGCTTTCAGCGAAGTCAATTTTTTGGAGACATCGCCGTCTTATCCGTAACCCTCCGTAACACTCAGTCGTTTTGCCACTACATAATCAGTAATTTTCAGCAAAAAACCGGCGTTTTTTGTCTTTACCACTACATTTCGCCAAACCTGCGTAATAGACACAGTCAGCAACTGACAGGCGGCACCCGGGGCCGCTACAATTACCGACTTTGTCGCAACGCTTGGAGCTCAACCTTCCGTGCCCGTTCTGCGTCTACCGCTTCTCCCTGCCGCGGCAGGTAAACAGCACTGGGGCAACCTGCCCGGTGCCGCCCTGAGCCTGGCCATTGCCGAGGCTGCCAGCGCTGCCAAGCGCTTTACCCTGCTACTGACCGCCGACAGCCAAAGTGCCGAGCGGCTGGAGCAGGAGCTGGGTTTCTTCGCCCCGGATTTGCCGGTGCTGCATTTCCCGGACTGGGAAACCCTGCCCTACGATCTGTTTTCGCCACACCAGGACATCATTTCCCAGCGCATCGCTGCTCTATATAGATTGCCGGAGTTGAGCCATGGCGTGCTGGTGGTGCCGATCACCACAGCCCTGCATCGCCTGGCGCCGACCAAATTCCTGCTCGGCAGCAGCCTGGTGCTGGACGTTGGCCAGAAGCTCGACGTCGAGCAAATGCGCACCCGGCTTGAGGCCAGCGGTTATCGCTACGTCGACACGGTGTACGAGCACGGCGAATTCACTGTCCGCGGCTCGCTGATCGATCTGTTCCCGATGGGCAGCAAACTGCCCTTCCGGATTGACCTGTTCGATGACGAAATCGAAACGCTGCGTACCTTCGATCCGGAAAACCAGCGCTCCATCGATAAAGTCGACACGGTCCGCTTGCTACCTGCACGGGAATTCCCGCTGCAGAAAGATGCGGTCACCCGTTTCAAGGCACGCTTCCGTGAGCGCTTCGATGTCGATTTCCGCCGCTGCCCGATCTTTCAGGATCTGAGCAGCGGGATTACACCGGCGGGTATCGAGTACTACCTGCCGCTGTTCTTCGACGAAACCTCGACCCTGTTCGATTACCTGCCCCAGGACACCCAGGTGTTTTCCCTGCCAGGCATCGAGCAGGCGGCGGAAAACTTCTGGAACGACGTGCGCAATCGTTATGAAGAGCGCCGTGTCGATCCGTCCCGTCCTTTATTACCGCCAGCCGAATTGTTCCTGCCGGTGGAGGACTGTTTTGCACGCCTGAAGAACTGGCCGCGCGTCGTCGCCAGTCAACAGGACGTTGAAACCGGTGTCGGCCGCGAGCGCTTCCCGGCGCGAGAACTGCCGAACCTGGCCATCGAAGCCAAAGCCACTCAACCGCTGGCCGCACTGGCCGGTTTCCTCGACGAGTTCCCGGGTCGCGTGCTGTTCACCGCCGAATCTGCGGGCCGTCGTGAAGTGCTGCTGGAACTGCTGGAACGCCTGAAGCTGCGACCGAAAACCGTCGACAGCTGGCCCGACTTTGTCGCGAGCAAGGAGCGCCTGGCGATCACCATCGCACCGCTCGACGAAGGCCTGGTGCTCGACGATCCGGCCCTGGCGCTGGTCGCCGAAAGTCCGTTGTTCGGTCAGCGCGTGATGCAGCGCCGTCGCCGTGAAAAACGCGCCGACGCCAACAACGACGCCGTGATCAAAAACCTCACCGAACTGCGCGAAGGCGCGCCGGTGGTGCACATCGATCACGGCGTTGGCCGCTATCTGGGCCTGGCGACGCTGGAAATCGACGATCAAGCCGCCGAGTTCCTGACCCTGCAATACGCAGAAGGCGCCAAACTGTACGTGCCGGTGGCCAACCTGCACCTGATCGCCCGCTACACCGGCAGCGACGACGCCCTGGCCCCATTGCACCGTCTCGGCTCGGAAACCTGGCAGAAAGCCAAACGCAAAGCCGCCGAACAGGTGCGCGATGTGGCGGCGGAATTGCTCGACATCTATGCCCGCCGCGCCGCTCGCGAAGGTTATGCCTTCGAAGATCCGAAAGCCGATTACGCCACTTTCAGCGCCGGGTTCCCGTTCGAAGAAACCCCGGACCAGCAAACCACCATCGAAGCCGTGCGCGCCGACATGCTCGCGCCAAAACCGATGGACCGCCTGGTCTGCGGCGATGTCGGTTTCGGCAAGACCGAAGTGGCGATGCGCGCAGCGTTCATTGCGGTGCACGGTGGTCGTCAGGTGGCGATCCTGGTGCCGACCACCCTGCTCGCCCAACAGCACTACAACAGTTTCCGCGACCGCTTTGCCGACTGGCCGGTGACTGTGGAAGTGATGAGCCGCTTCAAGTCGACCAAGGAAGTGAATGCCGCCGTCGCCGACCTTGCCGAAGGCAAGATCGACATCGTCATCGGCACGCACAAGTTGCTGCAAGACGACGTAAAAATCAAAAACCTCGGGCTGGTGATCATCGATGAAGAACACCGTTTCGGTGTCCGTCAGAAAGAACAGCTCAAGGCACTGCGCAGCGAAGTCGACATCCTCACGCTGACCGCCACGCCGATTCCGCGCACGCTGAACATGGCAGTGTCCGGCATGCGTGACCTGTCGATCATCGCGACACCGCCGGCCCGTCGCCTGTCGGTGCGGACGTTCGTCATGGAGCAGAACAAGAGCACGGTCAAAGAGGCGTTGCTGCGGGAGCTGCTGCGTGGCGGCCAGGTCTACTACCTGCACAACGACGTGAAGACCATCGAGAAATGCGCCGCCGACCTCGCCGAGCTGGTGCCGGAAGCGCGGATCGGCATCGGCCACGGGCAGATGCGCGAACGCGAACTCGAACAGGTGATGAGCGACTTCTACCACAAGCGCTTCAACGTGCTGATCGCCTCGACCATCATCGAGACCGGCATCGACGTGCCGAGCGCCAACACCATCATCATCGAGCGCGCCGACAAATTCGGCCTGGCGCAGTTGCACCAGTTGCGTGGCCGCGTCGGTCGCAGTCACCACCAGGCCTATGCTTATCTGCTGACACCGCCGCGCCAGCAAATCACCCCGGACGCAGAAAAGCGTCTGGAGGCGATCGCCAATACCCAGGACCTCGGCGCGGGCTTCGTGCTCGCCACCAACGACCTGGAAATCCGTGGCGCCGGCGAACTGCTGGGCGACGGCCAGAGCGGACAGATCCAGGCGGTCGGCTTCACCCTGTACATGGAGATGCTCGAGCGTGCGGTGAAGTCGATCCGCAAGGGCGAACAACCGAATCTCGATCAGCCTTTGGGCGGTGGCCCGGAAGTCAATTTGCGTGTTCCGGCGCTGATTCCCGAAGACTATCTGCCGGATGTCCACGCGCGGCTGATTCTCTACAAACGCATCGCCTCGGCCACCGATGAGGATGGTCTCAAGGACCTGCAAGTCGAGATGATCGACCGTTTCGGCCTGCTGCCGGAGCCGACCAAGAACCTGATGCGCATCACGGGGCTGAAGTTGCAAGCCGAAGTGCTGGGCATCAAAAAAGTCGACGGCGGCCCGCAAGGCGGCCGGATCGAGTTCGCGGCGCAGACACCGGTCGATCCGCTGACCCTGATCAAACTGATTCAGGGCCAGCCTAAACGCTACAAATTCGAAGGGGCCACGATGTTTAAATTCATGGTCCCGATGGAGCGCCCGGAAGAGCGCTTTAATACTGTAGAGGCATTGCTTGAATGCCTCATTCCGAAAACTGCTTGAAGGACGCCGCATGCGCCTGTTTCGTTTACTGACTTTGCTGACCACCCTGGTCGCCCCAACGGCGTTTGCCGATGACCTGTATCAGATCGAAATGATTCTGGTCCGGCAAAACGCTGTGCCCGCCATCGTCAGCCGCGCCGCGCCGGAAGACTGGGCCGCCGGCGCCCAGCAAATCCGCCCCGAGAGCCTGCGTACGCCGAGCCTGAATGGCGAAGTGGAAAAACTCACCGCCAGCAATGAATACACGGTGTTGCTGCACAAGGCCTGGCAGCAAAATCTCGGCGAAGAAGCCAGCAAAGTTGCGGTCAGCGACGGCAAGGAACAGTTTGGCCAGTTCCCGATCGAGGGCACGCTGAACCTGAAACTGGGGCGCTTCACCGACGTTGACGCCGACTTCTGGGTCAACCAGATCGACGCCAACGGCATGGTGACCGCCAGCGAACGCCTCAAACAAGAAAGCCACACCAAGAACGGCCAGTTGAACTTCCTCGACAACGGTCACCTCGGCCTGCTGATCAAGATCACCTCGCTCACCGCCCCTGCGCCTCGGCCAGTCCCCGAACAAATTCCGGACTGATTGAAGTCCCTATGCCCGCGACCCTGAGCAAACCCCTGGCACCTTCATGGGTCAGTCGATTCAAGGAACAAAGCCTGGAGCGCGGCCGCCGCTATGCGCTGGAGAACCGCGTCAGGATCGTGGAAGTCGGCGACGCAACCATTACTGCCGCGTGCGAAGGTTCTGGCGGTAACGTTTACCGTCAGACCATTCGCCTGCGCGAGTCAGCCAAAAGCACGCTGCTGATGGTCGATGCCACGTGTACATGCCCGGTCCGCAGCAACTGCAAACATTGCGCAGCCGTGCTGTTGAAGGTGCAGGAAACCCTCGCCTACCCCGCCGCCGCTCAAGACGCCGAATTGCTGGAAAAACTCCAGGCCGTACTGGAAAACCGCAGCCCGAAAGCACCGCCGCAAGTGCTGGTGGACAACGTGCAACCGGTGCCGCGCCTGTGGCTGGCGAGCATTGAGTTCAGCGCCTTCGAGCCGCGCAACGGCAAGATGCAGCGTTACATCCAGCATCGTGCTGCGTTGTCCTTCAGCTATCTGGATGAATACGTTTGCGGGCAGAAAAACGCCGACATCCTGATACGTCAGGAGGCACAGACATTACGGATAAAACGCCACCCGGAAGTCGAACAGGCCTACAGGGAACAGTTACGAATCCTCGGTTTCAAGATCGCCACCCGCCAAAGTAAAGCCTTGCCGGAAAGTGCCGGCGAACTCTATGAAATGGTCAATGACAGTGCCTGGCTGACCTTCACGCTCAATGAGTTGCCGAAGCTGCGCACTCAAGGCTGGGAGTTGCAGATCGACGAGGATTTCGGTTTCGACCTGACCGCCGTGGACGACTGGTACGCCACCGTCGAACAGGCGCCGGAGCGCGACTGGTTTGATCTGGAACTGGGGATCATCGTCAATGGCGAGCGGTTGAGTCTGCTGCCCATCCTGTTGAACCTGATGCGCTCCCACACCGAGATCCTCAACCCGGAACGCCTCGCACGGCGTCGCGACGATGAATTGATTTTGGTGAACATCCCCCATCGCCCGAACTCCGAGCATGGGCCGTTGCAAGTCGCTCTGCCCTTTGGCCGATTGAAACCGGTGCTGGCGACCCTCGGCGAGTTCTATCTGCAAGAGCCCGGCGAAACCACGCTGCGCCTGAGCAAGGCCGACGCGACGCGCCTGAATCCGCTGGAAGACCTGCCGCTGCTCTGGGAAGGTGGCGAACAGATGCGCAGCTTTGCCCAGCGTCTGCGGGACATCAAGGACTACACCGCGACAGCACCGGAAGGCTTGAACGCGACCTTGCGCCCCTATCAGCTGGAAGGCTTGAGCTGGATGCAGTCGCTGCGGCAACTGGAGGTTGGCGGGATTCTCGCGGATGACATGGGCCTGGGCAAAACCCTACAAACCCTGGCGCATGTTCTCAGTGAGAAAAACGCCGGGCGCCTCGATCGTCCGTGCATGGTGGTGATGCCCACCAGCCTGATTCCCAACTGGCTCGACGAAGCGGCGCACTTCACGCCGCAACTGAAAGTACTGGCACTGTACGGCGCCAGTCGTAAAAAGCATTTCGACAGTCTGGCCGATTACGACCTGATCCTGACCACCTACGCGCTGCTGCCCAAGGACGTCGAACGCCTGGCCGCACAGCCACTGCACGTGTTGGTGCTGGACGAAGCGCAATACATCAAGAACCCCAACAGCAAAGCCGCCCACGCCGCGCGCGAACTGAATGCACGCCAGCGTTTGTGCCTGAGCGGTACGCCACTGGAAAACCACCTGGGTGAGCTGTGGTCGCTGTTTCACTTCCTGCTGCCCGGCTGGCTCGGCGACGTGAAAAGCTTCAACCGCGATTACCGCGTGCCGATTGAAAAGCGCGCCAGCGAAGTACGACTTCAACACCTCAACGGCAGGATCAAACCGTTCCTGCTGCGCAGGACAAAAGAGCAGGTGGCGACGGAATTGCCGCCGAAAACTGAAATCATCCATTGGGTCGAACTCAACGAAGCCCAACGGGATGTGTACGAAACCATGCGTTTGGCGATGGACAAGAAAGTCCGCGACGAAATCACCCGCAAAGGCGTGGCACGCAGCCAGATCATCATCCTTGAGGCGTTGCTGAAGCTGCGTCAGGTCTGCTGCGACTTGCGCCTGGTCAACGACGCAGCCCTGCCGACGCGCGGAAGCACCTCGGGCAAGCTCGACAGCCTGATGGAAATGCTTGAGGAGTTGTTCGAGGAAGGCCGACGGATTTTGCTGTTTTCGCAGTTCACTTCGATGCTGGCGTTAATCGAGGTCGAACTGAAGAAGCGCGGCGTGGAGTATGCGTTGCTGACCGGGCAGACTCGCGACCGACGTTCCCCGGTGAAAGACTTCCAGAGCGGCAAACGTCAGATCTTTCTGATCAGCTTGAAGGCAGGCGGTGTTGGCTTGAACCTGACCGAAGCGGATACGGTGATTCACTACGACCCGTGGTGGAACCCTGCGACGGAAAACCAGGCGACTGACCGCGCGTATCGCATCGGCCAGGAGAAACCGGTGTTCGTTTACAAGATGATTGCCCGGGGCACGGTGGAAGAGAAAATTCAGCACCTGCAGAAGGAAAAATCCGACTTGGCAGCAGGCGTGCTGGATGGGCGCAAGGCTGGGGACTGGAAGTTGCAGAGTGATGATATTGAGGCGTTGTTTGCGCCGCTGCCGGAGAAGATCGATAAGTAGCGGTGGCAGTTGAATCGCTATCGCTGGCAAGCCAGCTCCTACAAGGGATAACTCGATACCTGTAGGAGCGAGCGGTGCGGCGACCCGACTTGCCCGCGAAGGGAGCGACTCGGCCTAAAGACTATCTCAGCCCTTCAACACCCGCGCCAACGTCGACTTCACCTTACCCATTCCGTCATGCAACGCCTGCTCGATCTCGGCCATGGTAATGACAGCCGTCGACTTGCCCGCCGCCGGGTTCACCACCAGCGCCAGGCACGCGTAATCCAGCGCCAGCTCACGTGCCAATGCCGCTTCCGGCATGCCGGTCATGCCGACGATGTCGCAACCGTCACGCTCCAGACGCGCAATTTCCGCCACCGTTTCCAGGCGCGGCCCCTGCGTGCAGGCATACACGCCATGACTGCTGTAGCCAACGCCTTCAGCTGCCAATGCCGCGATCAATTGCTCGCGCAGCGGTTCGCTGTAGGGATAGCTGAAGTCGATGTGGGTGACCTGTTCCAGGTCATCGGCAAAATAGGTGTGTTCGCGACCGCTGGTGTAATCGATCAGTTGATGCGGCACGCAGAAATGCCCGGTGCCCATCGCGGCATGAATCCCACCGACTGCGTTGACCGCAAGAATCGCTTCGGCGCCGGCCTGCTTAAGTGCCCAGAGGTTGGCGCGGTAGTTCACCTGATGCGGCGGGAAACGGTGCGGGTGACCGTGACGCGCGAGGAACAGCACTTCCTTGCCGGCGTACTCACCGATCTGCACCTCGGCCGAAGGCGTGCCGTAAGGGGTGTCCACCGCCAGTGACTGACGAATGCTCAGGCCTTCCAGTTGAGTCAGGCCGGTGCCACCGATAATCGCGTAAACCGTCATAACGTAAAGTCCTTATTCAATCAGTTGAGCGTCTTTGAGCGCACCAATGGCCGTCAGCCAGCGCGGGTCTTGACGGTATTCAGTGCTGGCATACGACTGGCCGCGCATCCGCGCAATGCGCTCGGACGGCTTGACCTTCAGACGCTGGGCGGCACTCAGCGCGAGCTCCGCAGCGGCGCGGTCGTTGCACACCAGGCCCATGTCGCAACCAGCGCTGAGCGCGGCTTCAATACGGCTGGCAGCATCGCCGACCACGTGAGCGCCGGCCATCGACAGGTCATCGCTGAAGATCACGCCGTCGAACTGCAACTCGCCGCGCAGGATGTCCTGCAACCAGCGGCGGGAGAAGCCGGCCGGCTGGGAATCGACTTGTGGATAAATGACATGGGCCGGCATGACGGCGGCCAGTTGCTTGCTCAATTTGGCAAACGGCACCAGGTCGTTGGCGCGGATCTCGTCGAGGCTGCGCTCGTCATTCGGGATCGCGACGTGGGAATCGGCCTCCGCCCAGCCGTGGCCGGGGAAGTGTTTACCGGTGGCGGCCATGCCGGCGCTGTTCATGCCACGGATAAATGCACCTGCCAGCAGCGCGGCGCGTTCCGGGTCACCTTCGAACGAACGGGTACCGACCACGGCGCTGCGCTGGTAATCCAGATCCAGCACCGGGGCAAAACTCAGGTCTAGGCCGACGGCCAACACTTCAGTCGCCATGATCCAGCCGCATTGCTCGGCCAGGTATTCGGCATTCGGGTTGTCGGCAATGGCGCGCATGGCCGGCAGTCGCACGAAGCCCTGGCGCAGGCGCTGCACCCGCCCGCCCTCCTGATCCACTGCCAGCAGCAGATCAGGTCGAACGGCGCGGATGGCGGCGCTCAGTTCGCGCACCTGACGCGGGTGTTCGATGTTGCGGGCAAAAATGATCAGGCCGCCCACTTCCGGTTGGCGTAACAATTGGCGATCTTCAGCCGTCAGCCAGGTACCGGCGACGTCCACCATCAACGAGCCTTGCAGGCCAGCAGTCATAGAGATTCCTTGATAACGATAAACCCGGCTCGCACGCGTTCGCCGCTGCGGACTTTACCCGGCAGGTCGGCGATATCTATGGGGAGCGGGTTCAGAACGAGAGTCGGCATGGGCGGCTAGCTTAGCGGATGTCAGCTGCCGCGCCCACCCGTGCGCGGTTAAACCTTGGCGGCAACCTGTGTCGATTTGCTGCGCGGACGCAATTGCGCAGTGGCCATGGCCGAGTCGGTCACGCCGGATTCGGCGCGCATGCCAGCAGCCAGGAACGGCACCATCAGGCGCATCACTTGCTCAATGGAAGTGTTGACGCCGAAATCGGTCTCGGCAATCGCACGCAAGGCCTTGATACCGGACATGCTGAACGCTGCCGCACCCAGCATGAAGTGCACGCGCCAGAACAGCTCGATCGGTGGAATGCGTGGCGCGGCTTCGTTGACCAGCATCATGTAGCGACGGAATACCTTGCCGTACATGTCTTCCAGATAACGACGCAGGTGACCCTGGCTCTGACTGAACGCCAGCCCCAGCAAACGCATGAAAATAGAGAGATCGTTGCCGCTGCGTGGCTGTACCACCAGGGCTTGCTCGACGAGGATTTCGAGCAGTTCTTCAAGTGTCGGCTTGTTCTCGGGCTTGGCCTGACGCCGCTCCAGCTCTTTATCAAGGCTTAAACAGAACGGCCCGAGAAAACGCGAGAAGACGGCTTGAATCAGCGCCTTCTTCGACCCGAAGTGATAGTTCACCGCCGCCAGATTGACACCGGCCTTGCTGGTGATCAGACGCAACGAGGTTTCTGCGAAACCTTTTTCCGCGAACAACTGCTCGGCAGCATCAAGAATGCGTTCAACGGTTTCCGACTGGGCCATGGCTACTCCGCCTGACAAACACTTGTTTGAAACATACGTTTCAGTCCAGGCCTTGTCAAGTCTGGCGGTTCGTTTTGGGAATGGCCGGTCAGCTATTTAACCATACAACGACGACGCTTTAATCAGCCGGCTGATCGACCGTCTGGCGGCCGGTAAAAAAAGGGGCATTGCCAAGTCGCTTTCACTGTATATAATCCCAGTCACTGTATAAAAAGACAGAGCGATCAATATGCTAAAGCTGACGCCACGCCAAGCCGAGATTCTGGCCTTCATCAAACGCTGCCTGGAAGACAACGGCTACCCGCCGACCCGCGCGGAAATCGCTCAGGAACTGGGTTTCAAGTCGCCCAACGCAGCGGAAGAACACCTCAAGGCGCTGGCTCGCAAGGGTGCGATCGAGATGACGCCGGGCGCATCCCGCGGCATCCGCATCCCTGGTTTCGAAGCCAAGGCCGACGAATCCACCCTGCCCATCATTGGCCGAGTGGCTGCCGGTGCACCGATCCTTGCCCAGCAGCACATCGAAGAATCCTGCAACATCAACCCTGCCTTTTTCCATCCTCGCGCTGACTATTTACTGCGCGTTCATGGCATGAGCATGAAGGACGTGGGCATTTTCGACGGCGACCTGCTGGCTGTCCATACCACCCGTGAGGCCCGCAACGGCCAGATCGTGGTGGCGCGGATCGGCGACGAAGTAACGGTCAAACGCTTCAAGCGTGATGGCAGCAAAGTCTGGTTGATTGCAGAAAACCCTGAATTCGCCCCTATCGAAGTGAACCTGAAAGATCAGGAACTGGTGATCGAAGGCTTGAGTGTCGGCGTCATTCGCCGCTAAAGGAGGCTTTATGCAGTTCCCACACACATCACAGCAAGCCCAACTGCCGTTGTTCGAGGCGTTCATGGTGCAGCCGATGGCACCGATTCTGAAGGATGTGGTCGAGTCGCCCTGGAGCGCCGAACCTGAAGTTTTCAGTGAGCTGTCATTGCGTGGTGCGGCCGGGAACTGCCTGAACCTTCTGGCACCGATCCTCAGGGAACTGAGCGAGGATCAGGACGCGCGCTGGCTGACATTGATCGCCCCGCCGGCCAGCCTGACACAAACCTGGCTTCGAGACGCCGGCCTGAATCGTGAACGCATTCTGTTGCTGCAACCGCGTGGCACCCAGAGTGCACAACAGCTGACCTGCGAAGCGTTGCGCCTGGGTCGCAGCCACACGGTCGTCAGCTGGCTCAATCCACTGAGCACCACTTCACGGCAACAGTTGATCAGCGCCGCCCGGACCGGGGACGCACAAAGCCTGAACATTCGACTGGGTTAAACGAAGCACGCATTGAACTGCGCGGGGCTTCTCCAAGGATAGAGAAGCCGGTCTGTAGCGGTATCAGGAAAAAGCGACGAACGGGATCAATGAAGGACCCGTGAGCTCTCATCCGTATTGAAATCACCTTCAACCAAGCGGCCAGCCATCTGAACGCCGACGCTCAACATCGCCTTGGCGACTTCCACGTGTTGGCCCTGCAGGAACGCTTTGGCATCCTCAGAGAAATCCAAAGTAACCAGAGAACCCTCGTCCTCAGCCCTGCGCAGCTCGATTCGGCCGTCTGGTAACTCGACAATTTCTAGAAAGGACGTTGGCATAAAGGTCTGTTCTCCACGAAAGGCGGCGATTATATAGGCATCGGACAGGCTTCGCTCAGGATCTTGACCAGATGCCATTACGAAGAGACATTTCTCACAGCACTCATCCCTGAAACGGACAGCCCGTCGGACCCTCCGTTAAACACTCAATCCTTCAGCACTCGTTCAACCCTTCGCGAAAACGAATCGCCAGGCCTTTCAGATTCTGACGCCAGCTCTCCAACTCCTCCCGACTCAGCTCTTCCGGCGAATCTTCTTCATCCAGATTAACGGCCAGGATCAGCGGCTGCGTCACGTCGCCCTTGGGTTTGTGCGGTGCACGCGGCGGCTGGAACAACGCAGCATGAGCCGACAGCAGCTTGGCCAGCCAGGTTTCCGGGTTTTGCGCCAACTCGACCATCTCGGCCATTTCGGGAATGGCAATGGCTTCCAGCACTTCCCGAGTCAGCAACATCTCCGCCCGAGGCGCATTCGCCTGAGGCAAGCGATAGAAACCGGCAATTTCATGGCACAGCCCCAGCAACGCACCGTACAAGTGAAACAACGCCGATTCGCGCCCGGCCTGAATCAGCGCCAGGGAGTTCATCGCCCGCCCCTCTTCTGCCTTGGCAAGCGCTTCCAGCGACAGGCCGGCGAAATAAATCTTCTGATTGGTACGGGTATAGAGTTCGTGGGCCATGACGGCAGCCTCCACAACGAAATAATTGCTTCACGCAGGTCAGACAGTGTCGTGGATCACCCAAGCACACCGCAAGCCCCAAACAAAAAGGCCGCATGAAAACCCGAGGGTTGTCATGCGGCCTTTTATGTACAGCGCCGTTTAAGCTTTGGCTGCCGGGCGCTTGTCTTCAACCGTCCACTTGCCGCCGTCGTAATACGCTTTCCAGCCAGTCGGTTTACCGTCGACTTCCGTCTGCACGTACTGCTCTTTGGTCTTGCGGCTGTAACGGATTACGGCAGGGAGACCGTCCGGGTCCTTTTTCGGCGCTTCACAGAGGAAGTGGTACTTCGGATCGATCTCATCCTTGTGCGGGATGATTTCCATGACCAGCGGCGCACGGGTCTCGCGGTTTTTCGGGAACTGGCTGGCGGCCAGGAACAGGCCGGAAGCCCCGTCGCGCAGGATGTAGGTGTCGTTGACCTTTTCGCATTTCAGCTCAGGCATCTTCACCGGATCCATCTTCGGCGGTGCAGCATCGCCGCTTTTCAGCAGTTTGCGGGTGTTCTTGCACGTTGCGTTGGTGCAACCGAAGAACTTGCCGAAACGGCCAGTCTTGAGCTGCATCTCGCTGCCACACTTGTCGCATTCCAGGCTCGGACCTTCGTAGCCCTTGATGCGATAGGTGCCCTCTTCGATTTCGT
Organism: Pseudomonas sp. PDM02; assembly: GCF_014852285.1. Classification (NCBI taxonomy): domain Bacteria; kingdom Pseudomonadati; phylum Pseudomonadota; class Gammaproteobacteria; order Pseudomonadales; family Pseudomonadaceae; genus Pseudomonas; species Pseudomonas sp. PDM02. Next base: position 500,330 of record NZ_JACVBL010000001.1, on the reverse strand, counting down.
AGCCGTCGCAATCCGGGTTGTTGCCGCAGATGTGCAGCTTGCGCTTCTCGTCGAGCAGGTAAGCGTCCATCGCCGTGCTGCAGATCGGGCAACGATGCTTGCCACGCAGCACCAGCGATTCCGATTCACCCTCGTCGTCCGCGGCGATTTCATCACCCGGCACCAGGTTGACGGTGGCCTTGCAGCGCTCTTTCGGCGGCAGGCTGTAACCCGAGCAACCGAGGAACACGCCGGTCGATGCGGTACGGATCTGCATCGGACGGCCACAGGTCAGGCACGGAATGTCGGTCATCACCGGCTGGTTGGCACGCATGCCGCTTTCCGGGCTTTCGGCCACTTCGAGCTTCTTCTTGAAGTCGCCGTAGAACTCGTCCAGCACGTTTTTCCAGTCTCGCTCGCCCTGGGCCACATCATCGAGATTCTCTTCCATACCGGCGGTGAAGCCGTAGTCCATGAGATTGGAGAAGCTCTCGGACAGGCGCTCGGTGACGATGTCACCCATCTTTTCCGAGTAGAAACGACGGTTGTGCAGCGCTACATAGCCGCGGTCCTGGATGGTCGAAATGATCGCCGCGTAGGTCGAAGGACGACCGATACCGCGTTTTTCCATTTCTTTCACCAGGCTCGCTTCCGAGTAACGCGCCGGCGGCTTGGTGAAGTGCTGGGTCGGATCAAGCTTGATCAGCTTCATCGCGTCGCCCTGGGCCATGTCCGGCAGTACGTCGTCATCGCCAGGCTTGGCAATTTGCGGCATGACGCGGGTGTAACCGTCGAACTTCAGGATACGGCCCTTGGCGCGCAGCTCGAAATCGCCGGCACCGACAGTGACCGTGGTCGACAGGTATTGCGCCGGCAGCATCTGGCAGGCGAGGAACTGGCGCCAGATCAGCTCGTAAAGCCGCTCTGCATCACGCTCCATGCCCGACAGCTTGCTTGGCTCGGTGTTGGCGTCAGACGGACGAATCGCTTCGTGAGCCTCTTGTGCGCCTTCCTTGCTGCTGTAGACGTTCGGGGTTTCCGGCAGGTACTTCTTGCCGAATTCGCCTTCAATATACGTACGCGCCATCGTCACGGCATCGGCCGAGAGGTTGGTGGAGTCGGTACGCATATAAGTGATGTAGCCGGCTTCGTACAAGCGCTGGGCCATCATCATGGTTTTCTTCACGCCGAAGCCCAGGCGGTTGCTCGCAGCCTGCTGCAGGGTGGACGTGATGAACGGTGCCGACGGCTTGCTGCTGGTCGGTTTGTCTTCGCGCTTGACGATGCTGTAGCTGGAAGCCTTGAGCTTCTCCAGCGCAGCCATGGCCTGGGCTTCGTTCAGCGGCTTGAACGCTTCGCCCTTCTCGCGAGCGACGTCGAAACGCACGGTAGCGCCCTTGGCGGTGCCGAGGTCAGCGTGGACTTCCCAGTACTCTTCCGGGATGAACGCGCGGATTTCACGCTCACGCTCCACCACCAGCTTTACGGCAACCGATTGCACGCGACCGGCGGACAGGCCACGGGCGATCTTGGCCCACAGTAGCGGCGAAACCATGTAACCCACCACGCGGTCGAGGAAACGACGCGCCTGCTGGGCGTTGACACGATCGATGTCCAGCTCGCCTGGTTTGGAGAAGGCTTCCTGAATCGCTTTCTTGGTGATTTCGTTGAACACCACGCGCTTGTAGCGGCTGTCGTCACCACCGATGGCTTCGCGCAGGTGCCAGGCAATGGCTTCCCCCTCGCGATCCAAGTCGGTTGCGAGATAGATGGTGTCAGCATCCTTGGCGAGCCGGCGCAGCTCTTCGATAACCTTTTCCTTGCCCGGGAGGATCTCGTACTTGGCTTTCCAGCCATGATCGGGATCGACACCCATGCGCGAGACCAGCTGCTTGCGCGCTTTCTCTTTAGGCGAGAGCACCGGACCTTCACCCGCAGCGGCCTTGCCACGCTTGGCGGCTGGCTCTTTGCTGGCGCTAGCCGAACCGCTGGTGGGCAGGTCTCGGATATGGCCGATACTCGACTTCACCACGTATTGGTTACCCAGATACTTGTTGATGGTCTTGGCCTTAGCCGGGGATTCCACAATGACCAGCGATTTGCCCATGGATCAGAAAATTCCTGAATTCTAGAAGTGAAAGGCGGTTGGCGCCTGACGCGGCACCGCTATATATAGTGGCTACAAGGTGAGGTCAAGCGCAGGGTTCTGCGCGCTCTCAGCTTATGGCTTGGTAAAAAGGCTCGGTTCGGCTTGCACCAAAGCAAAGCGTGGCACCTGTTCACCGTCAACCTCGACCGACTCCAGGAACATGCTCAAGGGGCGCACCCAAAAGCCGTAATCGCCATACAGGGCTTGGTAGAAGACCACTTCTTCTTCCGTTTCCGAATGCCGCGCAATACTGAATACGCGGTACTGCGGACCTTTGTAATGTTGGTAGAGCCCAGGTTGTATCGGCATGGTTTGGCCCTCACTCAAATTTTTTCAAAATAAAAACAAAATAAATCCGGAAAAACAAAAACCGGGGCACTTGGCCCCGGCTTCCGTCAACGGAACGCTTAAACGCGTTCGAAGACGGTGGAGATGCCTTGGCCGAGACCAATGCACATGGTGGCTACCCCGAAGGTGCCGCCATTTTGCTTCATCACGTTCAGCAAAGTGCCGGAGATACGCGCACCGGAGCAACCGAACGGGTGACCCAGGGCGATCGCGCCGCCGTGCAGGTTAACCTTCTCGTTCATCTTGTCGAGCACTTTCAGATCTTTCAGCACTGGCAGGGCCTGTGCGGCGAAAGCTTCGTTGAGCTCGAAGAAGTCGATATCGTTGATGCCAAGGCCCGCGCGCTTCAGTGCTTTCTGTGTTGCCGGTACTGGACCATAGCCCATGATTGCCGGATCCACACCTGCCACTGCCATCGAACGAATCACCGCCAGAGGCTGGATACCCAGATCCTGTGCACGCTGCGCCGACATCACGATCATGCACGAAGCACCATCGGTGATTTGCGACGAAGTACCGGCTGTCACGGTGCCACCCTTCGGGTTAAACGCTGGCTTCAACGCAGCCAGGCTTTCCAGGGTAGTTTCCGGACGAATGGTTTCGTCGTAGTCGAACAGTTTCAGGAAACCGTTCTCGTCGTAGCCCTGCATCGGGATGATTTCGTCTTTGAACTTGCCTTCCACAGTCGCCTTGTGGGCGAGCTGGTGGGAGCGCACGCCGAAAGCGTCCTGCTGTTCGCGAGTGATGCCGTGCATTTTGCCCAGCATTTCAGCGGTCAGGCCCATCATGCCCGAGGCTTTCGCCGCGTACAGCGACATGTGCGGGTTCGGATCGACACCGTGCATCATGCTCACGTGGCCCATATGCTCGACGCCGCCGACGACGAATACGTCACCGTTGCCGGTCATGATCGCTTGCGCAGCAGTGTGCAGAGCGCTCATCGACGAGCCGCACAGGCGGCTGACGGTCTGGCCGGCAGCGGTGTGCGGGATCTGAGTCATCAGCGACGCCATGCGAGCGATGTTCCAGCCCTGCTCCAGGGTCTGGTTCACACAGCCCCAGATCACGTCTTCGACTTCGTTCGGGTCGACCTTGACGTTGCGTTCCAGCAATTTGCTGATCAGGTGTGCCGACATATCTTCAGCACGGGTGTTGCGGTGCATGCCGCCCTTGGAGCGGCCCATCGGAGTACGACCGAAGTCGACAATCACGACGTCTCTTGGATTCAAGCTCATAAAATTTCACTCTCGCTCAAAAGTTGGGACGCTTAACCGAAGAACCGTTGGCCGGTTTTGGCCATTTCACGCAGTTTTGCGGTCGGGTGGTACAGCGCGCCCAAATCAGCGTACTGGTCAGCCAGGGCAACGAACTCGGCAACACCGATCGAATCGATGTAGCGCAGCGCACCGCCACGGAATGGAGGGAAACCAATACCGTAGACCAGACCCATGTCGGCTTCGGCAGCGGTTTCGACGATGCCGTCTTCCAGGCAACGCACGGTTTCCAGGCACAGCGGGATCATCATCCAGTTGATGATGTCTTCGTCAGTCACTTCGCGCTGTTCAAAGACGATTGGCTTGAGCACTTCCAGTACCGACGGGTCGGCGACTTTCTTCTGCTTGCCCTTCTTGTCGGTCTCGTAGGCGTAGAAGCCCTTGCCATTCTTCTGGCCCAGGCGCTTGGCTTCGTAGAGCACGTCGACAGCCGAACGGCGGTCGTCTTTCATGCGGTCCGGGAAGCCTTCAGCCATAACGTCGCGACCGTGGTGGCCGGTGTCGATGCCGACCACGTCCATCAGGTACGCCGGGCCCATCGGCCAGCCGAATTTTTCCATGACCTTGTCGATACGGACGAAGTCCACACCGGCGCTGACCAGTTTGGCGAAGCCGCCGAAGTACGGGAACAGGACGCGGTTGACCAGGAAGCCCGGGCAGTCGTTGACGACGATCGGGTTCTTGCCCATTTTCTTGGCGTAGGCAACGGTAGTGGCAACGGCCAGCTCGCTGGACTTCTCGCCACGAATCACTTCAACCAGCGGCATCATGTGCACCGGGTTGAAGAAGTGCATGCCGACGAAGTTTTCCGGACGCTTGAGGGCTTTGGCCAGCAAGGTGATGGAAATGGTCGAGGTGTTGGACGCGAGGATGGTGTCCTCTTTGACCTTGTCTTCCACTTCAGCCAGCACAGCCTGCTTGACCTTAGGGTTCTCGACGACCGCTTCAACCACCAGGTCAACGTGACCGAAGTCGCCGTAGGACAGGGTCGGGCGAATGCCGTTGAGCACTTCGGCCATTTTCGCCGCGGTCATGCGACCTTTATCAACGCGACCGACCAGCAGCTTGGCGGCTTCAGCCAGGCCTTGCTCGATGCCGTGTTCGTTGATGTCTTTCATCAGGATCGGCGTGCCTTTGGAGGCCGACTGATAAGCGATACCGCCACCCATGATGCCGGCGCCCAATACGGCAGCCTGCTTCACGTCTTTGGCGATTTCGTCGTAGGCCTTGGCCTTTTTCTTCAGTTCCTGGTCGTTCAGGAACAGACCGATCAAGCTCTGCGCGGCAGAGGTCTTGGCCAGTTTGACGAAACCGGCGGCTTCGACTTCCAGCGCTTTGTCGCGACCGAAGTTCGCGGCTTTCTGGATGGTCTTGATCGCTTCGACCGGTGCCGGGTAGTTCGGGCCAGCCTGGCCTGCCACGAAACCTTTGGCGGTTTCGAAAGCCATCATTTGTTCGATGGCGTTCAGCTTCAGCTTTTCCAGCTTCGGCTGACGCTTGGCCTTGTAGTCGAACTCGCCGGAGATGGCGCGTTTGATCAGTTCCAGAGCGGCTTCCTGCAGTTTCCCTGGCTCAACCACTGCATCGACTGCGCCGACTTTCAGCGCGTCTTCAGCACGGTTTTCCTTACCGGCGGCAATCCACTCGATGGCGTTGTCGGCACCGATCAGGCGCGGCAGGCGTACAGTGCCGCCAAAACCTGGGTAGATGCCCAGTTTGACTTCCGGCAGACCGATCTTGGCCGTGACGGACATGACGCGGTAGTCCGCCGCCAGGCACATTTCCAGACCGCCACCCAGGGCGATGCCGTTGATCGCGGCGACAGTCGGGACGTTGAGGTCTTCGAAATCGCTGAAAATCTTGTTGGCTTCGAGGTTGCCAGCGACAAGCTCTGCATCCGGCAGCTTGAAGTTCTCGACAAATTCGGTGATGTCGGCGCCGACGATGAACACGTCCTTGCCGCTGCTGACGATCACACCCTTGATCGAAGCATCTGCCTTGATGGTGTCTACGGCCTGACGCAGCTCGTTCAGGGTTAGACGGTTGAACTTGTTGACGGACTCACCCTTGAGGTCGAATTTCAATTCGACGATGCCACTTTCAAGAGCCTTAACCGTGATGGCTTTACCTTCGTAAATCATCAACTGATCTCCACGATATGGAAGCTGAACAGTACACGTCGGAAGCAGGCGAATGGCTTGGCAGTGACGTTTATCGTCGATGCTACGCCAATCCACCCGGCACACCCGCCAACGCGATAGTCGGGATTCTGTAGGAGCGATCTGAAATACAAACGCTCAATTCATACGCCCGTTTGATTTGGGTACGTCACCTTCACGGAATTTCCGACAATTGTCAATCGCCCAAAACACGGGTTGAAACGCGACTTTCCGGTCATTTCCGTAACACGAAGACCTGCAACACCCGGCTGCATGTGAGGCCATTCATAGAATCAATAGTTAGAAAAGTCGCCCTAATTCACGGCAGCCTTTGTTTAACGGGCTACGCTGGGCGGGAGGTTGAGGAAAAAATATGAACGCGTCGGCGAATGCCCGGCGTAAGATCAGCGCACAGCGAATTACCGGCCTGCCTGGCCAACTCCAGCCCGATGTTGAATGTCGGGCTTTTTATTGCCTGGACAATCGTAGGAGCGAGGCTTGCCCGCGAAAGCGGTGTGTCAGGTTGGACGCCTTCGCGGGCAAGTCGGATCGCCACACCGCTCGCTCCTACAGGGGATCGAGAGTCAGGCGAGGGCTTTGAGGGTTGCATCGATTTGTTGCAAAACTGTCGCTTCGCCCTTCTCGCCCCAGTACAACGTGATCATCTGCTTGTCCGCTTCGACCTTGTAGACGTTGGCCGGCAACTTTTCGAAATGAATCAACAACGCCGGATCCTCGCAGACCTCCTGCCACTGATTCACCCAAACGCCCGGCGACTTTTGCCAGTAACTCCAGCACGCAGGCTGATTGCCGCGACGCGGTCGATGGTACTGCGCGCAAGGGCTCGGCGGTTCCTGGCTCAGCCAGTGCGGCCACTCCTGAGGCGCCAGCTGCATGGCCAGCCCGATACGCCGCGCCTCCATGCGCAGGGCCATGCGCCCGCTCTGCCCACGGGACGGACGCAACCACGCCAGCGGACTGAGAACCACCAACAGGATTGACACCACTATCCAGACCGTCATATCTGTACTCCCGATTCTTGATGAGCGCTTTGAGTCACTTTGAAAACACTGCGCTTGAAACCAGCCATACTTACCAATATTGCAATCCTCAGGAGGAGCACCTCATGCCCTACAACCACATTCTGGTCGCTGTAGACCTGACCGAAGAGTGCGACCCTGTCATCCACCGAGCTCGCGAACTGTCGGTGAGCAACGGCGCGAAACTGTCCCTGGTGCACATTGTCGAACCGATGGCCATGGCCTTTGGCGGCGACGTGCCGATGGACCTTTCCCAGTTGCAGCAGCAACAGTTCGATCAGGCCAAGGAACGTCTTGACCGGTTGATCGTGAAGTACCCGGAACTCTCCAAAGAGTACAGCCACCTGACCTACGGCCAGCCACGCCAGGAGATTCATCACCTGGCCAAAGAGCAGACCTGCGACCTGATCGTGGTGGGCAGCCATGGCCGGCATGGCCTGGCATTGCTGCTGGGCTCCACCGCCAATGACGTACTGCACGGCGCACCTTGCGACGTACTTGCCGTGCGCCTGCAAAACAAAAGCTGATAACCGATCCTTGTAGGAGCCGGCTTGCTGGCGATCACGGCGCATCAGTCGACATCAATGCCAGCTGACAAACCGCGATCGCCAGCAAGCCGGCTCCTACAAGGGATCGCATATGAAAAGCCCGGCGTTCATCACTGAGCGCCGGGCTTTTTTATTGCAGGATCAATCAGGCATCCAGCTCGGCCCAACGCTCGACCATCACGTCGAGCTCAGCCTGCAACTGCTCCAACTGAGCGATCACCGCGGCCGTCTCGGCAGCAGGACGCTGATAGAAGCCAGCATCGGCCATCTGGGCCTCAACGACGGCGATCTGCTGCTCCATGGCTTCGATCTGGCTCGGCAACATTTCCAGCTCACGCTGCAACTTGTAGCTGAGTTTCTTCTTGGCCACCGGCGCTTCGACCGCCGCCGCAACCGGTGCAGGCTCAGCCGTCACGACCGCCGACGTCAGGTCAGCCTTGCCGGACTTGCTCTCGGTCACGCCCAGCAGGCGCGGCGAACCGCCCTGACGCAGCCAGTCCTGATAACCACCGACGTATTCGCGAACCTTGCCTTCACCTTCGAAGACCAGCGTGCTGGTGACCACGTTGTCGAGGAATGCCCGGTCGTGACTGACCATCAGCACGGTGCCATTGAAGGTCAGCAGGACCTCTTCCAGCAGTTCGAGAGTTTCCACGTCGAGGTCGTTGGTCGGTTCGTCGAGGACCAGCAGGTTGGCCGGTTTGCTGAACAGTTTCGCCAGCAACAGACGCGCACGCTCACCACCTGACAGCGCCTTGACCGGCGTGCGGGCACGCTGCGGGCTGAACAGGAAGTCGCCGAGATAACTCAGCACGTGACGGCTCTGACCATCGATGTCGATGAAGTCGCGACCTTCGGCCACGTTGTCGATCACGGTCTTTTCCAGGTCCAGCTGATGGCGCAACTGGTCGAAGTACGCCACGTCGATGCGCGTGCCCTCTTCCACTTTACCGCTGGTCGGTTGCAGACCGCTGAGCATCAGCTTCAGCAGCGTGGTCTTGCCGGTACCGTTGGCGCCGAGCAGGCCGATACGGTCGCCGCGCGTCAGGACCATCGAGAAATCCTTGATCAGGAACGGGCCGCCCGGATGCGCGAAACTCACGTTCTCGAGGACCATCACCTGCTTGCCGGACTTGTCAGCGGTATCCAGCTGAATGTTGGCCTTGCCGGTGCGTTCACGACGCTCGCTACGTTCAACGCGCAATGCTTTCAGGGCGCGGACGCGGCCTTCATTACGGGTGCGACGGGCCTTGATGCCCTGGCGGATCCAGACTTCTTCCTGGGCCAGTTTCTTGTCGAACAACGCGTTGGCGGTGGCCTCGGCGGCCAGTTCGGCTTCTTTGTGCACGAGGAAACTGGCGTAGTCGCCATTCCAGTCGATCAGGCCGCCGCGATCCAGTTCAAGAATGCGGGTCGCGAGGTTTTGCAGGAAGGAACGGTCGTGCGTGATGAACAGCACGGCGCCCTGGAAATCCTTCAGCGCTTCTTCGAGCCAGGCAATCGCACCGATGTCCAGGTGGTTGGTTGGTTCGTCGAGCAGCAGCAGATCGGGCTCGGACACCAGCGCCTGCGCCAGCAGGACGCGACGACGCCAGCCGCCGGACAATTCGGCGAGGGTCTTGTCGGCCGGCAGTTGCAGGCGGCTGAGGGTGCTGTCGACCAGGGTTTGCAAACGCCAGCCGTCGCGGGCTTCAAGGTCGTGCTGGACGTGCATCAGCTTGTCCAGGTCGGCGTCGGTGACGATGTTCTGGCTCAGGTGGTGATACTCGGCAAGCAGCGCACCGACACCGTCCAGGCCTTCAGCCACTACGTCGAACACGGTCCGCTCGTCGGCTACCGGCAATTCTTGCGGCAATTCGCCAATCTTGAGGCCGGGTGCGCGCCACACGGAGCCGTCGTCAGGCTTCTGGTCGCCCTTGACGAGCTTCATCATGCTGGACTTGCCAGTGCCGTTGCGGCCGATGATGCACACCCGCTCACCACGGGCGATCTGCCAGGACACCTTGTCCAACAACGGCATAGCGCCGAAAGCAAGGGACACATCGCTGAATTTGAGCAGGGTCATGAGCTTCTCCAAAAACCGGGCGCGCATTCTACCTGACTTGAGGCTTCAGAAGGCCGGCAATTTCACCTTCGGGGCACTCTGCATGACAAATGTTGCGAACTGATGCTGACAGGCCCGCAAAGCTTTCGCCGGTTGCTGGCAAAAGGCTAAGCTACAGATTATTCAGTGCGGGCATGCCTCGCACTTGTCATGATTTCTCTGCCCGGACGTCTCATGCGCAGTCGCCTTTTCAGTTTTTTATCCTGCTTTCTTCTCTCTGCCGCTGCCGTTCAAACTGCCCAGGCGGTGGACCTGTCCACCCAACGCCAGTATTACGATGAAGCCAAGCGCGCCCTGGCCAAGGGTGATACCGGCCCGTACTTCCGTTATAGCAAGGCGCTCAGCGACTACCCGTTGGAGCCGTACCTGGCCTATGACGAACTGACCGCACGCCTGAAAACGGCGAGCAACGCCGAGATCGAAAAATTCCTCGCCGAACACGGTGACTTGCCGCAAGCCAACTGGATGAAATTGCGCTGGTTGCGCTGGCTGGCCGATCGCGGCGAATGGGCGACTTTCGTCAAGTACTACGATCCCAAGCTGAATTTCACCGAGCTGGACTGCCTGAACGCGCAGTACCAGATCGGGCACAACCTGAAATCCGAAGGCTACGCCAACGCCAACAAGCTCTGGCTGACCGGCAAATCCCTGCCTGCGGCGTGCGACGGCTTGTTCGGAGTCTGGGCTGCCGAAGGCCAACTGACCGAACAGAAACGCTGGGAACGTACCAAGCTTGCCGCCCAAGCGCGCAACTATCCGCTGGCCAACAGCCTGGTCAACGGCCTGACCACCCTCGCCCCTCGCGGCCGTTTGCTGGTGGACGTGGCGCAGAAACCCGAACTGCTCAACCAGCCGTCGCGCTTCACACCGGCCGACGAACCGATGTCCGACATTGTCAGCCTCGGCCTGCGCCGCCTGGCCAAGCAAGACCCGGACAAGGCCATGGCGTTGCTCGACGGTTACGCCAGCAGCATGCATTTCTCCCGTGACGAAAAAGTCGCGATCGCCCGGGAAATCGGCCTGACCCTCGCTCGCCGTTTCGACAGTCGCGCGCTGGACGTGATGACCAAGTACGACCCGGAATTGCGTGACAACACCGTGTCCGAGTGGCGCTTGCGCCTGCTGCTGCGCCTGGCCCGCTGGGACGATGCCTATCAGTTGACCCGCCGTTTGCCCCAGGACCTGGCGACCACCAACCGCTGGCGTTACTGGCAGGCCCGCAGCCTGGAACTGGCGCAACCGCAAAATCCGGAGGCGCAGACGCTGTACAAAGGCCTCGCTCGCGAACGTGACTTCTACGGTTTCCTCGCTGCCGACCGTTCGCAGTTGCCTTACTCGCTGAACAACAAGCCGCTGGTATTGAGCCAGGCGCTGATCAACAAGGTTCGCAACACGCCGGGCGTGCGTCGCGCCCTGGAATTCCATGCGCGCGGGCAGATCGTCGATGGGCGTCGCGAGTGGTATCACGTCAGCCGCCACTTCAACCGTGACGAAATGGTCGCCCAGGCCAAACTGGCCTACGACCTGAAATGGTATTTCCCGGCGATCCGCACCATCAGTCAGGCGCAGTATTGGGACGATCTGGACATCCGCTTCCCGATGGCCCACCGCGAAACCCTCGTGCGTGAAGCCAAGGTTCGCGGCCTGCATTCGAGCTGGGTATTCGCCATTACCCGCCAGGAAAGCGCGTTCATGGCCGACGCCCGCTCAGGCGTAGGCGCCAGCGGCCTGATGCAACTGATGCCGGGCACCGCCAAGGAAACCGCACGCAAGTTCAGCATCCCATTGGCCTCGCCACAGCAGGTGTTCGATCCGGACAAGAACATCCAGCTCGGCGCCGCGTACCTCAGCCAGGTGCACAGCCAGTTCAACGGCAACCGCGTCCTCGCCTCCGCCGCCTACAACGCCGGCCCGGGGCGCGTGCGTCAGTGGCTGCGCGGTGCGGATCACCTGAGCTTCGACGTCTGGGTGGAAAGCATCCCGTTCGATGAAACCCGCCAGTACGTGCAAAACGTGCTGTCGTACTCGGTGATCTACGGCCAGAAGCTCAACTCGCCACAGCCGTTGGTGGATTGGCATGAGCGGTATTTTGATGATCAATAAGCCTGTCTGAGGCGAAAACGAAAATGCCCGCATTGAGAAATGCGGGCATTTTTTATGGCGCATCTACCTGGATCTGCACCGTGCAGCAACAAGCTCGCCCTGCGCGGTCAAGCGGTAGCGTTGCACCGGGCTACGGGGGGAATCAGGATCAGTCATCTCAATCAAGCCTTCTACCAATGCAGGCTTGAGGTAGTTGGCCCGAAATGTCGCCTTGTGAGCCAATCCGAGCTCGGCCATCAGATCGTTAACCTTCACAGGAGCGCTTCCGCAAAGAGCACGAAGCAGTTTCGCTACTTGGTCGGTTACTTGGTCGGCTACTTGGTCGGTTACCGGCTCGGTTCTAACCGCCTCATCAAGCGCAATGCTCAACGCTTGCAGCATGAACTCGACAAAAGGCGTCGATTCGGCCATTTGGTCGGCTGCCGATAACGCCGCGTAATAAGCATCCTGCTGCTCTCGAATCACCGCTTCGACCGGCAGATAAGCCAACACCGGGCGCCACCGACTGAGAATCAATGTCTGCCAAAGACGACCCATACGTCCATTGCCGTCGGCGAAGGGATGGATGAACTCGAATTCATAGTGGAAGACACAACTGATAATCAACGGATGCCAATCAGAATCGCCGAGCCACGCCAGCAAATCATCCATCAAATGCGTAATGCGGCTCGGTGGCGGTGCCATATGAACCAATTTCTCGCCACGGTAAATGCCCACACCGGCTCGGCGAAACTGCCCACAGTCGTCAATCAAGCCGCCCATCAGTAACTCATGCGCCCGAAGCAGATCAACACGACTACTCGGCTGCCAATCCGGCATGGCTTCGTAAGCCGTGAAGGCATTACGCACCTCCTGGATTTCCCGAGGCAATCCCAGCACTCGCTGCCCTGCCAGAACAGCAGTCACCTGCTCGATGCTCAGGGTATTGTTCTCGATCGCCAATGAAGCCTGAATCGTGCGAATCCGATTACCCCGCCGCAGTTGAGGCGCCTGCCGTCGATCATCCACAGCCGAAAGCTGACCGATCCGCTCACTGATTTCGGCAATCAACGTGAGCATCTTAGTGGTCAGGGTCAACGGTGGTTGATAACGGCTCATATCCTCATCCATGCTCGCACTGAGCTCGACATAATGCCCGAACCCGGCAGTATTCAGCAGCGTTCATTCATGCCGCTTCATGCCCGTCGTTGAACTGCAACGCCGCCAACCGCGCATACAGCGCATTGCTCGCAATCAGCTCTTGGTGCGTGCCCACCGCCACCAGTTTCCCCTGATCCATTACCGCAATCCGGTCGGCGTTTTTAACCGTGGCCAGACGATGAGCGATGACCAGGGTGGTGCGGTTTTTCATCAGGCTGGGCAGGGCTTGCTGGATCAGGTGTTCGCTTTGGGCGTCGAGGGCGCTGGTGGCTTCGTCGAGCAGCAGGATGGGTGCGTCCACCAGCAGTGCTCGGGCGATGGCCAGGCGTTGGCGCTGGCCGCCGGACAAACCGAGGCCTGCATCACCCAAATGAGTCTGATAACCGTGGGGCATGGCCTCGATAAAGTCATGGGCGTAGGCGATTTTCGCCGCTTCCTGAACCTGTTCCAGCGTCGCTGTCGGGTTACCGTAGCGGATGTTCTCTTCAATGCTGCCGAAGAACAGCGCCGGGCTTTGTGAAACCAGCGCGAAGCAACGGCGCAAGTCCAATGGATCGAGTTGGGTCAGTGGCACGCCGTCGAGCAGGATGCGCCCTTCGGCGGGATCGTAAAAACGTAGCAGCAGGTCGTACACCGTCGATTTGCCAGCACCGGACGGCCCGACCAGCGCGAGGGTTTCGCCCGCCTTGATGGTCAGATTCAAGCCATCGACGGCGTAGCTTTCCGGGCGCGACGGGTAGGAAAAACGCACGTCCTGCAGAACGAGATTGCCCGTCACCCGCTCGGGCAACGTCACCAGGCCGGCCGCCGGTGGCTGGATGATGTTTTCCGAGCGCAGCAATTCGGCAATCCGCTCGGCGGCCCCGGCGGCGCGCTGCAACTCACCAATGACTTCACTCAACGTGCCAAATGCACTGCCGACAATCAGGCTGTAGAAGACGAACGCCGCCAGTTCCCCCGCTGAAATCCGCCCGGCCATCACGTCCATGCCGCCCACCCAGAGCATCACTCCGACCGCCCCCAACACCAGCACGATCACCAGGGTGATCAGCCAGGCCCGCTGAAAAATCCGTTTGCGTGCCGTGTTGAACGCCTCTTCCACGGTCACGGCAAAACGCTGTTCGTCCTGGGTCTGGTGGTTGTAGGCCTGCACGGTTTTGATCTGGCCCAGGGTTTCGGAAACATAACTGCCGATATCGGCAATCCGGTCCTGACTCAGGCGCGACAGGCTGCGCACCCGGCGACCGAAAATCAGGATCGGAGCAATCACCAGCGGCAAAGCCACAACGACGATGCTGGTGAGTTTCGGATTGGTGATAAACAGCAACACAATCCCGCCGATCACCATCAGCAGATTGCGCAGGAACAGGGACAGCGATGAACCGATCACCGATTGCAGCAGCGTGGTATCGGCGGTCAACCGCGACTGGATTTCGGAGCTGCGGTTGTCTTCATAAAACCCGGGATGCAGATAAACCAGATGATTGAACACCTGACGGCGGATGTCGGCGACCACACGCTCACCGATCCACGACACCAGGTAGAAACGCGCGAAGGTGCCAATCGCCAGGCCTATCACCAGCAACATGAACAAACCAATCGTCTGGTTGAGCAGGTGCGGGGACTGGGTCATGAACCCCTGGTCCACAAGCAGGCGAATCCCCTGCCCCATGGACAAGGTAATGCCGGCCGTGACGACCAGTGCGAGCAAGGCGCCGAAGGCCTGCCAACGATAGGGCGCGAGAAAAAGGCTGGTCAGGCGAATCGCGCGGCGGTGACGGGCAGAGAGCATCGGGTTCATCCAGTTACGCATTGATAGGGCCAGCATGACGGCTCAATGGGGTTGAACGCTGTAAATCACAATGAGTCAGGTTAATTATGACCGCGATGACCAGTTCCTAGACGCTATTGGTCTAAAGTCCGGGTGGCAACGTCTGGGTATTTCTGGTGGACTGGTGTTGCCGCTCTGGAAAGATCGCAGGGAGTTGTCATAGCCCGGTCACCTGACGGTTCTACAGTAAGCACACACCTGAAGAGGAGACAGGCCATGTCCTTGCAAAATAGCAGCGATGACAAGATTCAAGTGATCCGCACACAGCCAGATCAGTCTCTGGGTTGCTCAATCATTGACGAAAAAGGCCGCGAAGTACCGATCACTGAGGGCATGATCCAGGACGCTTGCCGCGAACTGGAAAAGCGATTGGTCAAGCCTGCCAAACAAGATTGATATAGCCCCGTCTTCTTGACCCGGCCCTGATGGCCGGGTTTTTTGTGGGTATTGATCCGGAATTGTGGTGTGACCATTCGCGGGCAAGCCTCGCTCCTACAGGGTCCGCGTAATGTCGAAAATGGCGCCGATCCTGTAGGAGCGAGGCTTGCCCGCGAATGGGCCAAGTCGGTTTTCAGACAGCCGATGCCCCCAAAGCCGCCACAATCTTCAGCAACTCAGGCGAATCCCCCTCAATCCGCACCTGCAACCCGTCAATCTCGCGCCGCGATGGATAATTCTTGCGCAGCGCATCAAACGCCGCGCGCTGCTCACTCACACTGCCCACAAGACTGCGGCGGAAATCCGCGTCGTCGCGGCGCGGGTCGTACACGCCACGGCACAACATCGCCAGCGCCCAGGCAGGATCGCTCTCAGCGTTCAAGGTCACCTGCGACAACCACGGTGCCGGCAGCAAATCGCTCAAGCGGACCTGCGCCGGTTGCTCGAGAAAATCGCAGTACGCCTGGTAGATCTGCGCCGTCCCGCGTTGCTTGCCGTCGAGGCTGTAACCGGCAATGTGCGGCGTGGCCAGCACGCAGAGCTCGGCCAGTGCCACATCGACCTCAGGCTCGCCCTCCCAGACATCCAGCACCGCTTGCAGGTCTTCGCGTTGCAGCAGCACCTCGCACAGGGCGGCGTTGTCCACCACCGGGCCACGGCTGGCATTGATCAGCCAGGCACCGGGCTTGAGCTGGTTCAAACGGTTTTGGTCGAACAAATGCCAAGTCGAACCGGCCCCGTGTTTTTTCAGCGGTGTGTGCAGGCTGATGACATCGCACTGCTCGATGATCTGCTCAAGGCTGACGAAATCGCCTCCTTCAGTGGCTTGCCGTGGCGGATCGCAGACCAGCACGTTCCAGCCCAGCCCTTGCAGAACCTTGACCAACCGCCCGCCCACTTCGCCGGCACCGACCACCCCATACGTGCGCCGGGTGAGATCGGTGCCTTCGATTTCGGCGAGGGTCAGCAAACTGCCCAGCACGTAGTCGACCACGCCACGGGCATTGCAGCCGGGAGCGCTGGACCAGGTGATGCCGGCCTGCTGAAAGTAATCGAGGTCGAGGTGATCGGTGCCGATGGTGCAGGTACCGACGAAGCGCACCTTGCTGCCTTCGAGCAACCCGCGATTGACGTTGGTCACCGAGCGCACCAGTAGCACATCGGCCTGCTCGACGGTGGCGCGGTCGATTGAACGTCCCGGCACCCGGCGGATTTCGCCGAAACCTTCGAAGAAGGCATCGAGCAGCGGAATATTTTCGTCGGCAACAATCAGCATGGCAGGCTCCTTTGGCGGATCGGCAGTGTAGGCGCAGATAGTCACAATGAGCCAGCGAGCTTTGTTCACAAATCACTGTGTGGGAGCGGGCTTGCTCGCGAAAGCGGTGTGTCAATCAGTACAGCATTGCCTGACACACCGCTTTCGCGAGCAAGCCCGCTCCCACAGGTTTACCTGCACCTTCGGTCACGCTTACAAATGGGTAACACAGGACTTTTCCTGACCGTTGCGTCAACGCGTAGAATGCGCCGCCTCGCGCATCAAAACCTTTTGGACGTTTTGCCCTTGAATTCCGTGACTGACCGCCCCGCCGCCATTTCCCTCAATCGCCCCGCCCGGGTTCGCCTCGAGCTGAAGAACCTGCTCGGCCTGGCGTTGCCGATCATGATCGCGCAACTGGCCACCACGGCGATGGGCTTCGTCGATGCGGTCATGGCCGGTCGCGTCGGGCCACGGGATCTGGCGGCGGTGGCGTTGGGCAACTCGATCTGGGTCCCTGTGTTTCTGTTGATGACCGGTACGCTGCTGGCCACCACGCCAAAAGTCGCCCAGCGCTTTGGTGCCGGCACCCACAGCGAGATCGGCCCGATCGTGCGCCAGGCGTTGTGGCTGGCGCTGGTGGTGGGCGTGATGGCGACCGGCATGCTGTTCAGCGCCGAACCGATTTTGCACCTGATGAAGGTCGATCCCGAGCTGATCGGCCCGTGCATGCAATACCTGCACGGCATCGCCAGCGGGCTGCCCGCCGTCGCGCTCTACCATGTGTTGCGCTGTTTCAGTGACGGCCTGGGACGCACGCGCCCGGCGATGGTCCTGGGTTTGTGCGGGCTCGCGCTGAACATTCCGCTGAACTATGTCTTCATTTATGGCCACTTCGGTGTACCCGCCATGGGCGGCGTCGGTTGTGGCTGGGCCACGGCGATTGTGATGTGGGTGATGGCGCTGGGCATGGCCGGCTGGGAACGCTGGGCGCCGGCGTATCAGTCGAGCCAATTGTTCAGCCGTTTCGACTGGCCACAATGGGCGGTGATCAAACGCCTGCTGAGCATCGGCTTGCCGATCGGCATCGCGGTGTTTGCCGAATCGAGCATCTTCGCGGTGATTGCCCTGCTGATCGGCAGCCTCGGCGCCACGGTGGTGGCCGGGCATCAGATTGCCCTGAATGTCAGCTCGCTGGTGTTCATGATCCCTTACTCCCTGGGCATGGCCGTGACCGTACGCGTCGGTCAGGCACTGGGACGTGAAGAGCCGCGCGAAGCGCGTTTTGCGGCGGGTGTCGGCATGGGCACCGCGCTGGCCTACGCCTGCCTGTCGGCGAGCATGATGTTGCTGATGCGCGAGCACATCGCTGCGATCTACACCGCAGACCCGACGGTGATCCATATCGCGGCGATGCTGATTGTGTACTCGGCGCTGTTCCAGTTTTCCGACGCCATCCAGGTGACAGCGGCCGGCGCCCTGCGCGGTTTTCAGGACACTCGGGTGACGATGATCCTCACCCTGTTCGCCTATTGGGGCATCGGTTTGCCGGTGGGTTACGCCCTCGGCCTGACCGACTGGTTCGGCGAACCCCGTGGCCCGAGCGGGCTGTGGCAGGGTTTGATCGTCGGCCTGAGCTGCGCCGCCCTGATGCTGTCGATTCGCCTGACGCGCAGTGCACGCAAGCGGATCCGCATGAGCCATTCGATGGGTTGACCGCACAAAAAAGGCCTGCAAATGCAGGCCTTTTTTTCGAATCGATTAATCCGATTTCTTGCGAATCCAGTACAGGTAAGTGCCGGCCTCTTCATGCTGCGCGATCAGCTCGTGGTCGAGGAACACGCAGAACTTGGGAATGTCGCGACGGGTCGACGGGTCGGTGGCGATCACCTTGAGCAGGCCGCCGGGCGCCAGGTCACGGATGTGCTGGTGCAGCATCATCACCGGTTCCGGGCAGTTGAGGCCGGTGGCGTCGAGGGTGCCGTCTACCGGCGTATCAAGCATTTCACTCATGATTCACTCCTGAAACTGGCCGGCATTGTCGCGCATTGCCGGGTGTTCGGTCATCTGTCGTCTATCGCCCCGCCCCTGTAGGAGCAAGGCTTGCCCGCGAAGCTTTTAGCGTCTTCAAAATCCCCTTCGCGGGCAAGCCTCGCTCCTACAGGGGTTGCGGCGTGATTCAACGGGACTTGGGTTTCTTCACGTCCAGGCGGCGCAGGTGGCACGTCACTTCTTCGCGGTCGTGATACAGCTGCTTGCAGCCGATCTCGACGCGAATCCCGCGCTCCTTGAAACCGTCGGCAATGCGCTCCAGCAAGCGTTTCACTTCAGCGTAACGCTGCTTCATCGGCAGCTTGAGGTTGACCACCGCTTCGCGGCAATGCCCTTCGCCAATCCACTCTTCCAGCATCGCCGCGTTGCGTGCCGGTTTCTCGACGATGTCGCAGACCATCCAGTCCACCGGCTGCCGTGGCTTGAAGGTGAAACCGTCGGCCATCAAATGCTGCACCAGACCAGTGTCCATCAGGCTTTCAGCCATCGGGCCGTTGTCGATGGCGGTCACCAGCATGCCACGATTGACCAGTTGCCAGGTCCAGCCACCCGGCGCCGCACCGAGGTCGACGCCGGTCATGTCGCTGTGCAGACGCTCGTCCCACTGATCGCGCGGGATGAAATGGTGCCACGCCTCTTCCAACTTCAACGTCGAACGGCTCGGCGCCTCGCGCGGAAACTTCAGGCGTGGAATGCCCATCGGCCACATGGCCGAGTTGTTCGACTCGGCCAGGCCCATGAACACTTCGCGACCACTCTTGAACGTCAGCAGCAAACGCGGCTTGTTCGCATCTTCCACCAGTTTGCCGGCCGCCATCAGCGCCTTGCGCAGGTGCACTTCGAATTTCTTGCAGAAGTTCGACAACTCTTTGCCGTCGTTGGTGTCGACCATTTCCAGCCACAGGCTGCCGCACAGCGGGAAGTCGGCCATGTGCGCAAGAATCACGCTGATACGGTCGGTTTCCGGCAGGTCGATGAAAATCCCCCGCGCCCATTGGCGCGGGAAGATCAGCTCGGCGAAACGCTGACCGCGCATCAGGCGCTCGGCGCCGTCTTCTTCGGTGCAGATGAATTCGGCGCAGGCGCTGGCGGTTTTTGCCTTGGCATAACCGGCCACGTTCAGCCGTGCGGCGTGTTCGGAAATCTCGGAACAGACTTCGCCTTCGAAGCCCGGCCGGCAATGCATAAAGAGGGTGTTCATTCTTACTCCTGGGCAGTTGGCGAAGAATTCAGCCACTGCGCGATGCCCAGACTTGCGTTGAAGCAAAGCCTGTCACGAAAACCGGCGCATGATAGCCGAGTTCGGAACCTCGGACTTGCCCATAGAGTCCGGTTATTAGCTTTAACGTTCAAACGGGGCTAGGTTGAAAGCTCTGTCCGTCCCCTCAGTCCGTAGCCGTGCGGACTTTAAGGAGTGATCGTAATGCCGTCCCTCGATAGCCTGAAAACCCTTAAAACCCTGCAAGTCGACGACAAGACCTACCATTACTTCAGTCTGCCCGATGCCGCCAAAAGCCTCGGTGATCTCGACAAGCTACCGATGTCGTTGAAAGTGCTGCTGGAAAACCTGCTGCGCTGGGAAGACGAAAAAACCGTCACCGGCGCCGACCTGCGAGCGATTGCCGCGTGGCTCAAGGAGCGCCGCTCCGACCGCGAAATCCAGTACCGCCCCGCCCGCGTCTTGATGCAAGACTTTACCGGCGTTCCCGCCGTGGTCGACCTGGCCGCCATGCGCGCCGCCATGGCCAAGGCCGGAGGCGACCCGCAGCGGATCAATCCACTGTCGCCGGTGGACCTGGTGATCGACCACTCGGTGATGGTCGACAAGTTCGGCAGCGCCAGCGCCTTCGAACAGAACGTCGACATTGAAATGCAGCGCAACGGCGAGCGTTACGCCTTTCTGCGCTGGGGCCAGAGCGCCTTCGACAACTTCAGCGTGGTGCCGCCGGGCACCGGAATCTGCCATCAGGTGAACCTCGAATACCTCGGCCGCACGGTCTGGACCAAGGATGAAGACGGCCGCACCTACGCGTTCCCCGACACCCTGGTCGGCACCGATTCCCACACCACCATGATCAACGGCCTCGGCGTGCTCGGCTGGGGTGTCGGCGGGATCGAAGCGGAAGCGGCGATGCTCGGCCAACCGGTGTCGATGCTGATTCCGGAAGTGATCGGCTTCAAACTCACCGGCAAATTGAAGGAAGGCATCACCGCCACCGACCTGGTGCTGACCGTGACCCAGATGCTGCGCAAGAAAGGTGTGGTCGGCAAATTCGTCGAGTTCTACGGCGACGGTCTCGCCGACCTGCCGCTGGCCGACCGCGCGACCATCGCCAACATGGCCCCGGAATACGGCGCTACGTGCGGCTTTTTCCCGGTGGATGACATCACTCTGGATTATCTGCGCCTGTCCGGTCGTCCACTTGAAACCGTGAAACTGGTCGAGGCCTACAGCAAGGCGCAAGGCCTGTGGCGCCAGCCGGGCAAGGAGCCGGTGTTCACCGACAGCCTGGCGCTGGACATGCGCAGCGTCGAAGCCAGCCTCGCCGGGCCGAAACGCCCACAGGACAGGGTGTCGTTGCCGAATGTTGCGCAAGCATTCAGTGACTTCACCGACCTGCAATTCAAACCTGCCAGCAAGGAAGAAGGTCGCCTCGAAAGTGAAGGCGGCGGTGGCGTTGCGGTGGGCAATGCCGACTTGGCCGGTGAAGCCGACTACGACTATGAAGGTCAAACCTATCGCTTGAAAAACGGCGCGGTGGTCATCGCCGCAATCACCTCCTGCACCAACACTTCCAACCCGAGCGTAATGATGGCCGCCGGACTGGTGGCAAAAAAAGCCGTGGAAAAAGGCCTCAAGCGCAAACCGTGGGTGAAAAGCTCGCTCGCTCCCGGTTCCAAAGTGGTGACCGACTACTACAAGGCCGCCGGGCTGACGCAATACCTGGATCAACTCGGTTTCGACCTGGTCGGTTATGGCTGCACCACCTGCATCGGCAACTCCGGACCGCTGCCGGAGCCGATCGAAAAAGCCATCCAGAAAGCCGACCTGACCGTCGCTTCGGTGCTGTCGGGCAACCGCAACTTCGAAGGCCGCGTGCATCCGCTGGTGAAAACCAACTGGCTGGCCTCGCCGCCGCTGGTCGTCGCGTTTGCGCTGGCCGGCACGGTGCGCATTGATATCAGCAGTGAGCCATTGGGTGACGACAAGGACGGCAACCCGGTTTACTTGCGGGACATCTGGCCAAGCACCCAAGAAATCGCCGACGCGGTGAATCAGGTCAACACCGCGATGTTCCACAAGGAATACGCCGAAGTGTTTGCCGGCGATGAGCAATGGCAGGCGATTGAAGTGCCTCAAGCGGCGACCTATGTCTGGCAGGAAGATTCGACTTACATCCAGCACCCACCGTTTTTCGACGACATCGGCGGACCGCCGCCCGTGGTCAAGGACGTCGCGGGCGCACGGGTCCTTGCGCTGCTCGGCGACTCGGTGACCACCGACCACATCTCCCCCGCCGGCAACATCAAGACCGAGAGCCCCGCCGGCCATTACCTGCGCGAGAAAGGTGTGGAGCCACGGGACTTCAACTCCTACGGCTCCCGTCGCGGCAACCATGAAGTGATGATGCGCGGCACCTTTGCCAACATCCGCATTCGCAACGAGATGCTCGGCGGCGAGGAAGGCGGCAATACGATTTACATTCCTACCGGGGAAAAACTGGCGATCTACGACGCGGCCATGCGTTACCAAGCCTCGGGCACGCCGCTGGTGGTGATTGCCGGGCAAGAATACGGCACAGGTTCGAGCCGCGACTGGGCGGCCAAGGGCACCAATCTGTTGGGCGTGAAAGCGGTCATCGCTGAAAGCTTCGAGCGGATTCACCGCTCCAATCTGGTCGGCATGGGCGTGCTGCCCCTGCAGTTCAAGCTGGATCAGAACCGCAAGAGCCTCAATCTGACTGGCAAAGAGACCCTGGACATTCAGGGCCTGAGCGGTGTCGAGCTGACGCCGCGAATGAACCTGACGCTGATCATCACCCGTGAAAACGGCAGCCGCGAGAAGATCGAGGTGTTGTGCCGGATCGATACGCTGAATGAAGTCGAGTACTTCAAGTCTGGGGGGATTTTGCATTACGTGTTGCGGCAGTTGATTGCGTCGTAAGTATTTGCAGAAAAAGACACCGCCTTCGGGCGGTGTTTTTGTTTGTGGACACGCCTCTATAATCGCCGCGCTTTTATAGCCCCACACAAGACCACTGTGGGAGCGAGCCTGCTCGCGATGGGGCCGTAACATCCAATATCAGTGCCGCCTGACACTCCGCCATCGCGAGCAAGCTTGCTCCTACAGTGGACCGAGGCGACCCGCAGAATTTCGAACACAAGGACTTCAGATGTTTGCTTTGCCATGGACCTTCCTGGCCCTGCTCTCCCTCGGTTATGCCATGGCGCTGTCCTACGGCCATCTCGGCTGGCTGGCGCTTATCTCGGTCGCATTGCTGTTGATCGCCGGTTTCGCCGTGCGTCAGCAACAGGTCCGGGTCGGTCATTACCTCGGTCACGGCCTGTTCATTTTCATGGCGCTGGCATTGGCGATGCACTGGCTCCCCGGCTTCTACAACGGTCGAGGCATCAATCCGCATCGTATTACCGACGATGCCGTACCGTTTGCGCTGTACCTGAATCTGGACAAACCGCTGATTGGTTTCTGGCTGTTGCTGGTCTGCCCGTGGATTGTCGGCCGGCATTCGCTGCGGCTTTCCATTCCCGCCGCGCTGCTGGGGCTGACACTGAGCAGCGTGCTGGCATTGGGTGGCGCGCTGTTGTTGGGTGTGATCAGTTGGGCCCCCAAATGGCCTGATCAGGCCTGGCTGTGGCTGTTCAACAACCTGTTGCTGGTGACGCTGGTGGAAGAGGCGCTGTTTCGCGGCTACCTTCAGGGCGGCCTCAGCCGGCACTTTAAACACCTGCCTTATGGTGAAAACCTGGCGCTGCTGCTCGCCTCGCTGTTGTTTGGCCTGGTGCATGCGGGCGCTGGCTGGCAATGGGTGTTGCTGGCGAGTCTGGCAGGTGTCGGCTATGGTCTGGCCTACCGTTTCGGCGGGTTAGGTGCGGCCATTGCCACGCATTTCGGTTTGAACCTGCTGCATTTCAGCCTGTTCACCTATCCGATGCTGGCGGACTGACGCAACGGTCGTTTTGCGACGCGCCGCTGATTATTGAAAAATATTCTTCAATAAATCCCTGACGGTGCCGACAACCTCTCAAAGCCTTGCGGATTGAAAAAAGCCATGCGTAACAACCAGCCCATTACACAACGCGAACGGACCTTCCCGGCTCAGCAACGGTTGATCTCCACCACCGATGCCAAGGGCGTGATCACCTACTGCAACGACGCTTTCGTCGAAATCAGTGGGTATTCCCGCGAGGAACTGATCCGTGCACCGCATAACCTGGTTCGTCACCCCGACGTACCGGCCGCGGTGTTCGCGCACATGTGGGGCACATTGAAACAAGGCTTGCCATGGATGGGCATTGTCAAGAATCGCTGCAAGACCGGTGACCACTACTGGGTTAACGCCTACGTCACACCGGTGTTCGATGGCAACCAGGTGATCGGTTACGAGTCGGTGCGGGTCAAACCCACCGCCGAGCAGATCCAGCGTGCCGAAGCGCTCTACCAACGCATCAACCAGGGCAAGTCAGCGATTCCTTCCACCGATAAATGGCTGCCGGTCCTGCAGGACTGGTTGCCGTTCATTCTGGTCAGCCAGCTGAGCTTCATGATCGGTGCCACGCTCAACTCCCAATGGGGTTTTGCCCTGGCCGCCGGTCTTTCGGTGCCATTGGGCCTGCTGGGGTTGAGCTGGCAACAGCGCGGCCTCAAGCGCTTGCTGCGCTTGGCCGAGCAGACCACCTCCGACCCGCTGATCGCGCAGATGTACACCGACAGCCGTGGTGCCCAGGCGCGTCTGGAGATGTCGATCCTCAGCCAGGAAGCCCGCCTGAAAACCTGCCTGACCCGTCTGCAGGACACCGCCGAGCACCTGAGCGACCAGGCGAAACAGTCCGACACCCTGGCTCACAGCAGCTCCACCGGCCTGGAACGTCAGCGCGTCGAAACCGAACAAGTGGCCACCGCCGTCAACCAGATGGCCGCCACCACACAGGAAGTCGCCAGCCACGTGCAACGCACGGCGGACGCGACTCAAGAAGCCAATCGCCTGACCGGGCGCGGCCGTGACATCGCCGGGGAAACCCGCGAAGCCATTCAGCGCCTGTCCGAGGTGGTCGGCGAAACCGGCCTGACCGTGACGCAACTGGCCAAGGACAGCGATGAAATCGGCGGCGTGGTCGACGTGATCAAAGGCATCGCCGACCAGACCAACCTGCTGGCGTTGAACGCCGCCATCGAAGCGGCGCGTGCCGGCGAGATGGGTCGCGGCTTTGCGGTGGTTGCTGACGAAGTTCGCCAATTGGCGCAGCGCACCAGCGAATCCACCGGGCAGATTCACGCCCTGATCGCCAAGCTCCAGCAAACCGCCAGCACCGCCGTGCAAACCATGGAATCCGGGCATCGCCAGGCTGAAGAAGGTGTGGCACGGGTGCTCGAAGCGGATCAGGCACTGGTCGGGATCAGCGAAGCGGTGGCACACATCACCGACATGACCACCCAGATTGCGGCCGCGACCGAAGAGCAAAGCTCGGTGGCCGAAGAAATCAGCCGCAACATCAGCAACATCTCGCAACTGGCCGACCAGACGTCGGAACAGGCGCAGCACTCGGCGTTGTTGAGTGAAGAGCTGACGAAAACGGCGAATACCCAGTATTCGTTGGTGGAGCGGTTTAACCGCTGATTGATGCTGGAAATACAAAAACCCGGACGGTGAAAGCCTCCGGGTTTTTTATTGCCTGATGAAAGTCAAAAATCGACAGCGCGCATTTGGCCGCCACTGCGCGAAATTCAGCTGAAAGTACGCACCCAACTGTCAGTTATGACAGTAGACACGCCAGTACGGTGGGGTAGCATTTAAATGCCGTTACACCCGGCATTTACTTCCTTCGACTTTAAACAGAAAAGGATATTTTCGATGAGTGCTTTTCCAATTTTTTTCCCGGACGACCATAAAAGTCAGGCAGCTGGTGACGATTTTCACTGGAGATTCACAGGGGCACCGATCTACGCTGAATTTACTTTATTTAGGGCGTTTCTTGGCGGGACTGGTATCGACAATTGGGTTTTCTACGGCTCTACCGGCTCGACTGATCACGGTACGTTCTTCGCGCTTCAATTCTTAGTGCCTTATGAGGGTGATGACCTGCTAGAGAAAACCTACAAGATTGGGGATGGGCAGCAGCTTACCGTATTCCATTTCCATTCAGTTCCCCCCGCACCTAACTTCACATCCATCCTGGCAGACAAGGCGGAACTTACTATCAGGCTCGATCCAGTCAAGGGGACAGTGCATGGCGATTTCAATGCAAATTTTGATAGAGAGGGCTATCGAATGAATCCGATAGGCACATTCGATTTGAAAAGAGCCGACCAATAACACATGAAGCAGGAAGGCAAAAGTGCCGATCCAAGAACGATGGCTCTCATGACCTCTTCGTGATCAGGCTCCTCGCACGTTTTTGTTGAGCGCACATGTGTGTGCGTGGCAAAACTTCGGAGCACCTGCTCGCGATGAGGTCATTTTTGTAAGGAATGACCTCGCTGAAGAAGCTCAGCCACCCTCCCCACCGCAGCCGTCAAATGCTGCTCATGCGTAAACCCCGAAGCCTTCAACGGCTTCAAATCATGATCCCCCGCCACCAGCCAGAACACCTCGATACTCGGCGCCAACGCATAGGCCTCTACCGCCTCACGATTCCCCAACGCATCGCGCTCGCCCTGGACAATCAGCGTCCGGGTCTTCAGCGCAGCCAGATGCTCGACCCGTGGCTTCTCCGGTTTGCCTACGGCATAAAACGGATAGCCGAGGCACACCAACGCATCGGCTATGAGCTCATCGGCCAATAGACTGGCCATCCGCCCGCCCATGGACTTGCCGCCAATGGCCAGGCGGCCAGTGACATGGCGTCGCACCACGGCATACACCTCACGCCAGCACTCCAGCAGTTTCGGCGCCGGGTTCGGGGGACGCTTGCCGCCATCGACACGTCGTTGCGCCATGTAGGGGAACTCGAAGCGCAGCACGTTGACGCCCTGCGCAGCAAGGCGCGCGGCCATGTCGTTCATCCAGGCGCTGTCCATCGGTGCCCCGGCGCCATGCGCAACAATCAGCGTCACAGGCTCAACCGAAACCGTTGAAGCGGCTTCATTCCACAGCCATCCATGCTCCCGCACACACTGCGCCCATTGATCCCCGTCAATACTGGCCTTGTGCTCTTTGTCCATGCTTGCCTCGCTTTTAGTCTGCCTATAACTCCAGGCGAAGGGAGCGTCTGCCTTGCGCGAACGCCCTTTCGGCTGAACCGTGGATGGGGAACCATGAACACTTCTATCAGTACCGCCTACAACTACAAGGTGGTCCGCCAATTCGCCATTATGACGGTGGTGTGGGGCATCGTCGGCATGGGGCTCGGGGTTTTTCTCGCGGCTCAATTGGTCTGGCCCGAACTCAACTTCAATTTGCCGTGGACCAGTTTCGGCCGCTTGCGCCCGCTGCACACCAACGCGGTGATCTTCGCGTTCGGCGGCTGCGCCCTGTTCGCCAGTTCGTTCTATTCGGTGCAACGCACCTGCCAGACGCAACTGTTTGCACCGAAAATCGCCGCGTTCTGCTTCTGGGGCTGGCAACTGGTGATCCTGCTGGCGGCGATCAGCCTGCCGCTGGGTTACACCAGCTCCAAGGAATACGCCGAGCTGGAATGGCCGATCGACATCCTGATCACCATCGTCTGGGTCGCCTACGCCATCGTGTTTTTCGGCACGCTGGCCAAGCGCAAGACCAAGCACATCTATGTGGGCAACTGGTTCTTCGGTGGTTTCATCATCACCGTGGCGATTTTGCACATCGTCAACAACCTTGAGCTGCCGGTGAGTTTCACCAAGTCCTACTCGCTGTACGCCGGTGCGACCGATGCCATGGTGCAGTGGTGGTACGGCCACAACGCCGTAGGCTTTTTCCTCACCGCCGGTTTCCTCGGGATGATGTACTACTTCGTGCCGAAACAGGCCGAGCGTCCGGTGTATTCCTATCGCCTGTCGATCGTGCACTTCTGGGCGCTGATCACCCTGTACATCTGGGCCGGTCCGCACCACTTGCACTACACCGCGCTGCCGGACTGGGCGCAGTCGCTGGGCATGGTGATGTCGCTGATCCTGCTGGCGCCAAGCTGGGGCGGCATGATCAACGGCATGATGACGCTCTCGGGCGCCTGGCATAAGTTGCGCAGCGACCCGATCCTGCGCTTCCTCGTGGTCTCCCTGGCGTTCTACGGCATGTCGACCTTCGAAGGACCGATGATGGCGATCAAGACCGTGAACGCCCTCTCCCACTACACCGACTGGACCATCGGCCACGTACACGCCGGCGCACTCGGCTGGGTGGCGATGATTTCCATCGGCGCGCTGTACCACATGATCCCGAAAATCTTCGGTCGCCCGCAGATGCACAGCATCGGCCTGATCAACGCGCACTTCTGGCTGGCCACTATCGGCACCGTGCTGTACATCGCCTCGATGTGGGTCAACGGCATCGCCCAGGGCCTGATGTGGCGCGCAGTCAACGAAGACGGCACGCTGACCTACTCCTTCGTCGAAACCCTGGTGGCCAGCCACCCAGGCTTCATCGTGCGACTGGTGGGCGGTGCGATCTTCCTCAGCGGCATGTTCCTGATGGCTTACAACACCTGGCGCACCGTGCGGGCCTCGCAGCCTGCCGAAGTCGCCGCTGCCGCGCAGATGGCCTGAGGAGTCCGAGATGAAACACGAAACAATCGAAAAAAACGTCGGCCTGCTGATGCTGCTGATGGTCCTGGCCGTGAGCATCGGCGGTCTGACGCAGATCGTCCCGCTGTTCTTCCAGGACGTGACCAATAAACCGGTGGAAGGCATGAAGCCCTATACCGCGCTGCAACTGGAAGGTCGCGACATTTACATCCGCGAAGGCTGTGTCGGTTGCCACTCGCAGATGATCCGGCCGTTCCGTGCCGAGACCGAGCGCTACGGTCACTACTCGGTGGCCGGGGAAAGCGTCTGGGACCACCCGTTCCTGTGGGGTTCCAAGCGTACCGGTCCGGACCTGGCCCGTGTCGGCGGCCGCTACTCCGAAGACTGGCACCGCGCGCACTTGTACAACCCGCGCAACGTGGTGCCGGAATCGAAGATGCCGGCCTATCCATGGCTGGTGGCCAATCAGCTCGACAGCAGCCACACCGAAACCAAGATCAAGGCGATGCGCACCCTCGGCGTGCCGTACACCGATGCCGACATCGCAGGCTCGGTCGAATCGCTCAAGGGCAAGACCGAAATGGACGCACTGGTCGCCTACCTGCAAGTGCTCGGCACTGCCATCAAGAGCAAGAGGTGAGCCATGCCCTTTGAAATAATGAGCGTAATGAGCAGTGGATTGATTCGCGGCCTGGGCACGGTCGTGGTGTTCGTGGCCTTCGTCGGCCTGACGTTGTGGGTGTTCAACAGCAAGCGCAATCCGGAGTTCGCCGAAGCACGTTTACTGCCGTTCGCCGATGAGCCACAAGCCGATAGCACCCAAGAACCTGAAGCAAGGAGTACCCGGTCATGACCACTTTCTGGAGTACGTGGATCTGCGTACTGACCATCGGCAGCCTGATCGGCCTGACCTGGCTGCTGATCGGCACCCGCAAGGGCGAAACCAAGGGCAGCGTCGACCAGACCATGGGCCACAGCTTCGACGGCATCGAGGAATATGACAATCCGCTGCCGCAGTGGTGGTTCATGCTGTTCGCCGGCACGCTGGTGTTCGCCGTGGGCTACCTGATTCTTTACCCGGGCCTGGGCAACTGGAAAGGCATCCTGCCGGGTTACGAGAACGGCTGGACCGGCGTTCACGAATGGGAAAAGGAGATGAACAAGGCCGACGCGAAGTTCGGACCGATCTTCGCCAAATTCGCCGCCATGCCGGTGGAAGAAGTGGCCAAGGACCCGCAAGCGCTGAAAATGGGCGGTCGCCTGTTCGCCTCGAACTGCTCGGTGTGCCACGGCTCGGATGCCAAGGGTGCTTTCGGCTTCCCGAACCTGGCCGACAGCAACTGGCGCTGGGGCGGCGACGCCGAGATGATCAAGACCACGATCATGGGTGGACGCATGGCGGCGATGCCGGCCTGGGGTGAAATCCTCGGTGAAGCCGGCGTGAAAAACGTTGCCGCGTATGTGCGTCATGAACTGGCCGGCCTGCCATTGCCGGCTGGCGACACCGCCGACCTGCACGCCGGACAGCAAGCATTCAGCACCACCTGCGTAGCCTGTCACGGGGCAAACGGCCAGGGCACTGAAGCCATGGGTGCGCCGAACCTGACGCAACCGGCCGGTTTTATCTACGGTACAAGCCTGGCGCAACTGCAACAAACGATCCGCCATGGCCGCCAGGGCCATATGCCGGCGCAGAACGAACTGCTCGGCAACGACAAAGTGCAACTGCTGGCCGCTTATGTGTACAGCCTGTCCCACGGTCTGAATACAGAGCGTTTGCAGGCCGAAGGCAAAAGCGAATAATTCTTGACCGCTCTGCTGCCGCATTCTTCTGGGATGCGGCAGTTCCCTGCCCCTTTGCGACCCATTGTCGCACCCCTCCGTTAGTCCGCCTTTCGGTTCACCAGATTCGGGTCTAAGCTTGCCCCGATGCGGACTGGCTTGAGCCGGTTCCAGGTCGACCCGACCCGATGTGTTCGACGAATCAGCTCGATGACAAGCCGCAAAGGCTGGTAGATACCGGCTGTCGTGCCAATTGCCATCGGTCACTCGATCGTTGCGTTTGAACACACCCCGTTACAACTGACCTGACCCTCTCATCATTTTCGTTCGCTGCGACATTTTGTCCGAGGGCGATTTTGTCCTTACGCGGCGCATGGAAAGGCCGCAGAATCAGCTTTTGAAAGCATTGACCCAGGTCATGGCGCGTTGCAATGACCCCCTGCTTTCTCCATACTTGCGGCCGATTTTTACTCCTAATAAAACACCCAAACCGTGGAACCTTAGAATGAGCACAGCAATCAGTCCGACTGCTTATAACTATAAGGTAGTCCGCCAGTTCGCCATCATGACGGTGGTCTGGGGGATCCTTGGCATGGGGCTCGGTGTCTTCATCGCCTCGCAACTGGTCTGGCCGGAGTTGAACTTCGGTCTGCCGTGGACGAGCTTTGGACGCCTGCGCCCGTTGCACACTAACCTGGTGATTTTCGCCTTTGGTGGTTGTGCACTGTTTGCCACTTCTTATTACGTCGTGCAGCGAACCTGCCAAACGCGACTGATTTCCGACAGCCTCGCGGCCTTCACCTTCTGGGGTTGGCAAGCGGTGATCGTCGGCGCCATCGTTACCTTGCCGCTGGGTTACACCACCACCAAGGAATACGCTGAGCTGGAATGGCCCCTGGCTATTCTGCTGGCCATCGTCTGGGTCACCTACGGTCTGGTGTTCTTCGGCACCATCACCAAGCGCAAGACCAAGCACATCTATGTGGGCAACTGGTTCTACGGTGCCTTCATCGTCGTGACGGCGATGCTGCACATCGTCAACCACGCCTCGCTGCCGGTCAGTTTCTTCAAGTCCTACTCGGCCTACGCCGGTGCGACGGATGCGATGATCCAGTGGTGGTACGGCCACAACGCCGTAGGTTTCTTCCTGACCACCGGCTTCCTCGGGATGATGTACTACTTCGTTCCGAAGCAGGCCGAGCGTCCGATCTACTCCTATCGCCTGTCCATCGTGCACTTCTGGGCGCTGATCACCCTGTACATCTGGGCCGGTCCGCACCACCTGCACTACACCGCGCTGCCGGATTGGGCGCAGTCGCTGGGCATGGCCATGTCGATCATCCTGCTGGCACCAAGCTGGGGCGGCATGATCAACGGCATGATGACCCTGTCGGGCGCCTGGCATAAGCTGCGCACCGACCCGATCCTGCGCTTCCTCGTGGTCTCCCTGGCGTTCTACGGCATGTCGACCTTCGAAGGTCCGATGATGGCGATCAAGACCGTCAACTCGCTGTCGCACTACACCGACTGGACCATCGGCCACGTACACGCCGGCGCTCTTGGCTGGGTAGCAATGATCTCGATCGGCGCGATCTACCACATGATCCCGAAACTGTTCGGTCGCGCGCAGATGCACAGCATCGGCCTGATCAACGCACACTTCTGGCTCGCGACCATCGGTACCGTGCTGTACATCGCTTCGATGTGGGTCAACGGCATCACCCAGGGTCTGATGTGGCGTGCAATCAACGACGACGGCACCCTCACCTACTCGTTCGTCGAAGCGCTGCAAGCCAGCCACCCGGGCTTCATCGTTCGCGCATTGGGCGGCGCATTCTTCGCCACCGGCATGCTGCTCATGGCCTACAACGTATGGCGTACCGTACGTGCCTCGAACCCGGCAGAAGCTGAAGCCGCCGAACAGATTGCTGTAGTTGGAGCTCACTGATGAAGCATGAAGCAGTCGAGAAGAATATTGGCCTGCTGGCCTTCTTCATGGTCATCGCCGTCAGCATCGGCGGCCTGACCCAGATCGTTCCGCTGTTTTTCCAGGACGTCACCAACAAGCCGGTCGAAGGCATGAAGCCTCGTACCGCCCTTGAACTGGAAGGCCGCGACATCTACATCGCCAACGGTTGTGTCAGCTGCCACTCGCAGATGATCCGCCCGTTCCGTGCTGAAACCGAACGCTACGGCCACTACTCGGTTGCCGGTGAAAGCGTCTGGGACCACCCGTTCCTGTGGGGTTCCAAGCGTACCGGTCCAGACCTGGCCCGTGTCGGCGGTCGTTACTCCGATGACTGGCAACGTGCGCATTTGTACAACCCGCGCAACGTAGTGCCCGAGTCGAAAATGCCGGCCTACCCGTTCCTCGTGGAAAACAAGCTCGACGGCAAAGACACCGCCAAGAAAATGGAAGTCTTGCGCACGCTCGGCGTCCCTTACACCGACGAAGACATCGCCGGCGCCAAGGATGCTGTGAAGGGCAAAACCGAAATGGACGCGCTGGTGGCCTATCTGCAAGGCCTGGGCACCATCATCAAAAGCAAACGGTGATTTAGATGGATATCGGGATGATTCGTGGCCTGGGCACCGTTGTTGTGATGGTGGCCTTCATCGGTCTGGCGCTGTGGGTGTTCAGCCCCAAGCGCAAGTCGGAGTTTGAAGACGCGACCTTGCTGCCTTTCGCGGATGATCCCGAAGCCATCAAGCACGTCGAGCAAGCTTCTAGGAGTAACAAAGAATGACTACGTTCTGGAGTCTGTACGTCACAGTCCTCAGTCTCGGCACCATCTTCGCCCTGACCTGGCTGTTGCTGTCCACCCGCAAGGGCCAGCGCAGCGAAGCCACCGAAGAAACGGTTGGCCACTCCTTCGACGGGATCGAGGAGTACGACAACCCGCTGCCAAAATGGTGGTTCATGCTGTTCGTGGGCACCATCATTTTCGCCCTGGGTTACCTGGTGCTGTACCCGGGCCTGGGCAACTGGAAAGGCCTGCTGCCGGGTTACAACTACCTGGATAACGAGAAGCAGACCGCGTTCGCCAACGGCCAGAGCGGCTGGACCGGCGTTCACGAGTGGGAAAAGGAAATGGCCAAGTCGGACGCCAAGTTCGGCCCGATCTTCGCCAAATTCGCTTCCATGCCAATCGAAGAAGTCGCCAAGGACCCGCAAGCCCTGAAGATGGGTGGCCGTTTGTTCGCCTCCAACTGCTCGGTTTGCCACGGCTCCGACGCCAAAGGCGCTTATGGCTTCCCGAACCTGACCGACGCCGACTGGCGCTGGGGCGGTGAAGCGCAAACCATCAAGGCAACCATCATGGGCGGCCGCCACGCGGTCATGCCGGCGTGGGCTGAAGTGATCGGCGAGCAAGGTGTTGCGGACGTTGCTGCGTTCGTCCTGACCAGCCTCGATGGCCGCAAGCTGCCGGAAGGCACCAAGGCTGACCCGGCTGCCGGGCAGAAACTGTTCGCCGCCAACTGCGTGGCGTGCCACGGTCCGGCCGGCAAAGGGACGCCAGCGATGGGCGCACCTGACCTGACCCACCCGGGCGCGTTCATCTACGGTTCGAGCTTCGCTCAACTGCAGCAGACCATCCGTTACGGCCGTCAGGGCCAGATGCCTGCGCAAGAACAGCTGCAAGGCAACGACAAGGTTCACCTGCTGGCCGCTTACGTCTACAGCTTGTCTCACGGTGAGAAAGCTCCGGCGGCGGATGCCCAGTAAGGCAAACGCCTGATGCAAAAAAAACGGCCCCGCCAGTGATCTGGCGGGGCCTTTTTTATGGGCGACGAGCCTGAATTCATATCACCGGCACTGTCGCTATCAGCTCACGTTTTTGCCACCGGTTGTTGTCGACCGCATAGACGTGCAGGCTTTTGCGATCCTCGGAAAAACTGGCGATCAGATAGGTCTGCTGGGATGCACTGCCGCTGATGAAGCCGGGCACACTGCTCGTGTACCACATGGAGCCGCTACTCCCATGGAGATGACCGGCGAATATTGCAGTCACTTCATACTTATCGATCATGTCCCTGAACCGTTTTTCCTGACTCCAGTCACCCATAAAATCATTGGGTTTATGCATGTTCAGCAGAATGATTTTCCCCTGTGCGCGTGCCTGCTGAAGATCACGCTCAAGCCAATCGAGTGCCGGGGTAATTTCAAAATCCTTCGAACTGAAAATAGTGCCTGAAGAGAAGGTCACCGAGTAAGTCGGCTCATTATGTAACTGCACCAGGTGCACATCGCCATAATCCCTGGAGTACGCGAGGCTGCCGTAATAAATGGTGCTCGACCCTGAAGCCCGCGCCGCCAGATCCATATTACCGACCTTTCCCCAATAGCGTTCCTTCAGATCCTCAATGCTTCCAGCGGCGCAATTATTCAGAAAACAATCATTCACGTTATTTTGATAGTCATGATTACCCAGCCCGTAGTCATAATCCCCTTGAAGTTTCGCATCCAGCGTCTGCTGGATATAGGAACGTTCACTCGCATGACCGAAGGCGGTCATATCGCCATTGATCATCACGGGAACCGCCGCGCTCCCACCCTGTTGCCGCCTGAAGTCGGCAATGCTGTCGTATTGCGTTTCGATCAGCCACCGGGAACGCTCCAGCCGCTGCGAATCGGACTCCGGCAACCGGGCGTCAGTGTTATCGGTCCAGGGAAACTGCGGGTCCGAAGCGAACACGATATGCCGTGGCGTTTGCGCCGACGACACAACAGGAACTACCCACACACCTACCAGTAACACCAACAACTGCCATCCTTTGCTTAATTCCATCTTGTCCTTTTCCCTAATATTTAATAGTGAGTGCACTCACACAAAATCCATTTAAAACTCACCTGCAAAAATAAAACTACAACAACACTTACTCAGACCTCAACAAACAACACATTTAGAATTGTGAAATATCAACCACACAACCAATTCAACCAATTCAACCAATTCAACCAATTCAACCAATTCAACCAACTAACTCACACAACAGATCACTCACCCTAAACCCCATCAAACTTTCAATACAACCACTACCTTCAATAAAAATTAATCTCTTTGAACATCTACGCAATACCAGCCACATTGAGAACAAACTGAGTGACCTCGGCGCTGGCAGCCGACCTTCGTCACTGCAACGACGAACGGTACAACCTTCTTCATGGATTCAGGTTGCCGAAGCAGAGGGTCAAGTAGTAACGTTTCTACATTACCGATTTCAGGAGGCCAACCATGATGGCCATCACCACTATCTCGAGCCGCGAATTCAATCAGGACACAAGTAGTGCCAAAAAAGCCACGCGCCAGGGACCGGTTATCATCACCGACCGTGGCAAGCCGGCCCATGTACTGCTAAGCATTGAGGACTACCAAAATCTCACCGGCAGCAACGCCAGCATTGTCGATCTATTGGTGATGCCGGAAGCGGCAGACATCGAGTTCGAAACCGAGCGCGCCGTGATCATTCATCGACCCGTGGACCTGTCCTGATGTTTCTGCTCGACACCAATGTGATTTCTGAATTGCGCAAACCCCGGGCGGATGCAAACGTCGTCGCCTGGGCCAAAAGCGTCATCGCCCCACGAATGTTTATTTCGGCCATTACCCTAAAGGAGCTGGAGACCGGGGTTCTGCGAATGGAGCGTCGTGACCCCGCGCAGGGGAAGGTATTGCGTACCTGGCTTAAGCGACATGTCATGCCAGCCTTTGATGCCAGAATCTTGCCCGTCGACGCCGCCGTGGCCCTACGCTGTGCCGGCTTGCATGTTCCAGACAGCACCAACGAAAGCGACGCGCTGATTGCAGCGACTGCCCTGGTGCATGGTCTGACGGTGGTCACTCGCAATATCGGCGACTTTCAATCCAGCGGCGTGGCACTGATCAATCCATGGGCCGATTGAACGTCGACACCCGTAAAACCGTCCATAATTTCACCAGTCAATTGATTCAAGTCATTACACCGTCAGTTGGTTTCCACCAACGTGACCAAAGGTCGCACCCTTGATCTAGAGCTACAGGCGTATCATTGCGCCACTGCAACACCCCTTTTTGACCGCGGTCGGCATGTACTGACCGAGGCATTTTTCCACTGCCGTGGGATGCAACTGATGAGCAACCAGATTCCGGTACACGACGTTACCCCGCCTGCCAAGAACGCGAACAACAGCGTCGACCTCTACGCCTCTCGAGAAAAGATCTACACCCGCGCCTTCACTGGCCTGTTCCGTAACCTGCGGATGATGGGCGGCGCGTTTTTGTTTCTGTTGTATTTCGGCACGGTCTGGCTGAACTGGGCCGGTCATCAAGCCGTCTGGTGGAACCTGCCGGAGCGTAAGTTCTTTATTTTTGGCGCAACGTTCTGGCCGCAGGATTTCATCCTGCTCTCGGGTATTCTGATTGTCAGTGCGTTCGGCCTGTTCTTCATTACCGTGTACGCCGGTCGTGTCTGGTGCGGTTATACCTGCCCGCAGAGCGTCTGGACGTGGATTTTCATGTGGTGCGAGAAGGTCACCGAAGGCGACCGCAACCAGCGCATCAAGCTCGACAAGGCGCCGATGAGCGCCAACAAGTTCCTG
This sequence comes from Pseudomonas sp. PDM02, assembly GCF_014852285.1. Classification (NCBI taxonomy): domain Bacteria; kingdom Pseudomonadati; phylum Pseudomonadota; class Gammaproteobacteria; order Pseudomonadales; family Pseudomonadaceae; genus Pseudomonas; species Pseudomonas sp. PDM02. The sequence goes on along the minus strand of NZ_JACVBL010000001.1, from coordinate 463,650 downwards.
CGTAAATTCAGCAAGCACTCGATGTGGCTGCTGATCGGCTTCGCAACCGGCATGACCTTCGTCGGTTACTTCTCGCCGATCCGCGAACTAACCATAGAATTCTTCACTGGCGAAGCGGATGGCTGGTCGTATTTCTGGGTCGGGTTCTTCACCCTCGCCACTTACGGCAACGCCGGCTGGTTGCGCGAGCAGGTGTGCATTTACATGTGTCCGTATGCACGCTTCCAGAGCGTGATGTTCGACAAGGACACGCTGATCGTTTCCTACGATCCACGTCGCGGTGAAAGCCGCGGCCCGCGCAAGAAAGGCATCGACTACAAGGCTCAGGGCCTGGGCGATTGCATCGACTGCACCATGTGCGTCCAGGTCTGCCCGACCGGCATCGACATCCGCGACGGCCTGCAAATCGAATGCATCGGTTGCGCTGCGTGCATCGATGCCTGCGACAGCATCATGGACAAGATGGATTACCCGCGCGGCCTGATCAGCTACACCACCGAGCACAACCTGTCCGGGCAAAAAACCCATAAACTGCGCCCGCGCCTGATCGGCTACGCCGCTGTATTGCTGGCGATGATGGCGTTGCTGGCGACCGCGTTCTTCATGCGTTCGCTGGTCGGTTTCGACGTCAGTAAAGACCGCGTGCTGTACCGCGAGAACGCCGAAGGCCGGATTGAAAACGTCTACAGCCTGAAGATCATGAACAAGGATCAGCGCGACCACACCTACGTGCTGGAAGCCGCCGGCCTGCCGGATCTCAAGCTGCAAGGCAAACGCGAGATCAAGGTCGCCGCCGGCGAAATTTTCAGCCAGCCGGTGGAACTGTCCATCGCGCCGGAAAAACTGCCATCGAGCACCAACGAGGTGAAATTCATCCTCAAGGATGCCGATGACGAGAGCATCCACGTTGAAGCCAAGAGCCGGTTCATCGGCCCACAAATTCGTTAAGAGAAGTGATCATGCCCGCAGCAAACGCCGCAAGTCCCTGGTACAAGCATCTTTGGCCGTGGATCATCATTGCCATCCTCGCCTGTTCGGTGACTTTGACCTTGTCCATGGTGACCATCGCGGTGAACAACCCGGACAACCTGGTCAACGACAACTACTACGAGGCCGGCAAAGGCATCAACCGCTCCCTCGACCGTGAGTTGCTGGCGCAAACCCTGCTCCTGCGCGCCAGCGTGCACCTGGATGACGTGACCGGCGAAGTCGACCTGCGCCTGAGCGGCAACAGCCAACCGAAAACCCTCGAACTGAACCTGATCTCGCCGACCCAGCCGGAGAAGGATCGCAAGATCACCCTCGCCCAAAGCGAAACCGAACAGGGCCGCTACATCGGCCAGTTGAGCGACAAGGTGGAAGGTCGTCGTTTTGTCGAATTGCTGGGTACTCAGGACGACCACATCTGGCGTATGTTCGAAGAAGAGCTGGTCAGCCATGACAAGGATCTGCTGCTGGGTGACGAACCGCTGCAGGGCGCCGAAGACCTGAAAAAGTAAAGTCGCGCTTCGCGCATCGCCGGCAAGCCGGCTCCTACAGGATCGTGCGAACCCCTGTAGGAGCTGGCTTGCCAGCGATGAGGCCCTTCCAGACGACATAGATCCAAAATCATGACCACCCCAACCCCCTGCTACCACTGCGCCCTGCCCGTCCCGGCCGGCAGCCGCTTCACCGCGGCCGTCCTCGGTGAAACCCGCGAGTTCTGCTGCCCGGGTTGTCAGGCGGTGGCCGAAGCGATTGTCGCCGGTGGGCTGGAAAGCTATTACCAGCACCGCAGCGAAGCCTCGGCCAACCCCGAAGCGTTGCCGGTGCAGTTGGTGGATGAACTGGCGCTGTACGATCGCGCCGACGTGCAAAAACCCTTCGTACGCCACGAAGGCGAACTCGCCGAGACCACGCTGCTGATGGAAGGCATCAGTTGCGCGGCCTGTGGCTGGCTGATCGAGAAACACCTGCGCGGCTTGCCGGCGGTGGCCGAAGCGCGCCTCAACCTGTCCAATCATCGCCTGCACGTACGCTGGGCCGATGCGCAATTGCCGCTGAGCCAGGTGCTCAGCGAGTTACGCCACATCGGTTACGCCGCCCATCCCTATCAAGCCGACCGCGCCAGCGAACAACTGGCCAGCGAAAACCGCCTGGCCCTGCGCCAACTCGGGGTTGCCGGGCTGCTGTGGTTCCAGGCGATGATGGCGACCATGGCCACCTGGCCGGAATTCAACATCGACCTCAGCCCCGAGCTGCACACCATCCTGCGCTGGGTCGCGCTGTTCCTCACCACGCCGATCGTGTTCTACAGCTGCGCGCCGTTCTTCAAAGGGGCGATGCGCGATTTGCGTACCCGCCACCTGACCATGGACGTCTCGGTGTCGTTGGCGATTGGCAGTGCCTACATCGCCGGGATCTGGACCTCGATCACCGGGGTCGGCGAATTGTATTTTGATGCCGTCGGCATGTTTGCGCTGTTCCTGCTGGCCGGGCGCTATCTGGAGCGTCGCGCCCGCGAACGCACCGCCGCCGCCACCGCACAGCTGGTCAATCTGCTGCCCGCCTCGTGTTTGCGCCTGAGCGCCGACGGTCAGAGTGAGCGGATCCTGCTCAGCGAACTGCGCATCGGCGATCAGGTTCTGGTGCATCCCGGCGCGATCCTGCCGGCCGACGGCAAGATCCTCGACGGTCAGTCGAGCATCGACGAATCCCTGCTGACTGGCGAATACCTGCCACAGCCGCGCACGCTTGGTGACGCCGTCACCGCCGGCACCCTGAACGTCGAGGGCGCGCTGACCGTGGAAGTCCTCGCCCTCGGCCAGGATACCCGACTGTCTGCCATCGTCCGCCTGCTCGACCGCGCCCAGGCCGAGAAGCCACGACTGGCGGAGATCGCCGACCGCGCCGCGCAATGGTTCCTGCTGCTGACGCTGATCGCATCCGCTTGCATTGGTCTGCTGTGGTGGGAGCTGGACTCATCGCGCGCCTTCTGGATTGTCCTGGCGATGCTCGTCGCGACCTGTCCGTGCGCCCTGTCCCTCGCCACACCGACCGCCCTCACCGCCGCCACCGGTACGCTGCACAAGTTGGGTTTGTTGTTGACCCGCGGACATGTGCTGGAAGGCCTGAACCAGATCGACACGGTTATTTTCGACAAGACCGGCACCCTCACCGAAGGGCGCCTGGCGCTGCGCTCGATCCGCCCGCTCGGCGCGCTCGACAGCGATCAATGCCTGGGCCTCGCCGCCGCCCTCGAAAACCGTTCCGAACACCCGATCGCCCGTGCGTTTGGCCGCGCACCACTGGCCGCTGAAGAAGTCCACAGCACGCCGGGGCTGGGCCTGGAGGGCGTGGTCGGTGAGCAACGCCTGCGCATTGGCCAACCGGTTTTTGTCTGCGAACTCAGTGGCGCTGCCATCCCGCTGATGCCGGATGAAGCCGGCCAATGGCTGCTGCTCGGCGACAATGCCGGACCGCTGGCATGGTTCGTCCTCGACGACCGTTTGCGCGCCGATGCGCCCGCGTTACTGGAAGCCTGCCGGGCGCGCGGCTGGCGCACGTTGCTGCTGTCGGGTGACAGCTCGCCGATGGTCGCCAGCGTCGCCGCCGAGCTGGGCATCGACGAGGCCCGTGGCGGTTTGCGTCCGGACGACAAATTGCAGGTCCTGCAACAGTTGCACAAGGAAGGTCGCAAGGTGTTGATGCTCGGTGACGGCGTGAATGACGTGCCGGTACTGGCCGCCGCCGACATCAGCGTCGCCATGGGGTCGGCCACCGATCTGGCGAAAACCAGTGCGGATGCGGTGTTGTTGTCCAACCGCCTGGACGCGTTGGTGCAAGCCTTCAGCCTCGCTCGGCGCACCCGTCGGGTCATCATCGAGAACCTGTTGTGGGCCGGGCTGTACAATGGCCTCATGTTGCCGTTCGCCGCCCTCGGCTGGATTACGCCAGTGTGGGCGGCGGTCGGCATGTCCATCAGTTCGTTGACCGTGGTGCTGAACGCCCTGCGCCTGACTCGCCTGCCGAGCACGCCGGCCGCCAGCGCCACGCCAGAAACCCGCCCGCTGCCGGCCTGAGCCGCGCGGGCATGGAGCCTCACCATGCCAGCTCTCTACGTGATGATCCCGGCCGCACTGCTGATCGTCGCCATCGCGGTCTACATCTTCTTCTGGGCGGTCGACAGCGGTCAGTACGACGACCTCGACGGCCCGGCCCACAGCATCCTGTTCGACGACCAGGACCCGAACCACACCGCCGCGGTCGACGAGGCCAGCGGCCATCCGGCCAAACCGGACGACAAGGCGCCCCCGCATGTTTGAGCTGGCGCCCCTGCTGGTGTCGGCGGTCATCCTGGGCCTGCTCGGCGGCGGGCATTGCCTGGGCATGTGCGGCGGCTTGATGGGCGCGTTGACCCTGGCAATTCCCAAGGAACAGCGCAGCCGCCGGTTTCGATTGCTGCTGGCCTACAACCTTGGGCGAATTCTCAGTTACGCAGCGGCCGGCCTGCTGATTGGCCTGGCGGGTTGGGCGGTGGCGAACAGCCCGGCGGCGATGTTCATGCGTATCCTCGCCGGATTGCTGCTGATCGCCATGGGGCTTTATCTCGCCGGCTGGTGGAGCGGCCTGACCCGCATCGAAAGCCTCGGTCGCGGTCTGTGGCGGCATATCCAGCCCGTCGCGAACAAGCTGTTGCCAGTGTCGAGCCTGCCGCGAGCCTTGTTACTCGGCGCGCTCTGGGGCTGGCTGCCGTGCGGGCTGGTTTACAGCACGTTGCTGTGGTCGGCGAGCCAGGGCAATGCGCTGGACAGTGCATTGCTGATGCTCGCGTTCGGGCTGGGCACCTGGCCGGTGTTGCTCGCAACGGGGCTGGCGGCCGAGCGGGTCACGGCGCTGTTGCGCAAACGGTACGTACGCATGACGGGCGGCTTGCTGGTGATGCTGTTTGGCATCTGGACCTTGCCGGGGCCGCATCAGCATTGGCTTATGGGGCATTGATCGGCGGCGCGGCCTTCGCGGGCAAGCCTCGCTCCTACAGTTGTGCGCGATCCACTGTAGGAGCGAGGCTTGCCCGCGAAGAGGCCCGCACCAACAACACAAATCCTGACCGTTGATGCAAATCAAGATGCCCCAACGCCGCACCCCATAGACTTGCCGACACTGCCAGCCTATCCGGGGGAATGCCCGCATGATGCTCGACGCCATTCGTTGGGATACTGATCTGATCCGCCGTTATGACCTGGCGGGACCGCGTTACACCTCCTACCCGACCGCCGTGCAGTTCGATGGTCATGTCGGCACCTTCGACCTGTTCCATGCGCTGCGCGAAAGCCGCAAGGCCCTGCGGCCTTTGTCGCTGTATGTGCACGTGCCGTTCTGCGCGAACATTTGCTACTACTGCGCCTGCAACAAAGTCATCACCAAGGATCGCGGCCGCGCCCTGCCCTACTTGCAGCGCCTGGAGCAGGAAATCCAGCTGATCGCCTGCCATCTCGACCCGGCGCAGAAGGTCGAGCAATTGCATTTCGGTGGCGGCACACCGACCTTTCTCAGCCATGACGAACTGCGTCAGCTGATGGCCCAATTGCGTAAAAGCTTCAATTTGCTGGAGGACGATTCCGGCGACTACGGCATCGAGATCGACCCGCGCGAAGCCGATTGGTCGACCATGGGCCTGCTGCGCGAACTGGGTTTCAACCGGGTCAGCATCGGCCTGCAAGACCTCGACCCGGCCGTGCAACGGGCGGTGAATCGCCTGCAAAGCCTGGAGGAAACCCGGGCGGTGATCGACGCCGCACGGACGCTGCAATTTCGCTCGATCAACATCGACCTGATCTACGGTTTGCCAAGGCAGACACCGGAGAACTTCGCCCGCACGGTCGACGAAGTGATCAACCTGCAACCGGACCGCCTGTCGGTGTTCAACTACGCGCACTTGCCGGAACGCTTCATGCCGCAACGGCGAATCAACAGCGACGAATTGCCGACACCGGCACAGAAGCTGGAAATGCTCCAGCGCACCATCGAACAACTGACCGCCGCCGGCTACCGTTACATCGGTATGGATCACTTCGCCCTGCCCGACGATGAGCTGGCAATTGCTCAGGAAGAATCAACCCTGCAACGCAACTTCCAGGGCTACACCACTCACGGCCATTGCGACCTGATCGGCCTCGGCGTCTCGGCCATCAGCCAGATTGGCGACTTGTACTGCCAGAACAGCAGCGACCTGAATCAGTACCAGAACGCCTTGGCCTCAGCACAACTGGCCACCAATCGCGGCCTGCTGTGCAATGCCGATGACCGCCTGCGGCGAGCGGTGATTCAACAATTGATTTGCAGTTTCAACCTGGAGTTCGCTGAGATCGAGAAAGCTTTCAACATCGATTTTCGCGGTTACTTCGGCGAATTGTGGCCGCAACTGCAACGCATGGCCGAAGACGGACTGATCGAACTGAACAATGAACGGATCACCGTATTGCCGGCCGGACGGTTGCTGGTGCGTTCGGTGTGCATGGTGTTCGACGCGTACCTGGAGCAACAGAATCGCCAGCGGTTTTCGCGGGTCATCTAACGTTCCAACAGCAGGGAAGTCGTCTTCAGCACTTGCTCAGGGGTCAGGCTCGCCTGCGAGATGGCTTTGGACAGCACCATATTGGCCGTGATCATCCCGCCATTGAGGGTGGTGATGGTCGCTTGCAGCGCGCCGAGCTTGGCCCTGCGCTCTTCGGCCGAAAGTCGCTTGTCTGCCATTACCGCTTGCATGCTCGCGACTTTCTCGGCGATCTGCTTCTGTATTCGGCGAATCATTTTCAGGATCTGTTGAATGTTTTCCGGCAACCCGCTTTCTTCAATGTCCTTGTTGTCATCGTGGGAACTGGCAGCCTTGGTCAAACCGGCGCCAGACAACGAGACTTTGATGCCTTCAGCCACGGGCGAAGTGGCCGGGCCAATGGCGATTGCCGAGTCTTCGCCGGCCAGGCCGTTTGCGGGCTCATGCAGTGTTTGCACACCACTGTTGCCGGGGTTGAGCACGCCGATGGTGGCCATGAAACGAGTACCTGCGCATAGGTTGATGCCAGGTTATCGGCCACCGACAGCGGCGCTTTACCATGGCGTGACAAATCGGCACAGCGCTGGCCTGAACGTCTTCCGGTGAGGTACCCTTACGTCTTATGTGTGCTTTCCCACAAGGATTTAAGAAATGTCCGAGCCAGTAAAACTGCGCGCTCATAACCAGGCCCATTGCAAGGACTGCAGCCTGGCTCCCCTCTGCTTGCCACTTTCTCTGAATCTGGAAGACATGGATGCGCTGGACGAAATCGTTAAACGTGGCCGCCCACTGAAGAAGGGCGAGTTCCTGTTCCGTCAGGGCGACGTTTTCGACTCCGTTTATGCAGTACGTTCTGGCGCCCTGAAAACCTTCAGTCTCAGCGATGGCGGTGAAGAACAACTCACCGGTTTCCATCTGCCGAGCGAGCTGGTTGGCCTGTCGGGCATGGACACCGAAAAGCATCCGGTCTCGGCGCAAGCACTGGAAACCACCTCGGTCTGCGAAATTCCGTTCGAACGCCTCGACGAACTGGCGCTGCAACTGCCACAACTGCGCCGTCAGTTGATGCGCGTGATGAGCCGTGAAATCCGCGACGATCAACAGATGATGTTGCTGCTGTCGAAAAAAACCGCTGACGAGCGCATCGCCACCTTCCTGGTCAACCTGTCGGCACGCTTCCGCGCTCGCGGCTTCTCGGCCAATCAGTTTCGCCTGAGCATGTCGCGCAATGAAATCGGCAACTACCTGGGCCTGGCGGTGGAAACCGTGTCGCGGGTGTTCACGCGCTTCCAGCAGAACGAGCTGATCGCCGCCGAAGGCAAGGAAATCCACATCCTCGACCCGATCCAGCTCTGCGCCCTCGCCGGCGGTTCGATCGAAGGCTGATTACGACCACGGCGGCTGAGCGAAACGGTTCAGCCGCCGTTATACTGCGACGTTTGCAGCCTGCCAGGACACCTAGACAATGGTCTTCGACTCCTTCGACATCAAATCCCTGATCCGCCCGGTGATCGACTTCCCGAAACCGGGCGTCATTTTTCGCGACATCACCCCACTGTTCCAGTCGCCTACCGCCCTGCGCCTGGTGATGGACAGCTTTGCCCACCGTTATGTCGAGGCCGATTTCACCCACATCGGCGCCATGGATGCCCGTGGTTTCCTGATCGGTTCGGTGCTGGCCTATCAGTTGAACAAGCCGCTGGTGCTGTTCCGCAAGCAAGGCAAACTGCCGGCGGATGTGCTGGCCGAAGGTTATGCGACCGAGTACGGCGAAGCCTTTCTCGAAGTCCACGCCGACAGCTTGTGTGAAGGCGACTCGGTGGTGATGTTCGATGATTTGATCGCCACCGGCGGCACGCTGATTGCGGCGGCGAACCTGATTCGACGCATGGGCGCGCGGGTGCATGAAGCGGCGGCGATTATTGATCTGCCGGAGTTGGGTGGGTCACAACGCCTGGAAGACATGGGGATTCCGACGTTTTGCCTGACGCAGTTTGCCCTGAGCGATAAATAAGCGGCGTCTGTACCGGCCTCTTCGCGGGCAAGCCTCGCTCCTACAGGATAATGCGACCCCTTGTAGGAGCGAGGCTTGCCCGCGAAGGCGTCAGAAGCAACACCACAACACTCAAAGCCCCATCTGCTTACTGATGATCTCGTTCATCACTTCCCGCGTCCCGCCACCAATCGACAGAATCCGGTTATCCCGGTACAGCCGCTCCACCAGACTTTCGCGCATGTAGCCGAGACCGCCAAGGATCTGCACCGCATCCGTGGTAATCCGATCCGCCGTGTCCGTCGCGAAATTCTTCGCCATGGAAATCTCCTTGATCACACTCTGCCCCGCCGCCATTTTCGCCGCCTGGCGGTAAGTGAACTCCCGTGACACTTCCAGCGCCGTGGCCATTTCGGCGAGGCGATGCTTGAGCACCTGAAACTTGCCGATGGGCTTGCCGAACGCTTCGCGCTGACGGGCCCATTTCAGGCTTTCCTCCAGCGCCAGTTGCGCGGTCATGTTGGCCATCAGCGCCAACGCCAGCCGTTCGCTCTGGAAGTTGCCCATGATGCAAGCGAAGCCCATGTTCTCCGCGCCGATCAGATGGCCTACAGGTACGCGGCAATCATCGAAGAACAACTCGGCGGTGTCCGACGCCCACCAGCCCATTTTCTTCAACTGACGGCCTACGGTGAACCCTGGTGTGCCCTTCTCGATCAGCAGCAGGCTGATGCCACCGAAACCGGGCGCACCGGTGCGCACCGCAACGGTGTAGTAATCCGCACGCACGCCACTGGTGATAAAGGTTTTGCTGCCACTGACCCGGTAGACGTCGCCGTCACGCACGGCGCGGGTTTGCAGGTTGGCCACGTCGGAACCACCGCTGGGCTCGGTGACGGCCAAGGCGCTGATCTTCTCGCCAGCCAGTACGGCCGGCACGACGCGATCGCGAACGTCCGGCCTGGCCCATTTGAGAATGGGCGGCAGACCGATGTCCAGCGAACCCAACCCGGCGACCAGACCGCCAGAGCCGCAGCGCATCAACTCTTCGCTGGCGGCGATCTTGGCGAACAGATCACCTTCATGGCTGCCACCCAGGGTTTCGGGGTAACCGATGCCCAGGATCCCCGCTGCACCGGCCTTGAGGTAGAGTTCGCGGGGAAAGCTTTCGGCTTCTTCCCACTGGTCGATGTCCGGAAGAATCTCGCGCTCGACGAAACGTCTGACGCTGTCGCGGACCAATTGGTGGCTGGGGTCGAAGTATTCCTGGAAGGCAGGCATCGGCGAACTCCATGGAAGGGTTCAGCGACGTTAACCGAGCGCTTGCTTGGTTTTCAACAGGATTGTGTGAATCAGATGGACCGAGTCGCTCCCTTCGCGGGCAAGCCTCGCTCCTACAGGTTTTACATAGCCCTTGTAGGAGCGAGGCTTGCCCGCGAAGGCGTCAACCCAAACACCGAAAACTACAAAGCGATCGGCTTACGCCCCGCAAACGAATGCGCCAACGTCCCGCCATCCACCAGCTCCAGCTCGCCACCCAACGGCACGCCGTGGGCAATGCGCGAGGCGATCAGGCCTTTGTTGCTGAGCAACTGGGCGATGTAGTGCGCCGTGGCTTCACCCTCGACCGTCGGGTTGGTCGCCAGGATGACTTCGGTAAAAGTGCCCGCTTCTTCGATCCGCGCCATCAATTGCGGAATCCCGATGGCTTCCGGCCCCAGCCCGTCGAGCGGCGACAGGTGGCCCTTGAGCACAAAGTAACGACCGCGGAAACCGGTCTGCTCCACCGCGTAGACGTCCATCGGCCCTTCCACCACGCACAGCAAGGTGTCGTCGCGGCGGTTATCGGCGCATTGCGGGCACAGGTCGTCTTCGGTCAGCGTGCGGCACAACCGGCAATGCCCCACCCCTTCCATCGCCTGGCTGAGTGCCAGGGCCAGTCGCGAGCCACCGCTGCGATCACGCTCGAGCAGCTGCAACGCCATGCGTTGGGCAGTTTTCTGACCCACACCTGGCAAAATTCGCAGGGCATCGATCAGTTGGCGAATCAAAGGGCTGAAGCTCATGGGGAAACGTCCGACAAAACAACGAGACGCGGTTTATACCCGCGCCTCTCTTTAGCGTCAAATACTCAGTCCTGCGCGACGCGCACCACCAGTTTGCCGAAGTTGCGTCCCTCCAGCAGGCCGATGAACGCCTCGGGTGCATTCTCAAGACCCTCGACCACATCTTCGCGGAATTTCACCTTGCCGTCGCGCACCCACGGCGCCATGGCGCTGACGAATTCCGGCTGACGATCACCGTAGTCGTCGAACACGATGAAGCCCTGGATCCGCACACGCTTGGTCAGCAAGGTGCGCTGCAACTGCGGCAGGCGATCCGGGCCGGTCGGCGCCTCGCTGGCGTTGTAGGAAGCGATCAGGCCGCACAGCGGAATCCGCGCCTTGGGGTTGAGCAACGGCACCACCGCGTCGAATACCTTGCCGCCGACGTTCTCGTAATAAATGTCGATGCCCTGGGGACACGCCTGAGCCAGCTCAGCGGCGAAGTCGGGACTCTTGTGGTCGATGCAGGCATCGAAACCCAACTCATCCACCACATAGCGGCACTTGTCCGCGCCACCGGCCACGCCGACCACACGCAGGCCTTTGATCTTCGCCACTTGCCCGACCACTGAACCCACCGCACCTGACGCCGCCGCGACCACAAGGGTTTCTCCAGAGGCTGGCTGGCCGATGTCCATCAAGCCCATGTAGGCGGTCATGCCCGGCATGCCGAGCACACCCAGCGCCATCGACGGGCTCGGCAGCCCGGACGGCACCGGAATGATATTGCGGCCGTCGCTGATGCTGTGGCTCTGCCACCCGGTAGCGCCGACGACCAGGTCACCTTGCTGAAATTTCGGATTCAGCGAGCGCTCGACACGGCTGACGGCGCCACCGGTCATCACTTCGTCGATTGCCACTGGCGCCGCGTAGGACGGCGCGTCACTCATGCGGCCGCGCATGTAGGGATCCAGCGACAGGTACAGGGTTTTGAGCAATATCTGGCCATCCGCCAGGTCCGGCAGTGCTTCCCGTTCCAGGCGAAAATTCTCCGGCGTCGGTGCGCCCACCGGGCGGGACGCCAGGACGATACGTTGGTTGAGGGTCAATGCTTGTGGCATGTGAGCGTCTCCTTTGATCGATGAATTTGGCGGTATAGGGAAGCAGACCTTTGTGGCGGTCGGGTGTTCGATGTTTCTACCTTGAGACCGAGTCGACCTCTTCGCGGGCAAGCCTCGCTCCTACAGGTATTGCATAGCACTTGTAGGAGCGAGGCTTGCCCGCGAAGGCAGCGTATCAGGCGCCGCATGACCAACAGGCAGAAACAAAAATGCCAGGCGCAATGCCTGGCATTTTTTTGTAGCTCATCCGACGCGCTTTGGCGAATCAGAACGGCAGCTTCATCCCCGGTGGCAGTTGCATGCCAGCGGTCATGCCGGACATTTTGTCCTGGCTGTTGGCTTCGATCTTGCGCACGGCGTCGTTGACGGCGGCGGCGAATACGGCCTCCAGCATCTCTTTGTCGTCTTCACTCAGGCCTTCGACCAGGCTCGGATCGATGGTCACGCGCTTGACGTCGTGACGACCGGTCATCACCACGGTGACCATATCGCCACCCGCCTTGCCGGTGACTTCGGCGTTGGCCAGCTCTTCCTGCATCTTGGCCATTTTTTCCTGCATCTGCTGCGCCTGCTTCATCAGGCCGGCCATGCCACCTTTCATCATGGGAATCACCTCAAAGTACTTGGATAAAAACAGCGCCCGGCCCTTTCGGCCGAACGCCTTCAGTTATTAGCCCTGACTGACCAGGGCTTCGACAGGTTCAATAGTATCGTTACGGACCACCGCACCGAACTGCTGCATCATTTGCTGGATGAACGGATCACCGTGGATCGACTCTTCCGCCTCGCGCTGACGGTTGGCACGGCGCCGGGACGCGGCCTGGGCCGGGGTCTCCTGCTCGGGCTTGATCAGCTCCATGCTCAGGGTCAGCGTGCGCCCGTGAAACTGGTTCAGCGCATCGTTGAGACGACGTTGCTGGGTCGCGTTGAACAAGGCGCTATGGGCCGGGTCCAGGTGCATCAGCCAGTGGTCACCGTCCACGGAGATCAGCGTGCAGTTGGCGGCGATGCTGCCGGTCATGCCGGAAATCGGCAGTTTCGGGAACAGTTCCAGCCATTGCAGGGCCAGACCGGTGGCGGGCATCGCGGCCGGCTCAGGTTCGGGTTCCGGCGCGGGTTCGGCGGCGTGCTCACTCGCCAGCTCGTCGAGATAGCTGTACGCCGAATCCATGTCCGGTTCGATGTAGTCCTCGTCCAGCGGCGGCTCGTCGTCGGAGTCGATGCCCCGTGTCGCGGCGTCGACGTCGGCCACGGAAGGTTCCGGGATCGGCGCAGCGGCCCATTCCGGCGCGTCTGGCACAACGCTGTCAGGCGTCGGCAACGGCATCGGGGGCAATTCGGGTTGTTCAGCGGCGGTTTCCAGCACCGGCTCGACGGCTGGCTGCTGGACGACTTCGGGCTCGACCGGATCATTCCACGGCAGATCGACGACGGCTTCGACCGCTACCGGCGCCACAACGGGCTCCGGCACGATGACCGGTTCCGGCACGACAACGGCTGCAACCGGCTCAGGCTCGGGAGCAACCACCGGCGCGATCGGCGCGGCAACAACCGGTGCAACTGCCGCAGCGACTACCGGCGCAACAATCGGCGCGGCAGCCACTGAGTTTGCGGAATCAACTGTGGCCTGGCTGATCCCCACTGGCTTTAGCGGTTGCCTCGGCGCATCCGCGGTGTCCGCCGGGCGGAACGCGAGCATCCGCAGCAAGACCATTTCGAAGCCGCCGCGCGGGTCCGGCGCCAGCGGTAAATCGCGGCGGCCGATCAGGCCCATCTGGTAATAAAACTGCACGTCTTCGGCGGGCAAGGCCTGGGCCAGCGCCAGCACCCGATCACGGTCGCCGTGACCGTTGTCGACGCCTTCAGGCAAGGCCTGGGCGATGGCGACACGGTGCAGCACGTTGAGAATTTCCGAGAGCACACCGTTCCAGTCCGGGCCTTGCTCCGCCAGATGGCGGACAGCCTCGAGCAACGCCTTGGCGTCGCCTTCGATCAGCGAGTGCAGAACGTCGTAAACCTGACCGTGATCGAGCGTGCCGAGCATCGCCCGCACATCGGCGGCCATGACCCGACCTTCACCGAAGGCAATCGCCTGATCGGTCAGGCTCATGGCATCGCGCATCGAACCATCGGCGGCGCGGCCCAACAGCCACAGCGCGTCGTCTTCGAACGGTACGTTTTCGACGCCCAGCACGTGGGTCAAATGCTCGACCACCCGTTCAGGGGTCATGTTCTTCAGCGAGAACTGCAGGCACCGCGAAAGAATCGTTGCAGGAAGTTTCTGCGGGTCGGTGGTCGCCAGGATGAACTTGACGTAGGGCGGCGGCTCTTCGAGGGTTTTCAACAGCGCATTAAAGGAATGGCTGGAGAGCATGTGCACTTCGTCGATCAGGTAGACCTTGAAGCGCCCGCGGCTCGGGGCGTACTGCACGTTGTCGAGCAGCTCGCGGGTGTCCTCGACCTTGGTCCGGCTCGCGGCGTCGATCTCGATCAGGTCGACGAAACGGCCTTCATCGATCTCGCGGCACACCGAACATTCGCCACATGGCGTCGAAGTGATACCCGTTTCACAGTTCAGGCATTTGGCGATGATCCGCGCGATGGTGGTCTTGCCGACCCCGCGCGTGCCCGTAAAGAGGTAAGCGTGGTGCAGCCGCTGGCTGTCCAAGGCATTGATCAGAGCCTTGAGCACATGGGTCTGGCCGACCATTTCGCGGAACGAGCGCGGACGCCATTTACGTGCAAGAACCTGATAACTCATCGAAAACCATCGCCACTGGGAAGCAGAAGCGGCTAATGCTAGCGGAGCAAGGCCAAAATTGCATCCGGCGCGCTCGTCTAATCTGGCTAAGCTGCACTTGCGGTGATTTTTATCGGCTCGATTTTCATCGATAGCGGAGCGTTTATGCGGCTGGCCTTGGGGGCACTGCTGTTGATGAGTCTGAACGTCATGGCTGCCAGCGCGCCGCTGCGCTTCGTGGTGCCCGACAGTTGGGCGATGCCGATGGTGCAGCTTTATCAAGGCCAGCCGACCCAGGGCATCCTGCATGACGTGATGGTCAGCCTCGCGACCCAGGTTGGCGTTCCGGCCGAGTTTCACGTACTGCCACGGGCCCGGGTGCAAAATGCCATGGAGCACGGCGAGATCGATGTCCGCTGCTACGCCGCGCAAACGTGGTCGCCAAATCAGTCCGGAGACTACATCTGGAGCATTCCGCTCTGGACCCAGCCGGACGTGCTGATCAGCCGGCACGAGTTGCAGACCTCAATCGATCCGGCGAATTTGCCACAACAATCCATCGGCACGGTGCTCGGCTACAGTTACCCCACCCTGCAACCGCTGTTCGACGCCGGGCGCCTGCTTCGCGAGGACGCGCGCAATCAGGAACAGGTCCTGGAAAAACTCATGGCCGGACGCTATCGCTACGCCGTGAGCAATCAATGGACACTGGACTGGTTCAATCAGCGTCTGCTGCCTGAGCAGCAACTGCAAGGCGTGGCGGTGCTGCAAGTGCAGAGTGTCGGTTGTTACGTGCGTAATGACCCGAAAGTGCCCGTGCAACGCATTCTGCGCACGTTGCTGAGGATGAAAATGTCCGGGGAGATCGATGACATTATCCGGCTTTATGTCGGCAAACCCTGAACCTGTGGGAGTGAGCCTGCTCGCGATTGCGTACTTTCAGCCAGCACTTGCGTGATAGACACACCGTCATCGCGAGCAGGCTCGCTCCCACATTTGATCTTCATAGATCTGATAGCCTCAGGCTGTTTGATCGAGCGCTCGCCATTGCGCCGGCGCGACAAAACCTTCGACCCAGCCCGGCACATCAACCGCCGGCATCGGCCGAGCGATGAAATAACCCTGGGCAACGTCGCACCCCAACTGCATCAACAGTTCGCCGTGCTCGATACTCTCCAGCCCTTCGGCGATCACTTGTCGGCCAAACGCGCGGGCCAGGCCAATCACTGCGGTGGTGAGGGCCAAGTCGTCGCGATCATGCAGAATGTCGCGGATAAACGACTTGTCGATCTTGATGGTCTGGGTGCGCAAGCGCTTGAGGTAGTTCAAGGACGAATAACCGGTGCCGAAGTCGCCCAGTGAAAACTGCACGCCGAGCGCCTGACAGGCCTGCAGACAGGCGCTGACATGCTGGATGTTTTCTATCGCCACCGACTCGACGATTTCCAGATCCAGCATCTGCGGCGCGACCCGGGCATGCCGGGCGAGCACCTGCCTGAGCCGGTCGACGAAATCCGCTCGCTGGAAATGCCGGGCGGCGATGTTGACGCTGATCGGCCAGCCCTGCCCCGCTTGCTGCCAACGGTCCAACTGCATCAACACCTGATCCATCACCCATTCACCGATATCGATGATCAGGTCCGTCTCCTCCACCATCGGTAAAAACTCTCGGGCCGGCACCATGCCATTTTGCGGATGCTCCCAGCGCAAGAGCGCCTCGAAGCCGACGACGACACCCCGACGCATGTTCACTTTCGGCTGGAAATGCACACGCAGCTCGCCGGCGGCCAACGCCTGCCGAACCCGTTCGACGGTCTGGTGAGTGGCCTTGACCTCTCGATCCCGGAACACGTCGAATAAATGAAAGCGATTGCGCCCGCTCTGCTTGGCCACGTACATCGCCTGATCGGCGTGACGCAGCAAGGTTTCGGCATCTTGATTGTCATCGGGGAACAGGGTGACGCCGATGCTGGCAAATACATTCAGGGTCTTGCCCCGCAACTGATACGGCGCCGAAATCGCACCCAGCACACGGTTCAGCGCCGCGCGCAGCTCCGGCACATCACGCACATAACGCAACACCAGCACGAACTCGTCACCGGCCAGCCGCGCCACCACATCCTCGCCGCGAACAATGTCGCGCAAACGCTTGGCCACCTCCACCAGCAACAGATCGCCACTGGCATGCCCGTAGCCGTCGTTGACTGCCTTGAAGCCGTCGAGGTCGAGCATGCATACCGCCAGCGGGATGTTTTCCTCACGCGAGAACGCCAGCGCCTGATCCAGCAGGTCCGAGAGAAACGCGCGATTGGGCAGCCCGGTCAGCACGTCATGGCCGACCCGCCATTGCAGGGAATGCAGCAGTTGGCGTTTTTCGCTGATGTCGAAACGGATCGCCAGGTAACGATGAATCCGCCCGGTGGCGTCATCCAGCAGCGGCACCAACGTACTTTCGACCCAATACAGACTGCCATTCTTGGCGCGATTGCAGATCTCGCCCTTCCAGACATTGCCCAGCGCAATGGTGCGCCACATGCCGGCGAAGAAATCAGCGGAGTGCAGGCCGGAATTGAGCAGGCGATGGTTCTGCCCGAGCAGTTCGTCGCGGCTGTAACCGGAGACGGCGCAGAACTGATCGTTGACGTAGGTAATCCGGCCGGTCAGATCGGTCTCGGAAAAGATCGCGGCGGCGTCCACGGCCCTGCGGTATTTCTCATCCATGAGTCAGGCTCACTGTCGCTAGCGGTGGTACCGCTCGACCAGCGCAAAATGCCCGGAAGAGATGTTTTGATTCGTACTGCGCAGAGCCACGTGATCACTCCAGGAACAGCGATTGATGGCCCTTTGGCCGCCGAAGATCAACTAGGCTCAAAGACCCGGACAAAGGGCAGCAACAACGAATTCGATAACATTTTGCAAGGCTTCAGGGCGGCTTCAGCACTCCACATATTGTTCAAGGGAGCACCGTACTGGCTCTTTCGCATCAGCCAAACTTACGCAAACAGGTCACCAAATACCCTTTGGAGGAGGCAATTCTACGAAATGCATCACATTTTGCAAAGCAAGGTGATGGATCATGCAGTTGTCTAATGCAAAAATCTATCGTTAAGTTCTTGATTCTAAATGGGAATTGAGCGATGCAAATTTCAAGTTTGGGTTCAGCCATTCGGCGTTACCGCAAGGTCGCGGGGCTTACTCAGGCTGAACTCGGCGAAAAAACCGGTTTTGACCCGAAAACCATCAGCCGTTTTGAAACCGGCACCTACACCCCCAGCGTGGAAGCCCTGTTCCTGCTTGCCGGCGTGCTGGGGGTGAAACTGAAAGCCTTCTTCGCAGATTTGGGCGATGAGGATGAACAGCGGGCGTACCTGTTCGGAGTCATCCACAAAGCCACCCCGAAGGATCTGGGAAAGCTGATTGCAGCGGTTGACCAGGCCATGTCCAAGCCTTAGTGGCAGAAATGAAAAAGGAGGCCGACTTGTCGTGATTCGACAGGTCGGCCTCCTTTTTTGCGCCTGTTTTCAAAACGGAAACGACGAAAAATCCGCCCTGGACGAAATCCATGGCAGAGCAAAAAGACGGTATTTTTTGATGAAGAACGCGAGAGAAGGCTCGCGGTGCGTTATGGAGGCAACCCCACCAGCCACACCCCGGCACACAATGTTCCCGCTGTGGCTGCTTCCTTCCGGATCTGACCAGGTTCACGGGTAATCGTTGCGGGGGGACCGATGGGGTCACCATAACGACGCTCACCTGACGGCGAGCCGCGCCATTGTACCTATCTGAGGCGAAGTTACAACCGTTCGGGCGGATTAAAAAATATGAGCGGCTTCAAGGACATGCGCAGTCCTGAAAAGAGCGCAGGCGCCTACAGGTCCTGCACCACTTCATCCGCCCTGCCGCCCTCCTGCTGGATCACCAGATGAATGAAGTGCAACTTGGCAATCACCACCGGCGGCAATACGAACGGGTAGAAATCCGGCTGGCCCATGCTGCGCGACAGTTCGTTGAGCATGCCGGCGAGTTCGATCCACGCATTGACGAATGACAGGAACGCCGCGCCGCCGGGATGCTGCGGATCATAGAGGGTGCTGGACGGGAATGGCTGGTAGTCGAAATCCATTTCCCGCGCACTCATGCCGAAGCCGAGGGCGGTGTCCACCGCGTCCATCATGTGCAGGTAATGCGCCCAGGTTTCGGCCCAGTCTTCCCAGGGATGCATGGTGGCGTAGGCGCTGACGAAATGTTGCTGCCAGTCGAGCGGCGCGCCTTGCTGGTAATGCCGGTCGAGCGCCTCGGCGTAACTCGCGCGCTCGTCGCCGAACACGTCGCGAAACGGTTCCAGCCACTGGCTGCTGGCGATCAGCCGGTCCCAATAATAATGCCCGACCTCATGACGGAAGTGCCCGAGCAACGTGCGATACGGTTCGTGCATCTGCACCCGCACCTGCTCGCGGTGCGCGTCGTCGGCTTCTTTGATATCGAGGGTGATCAGACCGTTGGCATGGCCCGTGGTCGGTGGCTTGCCTTCGAGGTCGACGCCGATGAAATCGAAGGCCAGCCCGCTCTCTTCGTCCACGGTTTTGGGGATGACCTGCAAACCCAGGCTGACCAGTTGCGCAACCAGCCGACGCTTGGCGATTTCGACCTTGCGCCAGCGTTCATGATTCTCGGGAAGCGATAAATCAGGAATGGTGTGATTCAGGCTACAGGCGATGCA
The DNA here is from genome assembly GCF_014852285.1 of Pseudomonas sp. PDM02. Classification (NCBI taxonomy): domain Bacteria; kingdom Pseudomonadati; phylum Pseudomonadota; class Gammaproteobacteria; order Pseudomonadales; family Pseudomonadaceae; genus Pseudomonas; species Pseudomonas sp. PDM02. Next base: position 444,496 of record NZ_JACVBL010000001.1, on the reverse strand, counting down.
CAAGGTTTCGTGATCGTTGGCCGGCAATAGCCAGTTGCAGGCGGCCGGGGTGTCGAGATTGGCGCAGCGCCGGAAGATACCCGCGCCGAGGTCGGCATCGAGAATCCAGGTGTCGGCTTGCGAAGCGGGCTGTAACGACGATAAGCGACTCTGTTCAGGCTGATAGCCCAAGGCCGCCGAACAGGCCAGGCACTGGCTGTTGCGAAAGAACAGCGACTGCCCGCAGCGACAATGCCAGACCTTGCTGTTGCGCGAGCTTTCGCCAATGAAAGGTGCGGCGATGCGTGAACTGAGCTGTTCAAAGAAGCGGTGCATGGCGATCTCTCCCTGGGCTTGCCAAGACTAGATCATGATTGGTTGTCGATCGTTCCCGGATTTTGCGTGATGGCGAATATCGCCTTCGCGAGCAAGCCCGCTCCCACAGTTGACCGCATTCTCACAGGAAGAGCGCGACCAACTGTGGGAGCGGGCTTGCTCGCGAAGGGCATCACACAGAAATACCGTGCTTGCTCAAAAACCCGACAAACGCCTCTTCATCCAGCACCTTCAACCCCAGCTCATTGGCCTTGGCCAACTTCGAACCGGCACCCGGCCCGGCCACCACGCAATGGGTCTTGGCCGACACCGAACCGGCCACTTTGGCGCCGAGGCTTTCCAGTTTGTCCTTGGCAACATCGCGGCTCATCAATTCCAGCGAACCGGTCAACACCCAGGTCTGCCCAGCCAGCGGCAAGCCTTCGACGACCTTCTTCTCGCTCTGCCAATGCATGCCGAAATCGCGCAGCTGCTTTTCAGCGGCTTCAGCGATCTGACGATTTTCGGCGACGGCAAAGAACTCGCGAACCGAATTGGCCTGTTTCTCTGGCAAGGCCTGGCGCATGTCCAGCCAGTCAGCAGAAAACACACCTTCCAGCGAACCGAATTTTTCCGCCAGCTTCTGCGCCCCGCCCGGCCCGACCGAAGGAATGTGCAGCTTGTCGAGGAAACCGCCCAGCGTGGTGCTCGCCGCAAACTCGGCGCCCAACTCGCCCTGATCCTGAATCTGCAGGCCATGCTTGAGCAGATCGGCGATCACCTGCTGGTTATGCGCATCTTCGAAGAAGCTGTGAATCTCGTGAGCCACTTCCAGGCCGACATCCGGCAAGTACGTGAGCACTTGCGGCAACGCCTGCTGAACCCGCTCCAGCGAGCCGAGGGAGCGTGCCAGCACCTTGGCGGTCTCTTCGCCGACATCGGGAATGCCGAGGGCGTAGATGAAGCGCGCCAGGCCCGGCTTTTTGCTGTCTTCGATGGCGCTGAGCAGGTTCTTGCTCGACAGCTCGGCAAAGCCTTCGAGATCGACGATTTGCTCGAACGTCAGGGCGTACAGATCGGCCGGCGAACTCACCAGGCCTTCGTCCACCAACTGCTCGACGCTCTTCTCGCCCAAACCTTCGATGTCCATCGCTCGACGGGAAACGAAGTGAATGATCGCCTGCTTGAGTTGCGCGCCGCAGGCCAGGCGACCGACGCAGCGATACACCGCGCCCTCGCTGATGGTCTCGCGCCCCTTGCTGCGCTTGACCAATTGCGTGCGTTCGACATGCGAACCGCAGACCGGGCACTGTTCAGGAATCTGCACTGGCCGTGCGTTTTCCGGGCGGCGCTCCATGACCACTTGCACCACCTGCGGAATCACGTCGCCCGCGCGGCGGATGATCACAGTGTCGCCGATCATCAACCCCAGACGCGCCACTTCGTCCATGTTGTGCAGCGTCGCATTGGCCACGGTGACGCCCGCCACCTTGACCGGCTTCAAGCGCGCCACCGGCGTTACGGCACCGGTTCGCCCGACCTGGAATTCCACGTCGAGCAATTCGGTGAGTTCTTCCATCGCCGGGAATTTATGGGCAATCGCCCAGCGCGGTTCGCGGGCGCGGAAGCCCAATTCACGCTGGGAGGCAATGCTGTTGACCTTGAACACCACGCCGTCGATTTCATAGGCCAGGCTGTTGCGGCGCTCACCGATGTCGCGGTAGTAATCCAGGCATTCATCGATGCCGTGTGCCAGTTTCAGCTCGCGACTGATCGGCATGCCCCATGCCTGAAGCTGCTTCAGATTGCCGATGTGGGTGTCGGCAATCTCCGCCGAAACCTGGCCGATGCCGTAGCAGCAGAATTCCAGCGGACGGTTGGCAGTGATCTTCGAATCCAGCTGCCGCAAGCTGCCCGCCGCCGCGTTGCGCGGGTTGGCGAAGGTCTTGCCGCCGACTTCCAGTTGCGTGGCGTTGAGCCGCTCGAAACCGGCCTTGGACATGAACACTTCGCCGCGCACTTCCAGGGTCGCCGGCCAGCCGGTGCCTTGCAGCTTGAGCGGAATATTACGCACGGTGCGTACGTTGACACTGATGTCTTCACCGGTGGTGCCGTCACCGCGCGTTGCGCCGCGCACCAACACACCGTCCTGATAAAGCAGGCTGACCGCCAGGCCATCGAGCTTCGGTTCGCAGCTGTACTCCACCGCCGCCCCGCCGCCAAACAAGTCGCCGGCTGGCAGGTCGAGGCCTTCAGTCACCCGACGATCGAACTCGCGCATGTCGGTTTCTTCGAAGGCGTTGCCGAGGCTGAGCATCGGCACTTCGTGACGCACCTGGGTGAACGCCGACAGCGCCGCGCTGCCGACGCGCTGGGTTGGCGAGTCACTGGTGATGAGGTCAGGGTTGGCTGCTTCGAGGGCCTTGAGCTCATGGAACAACCGGTCGTACTCGGCGTCCGGAATGCTCGGCTCGTCCATCACGTGGTAGCGATAGTTGTGCTGATCCAGCTCAGCGCGCAGCTCTAGAATGCGGGTTTTGGCGGCGGTCATGGGTGTTCTCTCATAAAGCAAAAGAGCAGCCGAGGCTGCTCAATCTGTGGTGCGGCGTAGATTCATTGTAGGAGCCAGGCTTGCCGGCGAAGGCGTATTTGAAATCGCCTTCGCCGGCAAGCCTGGCTCCTACAAGGTGCGGGAGTCGCGTCATGAACGCCCGCACATTGCCAATATCAGCGCTTCTGGGTCAGGGCGCGGCGTTCGAATTCGACGATGCGCTGACGGTAATGCTCGATCGTCTGCGCGGTCAGTACGCTGCGCTGGTCGTCTTTCAGTTCGCCGTTAAGCTCCTGGGACAGTTTGCGCGCCGCAGCCACCATCACGTCGAAGGCCTGCTTCGGATGACGCGGGCCTGGCAGGCCAAGGAAGAAGCTCACGGCCGGTGTGCTGAAGTGGTCGATGTCGTCCAGATCGAAGACGCCCGGCTTGACCGCATTGGCCATCGAGAACAGGACTTCACCGTTGCCAGCCATGCTTTCGTGGCGGTGGAAAATGTCCATCTCGCCGAAGCGCAAGCCGCTTTCCAGAATGTTCTGCAACAGCGCCGGGCCTTTGAAGCCAGCGGCGTCGCGGCAGATCACGCTGATCACCAGCACCTCTTCGGCTTGCGGTTGTTCTTTGTCGCTGACCGAAGGCGAAGACTTGGCATCAACCGGGAAATCGTCGTCACGACTGCTGAAGCTCGGGCCGCCGTCCAGGTCCAGGCTGAGGTTCATGTCGCCTTGCGACGGCTCGCCATGGCCACGCTTGCCGCGCTTGGAACCCGACTCACGGGGCTCACGGGCAGGCATGCTCACCGACGGCAGATCGTGCTCGTCCAGTTGCGGTTCTTTGTGGGTATCCAGAACGCGCGGCGGGCCCAACAGCTCGGCGCTGGTGTCCTCGTCCGGCAAATTGGACAGACTTCGATCAAGACGGAACTTCAATTTTCCCTTGCCGCCGCGCATACGGCGCCAGCCATCGAAAAGAATACCGGCAATGACAATAATGCCGATGACGATCAGCCACTCGCGCAGACCGATTTCCATGTAATCCCGTGCCTCTATAAAAAATGCTGAAAAATAAGGGGTTTACAACTCGTAAACCGCTTTAAAACGTGGCGCCAACTCTATGTTCTGACAGGCGTTTTGCCCACGTATACGAAAAATTGACATTAAACTAGCACGACCAAAGGCAACTTTACACCGTCTGTCACAATGGCTTGCGCGAATATGTCGATTGGCCAGCAAGTCAAGGAAGGTAAATAAGTCCTACGGACAAAAAATACTCAACCTACAGACGCCGACTCAGGCATCCACCATCGCCATCGCCTCCTCGACATCCACTGCCACCAGACGCGAGCAACCCGGCTCGTGCATCGTCACCCCCATCAATTGATCGGCCATTTCCATGGCGATCTTGTTGTGGGTGATATAGATGAACTGCACCGTCTGCGACATCTCTTTCACCAGCCGGGCGTAGCGTCCAACGTTAGCGTCATCCAGCGGCGCGTCAACTTCATCGAGCATGCAGAACGGCGCCGGGTTCAACTTGAAGATCGCAAAAACCAGGGCCAATGCGGTCAGGGCTTTTTCGCCACCGGAGAGCAAATGGATGGTGCTGTTCTTCTTTCCGGGCGGCTGCGCCATGATCGTCACCCCTGTATCGAGTAGATCTTCGCCCGTCAGTTCCAAATACGCGCGCCCTCCACCGAAAACTTTTGGGAAAAGCGCCTGTAAACCGCCATTGATCTGATCAAAGGTATCCTTGAAGCGGTTGCGGGTTTCCTTGTCGATCTTGCGGATCACGTTCTCGAGGGTGTCCAGCGCTTCGACCAAATCGTCGTTCTGCGCATCCAGATAACGTTTACGCTCGGATTGTTGCTGATATTCGTCGATGGCCGCGAGGTTGATCGCGCCGAGGCGCTGAATGCGTGCGGCAATGCGTTCGAGTTCTTCTTCGGCGTCCTTCTCGCTGGCTTCGGTCGTCAGCGTGGCGAGTACGCCGTGCAGGTCGTAACCGTCTTCCAGCAACTGATCTTCCAGGGTCTTGCGGCGCACGGTCAGGGCTTGCCACTCCATGCGCTGGGTTTCCATCTGGCCACGAATCAACTGCGATTGCTGCTCGGCCTGGTGGCGGCGTTTTTCGGCGTCACGCAATTCGCGGTCGGCGTCTTCGAGGGCAATCTGTGCGGTCTTGAGTTCTTCGTCGACGGTCATGCGCTTGTCGAGCAACTCTTCAAGCTTCAGGCGCAGCTCTTCCAGCGGCGCCTCGCCCTCCTCCAGATTGAGGCTGAGCTGTTCGCGTTTTTCGGTGAGGCGCTCGGACTGCATTTCCAGCCGTTCCAGCGCCTGACGCGTCGAGTCATGTTGCGCCTTGAGCGAACCCAGGCGCACCGCCAATTGATGCGCGTGATCCTTGTGCTGCCGGGCTTCCTGACGCACGCGGTCAAGGCGCTCGCGCAGGCTGTCGCGCTGGGCCAGCAGCAGCTCACGCTGCTCGGTATCCAGCGCCATGGCGTCGAGGGCTTCCTGCAATTGCAGGCGCGCTTCGCCGATGTTTTCGTGTTCCAGCGCACGTTGCTCGGCCAGTTCGGTGAGCTCTTCATCGAGCCGCGTGCGGCGCAAGGTCAGTTGCTCGACCTTGGCTTTGCCGGCGGACAACTGGGCTTTCAATTCGCCTTGCTGACGCGCTTCGTCCTGCAGCAAACGGCGCAAATGTTCGCGACCGTTTTCCTGTTGACGCTGCTGCGCCCGCAGATTCTGAAGTTGGGTTTCGAGGGTTTCGACCGTGGCCTCGCGCTCTTCGCGTTCGCTGCTCAGACGCTGGATTTCCTGACCGCGAGCCAGCACGCCACTTTCCGCTTCGCTGGCGCGGCGCACCCGTAAAAAGTGCCGGCCGACCCAGTATCCATCGCGGCTGATCAGGCTCTGACCGGCGCTCAACTGACTGCGCAATGCCAAGGCCTGTTCGAGGTTTTCAACCGGCTTGACCTGCCCCAGCCACGGCGACAGATCGATCTGCGCCTCGACCTTGTCGAGCAAGCTGCCGGGCACGCGCACGCCATCGCTGGCGGGGCTGAGCAATCGCAAATCGCCTTGGGCAAAACCGGCCAGGTCGAAACCGCCGAAATCGTCCACCAGCACCGCTTGCAGATCGGCACCGAGCACGGTTTCCACCGCCAGCTCCCAACCGGCTTCAACCTTGAGACCTTCGGCCAGGCGTGGACGGTCCGCCAGGTGTTGTTCGCGCAACCATTCAGCGGTGCCGGTGCCCGGATCGAGCGCGGCTTGCTGCAAGGCTTCAAGCGAAGCGAGACGCCCGTTGAGACGCTGCAAATCGCCCTGCGCCTGTTGCTGCGCCGACAACGCTTGCTGCAATTCCTGACGCAGTTGCTCGAGTCGCTCGACCTGCGCTTCTTCGCTGGCCTGCAAGTCCTCAAGCGTGGCCTCGGAAGCGGCCAACTGCTCGCTGAGCTCCATGATCGCCGCGTCTTCCGGGTCCGCCGAAAGCAAGGCGCGTTCTTCGCCGAGGCGCTTCTGACGATCAGCCAATCGCTCCATGCTGGTTTCCAGCTGCTGGATGCGTGATTGCTGGACTTCGGACTGGCGACGCGGTTCGGCGGCGGTCAGGTTGAACGTGTCCCACTGCTCCTGCCAGCCGTGCATGGTGGTTTCGGATTCTTCCAGCGCGGCGGCGGCTTCTTCGGCGGCGGCGCTGGTGACTTCCTGCTCCGGCGTGAGCATGTCCAGCTCTTCGCCGAGGGTCAGCAGCAACGTGCGGTCGTGGCCCAGATGCGACTCGGTTTCCAGGCGTGCGCGCTCGGCTTCTTTCAGATCGTCTTGCAGCTGACGCAGGCGTTGCTGACCGTGCTGGATGCTCTGCTCGACCCGGGCGATGTCGCCACCGACCGAATAGAAACGCCCCTGCACCAGATTGAAGCGCTCCGACAGGTCATGGTGCCCGTCGCGAAAGCGTTCGATGCTCGCGTCGGCGTTGCGCTGCTCGGCCACCAACGCTTCGAACGTGACTTCCTGGGTGCCAATGATCGCTTCGCGCTGGCCGACCTGTTCGTTCAAGGCTTGCCAGCGCAGGGCCGACAGTTGCGCCTTGAGTTGACGCTCCTCGCCCTTGTATTCCTGATACTTCTTGGCCGCTTCCGCCTGGCGGTGCAGGCGCTCAAGCTGACGCGTCAGCTCTTCGCGCAGGTCCGTCAGGCGCTCCAGGTTTTCGTGGGTGCGACGAATACGGTTTTCGGTCTCGCGCCGGCGCTCCTTGTACTTGGAGATGCCCGCCGCTTCTTCAATGAAGTTGCGCAAGTCTTCGGGCTTGGACTCGATCAGCTTGGAGATCATCCCCTGCTCGATGATCGAGTAGCTGCGCGGGCCCAGGCCGGTACCGAGGAAGATGTCGGTGATATCACGGCGACGGCACTTGGTGCCGTTGAGGTAATAGGTGGTCTGGCTGTCGCGGGTCACTTTGCGGCGAATGGAAATTTCCGCATAGGCGGCGTATTCGCCAAGCAGCGTGCCGTCGGTGTTGTCGAACACCAGCTCGATGCTGGCCTGGCTCACCGGTTTACGGCTGGTCGAACCGTTGAAGATGACATCGGTCATCGACTCGCCGCGCAAGTTCTTGGCTGAGCTCTCGCCCATCACCCAGCGCACGGCGTCGATGATGTTCGATTTGCCACAGCCATTGGGCCCGACCACCGCCGCCATGTTACTGGGGAAGTTCACCGTGGTCGGATCGACGAAGGATTTGAACCCCGCCAGCTTGATGCACTTGAGCCGCACGCTTAAGCGTCCGTCAGGGCAGAAATCACCAGATCGCAACTGCGCTGGCAATACGCGGTCAGCACGGTGCGAATCAGCGCATGGTCACGGGCGATCACGGCCGCGAGCAAGCGTTCGAACAGCTCCAGATACTCGCTCATCGAGGCCTTGCGCTGCTCCAGAGCAAGGAAATACGCACGGCTCATGGCCGGTTGCAGATTCTCGACGGTTTCCTGCAAGTACGGGTTGTTGGCAAACCCGTACGTGGCGCGCATCACATTGAAACTGTCGTCGACGAAGGCGTGGATGTCCTGGCGCTCGTAGCTCGCGGTCAGGCGTTGCTGGATCTGCACGAACGGCGCCAGGTCGGCCTGGACTTGCCAGCCAGTGGCCACGGCATTGGCGAGCAGGATGTACATCTCGCCCATCAGCGTGCACAGGCTCTGCACCTTGTGCACGGTGAGTTCGGTCACATGGGCGCCGCGTCGCGGCAGGATCGCGATCAGGTGGCGACGCTCGAGGATCAGCAAGGCTTCGCGGACCGAGCCGCGGCTGACATTGAGGGCCAGCGTGACCTTCTGTTCCTGGATGCGCTCCCCGGGCTTCATTTCGCCACGAATGATGCGTTCGGCGAGGTGGTGAGCAATTTGCTCGGCGAGGCTGTCCGGCGCCTTGAACGTCATGGGTGTCCTTCAAATTCTTCGATCTGTACAAGCGGCGCAGTGTAGCGCACATGAGGGGCCATGGCGGAGTGCCCACTCGGCGGTTTTTGGCACGAATCCCGCAAAAAGCAGGCTAACCCGCAAGGGTCAATAATGAAGGAACGAGTCGTTGATCGACAAAATGCTATTTCCTGACCTTTAAGTCAGAAAATCATTGACCGCAAAGTCAGACCTGATAAATTCGGTCCAAGTCGGTTAACAACAATAATGAGTCTGCGAGGCCTTCCGTGATCCAGTTTTTACTTAACCAGGAACTCCGTAGCGAGCACGCCCTGGACCCAAACCTGACCGTGCTCAATTATCTGCGCGACCATGTGGGCAAACCCGGCACCAAAGAAGGCTGCGCCAGCGGTGACTGCGGCGCGTGCACCGTGGTGGTCGGCGAGTTGCAATCGGATGACGATGGCCGCGAACACATTCGCTATCGCAGCCTCAACTCGTGCCTGACGTTCGTTTCGTCGCTGCATGGCAAACAACTGATCAGCGTCGAAGACCTCAAGCACCAAGGCGAACTGCACAGCGTGCAGAAAGCCATGGTCGAATGCCACGGCTCGCAATGCGGCTTCTGCACCCCCGGTTTCGTGATGTCGCTGTTCGCGCTGCAAAAGAACAGCGAACAACCGGATTCGCATAAAGCGCACGAAGCACTGGCCGGCAACCTCTGCCGTTGCACCGGCTATCGGCCGATTCTGCAAGCCGCCGAGCAATCCTGCTGCGGCAAGCAACCCGATCAATTCGACGCTCGCGAAGCCGAGACCATTGCGCGCCTGAAAGCCATCGCGCCGACCGATATCGGCGAACTCAACAGCGGCGACAAGCGCTGCCTGGTGCCGCTGACCGTCGCCGATCTGGCCGACCTCTACGACGCTTATCCACAGGCCCGGCTGCTGGCCGGCGGCACGGACCTGGCGCTGGAAGTCACGCAGTTCCACCGCACGCTGCCGGTGATGATTTACGTCGGCAACGTCGCCGAGATGAAGCGTATCGAACGCTTTGACGATCGCCTGGAAATCGGCGCCGCCACCGCCCTCTCCGATTGCTATGAAGCCTTGAACGCCGAGTACCCGGACTTCGGCGAATTGCTGCATCGTTTCGCTTCGTTGCAGATCCGCAACCAGGGCACCCTCGGCGGCAACATTGGCAACGCCTCGCCGATCGGTGACTCGCCACCGCTGCTGATCGCCTTGGGCGCGCAGATTGTGCTGTGCAAGGGCGAAACCCGCCGCACCCTGGCCCTGGAAGATTACTTCATCGATTACCGCGTCACGGCGCGTCAGGAAAGCGAGTTCATCGAGAAGATCATCGTGCCGCGTGCCAGCGCCGAACAACTGTTCCGTGCGTACAAGGTTTCCAAGCGTCTGGACGATGACATTTCCGCCGTTTGCGCCGCCTTCAACATCCGCCTGGAAAACGGTGTGATCGCCGATGCACGCGTTGCCTTCGGTGGCATGGCTGCCATCCCGAAACGCGCCGCCAACTGCGAAGCCGTGTTACTCCGTTCACCGTTCAACAACGCCACCGTCGAACGCGCCTGCGCCGCACTGGCCGAAGATTTCACGCCGCTCTCGGACTTCCGCGCCAGCAAGGAATACCGCCTGCTCAGCGCGCAAAACCTGCTGCGCAAATACTTCATTGAACTGCAAACGCCGCACATCGAGACTCGGGTGACCGCTTATGTCTAATCATCACGCTGTAGAGAAGACCCAAGCCGAACTGGCTGAACTGTTCGCCAAGGACCTGACCACCGGCGTCGGCCGCAGCGTCAAGCACGACAGCGCCGCCAAGCATGTGTCCGGTGAGGCGCAGTACATCGACGACCGTCTGGAATTTCCGAACCAGCTGCACGTTTACGCACGGCTGTCGGACCGCGCCCACGCGAAAATCATCAGCATCGACACCAAGCCTTGCTACGCCTTTGAAGGCGTGCGCATCGCCATCACCCACGAAGACGTTCCGGGGCTGAAAGACATCGGCCCGCTGATGCCCGGTGATCCGTTGCTGGCCATAGACACGGTGCAGTTCGTCGGTCAGGTCGTCATGGCCGTGGCCGCCCGCGACCTGGAGACCGCACGCAAAGCTGCCATGGCCGCGGTGATCGAATACGAAGACCTGGAACCGGTGCTGGACGTGGTCGAGGCCTTTCGCAAAAAGCATTTCGTGCTGGACAGTCACACCCATGAACGCGGTGATTCAGCGGGCGCGTTGACGACAGCGAAAAATCGTATCCAGGGCACGCTGCACATTGGCGGCCAGGAGCACTTCTACCTCGAAACGCAGATCTCGTCGGTGATGCCCACTGAAGACGGCGGGATGATCGTCTACTGCTCCACGCAAAACCCCACCGAAGTACAGAAACTGGTGGCGGAAGTGCTGGACGTGTCGATGAACAAAATCGTCGTCGACATGCGCCGCATGGGTGGTGGTTTTGGTGGTAAGGAAACCCAGGCAGCGAGCCCGGCCTGCCTGTGCGCGGTGATTGCGCACCTGACCGGCCAACCGACCAAAATGCGCTTGCCGCGTGTCGAAGACATGCTGATGACCGGCAAGCGTCACCCGTTCTATGTCGAGTACGACGTGGGCTTTGACGACAGCGGGCGCCTGCACGGCATCCAGCTGGAACTGGCGGGTAACTGCGGCTGCTCGCCGGACCTGTCGAACTCGATTGTCGACCGTGCGATGTTCCACGCCGACAACTCGTACTACCTCGGCGATGCGACGATCAACGGTCATCGCTGCAAGACCAACACCGCGTCGAACACCGCTTACCGTGGCTTCGGCGGCCCGCAAGGCATGGTCGCGATCGAAGAGGTGATGGACGCGATTGCCCGGCATCTGGCCCTCGACCCGCTGGCGGTGCGCAAGGCCAACTACTACGGCAAGACCGAGCGCAACGTCACCCATTACTACCAGACCGTCGAGCACAACATGCTCGAGGAAATGACCGCCGAACTGGAAGAAAGCAGCCAGTACGCCGAGCGCCGCGAAGCGATTCGCCGCTACAACGCCAACAGCCCGATCCTGAAAAAAGGCCTGGCGCTGACCCCGGTGAAATTCGGTATTTCCTTCACCGCCAGTTTCCTCAACCAGGCCGGTGCGCTGGTGCACGTCTACACCGACGGCAGCATCCACCTGAACCACGGTGGCACGGAAATGGGCCAGGGCTTGAACACCAAAGTCGCGCAGGTCGTGGCCGAAGTGTTCCAGGTGGAAATGGACCGCGTGCAGATCACCGCGACCAACACCGACAAGGTGCCGAACACCTCGCCGACCGCCGCCTCCAGCGGTGCCGACCTGAACGGTAAAGCCGCGCAAAACGCGGCGGAAATCATCAAGAAACGCCTGGTGGAATTTGCTGCGCGCCAGTACAAGGTCAGCGAAGAAGACGTGGAATTCCACAACGGTCACGTACGGGTTCGCGATCACATCCTGACGTTCGAAGCGCTGATTCAGCAGGCGTATTTCGCTCAGGTGTCGCTGTCGAGCACCGGCTTCTACAAGACCCCGAAAATCTTCTACGACCGCAGCCAGGCACGTGGTCGGCCGTTCTACTACTACGCGTTCGGCGCGGCGTGCTGCGAAGTGATCGTCGATACGCTGACCGGCGAGTACAAAATGCTGCGCACCGACATTCTCCACGACGTCGGCGCCTCGCTGAACCCGGCCATCGACATCGGTCAGGTCGAGGGCGGTTTCATCCAGGGCATGGGCTGGCTGACCATGGAAGAACTGGTCTGGAATGCCAAGGGCAAACTGATGACCAACGGCCCGGCGAGCTACAAGATTCCGGCGGTGGCCGACATGCCGCTGGACCTGCGGGTGAAGCTGGTGGAAAACCGCAAGAACCCGGAAGACACGGTGTTCCATTCCAAGGCTGTGGGCGAGCCGCCGTTCATGCTCGGCATCGCGTCGTGGTGTGCGATCAAGGACGCCGTGGCGAGTCTGGGCGATTACAAACATCAACCGAAAATCGATGCGCCGGCGACGCCGGAGCGGGTGTTGTGGGGCTGTGAGCAGATGCGGCAGTTGAAGGCGGCGAAGGCCGTTGAAACCGAAACCGAGTTGGCTTCGCTCTAAGACCGAGGCGCGGCCAATCGCTAGCAGGCTAGCTCCCACAGGGGAATGCGATCAACTGTGGGAGCTAGCCTGCTAGCGATTAGGCCCGGATAGACAACAGAAATGTTGAGGTGAATATGTACAACTGGATCGACGCCCTCGCCGACCTGCAAAACCGCGGTGAACCCTGCGTGTTGGTGACCATCATCGAAGAGCTCGGCTCGACGCCGCGCAATGCCGGTTCGAAAATGGTCATCAGCGCCAGCCAGACCTTCGACACCATCGGTGGCGGGCATCTGGAATACAAGGCCATGCAGATCGGCCGCGAAATGCTCGCCAGCGGCAAACAGGACACGCACCTGGAGCGCTTCAGCCTCGGCGCCAGCCTCGGCCAGTGCTGCGGCGGAGTGACCGTGCTGCTGTTCGAACCGATGGGCCAGGTCCAGGCGCAGATCGCCGTGTTCGGCGCCGGCCATGTCGGTCGCGCACTGGTGCCGCTGCTCGCCAGCCTGCCCTGCCGGGTGCGCTGGATCGACTCGCGGGAAGATGAATTCCCTGAACAGATCCCCCACGGCGTACGCAAAATCGTCGCCGAAGAGCCGGTGGATGAAATCGACGACCTGCCCGCCGGCAGCTACTGCATCGTCATGACCCACAATCATCAGCTCGACCTTGAACTCACCGCTGCGATCCTCAAGCGCAACGACTTCGCCTACTTCGGCCTGATCGGTTCGAAAACCAAACGGGTGAAGTTCGAACACCGCCTGCGCGACCGTGGTTTTGACAGCAGCGTGCTGCAACGCATGCGCTGCCCGATGGGCATCGGCGAAGTCAAAGGCAAATTGCCTGTGGAAATCGCCATCTCCATCGCCGGCGAAATCATCGCCACCTATAACGCGAATTTCGGCCAGCACACCGCCAGCGCCGGATCGTCGATTGCCAAACTGCTGCCTGCTTCACGCCGCAGCCAAGCCTCTAATTGAGAACGCCCATGCCTCTGACTCGCAAAGCCTACCGCGCCGCCATCCTGCACAGCATCGCCGACCCCGCCGAAGTGGGTATCGAAGCCTCGTACGAGTATTTCGAAGACGGTTTGCTGGTGGTCGATAACGGCCAGATCAGCGCCCTCGGTCACGCCAGCGAATTGCTGCCAACCCTGCCCGCCGATATCGAGATCACTCATTATCAGGACGCGCTGATCACTCCCGGTTTCATCGACACCCACATCCATTTGCCGCAAACCGGCATGGTCGGCGCCTACGGCGAGCAGTTGCTGGACTGGCTCAACACTTACACCTTCCCGTGTGAAAGCCAGTTCGCCGACAAGGCTCACGCCGACGAAGTCGCGGACATTTTCATCAAGGAACTGCTGCGCAACGGCACCACCACCGCGCTGGTGTTCGGCAGCGTGCACCCGCAATCGGTGAATTCGTTCTTCGAAGCGGCTGAACAGCTGGACCTGCGGATGATCGCCGGCAAGGTGATGATGGACCGCAACGCGCCGGACTACCTGACCGACACCGCCGAATCCAGCTACGTCGAAAGCAAGGCGCTGATCGAGCGCTGGCACGGCAAGGGTCGCTTGCACTACGCCGTCACGCCGCGTTTCGCCCCGACCAGCACCCCGGAACAACTGACCCTCGCCGGTCAGTTGCTGAGTGAATATCCGGACCTGTACATGCAGACCCACATCAGCGAAAACCTCAAGGAAATCGAGTGGGTCAAGGAACTGTTCCCGGAGCGCAAAGGCTACCTGGACGTCTACGATCACTACCAGTTGCTCGGCGAGCGCTCGGTCTTCGCCCACGGTGTGCACCTGTGCGATGACGAATGCGCGCGATTGGCAGAAACCGGCTCGGCCATCTCGTTCTGCCCGACTTCGAACTTCTTCCTCGGCAGCGGCCTGTTCAACCTGCCGATGGCCGAGAAGCACAAACTCAATGTCGGCATCGGCACCGATGTGGGTGGCGGCACCAGTTTCTCGCTGCTGCAAACGTTGAACGAGGCGTACAAGGTCATGCAACTGCAAGGGGCGCGACTGAGCCCGTTCAAATCGTTGTACCTGGCGACGCTGGGCGGCGCACGGGCACTGCGGTTGGAAGACAAGATCGGCACACTGCAACCGGGCACCGACGCGGACTTCCTGGTGCTGGATTACAACGCCACGCCGTTGCTGAGCTACCGCTTGAAGCAGGCGAACAACATTGCCGAGACGTTGTTTGTGTTGATGACGCTGGGGGATGACCGGACGGTGTTGCAGACGTATGCGGCGGGGAATCAGGTGCATCAGCGCTAAGGTTTTTCGGGCATAAAAAATCCCCCGCAATCGATGGTTGCGGGGGATTTTTATTGGCCTTGAGGTCGCCTTCGCGGGCAAGCCTCGCTCCTACAGGTACAGCGTAAACCCCGTAGGAGCGAGGCTTGCCCGCGAAGGCAGCGACTCGGTCTATCAGATTTTCGCTGGCGAACGCCCTGGCTTCTTGGTCTGCAACAAATGCGAGAACACCGCGTGCAAATCATCCGACGCGCTTTCTTCGTCGAGGTTGAGTTTGCTGTCGATGTGGTCCATGTGATGCATCATCAGGTTCACCGCCAGCTCACCGTTGCGCGCTTCGATCGCGTCGATCAGTTGGGTGTGTTCGTCATAGGAACAGTGCGAACGGTTACCGCTTTCGTACTGCGCAATGATCAACGAAGTCTGGGACACCAGGCTGCGCTGGAAGCTGATCAGCGGTGCATTCTTCGCCGCTTCGGCCAGTTTCAGGTGGAATTCGCCCGACAGACGAATGCCGGCACCGCGATCGCCACGGGAGAAGCTGTCGCGCTCGTCGTTGACCATCTGCCGCAACTCGGCGATCTGCTCGGCGGTGGCGTGCTGCACGGCCAGTTCAGTGATCGCGCGCTCGACCAGACGCCGGGCGAGGAACACCTGGCGCGCTTCCTCGACACTCGGGCTGGCAACCACGGCGCCGCGATTCGGCCGCAACAGCACGACGCCTTCATGGGCCAGGCGCGACAGCGCGCGGCGAATGATGGTGCGACTGACCCCGAAAATTTCCCCCAGCGCTTCTTCGCTCAACTTGGTGCCGGGCGCCAGGCGCTGTTCGAGGATGGCCTCGAAGATATGCGCGTAGACAATATCGTCCTGGGTACCGCTGCGGCCGGCTTTGCCTGCTCGCGGTTGTTTCTTGAGGGGTTGCAACTGTTCGTTCATGGGCACTCGAGTCGGGAGAACTGCGGCGAATTGACCGTGACTGTAATACGGCACAGTGGGTCGCTGGCAAGTATCGCGTAAAAAACACCGCGATTGTACACAATGGATGGTGGCAACACGACTGTACGGCTGTTTGTCGCCTTTGCTGTATCGCAACGATTGCTTACGTTTGAGTTTAGGCTTATCCGCAGAATCCGCAGCGAATACGACCCCCTGTAGGAGCGAGGCTTGCCCGCGAAGGCTTCGTGTCAGTTGACATCAATGTTGAATGACACGAAGCCTTCGCGGGCAAGCCTCGCTCCTACAAGGGGATTGTGTTGCTTTGGGTATTTTCGTACGTATTAAGGAACACCGTTGTCATGAACGACGCCACGCACACGCAGCTCCGCCCATTCGCGGACACGTCCCCTTCCGCCATCGTCGCCGGGTTCATCGCGATGATGACCGGCTACACCAGCTCCCTGGTGCTGATGTTCCAGGCCGGGCAAGCGGCAGGCCTGAGCAGCGGGCAGATTTCGTCGTGGATCTGGGCGATTTCCATTGGCATGGCGGTGTGTTCGATTGGCCTGTCCCTGCGTTATCGCACGCCGATCACCATCGCGTGGTCGACACCCGGCGCGGCGTTGCTGATCACCAGCCTGGGCGGTGTGAGTTACGGCGAAGCCATTGGCGCCTACATGACCTGCGCGGTGCTGGTCACCATCTGTGGCTTGACCGGCAGCTTCGAACGCCTGGTGAAGAAGATTCCAGCCTCATTGGCCGCCGCGTTGCTGGCCGGGATTCTGTTCAAGATCGGCAGCGAAATCTTCGTCGCCGCCCAACATCGCACCGCGCTGGTGCTGGGGATGTTTTTCACCTACCTGGTGGTCAAGCGCCTGTCGCCGCGCTACGCGGTACTCGCTGCGCTGCTGATCGGTACAGCGCTGTCAGGGTTCATGGGTCTGCTGGATTTCAGCGCGTTTCACCTGGAAGTGGCGACGCCGGTCTGGACCACGCCGCACTTCTCCCTGGCCGCGACCATCAGCATCGGCATTCCGCTGTTCGTGGTGGCGATGACCTCGCAGAACATGCCAGGCATTGCGGTGCTGCGCGCCGACGGCTACACCGTGCCGGCCTCGCCGCTGATTACTACGACGGGCATCGCCTCGCTGCTGCTGGCGCCGTTCGGTTCCCACGGGATCAACCTGGCCGCCATCAGCGCGGCGATCTGCACCGGGCCGCATGCCCACGAAGACCGCAACAAGCGTTACACGGCCGCCGTGTGGTGCGGGGTTTTCTACGGGATCGCCGGGGTATTCGGCGCGACGCTGGCGGCGCTGTTTGCCGCGCTGCCCAAAGAACTGGTGCTGTCGATTGCGGCACTGGCGTTGTTCGGCTCGATCATCAATGGCTTGAGCATTGCCATGGCCGAAGTGAAGGAGCGCGAAGCGGCGCTGATCACCTTTATGGTCACGGCGTCGGGGTTGACGCTGTTTTCCGTGGGTTCGGCGTTCTGGGGGATTGTGGCGGGGGTGTTGACGCTGGTGATTCTGAATTGGCGCAAGGCCTGAGGGCCCCTTCGCGGGCAAGCCTCGCTCCTACAGGTACAGCGCAAAGCCCTTGTAGGAGCGAGGCTTGCCCGCGAAGGCATTCCCGAGATCGCCATGGCTGCCAAGCCATGCACCATCAAAAAGCAGGCATAAAAAAACGGCGACCCTTGGGTCGCCGCTTCTTTTATGACATCAAGCTACCGGATTGATCGGCTTTTCCGGGTACCAGACGTCGATCAGCGGGCTGACGGTAACTTCAGTCAGTTCGCTGCGGCCTTTGAGCCAGGCTTCAACAGCTGCACGCTGCTCTTCGGACACCGAGCCACGTTTCTGCAGGCAAACCAGACCGAAGTCGTCGCCGCCAACATAGCCCAGACCGTTGGCTTCCATGGCTTCTTTCAGGAACGCGTCGAGGAAAGCATCAATGGCTTCATCAGCCAAATCTTCTTTGAAATCCAGGTTCAGCTCGAAACCCAGCTCTTGAAATTCATCGACGCACAGTTTTTTGCGCAGACGCTGGGAACGGTTAGTCGCCATTGGAACAATCCTCATAAGTAATAACGGGCGGCACTTTAGCAGTTTAAGCCGCCAATTGCCCGACTCTCTGGGCGCAACGCGTTACCGCCGGTAAAAAAATAGCGGATTAGAAGGCGCGGGCACGGCACAAGCCGCTACACCTTGGGGCATAATGCCGACACTTTCATGACCACTGAGGGAAATTATCTTCATGCCCTCGTCTTTTTTCCCCTCGGCTGTAGGGTTTTATTTCAGATGATCAAATCTTTGCGTCCACTGCTGCTGGCCAGTCTTCTTCTCCCGCTGGCCCTCCCCGTTTCCGCCGCCACCATCAACACCGCGCTGTCGCCCAATGTCGAAAAAGCCCTCAAGGCCAGCAAGCTGCAGGACAACGCCCTGTCGCTGGTGATGATCCCGCTCAACGGCCCTGGCACCCCGACCATTTTCAACGCTGACGTCTCGGTCAACCCGGCGTCCACCATGAAACTGGTGACCACCTATGCGGCGCTGGAAATGCTCGGCCCGAACCACCAGTGGAAAACCGAGTTCTACACCGACGGCACCCTCAGCGGCGGCATTCTCAACGGCAACCTCTACCTCAAGGGTGGCGGCGATCCGAAGCTGAACATGGAAAAACTCTGGCTGCTGATGCGCGATCTGCGGGCCAACGGCGTGACACAAGTCACCGGCGACCTGGTGCTGGATCGTGGCTTCTTCGTGCAACCGCAACTGCCGGAGTTCAACGATGACGGCAATGACGAGAACAAACCGTTCCTGGTCAAACCCGATTCGCTGCTGGTCAACCTCAAGGCCCTGCGCTTCGTCGCGCGCAACGACAATGGCCGTGTGCTGATCTCGGTAGAGCCGCCGATTGCCAGCATCCGCATCGAAAACCAGGTCAAGGCCGTCAACGGCAAGCAATGCACCGGTGGCGTGCGTTACAACCCGGTAACCCAGGCCGACGGCAGCGTCACCGTGACCGTCGGCGGGCAGTTGGGCGAAGGCTGCAGCTCGCAGACTTACCTGTCGCTGCTCGACCACGCGACGTACACCGCCGGTGCCGTCCGGGCGATCTGGAAGGAACTGGGCGGCAGCATTCAGGGCAAGGACGTTCTGGCGGCCACGCCGAAAGACGCCAAGGTCCTGGCTCGCGCCTTCTCGCCGGACCTGGCGGAAGTCATCCGCGACATCAATAAATACAGTAACAACACCATGGCGCAGCAACTGTTCCTGAGCCTGGGCCAGAAATTCCGCACCGACGCCGACGCCGATGACGCCAAAGCGGCCCAGCGCGTGGTGCGTCAGTGGCTGGCGAAGAAAGGCATTACCGCGCCGCACCTGGTGATGGAAAACGGTTCCGGCCTGTCCCGCGCAGAACGCGTGAGCGCCCGTGAAATGGCGGCGATGCTGCAAGCCGCATGGCATAGCCCGTACGCTGCCGAGTTCATCAGTTCGATGCCGATTGCCGGCACCGACGGCACCATGCGCAAACGCCTGAAGACCACCGCGATGCGCGGCGAAGCCCACGTCAAGACCGGCACCCTGAATACCGTGCGCGCGATCTCCGGCTTCAGCCGCGACGTCAATGGCAACACCTGGGCGGTGGTGGCGATCCTCAACGACAAGGCCCCGTTTGGCGCATCGTCGGTTCTGGATCAGGTGCTGCTGGACCTGTATCGCCAACCGAAACTGCCTGATACCGCTTCAGTGTTGTAAGCACACCTCAAATCCAATGTGGGAGCTAGCCTGCTAGCGATAGCGGTGTGTCAGTCGGCACATCTATTGACTGACACACCGCTATCGCTAGCAGGCTAGCTCCCACAGGGGGTTGTGTGTAGCCCCGACTTAACCCAACTCGCCCTGAACCCGATCCCGTCCCGCCTGTTTCGCCGCATACACCCCCGAGTCCGCCCGCAGCAGCAACGCATCCGCGCCCTCGTCGACACGCCAACTGGCAATGCCGAAACTCGCTGTGACGACCCCGACATCGTCGATCGGTGAACTGCGCAAGCCCTGCCACAACTCCAGCGCCAGCCCATAGGCTTGTTCGCCATCGATGTCCGGGCAGAGCACCATGAACTCTTCACCGCCCAGGCGACAGAACACATCGGTGCGACGCAGGCGATTGCCGATGCGCTCGCACACCGCCTGCAACACCCGATCGCCCACGGCGTGGCCATGCTGGTCATTGATGCGTTTGAAATGGTCGATGTCGAGCATGATCACCGACAACTCGCCGCCACCGCGCTCCACACGAACCATCTCGGTGGTCAGGCGCTCCTGGAAGTAGCGACGGTTGTGGATCCCGGTCAGCGAGTCGGTGATCGACAGCGCCCGCAGCTCTTCTTCGACGCGCTTGAGGTCGGAGATGTCCGAGATATAGCCATGCCAGAGCACGCCGCCGCCGGGCAGTTCCTCCGGGGTCGCTTCGCCACGGACCCAGCGCACCCCCCGCGTCGGCAACTGCACGCGGTACTCTTCGCGCCACGGGCTGAGCGTGTCCGCCGACGCCCGGATCGAAGCGCGGACCCGGGTGGTGTCCTGGGGGTGAATCCGGGTGAAAATCGCTTCGGCATTGAGCAGCAAGACATCCGGCTCGAGTTCGTAGATATCGCGGATGCCGTCGCTGGCGTAGATCACACTGAAGCGCCCGTCGAATTCCATCTTGAACTGGTAAATCCCGCCGGGCACATGGGCGCTGAGTTTCTTCAAGAGCAAATCCCGTGCGGCGAGCGCTTCATACACGCGCTTGCGCTCGGTGACGTCGATGCAGATCGCCAGGTGCCCGACCCACAAACCTTGCTCGTCGAGCACTGGGGTCGCCAGCATGTTCACCGTCAACTGGCTGCCATCGCCACGCACCAGCGTCCACTCCCGCGCCTCGTGACCGCCCTCCTCGCCGCCCTCGACCAACATCGCCTGGCAGGTCGGAATCGGTTTGCCATAACGAGCACTCAACTCGGCCGAACGCGCGGCAAGTTCCCGGGGCAGGTGCAGGTTTTCCAGGGTCATGTGCCCCACCACTTCCACGCTTGAGTAGCCGAGCATCTGCTCCGCCCCGGCGTTGAACGTGCTGATGACGCCGCGCAGGTCGGTGGCGATGATCGCGACCTGGGTCGCGGCATTCAACACGCCACGCAGTTGACCATGGGTACCGCGCAGCTCCTGCTCACGGGCGCGCAACTCCTGGGTCCGCTGCTCGACCATTTTCAGCGCGCGTTGCCGCTGACTGACCAACACATAAAGCAGCGAGCTGAGCAGCAGACTGAGCAAACCACCCAGCACCACCAGGCTGGTGACCGAAGAGTGGTTGGCTTGCAGGAAGGCCTCGCTGGGCTGGATGTCGACCTGATAGTCATGGTCGGCCAGCCGCAGCAGCCGGGTCGCGGACAACTCACTGACGGCAGGGCCGTTGGGCGATTCGTAAAGCACTTCGTGCTGTTCTTCGATGGACAGGTCGAGGATTCGCACTGACAGATAATCACGGCCCGCTTCCGGCAAGCCATCGGCCAGCAACTGCCGCATGCTGATCACCGCCATCACATAACCGTAAGGTTTCGTGTCTGGACTGCTGCGTGGCATGACCGGCGCCACCAGCAACACGCCCCGTGCATAAGCCGGCTCGATAGCGACAAGATGCATCGGCTGCGACACCGCCATCTGGCCATGCTGGTCCGCCCGGTCCAGGGTGGCACGGCGCAGGGGCTGCGCGGCAAGGTCGTAACCCAACGGTGAGCCGAGCTTGCTCTGGGTCTGGCTGTACAGCACCGCGACATACTCATCGCGCTCCGCCGCCAATTGCAGCTGACCGTCGGCATTGAGCTCACGAATGTTGAAATCGGGTACCCCCTCTTTCCGCACCCGACGCTCAAACTCCGCCCGCTCGGCACGGCTGACCCGCAGGGCGAACGAATAGGCCTGAGTCCGGTGCAGCAAAGGTTGGGTGTAACCGTCGAATTCCTCGCGGGCAACCGAATCGGAATTGACAAAGAACCGGCGCAGGCCATCGAGGCGCTGCTCCTGATCTTCGAAGCGTTCTTCGATACGGCTGTAACGTTCACTGGCCAGCAGTTGGAAACGTTGCCGTAATTGTTGGTGAAACAGATTCAGGGTCGACCAGGCGAGCAACCCGGTGAGAACCCCGCCGACGACCAATACAAACAGCGCGACCAGCCAGGCCGAGACGTCTTCACTGATAAAACCCAGGATCTTTGGGCGCACGGCGTGCAACGACATAGAGGCAACTCAAAACGCCAGGTGCCGGAAAAGCCCATTGGCCATGCGATGAGTTATAGCTATTAGCCATCAATTTGACCAGCACTGAAAGAAGCCAAGAGCCTTTAAAAATCAAGGCTCTGTGGATCCAATGCAAAAAACTGTCAACGCGCAGTGATTTTCCAGGCCCGGTGGATCTTGCCGTTGCGGGCGAAGTCCGGATCGATGGTCTGGGTCGTGATCTCCTCGACCGCGTAACGCTCGGTGAGGTTTTCCTCGAGCGCGAACTTGCGGAAGTTGTTGGAGAAGTACAACACGCCACCCGGCGCCAGTCGTGCCATGGCCAGGTCGATCAACTGCACCTGATCGCGCTGCACGTCGAAGATCCCTTCCATGCGCTTGGAGTTGGAGAAGGTCGGCGGGTCGATGAAGATCAGGTCGAACTCGTCACGGCAGGCATCCAGCCAGACCATCACGTCGCTCTGCTCCAGACGGTTCTTGTCGGAGAAACCGTTCAGCGACAGGTTGCGACGCGCCCAGTCGAGGTAGGTTTTCGACAAGTCGACGCTGGTGGTGCTGCGCGCGCCGCCCTTGGCTGCGTGGACGCTGGCCGTCGCGGTGTAGCAATACAGATTGAGGAAGCGCTTGCCGGCCGCCTCTTTCTGAATGCGCATGCGCATTGGCCGGTGGTCGAGGAACAGCCCGGTGTCGAGGTAGTCGGTGAGGTTCACCAGCAGCTTCACGCCGCCTTCGTTGACCTCGACGAACTTGCCTTGCGCCGCCTGGCGTTCGTACTGCTTGGTGCCGCTCTGACGCTCGCGACGCTTGACCACTACGCGGTTCTTGTCGATGTTCAACGCCTGTGGAATGGCTGCCAGTGCATCGAACATGCGCGCCGAGGCTTTTTCCGGGTCGATGGATTTCGGCGCGGCGTATTCCTGGACGTGGACCCAATCCTGATACAGGTCGATGGCCATCGAGTATTCCGGCATGTCGGCATCGTAGACGCGGTAGCAGTCGATGCCTTCACGCTTGACCCACTTGCCCAGCGCCTTGAGGTTCTTTTGCAGACGGTTGGCAAACATCTGCCCGCCTTCGCTCAAACGCGGTTGCTCGATCACCGGAGCGGGTGCCGCGGCCGGTTTGATCGGGTTACCGTTTTTGTTGTACTGGCGTTCCTGCGGCTCGTTCGGTGCCTGATCGTATTCCGCCTGTTCGCGCTCGACCTGACGCTGTTCCGGGGTGCGACGCTCGCCGGTGACGAACTGATCCGGCGTGACCTTGATCAGCAGCAGCTTGCACGGTAACGCGCCGTTCCAGAACGAATACTGTTTGTGGCTGCGGATGCCCATGCGCTTGCCCAGGTCCGGCGCGCCGGTGAACACCGCCGCTTCCCAGTTCAGGCAGGCCTGACGCAGACGCTCGCCGAGGTTCTGGTAGAGATAGAGCAAGCTCGCCTCGTCGCCCAGACGCTCGCCGTACGGTGGGTTGCAGATCACCAGGCCTTTCTGGTTCTGGTCCGGACGCGGCTCGAAGGTGCCGACTTCGCCCTGGTAGATCTTGATCCACTCGCTCAGGCCGGCACGCTCGACGTTGTTGCGACCCGGTTGAATCAGGCGCGGGTCGGCTTCGTAGCCACGAATCCACAGCGGTGGCTTGGCCAGACCGGCCGCAGCGCGCTCGGTGGCTTCTTCGTGAAGCTTTTTCCACAGCGCCGGCACGTGGCCAAGCCACGCGGTGAAACCCCACTGTTCGCGACGCAGGTTCGGTGCCATATCGGCGGCGATCATCGCCGCTTCGACGAGGAACGTACCGACGCCGCACATCGGGTCAGCCAGCGCGCCGCCGTCGGCAGCAATGCGCGGCCAGCCGGAACGGATCAGGATGGCGGCCGCGAGGTTTTCCTTCAGCGGCGCCGCGCCTTGCTGCAGGCGGTAACCGCGCTGGTGCAGGCTGTGGCCGGAGAGGTCGAGGGACAGGATCGCTTCGCCACGGTCCAGGCGCAGGTGAATGCGCAGGTCAGGGTTGAGTTTGTCGATGGACGGACGGTCGCCCTGCGGGGTACGCAGTTTGTCGACGATGGCGTCTTTGACTTTCAGGGCGCCGAAGTGCGTGTTATCGATGCCCGAACCGTGACCGCTGAACTCGACGGCCAGGGTGCCGTCGTTGAGCATGTGGTCTTGCCACTCGATATCGAGCACGCCGTGATACAGGTCTTCGGCGTCCTTCATCGGGAAACGCTTGAGCACCAGCAGCACCCGGTTCGCCAGACGCGACCACAGGCACAGGCGATAAGCGGTTTCCATGGTCGCCATGCCGCGCACGGCAGAGGTGTGCTCACGCGCTTCTTCAAGGCCAAGCCCGACGGCTTCCTCGATGAGCAGGCCTTCGAGGCCTTTGGGGCAAGTGAGGAAGATTTCGAATTGATCGGACATTGGAATTTCAGAGCCTTTGGCTAAGTGAACCGACAACGCATTGCCGGCCCGGTTTTCAATCAGGCGCTTTTCTAAAAGAGCGCCCGCGTGGCACGAAGGTGTGCCGTCCCACCCGTGCTGCTCAGGTTAGAAGAGCTTAGATGCACGGGCAGATAAAAAAGTTGATGCAACAAAATGTCATAACTCGACCCTTCGTCGAATAATGCCCGAGACCAACGCGAGGCATTCTCACTAAAGGATTAACCCCATCATCCTGCGGGGGGCCGATCATACAGGGCTTTGGCTAATAAACACGGGACAAACATCGTGTTACTTATGGCCATAGCATCTTTATGGTTACGTCCTTATGACAAAACGATCATTCCCTCGATGTGACGCATTGGTTAGAACTCAATACAGGTTGGCGCCACAACGGACGTCAACACCTTGGCTCGCCACGCCGGCAGCGAGCCCCCCAACGGCAGACATTTCTGCCAGACCTCGATTGAGGTCAACGCGATACATACAGTCAACAAGTGAGGGCAACACCCTATGAGAAGACTTAAGCGTGATCCGTTGGAAAGAGCATTTTTGCGCGGATATCAATATGGCGTTGGTGGCAAATCCCGTGAGCTTTGCCCATTTACTCTACCGTCAGTACGCCAAGCCTGGATTAACGGCTGGCGAGAAGGACGCGGCGACAACTGGGACGGTATGACCGGCACTGCGGGAATCCATAGACTCAACGAACTTCACGCCGTCGGCTAACACAGGGCACACACTCCGACACGACAACCTGATTACGTAACGACTTACCACGCACGCCCCATCCGGGCGGCGGGCTTCGGCCCAGGGGCTCCTTCAAGGGGCCCTTTTTTATGCCTGCAGTTTGGCCAAACACGCCCCCTGTAGGAGCACGGCTTGCCGGCGAAGGCGATTTTGAGGACGCCTTCGCTGGCAAGCCATGCTCCTACAGGATTTACGCAAGGCGGCGAGCCAGCCCTACAGGGTTTAGCGCAGGGCGGCGATGGCGTCCACGGACTCGCGAATCAGCGCCGGGCCTTTGTAGATGAAGCCGGAATAGAGCTGCACCAGGCTCGCACCCGCCGCGATTTTCTCGGCGGCATGCTTGCCTTCGGTGATGCCGCCCACGGCGATGATCGGCAAACGACCCGCCAACTCGGCCGCCAGCACCTTCACGGTGTGGGTGCTCTTGTCACGAACCGGCGCCCCGGACAGACCGCCCGCCTCGTCACCGTATTCCATGCCTTCGACGCCAACGCGGCTCAGAGTGGTGTTGGTGGCGATCACCGCGTCCATCCCGGTTTCGATCAGCGCTTGAGCGACTTGCGCGGTTTCTTCGTCGGTCATGTCCGGTGCGATCTTGATCGCCAACGGAACATGTTTACCGTGACGCAACGCCAGCTCGGCACGACGAGTCGCCAGGTCAGCCAGCAATTGCTTGAGCGAATCACCGAACTGCAGGCTGCGCAGGCCTGGGGTGTTCGGCGAGCTGACGTTGACCGTCACATAGCTGGCGTGGGCGTAGACCTTGTCCAGGCAGATCAGGTAATCGTCGACCGCACGCTCGACCGGGGTATCGAAGTTCTTGCCGATGTTGATGCCCAGCACGCCCTTGTACTTGGCCGCAGCCACGCGGGCCAGCAGGTGATCGACGCCGAGGTTGTTGAAGCCCATGCGGTTGATGATCGCCTCAGCTTCCGGCAAACGGAAAATCCGTGGTTTCGGATTGCCCGGCTGTGGACGCGGCGTGATGGTGCCGATTTCGACAAAACCAAAACCCAACTGGGCAAAACCGTCGATGGCCGCGCCGTTCTTGTCCAGACCGGCCGCCAGACCCACGGGGTTCGGGAAGTCCAGGCCCATGACGCTCACCGGCATTTTTGCCGGCGCCTTGCACAGCAAGCCGTTGAGGCCCAAACGCCCGCCCGCGCCGATCAGGTCCAGGGACAGATCGTGGGAGGTTTCCGGGGAAAGTTTGAACAACAGCTGACGGGCCAGGGTGTACATGGGCGACGTTGACTCGAATGGCGGCGAAATGAGGCGGCGATTATAGCCGGGCATCGGGGTCGCAAGCGAGGCGCGCGACAAAATCAGCAAGCGATGGCATATGCCTTGCACCAACACAGGCATCAGCACTCATGCCAACGACGGGATGAGTGGAAGGACAATGGCGTCGTCACCCGGCTTTGCTTGCGCGAAGGCCTGGGACGACGTTTTTTTTGGAAGGTGTTTTGCCATGAATGAAACCACAGCGGGCCCTCTGGCCTGGGTCAACGGCAGCGATGCCCCGGAAAAGACCGACATCAACCTCGGTTTCATGGCCTTGAGCGATTGCGCCTCGGTGGTGGTCGCCGCCACTCAGGGCTTCGCCCAGCCCTACGGCCTGACCTTGAATCTCAAGCGCCAGTCTTCCTGGGCCAACCTGCGGGACAAACTGGTCAGCGGCGAACTCGATGCCGCCCACAGCCTGTACGGTTTGATCTACGCCGTGCACCTGGGCATCGGCGGCGTAGCGCCGACCGAGATGGCGGTGCTCATGGGCCTGAACCAGAACGGCCAGAGCATCAACCTTTCCCACGGTTTGCAGGCGTTGGGCGTGACCGGTCCTGAAGCACTGGACCGCCACGTGCACCAAACTCGCCCAAAACTCACCTTCGCCCAGACTTTTCCGACCGGCACCCACGCCATGTGGCTGTATTACTGGCTGGCGAGCCAGGGCATTCATCCGCTGCATGACGTCGACAGTGTGGTGGTGCCGCCGCCGCAAATGGTCGCGCACCTGCAAGCCGGGCGAATCGACGGTTTCTGCGTCGGTGAACCGTGGTCCGCCAGCGCCGTGAAACACAATCTCGGCTTCACCATGGCAACGACCCAGACCATCTGGCCCGATCATCCGGAAAAAGTCCTCGGCTGCACCCGCGCCTTCGTAGAGCAATACCCCAACACCGCACGGGCGCTGGTGAAGGCGATTCTGGAGGCCAGCCGCTTCATTGAAGAAAGCGTCGAGAATCGCCGCAGCACCGCGCAGTTGCTGAGCGCCCCCCAATACCTGGACGCGCCGCTCGACTGCATCGAACCGCGCCTGCTCGGCGACTACGCCGACGGCCTCGGCAACCGCTGGCAAGACCTGCACGCGCTGCGCTTCCATGGCGCTGGCGAGGTCAATCAGCCTTACCTGTCCGACGGCATGTGGTTCATGACCCAGTTCCGTCGCTGGGGTTTGCTGCGCGACGACCCGGACTACCTCGCCGTGGCCCGTCAGGTCCAGCAACTAGACTTGTATCGAGAGGCCGCCAGCGCGGTCGATGTCGATTCTTCGGCCAGGGAAATGCGCAGCAGCCAGTTGATCGACGGCAAAATCTGGGACGGCTCGGACCCGGCCGGGTATGCCCGCAGCTTCAAACTGCACGCCATGAGCGACAGCTCGCCCCTACTCGCCAGCCGCTGACAGGAGACTACGAACATGCTGCGTATCCTGCTGATCAACGACACCGCGAAGAAAGTCGGCCGCTTGAAGGCTGCCCTGACCGAAGCCGGATTCGAGGTCATCGACGAGTCCGGCCTGACCATCGACCTGCCCGCGCGCGTCGAAACGGTGCGTCCGGATGTGATTTTGATCGATACCGAGTCACCGAGCCGCGATGTGATGGAGCAAGTGGTGCTGGTGAGTCGAGACCAGCCACGGCCGATTGTGATGTTTACCGACGAACATGACCCCGACGTGATGCGTCAGGCGATCAAGTCCGGGGTCAGCGCCTACATCGTCGAAGGCATCCACGCACAACGCTTGCAGCCGATTCTCGACGTGGCCATGGCACGCTTCGAAAGCGACCAGGCCCTGCGCGCGCAACTGCACGCCCGCGACCAGCAACTGGCCGAGCGCAAGCGCATCGAGCTGGCCAAGGGGCTGCTGATGAAGATGAAGGACTGCAACGAGGAAGAGGCCTACACGCTGATGCGCCGCCAGGCCATGAGCCGGCAGCAGAAGCTGATTCAGGTGGCGGAGCAGATCATTGCGATGAGTGAGTTGCTCGGCTGAAGGACGCCTTCGCGGGCAAGCCTCGCTCCTACATAGGAATTGCGTTCGAACTGTAGGAGCGAGGCTTGCCCGCGAAAGGGTCGACCCGGTCTCGGACTGTTGGCACAAATCTCGCTAAGCAATCACTACAGGTAACCAACGGCGGTTGCCCCACCTACGACAAAGACGTCGCTCACCTCATTTGCCCATGGCGAATCGGGTGGCGGCGTTTTTTTTGTTTTGGCCCCACAGACCGGGGCCGGTGGTGCGGCCGTAGCGGCCCCCCACCTGCAAGCTCATGACTCCTTCTCGAGACGACTCACAGCTGAGGTGCGCGATGAATTCAAGCTTCTGGAAATCCGGCCATACCCCGACCCTGTTCGCGGCCTTCCTCTATTTCGACCTGAGTTTCATGGTCTGGTACCTGCTCGGCCCTCTGGCGGTGCAGATTGCCGCCGACCTGCACCTGACCACCCAACAACGCGGGCTGGTGGTGGCCACGCCGATTCTGGCCGGGGCCGTACTGCGCTTTATCATGGGCATGCTGGCCGATCGCCTGTCGCCAAAAACCGCCGGGCTGATCGGCCAGGTGATCGTCATCTGCGCCCTGTTCGTCGCGTGGAAGCACGGCATCCAAAGTTACGAACAAGCACTGCTGCTGGGCTTGTTCCTCGGCATGGCGGGCGCGTCGTTCGCCGTGGCCCTGCCGCTGGCATCGCAGTGGTATCCGCCGCAGCATCAAGGCAAGGCCATGGGCATCGCCGGGGCCGGTAACTCGGGCACCGTGCTGGCCGCGCTGATCGCTCCGGTGCTGGCCGCCGCGTTCGGCTGGAGCAACGTGTTCGGCTTCGCGCTGATCCCGCTGATCCTGACCATCATCGTCTTCGCCTGGCTGGCCAAAAACGCCCCTGAGCGGCCGAAAGCCAAGTCGGTGTCCGACTACTTCAAAGCCTTGGGCGACCGCGACAGCTGGTGGTTCATGTTTTTCTACAGCGTGACCTTTGGCGGCTTCATCGGCCTGGCCAGCGCCCTGCCCGGCTACTTCAACGACCAATACGGCCTGAGCCCGGTGACTGCCGGTTACTACACGGCGGCCTGCGTGTTTGGCGGCAGTTTGATGCGTCCTCTGGGCGGCGCACTGGCCGACCGCTTCGGCGGGATCCGCACATTGCTGGCGATGTACACGGTGGCGGCGATCTGCATTGCGGCGGTGGGTTTCAACTTGCCGAGTTCCTACGCGGCGCTGGCACTTTTCGTCTGCACGATGCTCGGCCTGGGTGCCGGTAACGGCGCGGTTTTCCAATTGGTCCCGCAACGTTTTCGTCGCGAAATCGGTGTGATGACCGGTTTGATCGGCATGGCCGGTGGCATCGGCGGCTTCGCCCTCGCGGCGGGCATGGGCGCGATCAAGCAAAGCACCGGCAGTTATCAACTGGCGCTGTGGTTGTTCGCCAGCCTCGGCGTCCTCGCCTGGTTCGGTCTGCACGGTGTGAAGCGTCGCTGGAGAACCACTTGGGGTTCGGCGGCCGTCACTGCTGCGCGGGTGTGAGGGCTGAATGAGCCTGCAACTGAGTTTTGCCGAAGCCAGCGCCATCGGTCCGCGCGAGGAGAACCAGGACGCCCTGCGCCTGGTGACGCCGGCCCCGGCACTGGCGGCGAGCAAGGGCTACCTGTTCGCCATCGCCGACGGCGTCAGCCAGTGCGCCGATGGCGGCCTCGCGGCACGTTCGACCTTGCAGGCGCTGGCACTGGACTATTACGCCACCCCGGAAACCTGGGGTGTCGCCCAGGCACTGGATCGTTTGCTGCTGGCGCAAAATCGCTGGTTGCAGGCCAATGGCGGTGGGCAACCGCTGTTGACAACCGTCAGCGCCCTGGTCGTGCGCGGCAGGCGTTTTACCTTGGCGCATGTCGGTGACTGCAGGGTTTATCGCTGGCACGCCGATCAATTGCAGCGGGTCACGGAGGACCACGTCTGGGATCAACCGGGCATGCAGCATGTGCTCAAACGGGCGCTCGGCCTCGATCAGCATCTGGTGCTGGATTTTCTCGATGGCGAACTGCGGCTGAATGAGCATTTCGTGCTGCTCAGCGACGGCATCTGGGCTGTGCTGGGCGACACCGCGATTGCGGCGATTCTGCGCGATCAACCGGATCTGCACAGCGCCGCGCAAACCCTGGTGAATGCGGCGCATCTGGCGGGCAGTCAGGACAACGCCAGCGCGTTATTGGTGCGGGTCGATGCCCTCGGTGAAACGAGCATCGGCGATGCGTTGATTCATGTGCAGCAATGGCCATTGCCGCCAGCGCTGAAACCGGGCCAGGCGTTTGAGGGCTGGCACGTCGAAGGAATACTCGGCCAGAGCCAGCAGTCGCTGCTCTATCGGGTGCGCGACGCACAGCAACAACCCTGGCTGCTGAAAACCCTGCCCGGCGCGTTGCGCGACGATCACCTGGCCGGGCAAGCCTTGCTGTCGGAGGAATGGTTTCTCAAGCGCGTGGCCGGCCGGCATTTCCCTGAAGTCCATGCCGCCAGCCAGCGTCAGCATTTGTACTACGTGATGCGTGAATATTCCGGCTCGACTTTGGCGCAACTGGCTGAGCGAACCACAACGCTGCCGCTGGCCCAATGGCAGGATCTGGCGGAACGTTTGCTGCGGGCGGTCGGGATGTTGCATCGACGGCAGATTCTGCATCGCGACATCAAACCGGAGAATCTGCTGCTGGGGGATGACGGCGAACTGCGGCTGCTGGATTTCGGCCTGGCCTACTGCCCTGGTCTGTCTGAAGATCAGGCATCAACCCTGCCCGGAACACCCAGTTACATTGCGCCGGAAGCTTTTCGCGGTGACGCGCCGAGCCCGCAACAGGATCTGTATGCGGCCGGCGTGACCTTGTATTTCCTGCTCACCGGGCATTATCCCTACGGCGAAATCGAAGCGTTCCAGCGTCCACGGTTTGGTGTACCGGTCAGCGCCAGTCGCTACCGCCCGGACCTGCCCGAGTGGATCGCACAAAGCCTGGAGCGCGCGGTGGCGGCGGACCCGGCGGAGCGATTCGAAACTGCGGAAGAATGGTTATTGGTGCTGGAACAGGGTGAACGACGCAGTTTGAGCGTACGGCCCCGGCCGCTGCTGGAGCGCGAGCCAGTGAAGGTCTGGCGGACGTTGGCGTTGGTGGCGCTGCTGGTAAATGTGGTGCTGCTGGTTTTGCTGTTTCGCGGCTAGACCGAGTCGCGCCCTTCGCGAGCAAGTTCGGCTCCTACAGGTTGCGGGTTGATCGACCTGTAGGAGCCGAGCTTGCTCGCGAAGGCGGACTGACAACCAACACAAATCCATCAGCAACCCGCTCCATTAGCGGGCACCACGCTTCGATTCGGTGCAGAAGCCCCCTTTGATTAAGCACTCCGAGCCAACAAAACCGGGTGTAGGTCAACTTGGCACAACCACTGCATTACCTCTCTCAACAGACATAAAGCCCAGCCTTCAACGATGAAGGATGCGCTTCCCGAGAGAACGGGACCAGGACAAAGGCGTCCTCGCTAGGCAACTAGCGGGACGCCTTTTTTTGTTTGCGCAAAATTTGTCGAGCACGACCTGAACGCCCTGTCGAGGCGGGTCCGAGCTCCCCGGAGAACCTGATGAAAAAACTAAAACTGGTGATGATCGGCAACGGCATGGCCGGGGTTCGCACCCTGGAAGAGCTGCTCAAGCTGAGCAACGAGCTGTACGACATCACGGTCTTCGGTGCCGAACCCCATACCAACTACAACCGCATCCTCCTGTCGCCGGTACTGGCCGGCGAGCAAACCTTCGAAGAGATCGCGCTCAACGACCTGGACTGGTACCTGGACAACAACATCAAGTTGCTGCTCAACCGCAGAGTCGTAGAGATCGACCGGATCAAACGTCGGGTCATCGCCGACGACGGCACCGAGGCCGAATACGACCGCCTGCTGATTGCCACCGGCTCGACCCCGTTCATCCTGCCGATCCCGGGCAACACGTTGCACGGCGTGATCGGCTACCGCGACATCGCCGACACCCAAGCCATGATCAACACCGCAAAAACCCACAAGCACGCGGTGGTCATCGGTGGCGGCCTGCTCGGCCTGGAAGCGGCCAATGGCCTGATGCTGCGCGGCATGCACGTCACCGTGGTGCACAACGGCGAATGGTTGCTGGAACGGCAACTCGACAGCGTCAGCGGCCGCTTGCTGCAAACCGCGCTTGAGGACCGTGGCCTGCACTTTCGCCTGCGCGAGCAAACCCAGGCCCTGCACGATGCCGGCAATGGCCGGGTCGGCTCGGTCGAGTTCAAGAACGGCGACCGCATCCCCGCCGACCTGGTGGTGATGGCCGCCGGCATCCGCCCCGCGACCGAGCTCGCGGAGCGCTCCGGCCTCCCGTGCAACCGTGGGATTCTGGTCAACGACACCCTGCAAACCTACGACCCACGGGTTTACGCCATCGGCGAATGCGCCAGCCATCGCGGCATCGCCTACGGCCTGGTGGCGCCGCTGTTCGAACAGGCCAAGGTCTGCGCCAATCATCTCGCACAGCTTGGCTTCGCCAGCTACAAAGGCTCGGTGACCTCGACCAAATTGAAAGTCACCGGCATTGACCTGTTCTCCGCCGGCGATTTCATGGGCGGCGAAGGCACCGAAACCATCACCCTTTCCGACCCGATCGGCGGGATCTACAAAAAACTGGTGATCAAAGACGACGTGCTGGTCGGGGCCTGCCTGTACGGCGACACGGCCGATGGCGGTTGGTATTTCCGGCAGATTCGCGAGAACCGGAATATCGACGAAATCCGCAATCACCTGATGTTTGGTGAAGCCATGCGGGAAGCCAGCTGATGAACCGCCAGATCACCGCCTCCACCTGTTGCTACTGCGGGGTCGGCTGCGGCGTGCTGATCGAGCATGACGGCGAGCGCATCCTCGGCGTCAGCGGCGATCCGGCCCACCCGGCCAATTTCGGCAAGCTGTGCAGCAAGGGCTCGACCCTGCACTTGACCGGCGACCTCGCGGCCCGAGCGCTGTACCCGGAACTGCGCCTGGGCAAAGGCCTGGCCCGCAGCCGCACCGACTGGGACACCGCCCTCGATCACGCCGCCAGCGTGTTCGCCGAAACCATCGCCGAACATGGCCCGGACAGCGTGGCGTTTTACATCTCCGGGCAGTTGCTGACCGAGGATTACTACAGCTTCAACAAACTGGCGCGAGCGTTGGTCGGCACCAACAACATCGACAGCAATTCGCGCCTGTGCATGTCATCGGCAGTGGTCGGCTACAAGCGCAGCCTCGGTGCCGATGCACCGCCATGCAGTTACGAAGACCTTGAGACAAGCGACTGCGTGATGATCGTCGGCAGTAACATGGCCTACGCCCACCCGGTCTTGTTTCGCCGCCTGGAAGAGGCCAAATCCCGCCGACCACAGATGAAAGTCATTGTCATCGACCCACGTCGTACGGATACCTGCGACTTGGCTGACCTGCATCTGGCGATTCTTCCCGGCACCGATGTCGCCTTGTTCCATGGGATTTTGTACCTGCTGCTGTGGGAAGACTGGATCGACCGCGACTTCATCGAGGCTCACACCGAAGGCCTGGCCGAACTGAAAAACCTGGTGCGCGATTACACGCCGCCAATGGTCTCGCAGCTGTGCGGGATCAGCGTTGAGCAACTGCAGCAATGCGCCGAGTGGGTCGGGACCTCGCCGAGCTTTCTGTCGCTGTGGTGCATGGGACTGAACCAGTCCACCGCCGGCAGTGCGAAAAACAGTGCGCTGATCAACCTGCACCTGGCCACCGGGCAGATCGGCCGTCCCGGCGCAGGACCTTTCTCCCTGACCGGTCAGCCGAATGCCATGGGTGGCCGCGAAACCGGCAGCCTGTCGAACCTGCTGCCAGGCCATCGCGAAGCGGCCAATGCCGAGCATCGCGCAGAAGTCGCAGCCTACTGGGGCGTGGATCAACTGCCGGAAAACACCGGGCTCACCGCGATCGAATTGTTTGAGCAGGTTCGTAACGGAACCATCAAAGCCCTGTGGATCGCCTGCACCAACCCCGCGCAATCGATGCCGGACCAGAGCGCCGTGCGCGAGGCGCTGCAAGCCTGCCCGTTCGTGGTGTTGCAGGAAGCCTTTCGCACCACTGAAACCGCCGCGTTCGCCGACTTGCTGTTGCCTGCTGCCAGTTGGGGTGAAAAAGACGGCACGGTGACCAACTCCGAACGGCGGATTTCCCGCGTTCGCCGGGCGATTGTCGCCCCCGGAGAAACGCGTTCCGACTGGGCAATTACAGTGGATTTCGCACAGCGCCTGGAAAAATACCTGCGTCCCGGACAACCCAGTCTGTTTGCGTTCGACACCCCGGCGCAGGTCTTCGATGAGTACAAACTCCTGACGCGCGACCGGGATCTGGATTTGTCCGGTATCAGTCATGAGCTGATTGATCGTCTCGGTCCACAGCAATGGCCGTTTCCCGCCGGCGCCCGTGAAGGGACGGCCCGACTGTATCGGGACGGAATTTTCCCGACCGCCAACGGGCGTGCCCGGTTCGTGGCCGATCCGTACCTTGCCGCCAAGGAACAACGCGATGGGCAATTCCCGCTGACCCTGATCACCGGCCGCCTGCGCGATCAATGGCACGGCATGAGCCGCACCGGCACTGCCGCGCAGTTGTTCGGTCATGTCAGCGAGGCCGTGCTGAGCCTGCACCCGGATGAATTGCATCGCCATGGACTGCAACCGGGAGAACTGGTCAGTTTGAAAAGCCGTCGCGGCGCGGTGATTGTCGCCGTCGGCAGCGATGACAGCGTGCGTCCGGGCCAGGCGTTTCTGCCGATGCACTGGGGCGACCGGTTCCTGAAGGGCGGGGTCAATGCGCTCACCCAACCGGCGTTCGATCCGTTGTCGAAACAACCGGAACTCAAACACAGCGGCGTACGAATCGACCCCGTGCATTTGCCCTGGAACCTTTTCGTACTGATTGAGGGCGATGTTCAACAGCATTTTGAGACGCTACGACCGCTCTGTGAGGCGTTTTCCTACGTCAGCCTCAGCCTCACTGGTCGTGAGCGCCCTGCGCTGCTCATACGCGCTGCCAGCGCCACAGCGCCAGATCCGCAATTGTTATGCGAAATCGACCGCTGCCTTGGGCTCAATGAAGGGCCGGTCCTGGCGTACGACGACCCACGGCGCGCCATCGGCAAACGGGTGCGGATCGAGCATGGCCGGATCACCGCGATTCGCCTGGCCGGTGAAACCCTCGCACAGCACTGGCTGCAGGACCTTTGGCAAGAAGGTCGCGCCGATGAACAACTGCGGCGCTGGCTGCTTGCACCGCTGAGCGCACCACCAGGCAACGCCACCACATCGGTTGCCGGCACTAAAACCCTTTGCAACTGCAAAAACGTCAGCCAAGGCGCGGTCTGTGCCGGTATCCGTCGGGGCCTGGATTTGCAGGGGTTGAAACAGGAATTGGGCTGCGGCACGCAATGCGGCTCGTGCGTCCCGGAAATCAAGCGTTTGCTGGCCGCCACGGCGCAGCCGATCGCCGTCATCTCGTGAGGAAAACACTATGAACGCAAAAGTCTGGCTGGTGGGTGCGGGTCCTGGTGATCCGGAATTGCTGACCCTCAAAGCCGTCAGGGCGCTGAGCGAAGCGGACGTGGTGCTGATCGACGACCTGGTGAATGGCGCCGTGCTGGAACATTGCCCGCAGGCGCGGGTCATTCCGGTGGGCAAGCGCGGTGGTTGTCGCTCGACGCCTCAGGCGTTCATTCATCGATTGATGCTGCGTTATGCCCGCCACGGCAAATGCGTGGTGCGGCTCAAGGGTGGCGATCCGTGCATTTTTGGGCGGGGCGGTGAAGAAGCGCAGTGGCTGCGCGAACGAGGGGTCGACGTGGAGCTGGTCAATGGCATCACCGCCGGGCTGGCCGGTGCGACGCAATGCGATATTCCATTGACCCTGCGGGGCGTGGCGCGCGGCGTGACGCTGGTCACCGCCCACACTCAGGATGGCAGCAGCCTGAATTGGCAAGCCCTGGCGCAAAGTGGCACAACGCTGGTGGTGTACATGGGCGTGGCGAAGCTCAGTGAAATTCGCGAGCAACTGTTGGCCGGAGGGATGGCGGCGGATACGCCGGTAGCGATGATTGAAAACGCTTCCCTGCCGCATCAACGGGAATGTCGGAGCGATCTGACAGCGATGGAGGAAGATGCCTGCGCCTTTGAGCTGAAAAGCCCGGCGATTCTGGTGATCGGTACGGTGGCGGCACGCTCTGAAACCTGTAGGAGCCGGCTTGTCTGCGGGCGGCGTTCCGACGATGATTCTGTGATCACCGCGGGGTGTCAGGCATAAAGCGTCATCGTTGACGACCATCGCCAGCAAGCCGGCTCCTACAGGTTTCAGTGATTCGCGGGATTCCAGTGATCCAGATGATTCGAAAACCCAAATCGCAGGCAAAGAAAAGCCCGGCCTAAGCCGGGCTTTTCTCAGAGCTGCGGGCTAATTACTTAGCTTGAGCTTCAACCTGCGCTTCTACGCGACGGTTTACAGCGCGGCCAGCGTCAGTTTTGTTGTCAGCAACTGGGCGGGATTCGCCGTAGCCAACAGACTGAACGCGGGACGATTCAACACCGTACTGGTTGGTCAGAACTTGCTTAACGGCGTTTGCACGACGCTCGGACAGTTTCTGGTTGTAAGCGTCAGGACCGACGTTGTCAGTGTGACCTTCAACAGTAGTGGTGGTGGATGGGTACTGCTTCATGAAGTCAGCCAGGTTCTTGATGTCGCCGTAGCTGTTGGTTTTAACAACAGATTTGTCGAAATCGAACTTAACGTCCAGCTCAACACGAACGACTTCGGCAACTGCTGGGCAGCCATCAGCGTCAACAGTTACGTTGGCTGGGGTGTCCGGGCACTTGTCAACGTTGTCGCAAACGCCATCGTTGTCGCTGTCGGAGCAGACTTCAGCTGGTGCTGGAACTGGAGCAGCTGCAGGCTTGGAGCCGCCACCGAAGTTCACACCGATACCGACGCTTGGAGCCCACTCGGTGTCACCTTGGTCGATGTTGTACTGAGCTTCAACGCCGGCACGGGCGTAGAAATTGTCAGTGAAGTACAGCTTGGCACCGCCGCCAACGTTGGCGAAGGTGGAACCGTTACGACCACCGCGATCGTTCTGACCGATGCTCTGATCGGAGAAGCCGGCCGAAACGTACGGACGCAGCATGTCGCCTGGGTTGTTGAAGTGGTACAGAGCGTCCAGGGCAGTGTTGGAGCCCTTGATGTTCTTGCCCGACTCGCTACGAACGTTGTGCACTTCGTCGTAGCCCAGACGCAGTTCAACGTCGTCGGTCAGGAAGTAACCAACCGAACCACCGAACAGGTTGCCGTCGTTTTTGAAATCGCGCTGGCTATCGTAATACTCTTTCTTTGCAAAGCCTTCGATTTCAACTGCGCCTTGGCCTTGTGCCAATGCGCCGAACGAAGTGGCCGCAATAAGAGAACCAATGGCCAAGCCCAAGGTGTTTTTCAGTTTCATCCGTTAAATCCCCATCTGGTGATTGTGAAGCAGTCCCGCAAACCGGGGGACAACTCGGCGGCAAGTCTATCAGAACTTGCCTACACGTAAGAGATATTTGCGCCGAACTAAGTTTCAGCAATGCCTGCAAATTTCTCACGCAATTTGTCTAGAGCGCGTTTGTAACGCATTTTTGTCGCACTCAAACCCATGTGCATGATGTCTGCGATCTCCTGAAACTCTAGCTCTGCGACAAATCGTAGCACCAGAATTTCACGGTCAATCGGGTTCACATACACTAGCCAGCGATCAAGCCCGCCCTTCTCCTCGGGTTTCGGCGCCTTTTCTTCAGACGCTTCCTCGAGGGGGTCCAGACTCAATGCGTCCATCAAGCGACGCTTTCGCCGTTCTTTCCGATACTGTGTGATGCACTCGTTGTACGTGATGCTATATAGCCATGTCTTGAACTTCGATTTACCTTCGAAGTTCTTCAAGCCATACAACACCTTCAACATCACTTCCTGACAGACATCGTCTGCATCGCGATCGTTCCCAAGATATCGTGCACAAACGTTAAATAATGTTCGTTGGTAACGGCGCATCAATTCTTCATAGGCGCGCGTTACGTGAAACAGCTCGGTATGCGAGCGCGCGACCAACTCCTCATCAGAGAGCTCGCGGGGGTCGTAGCGCGTGGAGAGCGATTGAGCTTTATTCAAAACAAGTCTGGCCGACAGTCAGGTCAATGTCCGCCGCAGCCCTTCAGGGCATTTTGCGGCGGCATACATTAGCAGGGTTTGCCGGGTTAGCGGCTACTCACATGCTGCTCCAGGAGAATCCGATTAGAGAGAGAGACTAGCTCACCCTCATCGGTCAGCAATGTGGTCTTAACCGTGCCGATCTCTTCGATCTGACCTTCGACCTCGCCAACACGCACTTGTTGCCCAACCTGATACAACTCACGCACATAGATTCCCGCAAGAATCTGACCGGCAATTTCCCGGCTTCCCAACCCCATGGCCAGCGCTACCGCCAGACCAACGGTAATCAAAACAATCACAATCACATGGTTGAGCAGGTCAGTCTTGACCTCCAACTGGCTGATTGCGACCGAAATACTGATGATAATCACCAGGCCCTGGGCAATTCTCCCCAGCCCGGCGGCGTAATCCAGCCCTACGCCCTCTGCCGCACCCCGCACCAGCCCATTGGCCAGTTGTGCCAGCAAAACACCTACCAGCAGCACCAGCGCGGCGCCAAACACTTTCGGCAAATACAGCGCAAGCATGTCCAGCGTAGCCGAAACTCGCTCAAGTCCAAGCGATTCTGCTGCAGAAACCAGAAAAATCAGCAAAACGAACCAATAGACAATTTTGCCTATCAGCGTCGAAATCGGCACTTGAAGGCCAGCCCGGGACAGCAATTTCGTCAGACCGGTGCCGCCCATCAAGCGGTCGAGACCGAGCTTGGCGAGCAACTTGGACAGCAAAGTATCCAAAAGTTTCGCCACGACGAAACCCAACAGCAGCACGACCAGTGCGCCGAACAGGTTCGGAATGAAATTCGCAACCTTGGTCCATAACGCAGTCATTGCAGTGACGAGGCTCTGAGTCCAGAGATCAAGTTCCATATTCAATCAGCCTTATCAGCAGTGCGAACGGTAGGTTTACGGTGACGGGAAACCGGCGAGACGTGAGCCGATCCGTTGTTCAAGGCAATCATCAGCGCGGGCAACCAGCGGCCCAGCAGGCTGAACAGATCGCCCGCGCCGACCTGGCGGTTGGCGGTTTTCAGGACGCGCCCAAGACACGCATCGTCGTCGCGGGTAGACGGCGAAGCGTTCAGCATGTCACGCAAAGACTGTTCAAACGGATCGTGCATACGCACCTCTCGTGATGTCTGTGAAAGACGCGGTCAAATTTACCCGGGTCACATGGCGCATCGTCATACCCAGCGCAAACGTCGGAATAACCACCACTGCCCCAGTGCCACCGAGATCATCATCAGGCAGGCAATCAGGAAGCCATACGGGCTGGCAGAGAACGGAATACCGCCGACGTTGATACCCAAAAGACCGGTCAGAAAACTCATCGGCAAAAAGATTCCGGTGATGATCCCGAAGCGGTACATCGTGCGATTCATGCGCACGCTCAAACGCCTGTCCTCGGCCTCGAGGACCAGCCCCACCCGCTCCCGGGTCAATTCCAGCTCCTCGAGATAGCGGGTCAGGCTGTTGTTCAATTCGTTCCAGTAGTCGCCGTCATCTTCGACAAACCAGGGCAGTTTTATCCGGGTCAGTTGCCCGAAAATATCCCGCTGCGGTGCCAGGAAACGTTTCAGCGCAGCAGCCCTGCGACGGATCTGCAAAATGGAGTCATGCTCGGGTGAATACCGTTCGTCGGCATCCAGTTTTTCTTCTTCCTCATCGACCACTTCCGAGAGGCAACTGACCAGATCCTGCACTTTGTTGGTGAGGTACTGGGCCATATAAAGGATCAGTTCGGAGGCGGTCTTCGGCCCCTTGCCTTCCGCGAGCTGCACCAGCAACTCGTCGGTGGCGCGCAATGGACGCAGGCGCAGGGAAATAACCCGCTGTGCCGAGGCGAAGATCCGCACCGAGACCATGTCTTCCGGCTCGGCCCCGGGGTTGAGGTTGACCCCACGCAAAAATAGCAGCAGTTCGCTGTCGGAAAGCTGTAGAAGACGCGGACGGGTGTTCTCTTCCAGCAGCAGATCACAGCTGAATTCGCTCAGACCGCTGGATTTGCGCAGCCAGGTCTGGGTTTGCGGGTGACTGCGATCCCAGTGCAGCCACAGGCTTTCATGGGCCTGAAGCTGCAAGTCATCGAGTTCAGTCCGGGCTATCGAACGCGCGCCGCCTTTACCATCCAGCACCAGGGCATGCACCAGCCCCCACTGCGCGTTTTCTTCCTCGAACATCCTCACCCCTTCGGTTGGTGCAACGCTTATTCAGGCATCTTCAGCGGGCTTGGCGAGATGATCACGCCATTATTGTCCGCATAAATGTATTCGCCTGGACGGAACGTCACACCGGCAAACGTCACCACAACGTTGAGGTCGCCAATGCCACGTTTGTCGGTTTTCATCGGGTGACTGGCCAGGGCCTGAACGCCCAGATCAGTCTGCGCGATGACATCGACGTCGCGGATGCACCCGTAGATCACCATCCCTTCCCAACCGTTTTTAGCGGCTTTCTCGGCGATCATGTCGCCCAGCAGCGCGCGACGCAGGGAACCGCCACCATCGACCACCAACACCTTGCCATTACCCTTGAGTTCGGCTTGCTCCTTGACCAGCGAGTTGTCTTCGAAGCACTTGATGGTCACGATTTCGCCGCCGAAGGAATCACGGCCGCCGAAATTGCTGAACATCGGTTCCAGCACCTGTACCAGTTCCGGATAGGCGTCGCACAGGTCAGGCGTGAGGTAATGGTTCATCGAGAAACTCCTGTAAAGAGGAAGACAATCGAGGATGTCGCAAAGTGACCAGAAAAGCTCAATGCGTCATATCTTAGCCGCAAGCCGATCAGAGCGGAATGCCCTTGATAGAGCATCGGGCTCAGACTGCCGAGGCCAAATCCGCTTTTTCACCGAGCAAAGGCGTGTGCTGGTCCGACAGCCAACGCGCCACCAACGGCCAGACTTCGGCTTGAGCGGCTTTGCTGACCAACATTTCCACGTGACCGAAATTGTCGCCAAAGCCCTGCTCACGGCCAAGGTTGATGAATTGCTTGTGCTCTGAACCGATCTGATCAAACAACTTGCGGCACGCCCACGCTGGATCCTGATGATCGCTGACGGCACTCACGGCCAACACAGGGCTCTGAACGTCAGCCAATCCGGCCCACCAATCCTTGTCGGCATCACCAAAACGCCCGAACAGGCCATACCAACGCATGCTTTCCAGGGCCAGGCCAATCGGCTCGTCCTCTGGGCCGCGCTTGAGCCGTGAACCGGACAGTTGGGCGAAACGCTTGAGAATGAAGCGCCCGCTCCACTCCACCGGCGGAATTTTCAACGGCCAATAGGTGCGGCTGACTTGCGTACCGAAGAATGCCGCAGACGCGACGACCGGTTCACCGATGTACCCGCCACCCAGGGCTGCCGCCAGGGTAATGCCACCCAGCGAGTGACCGATCCAGTGCGGAACCTGGCCGCTCTGCTCGCGCACGAACGCGCCAATGGCCGGCAGATCGTAACGAGCGTAGTCGGCGACGCGGTTCTTGCGATAATTCTGGTTGCGCTGGGACAGGCCATGACCGCGCATTTCCGCGATCCACACATCAAATCCCAGACGCGCCAGATAAGCGCCCAACCCCAGGCCTTTTGGGGAGAACCAGAAGCGCCGATTGGAAAAGCTGCCGTGCAACAGAATCACCGGCACACCACCGTGCGTGGGCGCGTCCGCCATGCCCAGACGGGTCACGGCCAGTTCCACGGTGCCGTCAGGGCTGTTGCCGGGTTTCAAACGATAGACGTCTTCGCTCAGATCGCCGCGCCGCTCGGCGCTGATCAGGGCGACAGGAAATAGGTTGCTGCTGCTTTGCATAGTCTCTTGCACAAAAAAGGGCGGCATCCAGAGGAGCCCGCCCTACTTCAATCTCTTAAAACGGCCACCCCCTGTAGGAGCACAGCTTGCTGGCGATGGCGATTTTGAAGACGCCATCGCGGGCAAGTCGGATCGCCGCACCGCTTGCTCCTACAGTGAGCGAGCCGTTCCCACACCATCAAGCCGAAGCTTGACCTTCAGCCAGGAAGAACCAGGTTTCCAGTACGGAATCGGGGTTCAACGAAACGCTTTCGATGCCCTGCTCCATCAGCCACTTGGCCAGATCAGGGTGGTCCGAAGGACCCTGACCGCAGATACCGATGTACTTGCCCGCCTTGTTGCACGCGGCAATGGCGTTCGCCAGCAGCTTCTTGACCGCAGGGTTACGCTCGTCGAACAGGTGAGCGATGATCCCGGAGTCACGGTCCAGGCCCAGCGTCAGCTGAGTCAGGTCGTTGGAGCCGATGGAGAAACCGTCGAAGAACTCAAGGAATTCTTCCGCCAGAATCGCGTTGGACGGCAGTTCGCACATCATGATCACGCGCAGACCGTTGTCGCCACGGGCCAGACCGTTTTCGGCCAGCAGGTCGACGACCTGGCTCGCTTCGCCCAGGGTACGGACGAACGGCACCATGATTTCAACGTTGGTCAGGCCCATCTCGTTGCGCACACGCTTGAGGGCGCGGCACTCGAGTTCGAAGCAGTCACGGAACGATTCGCTGATGTAACGCGAGGCGCCACGGAAGCCCAGCATCGGGTTTTCTTCTTCCGGCTCGTAAAGCTTGCCGCCGATCAGGTTCGCGTATTCGTTGGACTTGAAGTCCGACAGACGCACGATGACCTTTTTCGGATAAAACGCAGCCGCCAGCGTGCTGATGCCTTCGACCAGTTTCTCGACGTAGAAGCCGACCGGATCGTTGTAACCGGCGATGCGCTTGTCGACGCTGTCCTTGATTTCCTGCGGCAGGCCGTCGTAGTTC
Source organism: Pseudomonas sp. PDM02 (assembly GCF_014852285.1). Taxonomy (NCBI): domain Bacteria; kingdom Pseudomonadati; phylum Pseudomonadota; class Gammaproteobacteria; order Pseudomonadales; family Pseudomonadaceae; genus Pseudomonas; species Pseudomonas sp. PDM02. The sequence continues at coordinate 401,101 of NZ_JACVBL010000001.1, read as the reverse complement.
AACAGCGCTTTAGGGTGCACACCGATCATGCGGTTGATGATGAATTCCAGACGGGCCAGGCCCACACCGGCGTTCGGCAGTTGCGCGAAATCGAAGGCGCGGTCCGGGTTGCCGACGTTCATCATGATCTTGAACGGCAGATCCGGCATGGCATCCACGGAGTTTTTCTTGATGTCGAAGCCCAGCTCACCTTCGAAGATGTAACCGGTGTCGCCTTCCGCGCAGGAAACGGTCACGCCCTGGCCGTCTTTCAGCAGTTGGGTGGCGTTGCCGCAACCGACCACGGCCGGAATGCCCAGTTCGCGAGCGATGATCGCCGCGTGGCAGGTACGACCGCCACGGTTCGTGACGATGGCGCTGGCGCGCTTCATGACCGGTTCCCAGTCCGGGTCGGTCATGTCGGAAACCAGCACGTCGCCTGGCTGGACTTTGTCCATCTCGGACACGTCCTTGATGATGCGGACCTTGCCGGCGCCGATGCGCTGGCCGATGGCGCGACCTTCAACCAGCACGGTGCCGGTTTCTTTCAACAGGTAGCGTTCCATGACGTTGGCCTGGGTGCGGCTCTTCACGGTTTCAGGACGGGCCTGAACGATGTAGAGCTTGCCGTCGTCGCCGTCTTTGGCCCATTCGATGTCCATCGGGCACTGGTAGTGCTTCTCGATGATCATCGCTTGTTTGGCCAGTTCGCTGACTTCGGCGTCGCTCAGGCAGAAACGTGCGCGATCGGCCTTGTCGACGTCGATGGTCTTGACCGACTTGCCGGCCGTGGCGACTTCGCCGTAGATCATCTTGATGGCTTTGCTGCCCAGGTTGCGACGCAGGATGGCCGGACGACCGGCGGCCAGCGTGCCTTTGTGGACGTAGAACTCATCCGGGTTCACCGCGCCTTGTACGACGGTTTCACCCAGGCCGTAGGCGCCGGTGATGAACACTACGTCACGGAAGCCCGATTCGGTATCGAGGGTGAACATCACGCCGGCAGTGCCGGTTTCGGAGCGGACCATGCGCTGCACGCCAGCCGACAGGGCGACCAGCTTGTGGTCGAAGCCCTGGTGCACGCGGTAGGAGATCGCACGGTCGTTGAACAGCGAAGCGAACACCTCTTTGGCGGCGCGAATGACGTTTTCGACACCACGGATGTTCAGGAAGGTTTCCTGCTGACCGGCGAAGGAAGCGTCCGGCAGGTCTTCGGCGGTAGCGGAAGAACGCACGGCCACGGCCATGTCAGGGTTACCGGCCGACAGCGTGGCGAACGCGGTGCGGATCTCGGTGTTGAGCTTCTCGGGGAACTCGGCTTCCATGATCCATTGACGGATCTGGGCGCCGGTCTTGGCCAGGGCGTTGACATCATCGACGTCCAGGGCGTCGAGGGCGGCGTGGATCTGATCGTTCAGGCCGCTCAGTTCCAGAAAATCACGATAAGCCTGAGCTGTCGTGGCGAAGCCACCGGGCACCGATACACCGGCACCTGCAAGGTTACTGATCATCTCGCCCAGGGATGCGTTCTTGCCCCCCACATGCTCAACATCGTGTTTGCCGAGCTTATCGAGGGAAACTACGTACTCTACCAAGGTGATCTCTCCACTAACTGTGTTGGAAAAGCTCAGAAGCCGGCGCTCGAAAGGAGCATTTGCCGGCTGTATGGCCTGGACCTGGAAAATAAGTGAGAATGCGGGCCACTCGAGGCCGGCAAACCGCGCCTATCATATCCAAGATTCGTCACTAGCTTAAGGCCCAAGGTGCAAATGAAACGATCTGCTTTCTTTATCTCCGATGGCACCGGCATTACCGCCGAAACCCTGGGTCAAAGCCTCCTGGCGCAGTTCGAAAACATTACCTTCAGCAAATTCACGCGCCCGTACATCGACAACGTGGATAAAGCGCGGGCCATGGTACAACAAATCAACAAGGCCGCCGAAACCGACGGCTTCCGGCCGATCATATTCGACACCATCGTCAATCAGGACATTCGTGAGATCCTCGCGACGTCCAATGGTTTCATGATCGACATTTTCTCGACTTTCCTGGCACCGCTTGAACAGGAACTGACCGAGCATTCTTCCTACACTGTCGGCAAGTCTCACTCTATCGGTGGCAACTCCAATTACATGGAACGCATCGAGGCGGTGAACTTTGCCCTCGACAACGACGACGGTGCGCGCACGCATTATTACGACAAGGCCGACCTGATCCTAGTGGGGGTGTCGCGTTGTGGTAAGACACCGACGTGCCTGTACATGGCGATGCAATTCGGCATCCGCGCGGCCAACTATCCGTTGACCGAAGACGACATGGAGCGCCTGACGCTGCCAAACGCCCTGCGCGCCCACCAGCACAAGTTGTTCGGACTGACCATCGACCCGGACCGCCTGACCGCGATCCGCAACGAGCGCAAGCCCAACAGCCGCTATTCGAGCTACGCGCAGTGCGAGTTTGAAGTGCGCGAGGTGGAGAATCTGTTCCGCCGCGAGAATATTGCGCACATCAACTCCACGCATTTTTCGGTGGAAGAGATTTCGGCGAAGATTCTGGTGGAGAAAGGTGTGGAGCGGCGGTTCAAGTAGCTCTTTAGCGCCCTTCAGGCCGCCTTCGCGGGCAAGTCGGATCGCCGCACCGCTCGCTCCTACAGGATGTCCGCCCCTGTAGGAGCGAGGCTTGCCCGCGAAGAACGATTACACGGTCTCTGTTATTGCTCCGTTCAACGCTTCAAACCCTCGAATCAACAATCCATCATCCCCCGCCGAATTACACACACTCGCCCGAATGAACTGCGGCACCGCCCCGTGCCCGACCGCAAACGCCTCGGCGGTGGCGACCAGGTAATTGTTCTCCTTGAGCTCCGCCGCAATCTGCGACGCCCGCCACGGCTCGGGCACTTCGATCCAGAAGTGCGGGCTGTCGGGATGGGTTTTGTACGCCACGCCCTCCAACACCCCACAGACCAACGCCTTGCGCCGACCGATCTCGACAATCTGCTGAGCCAGCAACTGCGCCGCACTGCCGTTTTCGATCCAAAGGCTCGCCACCTCCAGCGCCAACGGACTGGCCATCCAGCACGTTCCGCGTACCGCTGCGCTCAAGCGCCCGATCAACGGTTGCGGCGCATGCAGATAACCGACGCGCAACCCCGCCGAAACCGCTTTGCTCAGGCTGCCGATCAACACCGAGCGCTCCGGGGCGAAATAACTCAAGGGTAACGGTCGCTGTCGAGCCAACACCGCGTGGGCTTCATCCTCAAAGATCAGCAGATTGTGCTGCCGACAGACCTCGGCAATCGCCTCACGCCGTGGGACGGACATCACCGCCGCCGTAGGATTCTGGATCGTCGGCGTGCAGTACAGCGCCGACACACGATGGTTGCGGCAAACGTCTTCCAGCGCATCCGGCATCAACCCTTCGTCATCCATCGCGACGCCGATCAGTTTGATCCCAAGCATGCGTGCAACGCTGATCAACCCCGGGTAAGTCAGGTGTTCCGTGACCACGGTATCGCCCGCCTTGAGCAACCCCATCAAGGCACATAACAGACCGTGCTGGCCGCCGTTCACGCATACGACCTGCTCGGCATCCGGCACAAATTGCAGGTGCCGCAACCAGTGCGCGCCCGCCGCACGATGGCGTAACGATCCGGCATCGGCGGTGTAGCCGCTGATGCTCTGCAAGGCATCGGGATCGAGCGCCAACGCCTGCAAGCTCTGGCTTAAAAGCAGTGCTTCCTGCCCCGGAATCGGTTGATTACGGCTCATGTCGAAACATGCCTGCGGCTCTTCGCTGACATTGCGAAAGCCAGCATCGCGCTGACGTTCCATCCCGCGCTGACGCACGTAAGTGCCATCTCCTACGCGAGCGACCACCCGCCCTACGCGTTCGAGTTCGCCGTAAGCACGGCTGACGGTGCCAATGGTCACGCCGAGGCTGTCGGCCAACAGCCGATGCGGCGGCAGTTTGCAGCCGGGCTCGATCACGCCTTCCACGATCGCTTTTTCCACGGCGTCCGCCAGGCGCTTGTACTTCACGCCCAGTCCGTTGACGAGCCCGTCGCGCAGGATTGACACCATGGCAATACTTACTTTGACACTCATTTAAGTCCCGAATAGCGTGCTTAAAACAGGTTCAATCAGGGATAGACCTTTTGCAGATGCAGGTCAATTCCGACAACAAAAAAGGAACTCGATCATGTCCATCGCTCTCAGCGCGAATTCAAGCACTGGAAAACCCTGGTTAGCCGCGCTGATCACCAGCGTCCTGTTTCTGATCGTGTGCCTGAGCTGGGGAACGACATGGCTCGGGATCAAGATTGCGGTTGAAACGGTGCCACCGCTGACGGCCGCCGGGCTGCGGTTCCTGATCGCCTTTCCGTTGTTCCTTGTTTTCGCCCTCATCCGTCGTGAGCCGTTGATGTTCCCCAAGGAAAGCCGCTGGTTTTTCCTGTTCGTGACGCTGTCGTATTTCAGCCTGCCGTATTACTTGCTCAATTACGGCGAGATGCACGTTTCATCAGGCCTGACAGCCCTGCTGTTCAGTTGCATGCCGGTGTTCATCCTGGTGTTTTCTGCGCTGTTTCTGCGGGAAAAAATCTACCCGTCACAAGTGCTCGGCATTGCCATCGGCTTCGGCAGTCTGTTCATGATTATTCGCAGCCAGGGATTGCATCTGGACCACGCCGAACTGTTCGGCGTGCTGGCGATTCTCTGTGCGGCGGTGATGCATGCGTTGTGTTACGTGGTGACCAAGAAACACGGCTCGGCGATCAGCGTGATTACCTACAACACGCTGCCGATCGGCATTGCTGGCTTGATGCTGTTTGTCGCGGGGCTGAATGTCGAAGCGCCGGTGTTCGATGGGATCAGCCTGCGTTCCTGGGGCGCCCTGCTCTACCTGGGGCTGGTGGCGTCGGTGGGCGGGTTTATCGTTTATTTTTTGCTGCTCAAGCGGTTGAGCCCGATCATTTTGTCGTTTGTGTTCATCATTTTTCCGGTGTTCGCGGTGGTGATCGGCGCTTGGTATGAGGGGCAAAGCCTTTCGCGAGAGTTGATGATCTATTCGGCGATTCTGTTGACCGGGTTTGCGATCACCAAATTGCCGCTGGAAAAATGGCTGACACGGACCTTGTAGGAGCCAGGCTTGCCGGCGAAGGCGTCCTTGAGTGCGCCTTCGCCGGCAAGTCGGATCGCCGCACCGCTGGCTCCTACAAGGGGTTCCGTCAGATTACGAACAGGTCCATGAAGCGGTTCACCGGTGTGGCTTCAAGCGCTGCCTGATCCTTGCACAAGGCAAAAATCTCGGCACTGCGCTGGCCGGTGAAGCGTGTCGCCAGGTTGGCTTTGAACTTGTCTTCCAGCAACGGAATGCCATCGGTGCGGCGACGGCGATGGCCGATCGGGTATTCCACCACCACGTTCTCGGTGCTGGAGCCGTCCTTGAAAAACACCTGAATCGCATTGGCGATCGAGCGTTTGTCAGCCTCCAGGTATTCGCGGGTGAAGCGCGGGTCTTCGACGATGACCATTTTCTCGCGCAGCACATCGATGATCGGGTGCGCCGCGTGGAACTCGTCTTCGTAATGCTCGGCCACCAGATTGCCAAACGCCAGCGGCACGGCGGCCATGTATTGGAGGCAATGATCGCGGTCCGCCGCATTGGCCAGCGGGCCGACCTTGGAGATGATGCGGATCGCCGACTCGTGGGTGGTGATGACGATTTTGTCGATTTCGTGCAGGCGATTCCTGACTTGCGGATGCAAGGTGACAGCGGCTTCGCAGGCGGTTTGTGCGTGGAATTCGGCCGGGAAGCTGATCTTGAACAGCACGTTTTCCATCACGTAACTGCCGTACGGACGGGAGAAACTGAACACACGTTTGCCTTCAGGTTTGAGCGCCAGGTCGTTGTTGCTGTGACTGAACAATACGTCGTAGAAGCCCCACTGTTTGGCGGTCAATACGCCGGGGATGCCCATCTCGCCACGCATCGCGATATCGGCCAGACGCACGCCCCGGCTGGAGGCATCGCCCGCCGCCCAGGATTTGCGCGACCCGGCATTCGGTGCATGCCGATACGTGCGCAACGCCTGACCATCAGCGAAAGCATGGGACAACGCCGACAGCAACTGCTCGCGATTGGCGCCCATGAGTTTGGCGGTGACGGCGGTCGAGGCAACTTTCACCAGGATGACGTGATCGAGGCCTACACGGTTGAAGGAGTTTTCCAGCGCAATCACGCCTTGAATCTCATGGGCCATGATCATCGCTTCGAGTACGGCGCGAACGGTCAGCGGCGCATCGCCATTGGCCAGGCGCTTCTGCGACAGGTGATCGGCCACCGCAAGAATGCCCCCGAGGTTATCGGAGGGATGTCCCCATTCGGCGGCGAGCCAGGTGTCGTTGTAGTCGAGCCAGCGCACGATGCAGCCGATGTCCCAGGCGGCCTTGACCGGGTCGAGACGGTAGTTGGTGCCCGGCACGCGAGCGCCGAACGGCACGACGGTGCCTTCGACAATCGGGCCAAGGTGCTTGGTGCATTCGGGAAAGCGCAGGGCCAGGAGGCCGCAGCCCAAAGTGTCCATCAGGCAGTTGCGGGCGGTGTCGAGGGCTTCTCTGGATTCGATTTTGAAGTTGAGGACGTAGTCGGCAATGTCCTGCAGGACCGTGTCGTAGTCGGGGCGGTTGTTCAGGTCGACGTTGGTGCTCATGTTCGATTCACTCGTAAAGTGGTTCGTTGATGGGACCTCGGTTCAGGTAAATCACATTCTTATAATTGAAATGCGGTCCCCTGTAGGAGCCGGCTTGCTGGCGATTCAGACGACTCGGTATGTCAGGCAGACCGCGTTGACGGGATCGCCAGCAAGCCGGCTCCTACAGGGTTCGGTGTCGGGTTAGAAGGCGTCGCCAGGTATGCGCACGAAGCCTTCCATCAGCACCCGCGCACTGCGGCTCATGATGGCTTTGTTGACGGTCCACTCGCCGTTCACCTGGCTGGCTTCAGCGCCTACGCGCAACGTGCCGGACGGATGGCCGAAGCGCACAGCGTTGCGTTCGACACCACCCGCTGCAAGGTTTACCAGCGTGCCGGAAATGGCGGCAGCAGTGCCGATAGCCACCGCAGCAGTGCCCATCATCGCGTGGTGCAACTTGCCCATCGACAACGCACGCACCAGCAAGTCGACGTCACCCGCAGCAATCGCTTTACCGCTGGAGGCAACGTAATCCGCCGGTTTGGCCACGAAGGCAACCTTGGGCGTGTGTTGACGTTTGGCCGCTTCATCCAGATTCGAAATCAGCCCCATGCGCAACGCGCCATACGCACGAATGGTTTCGAACATCGCCAGCGCTTTCGGATCACCGTTGATGGCGCCCTGCAACTCGGTGCCGGTGTAACCGATGTCTTCGGCATTGACGAAGATGGTCGGAATACCCGCATTGATCATGGTCGCCTTGAAGGTCCCGACGCCGGGCACTTCGAGGTCATCCACCAGGTTGCCGGTCGGAAACATCGAACCACCGCCGCCCTCCTCTTCTGCCGCCGGGTCCATGAATTCGACCTGCACTTCGGCCGCCGGAAAGGTCACGCCGTCGAGTTCGAAATCACCGGTTTCCTGTACTTCACCGTTGGTGATCGGCACGTGGGCGATGATGGTCTTGCCGATGTTGGCCTGCCACACGCGCACCACCGCCACACCGTTGTGCGGAATGCGGCTGGCATCGACCAGCCCGTTGCTGATGGCGAACGAACCGACCGCTGCGGACAGGTTGCCGCAGTTGCCGCTCCAGTCGACGAAAGGTTTGTCGATGGAGACTTGGCCGAACAGGTAATCGACATCGTGATCAGCCTTGATGCTTTTCGACAGGATCACGGTTTTGCTGGTGCTGGAGGTCGCACCGCCCATGCCGTCGATTTGCTTGTCGTACGGGTCGGGGCTGCCGATCACCCGCAACAACAAGGCATCGCGCGCCGGGCCTGGAACCTGTGCGGCTTCGGGCAAGTCTTTCAGGCTGAAAAACACGCCTTTGCTGGTGCCGCCACGCATGTAGGTGGCGGGGATTTTGATTTGAGGTGCGTGAGCCATTGGTGCTCCTTCAAAGCGGACACGGAATTTGAAACTCCGTGCCCGCACAGCATGTTTTAGACGGCGACGGCCGATTCTTCGAGGAAGTCCTGAGCGAAGCGTTGCAGCACGCCACCAGCCTCGTAGATCGACACCTCTTCGGCGGTGTCGAGACGACAGGTGACCGGCACCTCGACGCGCTCACCGTTCTTGCGATGGATCACCAGCGTCAGCTCGGCGCGCGGCGTACGCTCACCGATCACGTCGTAGGTTTCGCTGCCGTCGATGGCCAGGGTGTGACGGTTGGTGCCCGGTTTGAACTCCAGCGGCAACACGCCCATGCCCACCAGGTTGGTGCGGTGGATGCGCTCGAAACCTTCGGCGGCAATCGCTTCCACACCGGCCAGACGCACGCCTTTGGCCGCCCAGTCGCGGGACGAACCCTGACCGTAGTCGGCGCCGGCAATGATGATCAGCGGCTGCTTGCGCTCCATGTAGGTTTCGATGGCTTCCCACATGCGCATGACCTTGCCTTCCGGCTCGACGCGGGCCAGCGAACCCTGCTTGACCTTGCCGTTTTCCTGGACCATTTCATTGAACAGTTTCGGGTTGGCAAAGGTGGCGCGTTGCGCGGTCAGGTGGTCACCGCGGTGCGTGGCATAGGAGTTGAAGTCCTCTTCCGGCAAGCCCATTTTCGCCAGGTATTCGCCGGCGGCGCTGTCGAGCATGATCGCGTTCGACGGCGACAGGTGATCGGTGGTGATGTTGTCCGGCAGCACCGCCAGCGGGCGCATGCCCTTGAGCGGACGCGCACCGGCCAGCGCACCTTCCCAGTACGGCGGACGGCGGATGTAGGTGCTCATCTCGCGCCAGTCGTACAGCGGCGCGACTTTCGGGCCGGTGTCTTCGTGGATGGCGAACATCGGAATGTAGACCTGACGGAACTGCTCCGGCTTGACCGACGCTTTCACCACCGCATCGATTTCTTCATCGCTCGGCCAGATGTCTTTCAGGCGGATTTCCTTGCCGTTCGCATCCAGGCCCAGCACATCTTTTTCGATGTCGAAACGGATGGTACCGGCGATAGCGTACGCGACCACCAACGGCGGCGAAGCGAGGAACGCTTGCTTGGCGTACGGGTGAATCCGGCCATCGAAGTTGCGGTTGCCGGAGAGCACGGCCGTGGCGTACAGGTCGCGGTCGATGATCTCTTGCTGGATCACCGGATCGAGCGCGCCGGACATGCCGTTGCAAGTGGTGCAAGCGAAAGCCACGACGCCGAAACCGAGTTGTTCCAGTTCGTCAGTCAGGCCCGCCTCATCGAGGTACAACGCCACGGTTTTCGAGCCCGGTGCCAGGGACGATTTGACCCATGGCTTACGGGTCAACCCGAGCTTGTTGGCGTTGCGCGCCAGCAGGCCGGCAGCGATCACGTTGCGCGGGTTGCTGGTGTTGGTGCAGCTGGTGATGGCGGCGATGATCACCGCGCCGTCCGGCATCTGGCCGGGCACATCGTCCCACTGGCCGGAGATGCCTTGCGCGGCCAGATCGGAGGTGGCGACGCGGGCGTGCGGGTTGCTCGGGCCGGCCATGTTGCGCACCACCGAGGACAGGTTGAAGGTCAAGCCGCGCTCATATTGCGCGCCCTTCAGGCTGTCGGCCCACAGGCCCGTGGTCTTGGCGTAGTTCTCGACCAACTGCACCTGCTCGTCTTCGCGGCCGGTGAGTTTCAGGTAGTCGATGGTCTGCTGGTCGATGTAGAACATCGCCGCCGTGGCGCCGTATTCAGGGGCCATGTTGGAGATGGTTGCACGGTCGCCGAGGGTCAGCGCGGAAGCGCCTTCGCCGAAGAATTCCAGCCATGCGCCGACGACTTTTTGCTTGCGCAGGAACTCGGTCAGCGCCAGCACCATGTCGGTGGCGGTGATGCCTGGTTGCAGCTTGCCGGTCAGTTCGACGCCGACGCTTTCCGGCAGGCGCATCCACGATGCGCGGCCGAGCATGACGCTTTCCGCTTCGAGGCCACCGACGCCGATGGCGATCACGCCCAGCGCATCGACGTGCGGGGTGTGGCTGTCGGTGCCGACGCAGGTGTCAGGGAACGCCACGCCGTCACGCACCTGAATCACCGGCGACATTTTCTCCAGGTTGATCTGGTGCATGATCCCGTTGCCCGGCGGGATCACATCAACGTTCTTGAAGGCCTTTTTGGTCCAGTTGATGAAGTGGAAACGGTCTTCGTTGCGACGGTCTTCGATGGCGCGGTTTTTCTCGAACGCCTGTGGATCGAAGCCACCGCGCTCGACGGCCAGCGAGTGATCGACGATCAGTTGCGTCGGCACCACCGGGTTCACTTGCGCCGGGTCGCCACCTTGCAAAGCGATGGCGTCACGCAGGCCGGCGAGGTCGACCAATGCGGTCTGGCCAAGGATGTCGTGGCACACCACACGGGCCGGGAACCATGGGAAATCGAGGTCGCGTTTGCGCTCGATGAATTGCTTCAGGGATTCGGTGAGCGTGGCCGGGTCGCAGCGACGCACCAGGTTTTCCGCCAGCACGCGGGAGGTGTACGGCAGAGTGTCGTAGGCGCCGGGCTGGATGGCTTCGACTGCCGCACGGACGTCGAAATAATCCAGATGGCTGCCGGGCAGCGGTTTACGGAATTCAGTGTTCATCGTCAGGACTCGGTCACGGTAATAACAAAAGGCGGGGCGGCACCAGAATTTGATTGGAAAACCGCCCCCCCTGTAGGAGCGAAGCTTGCTCGCGAAAGCGGTGTATCAGTCGACATTGATTTGGAATGTCAGACCGCCTTCGCGAGCAAGCTTCGCTCCTACAAGGTTCACGGCTCGGTGCCCGCCCCCACCATTCAGCGTTGTTCGATTGGCACGAACTTGCGCTGTTCGACGCCGGTGTATTCGGCGCTCGGGCGGATGATGCGGTTGTTGGCACGCTGTTCGAACACATGCGCCGCCCAGCCGGTCAGGCGCGAGCAGACGAAAATCGGCGTGAACAACTTGGTCGGGATGCCCATGAAGTGGTACGTCGACGCATGGTAGAAGTCGGCATTGGGGAACAGTTTTTTCTGCTCCCACATGGTCTTGTCGATGGCTTCGGAAACCGGGAACAAGACGGTGTCACCCACCTCTTCAGCGAGCTTCTTCGACCAACCCTTGATCACCTCGTTGCGCGGATCGTTGTCCTTATAGATCGCGTGGCCGAAGCCCATGATCTTGTCCTTGCGCTCAAGCATGCCGAGGGTGCCTTTGATCGCCTCTTCCGGCGATTTGAAGCGCTCGATCATTTCCATCGCCGCTTCGTTGGCGCCGCCGTGCAGCGGACCGCGCAGGGAGCCGATGGCGGCGGTGATGCATGAGAACAGGTCGGACAAAGTCGATGCACACACCCGTGCGGTGAAGGTCGAGGCGTTGAATTCGTGTTCCGCGTAGAGGATCAGCGAAACGTTCATCACTTTGACGTGCAGCTCGCTCGGTTTCTTGTCGTGCAGCAGGTGCAGGAAGTGGCCGCCGATGGAGGGCTCGTCGCTCACGCAACTGATGCGTTTGCCGTCGTGGCTGAAGCGATACCAGTAGCACATGATCGCTGGGAACGCGGCCAGCAGGCGGTCGGTTTTGTCATGCTGCTCGGAGAAGTCTTTCTCTGGCTCGATGTTGCCCAGGAACGAGCAACCGGTGCGCATCACGTCCATCGGGTGGGCGTCGGCGGGGATGCGTTCCAGCACTTCTTTCAGCGCTTGCGGCAGGTCGCGCAGCTTGCCGAGTTTGCTTACGTAAGCGGCGAGTTGCGCCTGGGTCGGCAGTTCGCCGTACAGCAGCAGGTAGGCCACTTCTTCGAATTGGGCGTCAGCCGCCAGTTCGCGAACGTCGTAGCCGCGATAGGTCAGGCCTGCGCCCGACTGGCCCACGGTGGACAGTGCGGTTTGCCCGGCAACCTGGCCACGGAGCCCGGCGCCACTGAGTACTTTTGCTTCGGCCATTGCTGTCTCCAGTTTTTGAACTTATTAGGGAAACTTGTGGGAGCGAAGCTTGCTCGCGAAAGCGGTGTCTCAGACGACATTGATTTTGAATGTCAGTCCGTCTTCGCGAGCAAGCTTCGCTCCTACAGGGCTTTCATTACTTTTTAGCAGCGAACAACGCATCGAGCTTCTGCTCGAACGTGTGGTAGTCGATGCGATCGTAAAGCTCCATGCGCGTCTGCATGGTGTCGATCACGTTCTGTTGCGTACCGTCGCGGCGGATCGCGGTGTAGACGTTTTCTGCGGCCTTGTTCATGGCGCGGAACGCGGACAATGGGTATAGCACCAGCGACACATCGGCACCGGCCAACTGCTCGGTGGTGTACAGCGGCGTCGCGCCGAACTCGGTGATGTTGGCCAGGATCGGCGCTTTCACACGGCTGGCGAACAGCTTGTACATCTCCAGTTCGGTGATGGCTTCCGGGAAGATCATGTCGGCGCCGGCCTCGATGCACGCCGCAGCGCGATCCAGTGCGGATTCCAGGCCTTCAACAGCCAGGGCGTCGGTGCGAGCCATGATCACGAAGCTGTCATCGGTGCGCGCATCAACAGCGGCCTTGATGCGGTCGACCATTTCCTGCTGCGAGACGATTTCTTTATTAGGGCGGTGACCGCAGCGCTTGGCGCCAACCTGGTCTTCGATGTGAATCGCCGCCGCGCCGAACTTGATCATCGACTTCACGGTACGGGCGACGTTGAACGCCGAGGAACCGAAACCGGTGTCCACGTCCACCAGCAGCGGCAGGTCGCAGACATCGGTGATGCGGCGCACGTCGGTCAGCACGTCGTCCAGGCCGGTGATGCCCAGGTCCGGCACGCCGAGGGAGCCGGCAGCGACGCCGCCGCCCGACAGGTAAATAGCCTTGAAACCGGCGCGCTTGGCCAGCAACGCGTGGTTGGCGTTGATCGCGCCGACCACTTGCAGCGGATGTTCGCTGGCGACCGCATCGCGGAAACGCTGGCCTGGAGTGCTCTTGTTGGAACTCATGACTCACCTCGTTCAGTGGCTGTCGGGTTAGCGCCGTCCTGGTAGTGACGGGCGATATTGCGTTTGGAGGCGCCGATGTGACGGCGCATCAACAACTCGGCCAGTTCACCGTCACGGTCGGCGATGGCATCGAGAATCCGGTGGTGCTCGGCAAAGGCCTGGCGCGGGCGATTGGGCGTGGTGGAAAACTGGATGCGGTACATGCGCACCAGTTGATAAAGCTCGCCGCAGAGCATCTGCGTCAGGGTGCGGTTGCCGCTGCCCTGGATGATTCGGTAGTGGAAGTCGAAATCGCCTTCCTGCTGGTAGTAGCCGACACCGGCCTGAAACGCGGCGTCGCGCTCGTGGGTTTCGAGGACCCGGCGCAGTTCGTCGATTTCTTCGACCGTCATGCGTTCGGCGGCCAGGCGACAGGCCATGCCTTCGAGGGATTCGCGGATTTCGTAGAGTTCCAGCAGCTCGGCGTGGCTCAGGGAGACCACTCGTGCGCCGACGTGCGGCACGCGAACCAGCAAGCGCTGGCCTTCCAGGCGGTGGATCGCTTCGCGCAGCGGGCCGCGGCTGATGCCGTAGGTGCGCGCCAGTTCCGGTTCGGAGATCTTGCTGCCCGGGGCGATCTCGCCTTTGACGATGGCCGCCTGAATGCGCCGGAAAACGTTCTCGGAAAGTGTTTCCGAATCGTCTTGGGCTATGACTGGGGGATCGAGTTGATCCAGCATATTGTCGACACCTTGAAAGCTGATGCGGCAAAAACTAGCGAATAGTGGGATAATAGTCAAAGGATAAATAGGTATTGTCGACAATCGTCTAATAACCTATCTGCTTTTTGTAGGAGCGAAGCTTGCTCGCGAAGGCCTTGTGTCAGGCGGTCGGTTTTTTGAGGGTGTACATATCCGTTGTTGTGGTAACGGCAGCTATTGGTTCCGCTCTTACAGCGGGTTACTTGGAAAAGCGCCAAGTAACCAAGCGCTCTTGCCCCTTTCGTTCGGTGCCTCGCTAATGCTCGCCATACCCTCGCTCCGGTCCTGCTCCGTGGGCCCGCCGCCATCGGCCATCCATGGCCGGGGGCGGCTAACCCGGCATCCATGCCGGGTTGCCCACTACGCAGAACCTCCACTCGGCCTCTCGAGGGGGCGCTTAGATCAAAAGCTGAAGGCGAGCTAACGCTCGACCTGATGAGTGGTGAAAATCAAAAGCGCACGCAGATCCCTGTAGGAGCCGGCTTGCTGGCGATGCGGTGGGTCATTCGACACATTTATTGACCGGGCGGACGCCATCGCCAGCAAGCCGGCTCCTACAGGGGTTCGGTGTACATATCCGGAATGAGGGAACGCGTACACCAAAGAGCCAGGTCGGCTTTCAGGCCGCCTCGGCGGCTGTGGCGGTAGTCGCCCCCTCGAGAGGCCGAGCGTAGGTTCTGCGCAGTGGGCAACCCGGCATGGATGCCGGGTTAGCCGCCCCCGGCCATGGATGGCCGATGGCGGCGGGCCCACGGAGCAGGACCGGAGCGAGGGGACCCTGAGCCTAAGCGAAGGGCCGAACGAAAGGGGCAAAAGCGCTTGGTTACTTGGCGCTCTTCCAAGTGACTCGCCGTAAGGGCGAAACCAATCCCCGTCATCACCCAAATAACGGATATCCCCCCCATCACCCAAACACCAAACCCAAGAGCCCAGCGCTGGCGCCATAAAACCACCGTGCTAGAATGCCGCCCGCATTTGTTTGTGACATCTGCACGAACTGTCACAAATAGTTGATAGGCATACGAGGGAGCTTGCGCAGCGATGCCAGGGCCTTGAATCGAAACACGGACCGCTGCGCACCAGGATTTATGAGACTCAAGCCCTTCCCCACCTTCCTTTATCTGCTTTGCCTGCCCGGTGTCGCCGCGGCGGGGGAAAAAACCGTGTACGGCCTCAACGAGTACGCCTCGCTGGACGGCATCAATCTGGAAGTCGCGGCCAAACTCGACACCGGGGCGAAAACCGCCTCCCTGAGTGCCCGCGACATCAAACGCTTCAAACGCAATGGCGAGTCCTGGGTGCGCTTCTATCTGGCGATCGACGCAGCGCACTCGCACCCGATCGAACGACCACTGGCCCGCGTCAGCAAGATCAAGCGCCGTGCCGGCGACTACGATCCGGAAGAAGGCAAGAAGTACACCGCCCGTCCGGTGATCGAGCTGGATATCTGCATGGGCTCGGCGTTACGCAGTATCGAAGTGAACCTTACCGACCGCAGCGCTTTCCAATACCCGCTCCTGATCGGCTCCGAAGCGCTCAAGCGCTTTGATGCGCTGGTCGACCCCAGTCTTAAATACGCTGCTGGCAAACCCGCCTGCGCCACCGACGCTCATACCGCAGAGTAATTCCAATGCGCTCTCTTACCCTCCATCTGAAAATGCTGATCGCCATCCTGGTGGTGCTGGGCATTTCAGTTACGGCCTATCAGATCTTCGTGCTCGGCATTCCCGTGACCGAAGACGCCACCGACGACTTGTGGAACATCGACGCCAA
The DNA here is from genome assembly GCF_014852285.1 of Pseudomonas sp. PDM02. NCBI lineage: Bacteria > Pseudomonadati > Pseudomonadota > Gammaproteobacteria > Pseudomonadales > Pseudomonadaceae > Pseudomonas > Pseudomonas sp. PDM02. Next base: position 385,520 of record NZ_JACVBL010000001.1, on the reverse strand, counting down.
GGTCGAGTTCGTCGCCAGTGCCAAAGACCCGGTCAAAATCCAGATGTTCGTGCCACCGCTGAGCCGTGATTTCGTCAGCCTCAACGAAAGTTTCATCTCCAATAATTATGGCGTGGCCGTGAACCGTATCGACGGCAACCGCAAGGTGACCTGGTCGGCACGCCGGGCCAAAGGCAACCAGACCCTTTATTACCGCCTGGTGCTGACCAAGCGCTACACCGGGGAAAAATCCAAGGTCAAAGGCCCGACTTTCCGCGACAGCATCGCCGTCGAAGGCGCGGAAAAAGTTGCCGCTGAAGCCTTGCTCGCGCCGATCCGCCAGCACTCGGCTGACGTCGAAACCTTCATCGGCGAAGCGATCAAGCGGGTCAACAATGTCAACGACGACAACGTGAAACTGTTGCTGGGCGGCGATCCGTCCAGCGGGCACAAGGCCAAAATCGTTGAACTGGTCCTGTCCATCGCCCACGTGCCGGTGGAAAAGGTCCACACCATCCGCCTCGTGGCCGACCAGCCGCAAACCCCGGAACTCTGGCTGCGCAGCTTCAACGGCACCGACTGGCTGTACTTCAACCCGGAAACCGGCGAGCAAGGCCTGCCGACCGACCGCCTGTTGTGGTGGACCGGTGACGAAAACCTGATCACCGTCGATGGCGGCAAGAAGGCCACCGTCACCTTCAGCATGAACAACAGCGAAATGAACGCCATTCGCCTGGCCAAGCTGACCGACGAAAACACCGACGCCAATTTCCTCGAATACTCGCTGTACGGCCTGCCGCTGCAAACCCAGCAGACTTTCATGATCATGGTGATGATCCCGATCGGCGTGCTGGTGATCCTGATCCTGCGCAACCTGATCGGCCTGCAGACCCTCGGTACCTTTACCCCGGTGCTGATCGCCCTCGCCTTCCGCGAAACCCAGCTCGGATTCGGCATCGTCCTGTTCACCATCATCACGGCGCTGGGGCTGTCGCTGCGCTCCTACCTTGAACACCTGAAGCTGCAAATGCTGCCGAGGTTGTCGGTGGTGCTGACGTTTGTGGTGGTGCTGATCGCGGCGATCAGCCTGTTCAGTCACAAGCTGGGCCTGGAACGCGGGTTGTCCGTGGCGCTGTTCCCGATGGTGATTCTGACCATGACCATCGAACGCCTGTCGATCACCTGGGAAGAACGCGGCTCCGGGCATGCGATGAAAGTGGCCATCGGCACGTTGTTCGCCGCGTCCCTGGCGCACCTGATCATGAGCGTGCCGGAGCTGGTTTACTTCGTGTTCACCTTCCCGGCGATCCTGCTGATCCTGGTGGGCTTCATGCTGGCTATGGGCCGTTATCGCGGCTATCGCCTGACCGAACTGGTGCGTTTCAAGGCTTTCCTGAAGAAGGCTGACGCCTGATGTTCGGCTTCTGGAAGACCTGGAAAGCCCTGGAAGCCCGGGGCATCATGGGGATCAATCGGCGCAACGCGGACTACGTGCTCAAGTACAACAAGCGCAGCCTGTACCCGATTGTCGATGACAAGATCATCACCAAGGAGCGCGCCATCGCCGCCGGCATTCATGTGCCGGAACTGTATGGCGTGATTTCCACCGAGAAGGAAATCGACAACCTCGACGAAATCATCGGCGGGCGCAGCGATTTCGTGATCAAACCGGCCCAGGGCGCCGGTGGCGACGGCATCATTGTCATTGCCGACCGCTTCGAGGGGCGTTATCGCACGGTGTCCGGCAAGATCATCAGCCATGAGGAAATCGAGCACCACGTCTCCAGCATCCTCACCGGCCTGTATTCGCTGGGCGGCCACCGTGACCGTGCACTGATCGAATACCGCGTGATCCCCGACCAGATCTTCAAAAGCATCAGCTACGAAGGCGTGCCGGACATTCGCATCATCGTGTTGATGGGCTATCCGGTCATGGCGATGTTGCGCTTGCCGACGCGCCAGTCCGGCGGCAAGGCCAACCTTCACCAGGGCGCCATCGGCGTCGGCGTCGACCTCGCCACCGGCCTGACCCTGCGCGGCACCTGGCTGAACAACATCATCGCCAAGCACCCGGATACCACCAACGCGGTGGACGGTGTGCAACTGCCCTACTGGGACGGCTTCATGAAACTCGCGGCCGGCTGTTACGAGCTGTGCGGACTGGGTTACATCGGGGTCGACATGGTGCTGGACCAGGAGAAAGGCCCGCTGATTCTTGAGCTGAATGCCCGGCCGGGGTTGAACATCCAGATCGCCAACGATTGCGGCCTGACGTTGCGCACCCATGCTGTCGAGGCGCGGCTGGAAGAGTTGAAAGCACGCGGGATTACCGAGACCGTCGAGGAACGCATGGCGTTTGTGCAGGAAATGTTCGGGCATATTCCTGCGGTTGAGGGTTGATCCGGGACCGAGTCGCGCCCTTTCGCGGGCAAGTCGGATCGCCGCACCGCTCGCTCCTACAGGTTTTGCGCTACCCCTGTAGGAGCGAGGCTTGCCCGCGAAGACTTACTCACAGTCACCAAATCATTCAACCCCGCCCCCCCCAATCTGCCAATCCCCGACATCCCCTCTAGGAGCAATTCCCCGAGGGGACTACAATCGCCACCCCCGCCTCGATGGCTGATCTGCCCCGCCCATGCTGACCTGTTCCGTACATCCGCTGCCCTATCGCGCCAACCCCGCCGAGTACTTCGCGGCGATCCGTCATGCCCCCGGCGCCGTGCTGCTCGACAGTGGCCGGCCAACGGCTGATCGCGGGCGTTATGACCTCCTCAGTGCCTGGCCACTGGAACAACTGGCGGTAATGCCTGACGAAAGCGGTGGCGATTTCCTGCAACGCCTTCGCGACAATCTGACACGACTCGGTAAGGCGACGCTGGCGCCTGACCTGCCCTTCGCCGGTGGCCTGATCGGCTACCTGAGCTACGATTTCGGCCGCCACCTGGAAAACCTGCCGAGCCAGGCACAGGACGATCTGCAATTGCCGGATGCGCGTTTCGGGCTCTACGACTGGGCTCTGATCAGCGATCACCAACGGATGACCAGTCAGCTGGTGTTCCACCCGTCGCTGATCGACAGCGAACGTCAACGCCTGATCACGCTGTTCAGTCATCCCGTGGCTGAAACGATCGAATCGTTCAAGCTCAAGGCACCGATGAGCGCCGACCTGAGCGCTGATGACTATCGCCAGGCGATAGAACGTATTCAGCAATACATTCAGGCCGGTGACTGCTACCAGGTCAACTTTGCCCAGCGCTTCCGCGCCGAGTGCCAAGGTGATCCGTGGGCCGCGTACTGCGCGTTGCGCGCGGCGTGCCCGACGCCATTCTCCGGTTTCCAGCGCCTGCCCGACGGTGGCGCAGTACTGAGCCTGTCGCCGGAGCGCTTCGTCAAAGTCAGCGACCGCCACGTGGAGACCCGTCCGATCAAGGGCACTCGCCCTCGTGGTCAGAACGCAGCCGAAGATGCGGCGAACGCCGCCGAACTCCTGGCCAGCCCCAAGGATCGCGCAGAAAACCTGATGATCGTCGACCTGCTGCGCAATGACCTTGGCCGTACGTGCCGCATTGGCTCGGTGCGGGTGCCGGAGTTGTTCAGTCTCGAAAGCTATCCGAATGTGCATCACTTGGTGAGCAGCGTGACCGGCGAACTGGCGGATGACCGGGATGCGCTGGACCTGATCGCTGGCAGCTTCCCCGGCGGTTCGATTACCGGGGCGCCGAAGATTCGCGCGATGCAGATCATTGATGAACTGGAGCCGACCCGACGCGGTTTGTACTGCGGCTCGTTGCTGTATCTGGATGTACGCGGCGAGATGGACAGTTCAATCGCGATTCGCAGCTTGCTGGTCAAGGATGGACAGGTGTGTTGCTGGGGCGGTGGCGGGATCGTTGCGGATTCGCAGTGGCAGGCCGAGTATCAGGAGTCGATCACCAAGGTGAAGGTGTTGCTCGATACCCTGCAAAACCTTTGAAAGCTTCGCGGGCAAGCCTCGCTCCTACAGGTGATCACCGCCCTCTGTAGGAGCGAGGCTTGCCCGCGAAGGCGTCCTAGAAAACGCCTACAAACTCAACGCCCGATTCGAAGCCTTGATGAACTCCTGCTTCAAATCCTCAAACGTATGCACCGCCGGGAATTGCGGGAACTCGCGAATCACGTTATCCGGCGCATGGAACAGAATCCCCGCATCCGCCTCGCCCAGCATCGTGGTGTCGTTGTAGGAATCCCCCGCCGCAATCACCCGATAGTAAAGACTCTTGAACGCCAGAACCGACTGACGCTTCGGATCTTTCTGACGCAACTGATAGCTCGTCACCCGCCCGGCATCGTCGGTAATCAGACGATGGCAGAGCAAGGTCGGGAAACCCAGTTGACGCATCAGCGGTTGGGAGAACTCGTAGAACGTGTCCGACAGAATCACCACTTGAAAGCGCTCACGCAGCCAGTTGACGAACTCGATGGCGCCGTCCAGCGGCTTCAACGTGGCGATCACTTCCTGGATGTCGGTGAGTTTCAGGCCATGCTCATCGAGAATCCGCAGGCGCTGCTTCATCAGCACGTCGTAGTCGGGAATATCCCGAGTGGTGGCCCTGAGGGATTCGATTCCGGTTTTTTCGGCGAAGGCGATCCAGATTTCCGGGACCAGCACACCTTCAAGATCCAGACAGGCAATTTCCACAAGACACTCCCATTTGTATTGATTATTGAGTCGAGCGAGCAAAAGGACTGCCGAACTCTAGCGACTCGGACTGACCTGCGCAACGCAGAGGGCGCGCCAGTGGTTGCAGGATTTTGTTACCATCAAGGCCATATAGAGCGCCCAGCGCCACCGACCTGTAGGAAGCCGCCCTGATGAGCCCATCGTTCGATGTCGTGGAACTCGCCACGACCTATGCCAACAAATCCGCCCAGGACATCCTGAAACTCGCGTTTGCCGAGTTCGGCGATGACCTGTGGATATCTTTCAGCGGCGCCGAAGACGTGGTGCTGGTAGACATGGCCTGGAAGCTGAACAAGAACGTCAAAGTGTTCAGCCTCGACACCGGCCGCCTGCACCCCGAGACCTACCGCTTCATCGATCAAGTGCGCGAGCACTACAAGATCGACATCGAACTGGTGTCGCCGGACTACACGAAACTCGAACCGTTCGTGAAGGAAAAAGGCCTGTTCAGTTTCTACAAGGACGGCCATGGCGAGTGCTGCGGTATCCGCAAGATCGAGCCGCTGCGCCGCAAGCTCTCGGGCGTGACCGCCTGGGCCACCGGCCAGCGTCGGGACCAGAGCCCCGGCACCCGCAGCGCCGTCGCGGTGCTGGAAATCGACACCGCCTTCTCCACCCCGGAACGCAACCTGTACAAATTCAATCCGCTGGCGCAAATGACCAGCGAAGAGATCTGGGGCTACATCCGCATGCTCGAGTTGCCGTACAACAGCCTGCATGAACGCGGCTTCATCAGCATCGGCTGCGAACCGTGCACCCGCCCGGTGCTGCCGAACCAGCACGAGCGTGAAGGTCGCTGGTGGTGGGAAGAGGCGACGCAGAAAGAATGCGGGTTGCATGCGGGGAATATCATCAGCAAGTCAAAAGCCTGATCCCATACAGCAAGCCCCCCCCCTGTAGGAGCCAGCTTGCTGGCGATAGCGGTGTGTCAGTCACAGCTGCATTGACTGAAAGATCGCAATCGCCAGCAAGCTGGCTCCTACAGGTTTCGTGACCGGCCCAGCAAATGTGTACACACGAATGTCACCATAGGTGCCATTTATGTGTGCACTTTTCGTTTCTGCGCCCTGAAAAGTTACATTCATCCCGCCTGACACCCCCTCGTTCACACCTCCGCGAATCCCGCCGAAAAATAAATACCTGTTCAACCGGTCAATTTATATCGTCTTTATTTCAGTCACTTACCAATTACAGATAACAAAACGAAATTACCGGTGAATTTTATAGATCGCTGACTGGCATGGATCTGGCTTAAGTGCATACATGTTTTGTATACAATCAATTCAAAACATACACACACTTTAGATCCGCAAGCCTGAAGCGCCCTATCCCGTACAGGCTGCAGATGCCCCGTAACCAATGATGCTTGTTGTCCGCGACGAAGATTTGTCGAGCCCACGCTCATGCACAGTCATCGCGACGCCAAGCTCGGAGCCTGCCGGAATGCGTACTAGCCTCTCCAATAACAACATCGCGCTGGATCTGCCCTCCTCTTCCCCCGTTCAAACGTTTCAAGACCCCGTGGTGCTCAGCCCGCGCCTGCACAACAAAGACCTGGCACCGACCAAGGCCGAAGGCCGGCGCTGGGGCCGTTACAGCATTTTTGCCCTGTGGACCAACGACGTTCACAACATCGCCAACTACTCCTTCGCCATCGGACTGTATGCGTTAGGTCTGGGCGGCTGGCAGATTCTGCTGTCGCTCGGGATCGGCGCGGCGCTGGTGTATTGCTTCATGAACCTCTCCGGCTACATGGGCCAGAAAACCGGTGTGCCGTTTCCGGTCATCAGCCGGATCAGTTTCGGTATCCATGGGGCGCAAATTCCTGCATTGATCCGCGCCGTAATCGCCATCGCCTGGTTCGGCATTCAGACGTACCTCGCCTCGGTGGTGTTTCGCGTGCTGCTGACGGCGGTGCATCCGGGATTCGCCGACTACGACCACAACTCGATCCTCGGTCTGTCGAGCCTGGGCTGGGTGTGTTTCGTCGCGATCTGGCAGGTACAACTGGCGATTCTTGCCTACGGGATGGAGATGGTGCGGCGCTATGAAGCGTTCGCCGGCCCGGTGATTCTGCTGACCGTCGCCGCCCTGGCCGCCTGGATGTACACCCAGGCCAACGCGACCATCGCGTGGTCGATCCGTGAGCCGCTCACTGGCGGCGAGATGTGGCGCAACATTTTTGCCGGTGGCGCGTTGTGGCTGGCGATCTACGGCACGCTGATCCTCAACTTCTGCGACTTCGCCCGCTCTTCGCCGTGCCGCAAGACGATCAAGGTCGGAAATTTCTGGGGTCTGCCAGTGAACATTCTGGTGTTCGCCGGCATCACCGTCCTGCTCTGCGGTGCGCAATTTCAGATCAATGGCCGGATCATCGAAAGCCCGACGGAAATCATCGCGTCGATTCCCAATACCTTCTTCCTGGTCCTCGGTTGCCTGGCCTTCCTGATCGTCACCGTGGCGGTGAACATCATGGCCAACTTCGTCGCCCCGGCCTTCGTGCTGAGCAACCTGGCACCGAAATACCTGACCTTCCGCCGTGCCGGGCTGATCAGCGCGACCATCGCCGTGCTGATCCTGCCGTGGAACCTCTACAACAGCCCGTTGGTGATCGTGTATTTCCTGTCCGGCCTCGGCGCCCTGCTCGGCCCGTTGTACGGGGTGATCATGGTCGACTACTGGCTTGTACGAAAAGGTCAGATCAACGTGCCGCAGTTGTACAGCGAAGACCCCGACGGCGCTTATTACTACAGCCGAGGCGTCAATTTACGTGCGGTCGCGGCGTTCATTCCTGCAGCACTGATCGCCATCGTCCTGGCGCTGGTGCCGGGTTTCCACCTCGTATCGCCGTTCTCCTGGCTGATCGGTGCCGGGATCGCCGGGATGCTCTACCTGATCATCGCCAAGCGGCAGCCGCACTACGCAGATGTCAGCGGCGAAGCCATCGCGGTCGATAACGTCAGCCATTAACCCCATGACGGCCCGGCACCGTCGGGCCGCAGAACCACCCCGCTATAAGGACTTTCCATGCGAATTCTTGTGGTCAACGTCAACACCACCGAATCCATAACCCAGGCCATCGCCCGTTCGGCTCAAGCCGTGGCCGCGCCTGGCACCGAAATCATCGGCCTGACACCGCACTTCGGCGCCGACTCCATCGAAGGCAATTTCGAAAGCTACCTGGCTGCCATCGCCGTGATGGATCGAGTGATGTCCTACGATCAACCCTTCGATGCGGTGATTCAGGCCGGTTACGGCGAGCACGGTCGCGAAGGGTTGCAGGAACTGCTCAACGTACCGGTGGTGGACATCACCGACGCTGCCGCCAGCACGGCGATGTTCCTCGGTCATGCCTATTCGGTGGTCACTACGCTGGACCGTACCGTGCCGTTGATCGAGGATCGGCTGAAACTTTCAGGGTTGTGGGACCGTTGCGCATCCGTGCGGGCCAGTGGCCTGGCGGTGCTGGAACTGGAATCCGATCCGCAACGGGCGCTTGAGGCGATTGTTCGTCAGGCGGAATTGGCAGTACTGGAAGACAAGGCCGAGGTGATTTGCCTCGGTTGCGGCGGGATGGCCGGGCTGGACGAGCAGATTCGTCAGCGCACCGGGGTGCCGGTCGTAGATGGCGTGACGGCGGCGGTGACGATTGCCGAGTCGCTGGTGCGATTGGGGTTGTCGACGTCGAAGGTAAGGACGTATGCGACGCCTCGGCCGAAACACATTATTGGCTGGCCTGGGCGGTTTGGGCGGTAGACCGCGTTATCGTTCATCGCGGGCAAGCCTCGCTCCTACAGAATACGTGTGATCCCTGTAGGAGCGAGGCTTGCCCGCGAAAGGGCCGACTCGGTCTCAATCCTGGCTCAAACCGCACTAAACCGCGATGCCAACCCCTGCTCCGCAAACTGCTCAATAATGAAATCCACAAACGCCCGCGTCTTGCCCGGCAACAATTTGTGCTCAGCGTAGTAAATGGAAATGTTGCCATCGTCGACAAACCAGTCCGGCAATACCCGCTGCAACGTCCCGGCTTCCAGATAACCCGAAGCAAACGGCATGCTCACCAACGCGATCCCCAACCCCTGAGCCGCCGTCGCACACGCCGCTTCGGAATCGCTCATGGTCATCCGCGCCTTTAGCGTCAAAGGGCTGTGTTGCTGGGTGCGGCTGGTCAATTGCCAGGACCGCACTCGCCCCGTCTGCGGCGACCGAATCAGAATCCCGTCGTGATGCTTGAGATCATCCGGTTCAACGACCACTTCGCGCCCCGCCAGATATTCGGCTGACGCCACCAACACCCGATGCGCCGGTGTCAGCTTGCGCGCGACCACGCCCTGCGGCAGCTCGAATCCACCGCCAATCGCGGCATCGAACCCTTGTGCAATCAGATCGACCTGGCGGTTATCAAAATGCCAGTCCGGATTGATTGCCGGAAACCGCCTCAGAAACTCGCCCAGCAACGGCACCACATACAACCGCCCGAACACCGTGCCCATGCTGACTTTCAGCGTTCCCGCCGGACCTCCTTCGGCGCTCGCGAGATTGGCCACGGCATTCTGGATCGTGTGCAGGCTGGAACTGACTTCGCCGAGAAACAGATGACCGGCCTCGGTCAGCGTCAGGCTACGGGTGCTGCGCTGAAACAGCCGCACACCGAGCCGGGCCTCAAGTTTTGCCACACTCTTGCCCACCGCCGCCGGGGTCAGGCTCAGGCGTCGCGCGGCCTCGGCAAAGCTGCCGACTTCGGCGCTGCGCACGAAGCATTCGATACTGCTGAAGGTTTCCATAAGCGCCACTATAAACTTTTGGTTTACACAGACTATCGTAATTACCGTCTACACAGCCTGTAATCCTGAATCAATACTAGGCTCCATCAACCGCGGCATCTCGCCACGGCGACTTTGGAGATCGACATGACTACTCAGAACCTCAGCGGCAAAGTGGCTTTGATTCAAGGCGGGTCCCGCGGCATCGGCGCTGCCATCGTCAAACGCCTGGCCGCTGAAGGCGCGACGGTTGCCTTCACCTACGTAAGCTCCACGGCCAAGGCCGAAGAACTGCAGAACAGCCTCACCGCCAACGGCGGCAAAGCACTGGCCATCAAGGCTGACAGTGCCGACGCCGAGGCGATTCGCGATGCGGTGAGCGCCACCGTCAAAGCCTTCGGTCGCCTGGACATCCTGGTCAACAACGCTGGCGTGCTGGCCGTTGCCCCACTGGAAGATTTCAAACTCGAAGACTTCGACCAGACGTTGGCGATCAACGTACGCAGCGTCTTCATCGCCACCCAGGCCGCCGCGAAACACATGACCGAAGGCGGTCGCATCATCAACATCGGCAGCACCAACGCCGACCGCATGCCCTTCGCCGGCGGTGGCCCGTACGCGATGAGCAAAGCGGCACTGGTCGGCCTGACCAAAGGCCTGGCACGCGACCTTGGGCCACGGGGCATCACCATCAATAACGTGCAACCGGGCCCGGTCGACACCGACATGAACCCGGCCAGCGGCGACTTCGCCGAAAGCCTGATCCCGCTGATGGCTGTGGGTCGTTATGGTAAAGCTGAAGAAATCGCCAGCTTCGTCGCTTATCTTGCAGGCCCGGAAGCCGGGTACATCACCGGTGCCAGCCTGACCATCGACGGTGGTTTCGGCGCCTGATTCGGGAAGGTTAAACGCAAAATAAACTGTGGGAGCGAGCCTGCTCGCGATAGCGGTTTGTCAGCCTACATTGATGTCGACTGAAAAACCGCTATCGCGAGCAGGCTCGCTCCCACATGGGTCTGTGTCATTGCACCAATCGTGTTAAGACCACTCAAGCGCCGGCAAACCGCACGCACTCGGCTTGAACGCTTTCAACGTACGAAGAATGCCATCGGCATGTGCGTATTTTTCATCGGCCATTGCAGCATCGGGAATCGCAATCGCCGTCATCCCCGCCGCTTTCGCCGCAGTCACGCCGAACGGCGAATCTTCGAACACCAGGCAATCCCCGGGCGCCACGCCCAGGCGGCGTGCTGCGGTGAGGAAGATGTCCGGCGCCGGTTTGGCCGCACCGACTTCCGGGTCATCGGCTGTCACGACGAAGTCGAACAGCGCAAACCAGTCACGGTGCAAAGTGGTTTTCTGGCCGAACGACAGACGCGACGAACTGGTGCCCACCGCGATCGGAATGTTGTTGGCCTTCAAGTGCCGCACCAGCTCCTCGGCACCGGGCATCGCCAGCGCGGTGGGAAAACGCTCGCGCATCAGCGGCTCGCGGATCACCAGGAACTCCTCGGCGGTAATCGGCAGGTCCAGCGCTTCAACCACATAACGCGCCAGATCACCCGCACCACGGCCGATGATGTTCTGTTTGACGCTCCAGTCGAAAGTCCGGCCATATCGCTCGGCGATCATCGACGTGACTTCGGTGTAAATGCCCTCGGTGTCCAGCAGCAAGCCGTCCATGTCGAAAATCACGGCTTTGATCGGGCCGAACTCTTTCAGCGGTGCATTCATCGCATCTGATCCGTTTTTAATGACACCCCGGTCGGCTCAGGCACGGCTGATTCCGGGATTTGATTAAAGGGTTCAGCAGCATAGCGAGCGCGGCCGGCAGAGAGCAACGGGCAATCTCCCGACGGTGACAAAACCTTCGCCGAATCGCTGAGCATGATTTAGCGATTCGCCCTACACCAAACACCTCCTTTCCCGACTTCTTTCCTCGTTGATCCCCCGCAAAGTCTCGCGACCCCAATTTATCCGCGCGAGGGACTGCGAATGTTCAACCCTGACAAGGTCCTGGCCTTGAACAACGCCATCGGCCTGTTGGTGGTGGCAGCCATGAACCCCGAGCACCCGGACGTTGAAGCTCTGCTCGGCGATTTTCGCCTGTGCCTCAACGACTACGAGGCCTGGGCGGAAAGCTTCTGGACAGGATGGGCGCTGGAGGTCGAGCAAGTGTTCAAGGTCGGCAACGACGTTCGTTTGAGCACACCGAGGAATTCCTCCGCCCCCGTCAGCTCGACGATCGCCACATGCCCGGCCAGCGGTCCGTTGACCCTCGTGCATATGTTCGACGCGGCTCGCTTTGTGCCCATTGGTGATACGCCGGTGATGCTCGAACCGATCATTGAAGAGAGCAACGGCGAGATGACTTTTGGCGAACCGGTGCATCACACCATCGGCCCAAGCGGCATCCTCGAAATCCCTGAGTGTTGGCGCGGTCATCGTTACCGCATCACATTCTTTCCCAATGTTTCCACCGCTCATGTCCAGGCGCTTCATGCCTCCTATCAAAGCGTGATCGATGAGCTTGAAGGCTGGTTGCGCAACGAGTGGACGAGTGAATTCCAGCCTTTATGGGCGGGGTTTTCCGAGGCCGGTTTCCCTGAACGCTACGGCATGCTGCAACGGGCCGACTGGCGCGGATTCGAGAAGTCGCTGCACGGTTTGTGGGATGACGTAAAGCAGATCTACGCCCTGATCGCGGACCTGCAGGCCAACAGTGAAAAGCTTCTTGAATACCTGACCGAGGTTGAACTCGAGACACTGCTGAACGCTTCGGCCGAAGCCATCGCCAATGTGATGCTGGTGTTGAGTGATGAGCCGCTGATGTTCATTCATCTCGCGGCTTTCACCAGTTGGCTGCGGATGTTGCCGCCGCAGTACATCGCCGAAGTGGTCGCGGAAATTCGTACAGAAATACTCATCGCTTTCCTGCTGGTGCGCCTCACAGGTCCTACAGGCCTGAAACTCGGCATCAGCGCCAAGGTGCTGGGCAAGATCAAGTCCGAGCGAGCCCGACAATGGCTGGCCGCCGCAAGCTTGCGCTTGGCTGAGCTTGCGAACAGATCTGATCTGACCAGCCACGCCGGCGCCCTCAAACCACTGATGATCAATGCGCGGAACGTGCCGCTCAAACCCGTGCCGGCGACTCCGTTGCACATCACCACCGGTGAATCACCGATTGTGCGGGTGAACAACCCGGTCGCCCTTGCCCGCGACAAGTCCGAAGCCAAGACCCGCCTGAGCCGCCAGGAACACCGCGACGACGCCCCTGCTCCCGCGCAAAACCCAAACGGCGACAACATCGATTCAGCGGATAGAACCACAACCAACGGCTGCCCGGTATCGATGGTCACCGGCGAAGAACTGCTGACCCTGATCGATGGTTCGCTGGATGGTCGGTTGCCGTTCGAGTTCATCCGCGTGTATCGCACCAGTGCTGTCGGGATCGACTGCGGGCTCGGATTTGGCTGGAGTCATGCCCTTGCACATCGGCTGGAAATCGACGGCGAACAGGTTAGCTGGATCGACCACGAAAACCGTCGCACGACCTTCCCTTTACCCAAGGTTGAACGCCCGAGCATTCATAACAGCCTGTCGCGGGCGGCGATTTTCCTGGGGGATGAGCCGGAGGAACTGATCCTCGCAATGGCAGGCGAAGCGACGCGTTTTTACCACTTCCGTACAGGTCGACTGACAGCCATCAGCGATGCCTATGGCAACCGTCTGACAGTGCAACGGGACAACGCCGACAGAATCATGCGCCTCGACAACGGTGCCGGACGCTCGCTGCGATTGCGCTACGACCGCCGACACCTCGCCGCCGTCGAGTATCAGCGCTTTCATCCCGCCGACACCCTGGAAGATGCCTGGCGCACTGAACAGACATTGGTGACCTACCGCTACGACGCCTGTCATCGCTTGATCGAAGCGACCAACGCCGCCGGCGAAAGCGAACGTTACGACTATGACGACCAGCACGTCATCCTGCAGCGGCAATTGGCTGGTGGCGCGAGCTTCTTCTGGGAGTGGGAAAGGTCCGGCAAGTCTGCGCGATGCGTCCGACATTGAGCGTCGTTTTCGCAGATGGACACGCGCTATGCCTGGGATGACAACGGCGGCGTGCAGGTTAAAAACGTTGATGGCAGCGAAGCGTTTTACCAGCACGACGACCGGGCACGCCTGGTGCGGAGAGTCGAACCCGACGGGGCGGAACACCTCAATGTCTATGACAGCCAGGGGCGGCTGATTGCCGAAAAGAATCCGCTCGGGGCAATTACCCGCTACCGCTATGACGATGTCGGACGGCTGATTGCCCTGATTCCACCCGAAGGTGAGCCAACGTCCTACGAATACCGCAATGGTTTCCTGCATGCGCGGTATCGCGGCAACGCCGTGTGGAAGTATCAGCGCAATGCTCAGGGTGAGGTCATCGAGGCGACCGACCCCGAGGGGCATGTCACCCACTACCACCACGACGAAAAAGGCCAGCTGCTGTCGATCCGCTTTCCGGACAACAGTCGGCATGTCTTCGTCCGGAATGCCTTGGGTCAACTGATCGAAGAGACCTTGCCGGGTGGCGGTCAGCGGCGCTTTTCCTACGATGCGTTGGGCCGGCAGGTTACCCGACAGGACGAACACGGTGCCGTCACTCGCTACTCATGGGATGCCGTTGGACGACTGATTCAGACGACGCTTCCTACAGGTGCCAGTCGCGCCTTCAGCTACAACGCCTACGGCAAGGTCACCGCCGAACGGGATGAACTGGGGCGCACCACGCGCTTTGAATATGCCGATGATCTGCATCTGGTCAGCCGTCGGATCAATCCCGATGGCACACAACTGCTTTATCGGTACGACAACGCACGGTTGTTACTGACCGAAATCGAGAATGAGTCCGGCGGGAAATATCTGCTGGATTACACGCTCAATGGATTGATCCGACAGGAAACCGGATTCGATGGCCAACGCATCGCGTATGCCTACGACCTCAATGGACAGTTGCTGAAAAAAACCGAATTCGGCGACGACGGCTCGCAATGGGTCACGGCTTATCAACGGGATTCGACGGGACGGCTACTGGTCAAGACGCTGCCCGACGGTGTCAATGTCGAATACCGATACGACAGCCTTGGCCGACTGGTCAGCGTCGATGACGGTCACGATCACCCGCTGGAGTTCGAATACGACAAGCAGGGTCGGCTAGTCACCGAACACCAAGGCTGGGGCACGCTGCGATATGGCTACGATGCCTGTGGCCAGCTCAACCACTTGCGCCTGCCCGACAACAGCAAACTCGATTACCACCATGCCAAGGGTGGCGCGCTGACGGCCATTGACCTCAATGGCGCCCGACTGACCGCTCACACCTTTTTCGCCGGCCGCGAACAGAACCGTCAACAAGGCCTGCTGCTCAGCGATTATCAGTATGACAATCAAGGTCGACTGAACGCCCACGCTGTCCGCCAAAACCTGCAACCGCTGTATCGCCGCGACTATGCCTACAGCGCCAACGGCAACCTCGACCACATTGCCGACACGCGGCACGGTCAGCGCAGCTACCTCTACGATTCGCTCGATCGCCTGATCCGCGTCCGCCACTCCCGAGATCACCAACCGGAAAACTTCGCCCACGACCCGACCGGCAACCTGCTGATGCAGGACCGCCCCGGTCCGGCCATGCTCAAAGGCAATCGCCTGCTGATGCAAGGCGACCGCCACTACGATTACGACGCCTTCGGCAACCTGATCCGCGAATGCCGCGGCACTGCACAAAAACTGATCACCGAGTACCGTTACGACTGCCAGCATCGCCTGATCGGCATCACCCTGCCCAACGGCAGCCAGGCAACCTACCGCTACGATGCCTTCGGCCGCCGCATCAGCAAAAACGTCGATGGCAACACCACCGAGTTTTTTTGGCAGGGCGACAACCTCGTCGCCGAAAGCAGTCGCGAGCACTACCGCAGCTACATCTACGAACCCGGCAGCTTTCGCCCGCTGGCCATGCTCGACGGCAAAGGCCCGCGCAACGCCTGCCCGTTTTACTACCAACTCGACCACCTCGGCACACCGCAAGAACTCACCGATTACAGCGGCGAAATCGTCTGGTCCGCCCAATACACCGCCTACGGCCGCCTCACCCGCCTCAACCGCGACACCCACCAGATCCTCGACCAGCCGTTGCGGTTTCAGGGCCAGTACTTCGACCCGGAAACAGGCTTGCACTACAACCGGCATCGGTATTACCAGCCGGATGTGGGACGGTATCTGACGCCGGACCCGGTCGGATTGGCCGGTGGCCTGAACGGGTATCGGTACGTGTTGAGCCCCACGGGGTGGGTTGATCCGTTGGGGTTGAGTGATTGTCCGGGGATGGGTGGGTGCGGGTCGGCTGAGGGGGTTGAGGATCCGGCGGATAAGGTCGCGGCTATTATTAGTGAACCCGATCTACCCACTGTGGCCTATGGGGTCGCCCCAAAAAACTTGAACAGAACGCACGCCATTTCAGGTAAAGGCTCGACTAAAAAAGTAGAAAATCTGGCAAAAGATATGCGCGACAGTGGTTTTGACGCTACATACCCTATCGATGTAGCTGAACATGACGGGAAACTTTATATACTTGACGGGCATCATCGCGTCTCTGCCGCAAGGCAGACATCAACTGACGTAATAATAAAGCTAGTGAAAGACATCAAGGGTCACAGGGGCTACCTCAACAACATTGATGAAGTCTTAGAGTCAGCCAACAACGTAGGACACGACAGACTGGAGCCTCGTAGACGATGAGTGAAAGAAACCTGGATTTAGAACAATTGATTTTTGATTTTCTTGCCAAAGTAGAAAAAGCTACTGCTTTGCTGGAAGAAAAATTTGGCACGCGCTGCATTCTTGGGTTATGGCGAACCAGTAAAATCGAGCGATGCGGAACAATTGTTGGAGACATCACATACGAGCTGCACGGAGTTGGCTGTGCGATTTGTCTGCCTGAGGCATGCGTAGATTTTGATTACGGGACAGATGGGAGAATAGATGGCTTCGATGTCTGGCGTCTTTACTTGTTTGCTTGCGAGCTGCCTCAACAATATAAAAAGTACACAGACAAAAATGTTTTGAAGGCTGACTTTCAATACTATATAGCAGCAGGATTTCTCGAAAAAATGTCAGGACCTACAGATTATTTATACATATTTAAAGGTCGCGATATTTGAGTTTGCCGTACTTGGCATACCTGACTAATGAATAGCCGCTCAAACGACAAGCGGCTATTCGGCAATACACTTATCAACTCGGCTCGCCCGAGCAATCATTCCCCTGCAATATCCGGATCGTCAGCGTCAGCCTCAACATCAGTGCGCCGCACGTCATCATCCGGCACCTGCTCCACACCCACCTCATCATCATCCGGTGGACGCTGGTCACGACTCAGAGAATCTGTAGGTGAAGGCAACGGATACTCAGGGGTGTCATCGACATCAGTATCTTTCGGGTCAGTGTTCATAAAGCACCTCTCAGGGGCATTGAAAACAACACCTGAAGTTTTGATGACACCGCCACGGAAACCGTTCGATCGAAGGGACAATCGGTTGAGCGGCAACGTTCCGGTGTCACGCTCGCAAAAATGAAAAACCCGGCACCAGGCCGGGTTTTGCTGTCACTGATCGTCGAATCAGTGGTGTTTGTTCTTGTGCTTATGCTTGTGTTTGTGCCCGTTGCCGGAATGAGAATCGCCGCTGTCAGTACCCAGGTTGTTGCCCAGCGCACCACCCGCTGCGCCGCCGAGACCTGCGCCAATGGTCGAACCGGTCTTGCCGCCAATGCTGTTACCAATCACCGAGCCGCCCGCCGAGCCCAAACCACCACCGATCGCTGCTTCAGTGCGACTGCCTTTAGGTGCACCAACAGCGCTACCCGCCGCGCCGCCTACACCTGCGCCAATCGCGGCACCGGTGCTGCCGCCCATTTGCTGACCTACCACGTTACCCAATGCACCGCCGATACCACCGCCAACAGCAGCGGTGCCATCACCGGCAGCCATCGCACCTTGAGCAACCAAAAGTCCCAGAAACAATGTGGACAATGTCAAACGCATGATATGAACCTCTAATTCCGCATCGGGAGAAAAGAATTCGCTGCGGATGGGCGGAGTCTAGCACCTGCCCCCACTGAATCCGGCCAGCGATGACCGTTGGACAGCTAAAGATGCAAAAGCTGCGAAAGAGAAACAGCCAGATACAAAAAGCCCGGCATCAAGCCGGGCTTTTTGAGCGGATCGATCAGGATCAGTGGCCCTTGTGGCCCTTGCCCAGATTGCTGCCCACGCCGCCGCCCAAAGCACCGCCCAGGCCTGCGCCGATGGTCGAACCGGTCTTGCCGCCCAGGCTGTTGCCGATTATCGAGCCGCCCGCAGCACCCACGCCGCCGCCGATGGCCGCTTTGGTGCGGCTGCCTTTGCGTGCTCCAACAGCACTGCCGGCGGCGCCCGCGACACCAGCACCAATCGCAGCGCCAGTGCTGCCGCCCATGCTTTGGCCGACCACATTACCCAGCGCGCCACCCAGACCGCCACCCAGTGCGGCAGTGCCGTCGCCAGCAGCCATTGCACCTTGAGCAACCAAAAGGCCCAGAACCAGAGCGGGCAGTGTTAAACGCATGACAAGAACCTCAAAAAATAGGGGGAAATCAAAAAGGGTCGAGATTGAATGCTTTAGCGGCGAGAAAGTCCAGACACACAGCCCCAACCTCACCATCGGCGACGGTTGGACAGCTTTTATGGAAAAGGTTTTATGACAGACAAAAAAAAGCCCGCTGGGGAGACGGGCCAGGTGTTGCTTTCTAACGGATGAGTTGAGATTACGTAAGGCCTTGTGAAAACTTTGTGAAAACCCAGACCGAAAAACACACGCCGCAAAAAAGGTTGCAGGCATAAAAAACCCCGCTCAATGACGGGGTCTGGAGAGGATGGATTACTTCCTGACGGGTGCCGCAACCTTGGGTAAAAATTTCGCCTTCGGCCCTTGGGGCACCTGGGATTTCATTTTGCCAAGCTTGACCTGATCGTCACCGTAAGCCACCACATAGTCTGTCTGGCCACACCGCACGCTATTGTTGATTGGAAATTCAGCACCGTCGTCTTCGATATACGGATCAGCCATCTTTTCGCCCCTTTCAAAAGCGGGATCGATACCGGCAAGCCCTTTTGCCTGAAACATATCGACCACCAAGCTTTTGAGACTAGCCGGTCATTACCGGACTTGTAATTCAGATTCCCCAACACCCGACGAATGGCCCGCACGGCTTCCTACAAAACAAACACATAAACCGCTACCTGAATCACCTCAGTTTGACGGCCGTCCCGGTCACAAATACCACCACCATGCCGCCCTTGCCGGCCGGCATGCTGATCTCGAAATCGAGCCCCACCACCGCGTCGGCCTGCAGTGCCCGCGCCCGTTCCTTGATCTCGTCGGTGGCCTGAATCCGCGCCTCCTTCAATGCACGCTCCAATGTTTGAGAGCGCCCGCCGAAAAAATCCCGCATCCCGGCGAACATGTCACGGATAACGTTGACCCCCTGCACCGACTCGGCGCTGACGATGTCGAGGTAAGCGGTGATTTGGCGGCCTTCGATGGCGTGGGTGGTGGTGGTGATCATGGGCATTCCTTCTTCATAAATAGTCACTCAAGGCCTGAAACCTCAATTATTGATACACAAAGAGATCCTCTGAAGAGTCCACCTCTCCCCACTCGCCAGTGTATGCAACGGCGTGTATCGGGACCCGCCCCGCGTCAATGACGTGTTGAAGCGTGTTCGTCATATGCACCTTGTCTCTTTGTTCCGGGGTCAAGGCCTGGCGAAGCCGGACGACCTCTGCCCACCCCTCAGGCGTGAAGCGTAGAAGCCCCATGTATTGGCCCTGAACATCATCGACTGAAGTCGGTTTGTTACCGATTTCGGTCAAGGTGCCGGTGGAGGCAAGGCGGAACGTTTCGGCATCCAGTAACGGATCACCAAAGCGCTGTGTCCAGAGCGCCAGCCAGTTCGGATCATAGGTGACGGCCAGGGAAGCCTTGCATGTCATTAACGACTGGACTGCTGCGGGACTGTAAAAGATGTCGGAGTAACTCACGATGCACGGAGCATCCTGCAACCAGGCTTCAGCACACGCCAATGAGGAGACCATGTTGGTGTGCGCCCAGCGAGGATTATGGAACTCGATCAGCCCTTGGTCTGCCAACACCTCGCGCTTGTAGCCGGTCACGATGGCTATCTCGCTAATGCCTGCACCGCGCAGCGCCAAAAGTTGCCACTCCAGCAGTGTCTTGCCACGCAATTCGACCATGCATTTCGGACGTTCATCCGTGAGACTTTTCATGCGGCTGCCACGTCCGGCAGCCAGAATAATGGCTTTCACAACAGTCCTACCTCATGAAATGTCTTTATTAACCGAACAATTGCTTCAGTCGATGAACGTCGTGCGCAGCCCAGACGTCCTCTCGCTCCGGGTGCCACATCCAGCCTTCCCAAGGGAGGTTGCGGTGCCGGATGGCTTCGATTTCCCCATCCCCACTGCACGCCAGGACCTCAAAACCTTCCGGGCAAGCGGCAAGCGAAAAACCGTGATAACTGTTCACCTCGGCAACGATTTTTCCTGACAGTTCATGCCGGGTTCGCACATGACCGTTCACCGCTTTCAGCTCGCCGCCCGACCAGTGCGCAATCATCTGCATGCCCCGGCAAATTCCAAGCACGGGCAGGCAGAGGGATCGTGCATGGGCAAGCAATCTGCCTTCAGTCAGGTCGCGCGCCGGACACTGGCCGATGTCATTTCCCCCCGAAAGCACAATGGCTTGTGGCGATACCGTGTGCAGCCAGTCATGCAGGGCGTCCTGAGTCAGCCGTCCGTCAGCGGTTTGCAGACACAACCCGTTGGGTACCGGCACCGGCAAAAAGCCGGCATCCAGTAGAAAGCTGATCAGACGCTGGTCAATTGCATCGCGGCTTTCACCACGCTCGGGAAATACGTCCACACGCTGGCTGAGGGCAACGACTTTCATGCCAGCATCTCCACGCAGCGCCCCGGACAATCCAGGTGCAAGCGTTGAGCCGCCGACCAGCGCCGATAGAGGACTTCGCCGGCACCGATCACTGCCGGCAAGCCAAGTTCTCCTGCACGAATCGCCATGTGCGAGTTCGCGCCGCCCCAAGCCGTAATCAGCCCGGCAATCGGGTAGGCAAACAACCAGTCGAACCCGGGGTCCGCGTTGGGAATGCAGACAATCGCGCCGGCGAGTATTTCTCGGTCGTCACTGCCCACCACGGGGGCAGTCACCTGCTTCTGGGTGATGAAGTTGGGGGCTGTTTCCGGCCATTCGAAAGACCAGACATCCTCAGGCCGGGTGATCACCGGCGGTAACGATACCTTTAGAGTCTCTGCGTGGCGGGCCTTGCCCTGCTCAATGCTGCGCAACAGCACATCGCTCGTGTTGGCTGCCGCAACGTGCAGTTCCTTGAAGACACTGATGTCGCAATAGGCCATGTCTTCACGGCTTATGCCGTGCTGGGCGCCCACTTGCGCGATCAATGCCAGGGCATCCGAAAGATTGCGGGTGAAGTGGAACTTGGCCAGCTCGCGCAGTTCGATTCCTGCTTGCATGAAGTCCAGCAAGCCGACAGGGTCGGGCTGCAAGCCGTGTGACTCCAGTTGCTTCACGATTTCGCGCATTTGTGGAAGGGTCAGCGAAAACGGTTGTACGGGCTCCGGGACGGACGGGCGCTGAGTCCAGTCAAAGTAAAGTTCCGGCGCTTCATCGTAGCGAGGCGAAAGGATGTCATAGGTGCCCGGGCGCAAGTGGCCGTAGCGCGCGAGGAACGTCGCCTTGTCCAATGTCGCGCGGTCACGCGCCAACTGGCCGCTGACAGTCGACACCCCACCCATGAAACAATCGTAGTCAGCCTGCGAGAGTACGCCCACCGTCATCAGGGATTTGAGCATCTGCACCGCGACGAAGCCGGCGCGGGCCAGGCCGGCGAATGGCAGGGTCCCGTAGCGTTTGGCATCCTCCAACAGCCAGTAAATCCGTTCCAGAGGGTCGGCGTTGGAGGCCAGCAATGCCTCGCGTCGCGCATTCAGCGTATCGAGTTTGTTGGCATCAGCGCGCCACAAGCCATCCTTGGGATGGACGATGCGGTTGGTCAACTTGCGCAAACTGCTGCTGATGGCTTCCAGCTCATGCTCCAGGAAACCGGCACTGGCCAGGCGCTCCAGCCGCTGCGACAAATCCAGTGTGTAGCACGAGAACACAATCTCGAACTCCACTTTGTCGTGCAGCGTCGGCTCGGACAGCAGCCGATCGATATAGTGGTCGACCAGACGCCCCGCCAACCCCTCATCCAGGTCTGCCGGGATGAACGAGTTGAAAGACAATCGAACATCGATGTACGGCAGCCCGAAAAAATGCGGCATCAGCGGAAAGCTGCGCAAGTTGCGGTAGCCGTAATTATGGCGTTGATAGGCCCAGATCGAGTCAGTCACCAAATCCCGGTAAAGCGAAAGCGCCAGTGGTTTGGGACGGATACCGATAATTTCGGCCGGGTTCCAGTCCGGCATCACACCATAAACGGTACGCTGGCCGATCAGGAACGGGTGCGGTCGCATGCCCCGCGCCACCTTGCGTTGAATATTTTCCAGCCGATCGGCTTGAGTTGCTTCGGATTCCGGGTGTGCTGGCAAAATCAGTGGTCGGGCCTGCAATAACCACAACACCTCGCCTTCAGCCTCCTGCGTGACAGCGAACTCACAGTCGACCGGCACCCCCTCGAACAACTCCAACAACTCTTCGAGCAAGGTCACGACGGGCAGCATATCTGGCGGTGGCGGCACTTTGCTGTGGGCCGCCTGCTGCCAAAGCCGACCACCCAGACCGCCGGTGACAGAGGCGGTGTCACGGCCCTCCGTCCAGTTCACCACCCGATAGGGCGCACAGGTATTCGGGTCGTGGGAAAAGGCAACGCCGGACCGAACGACATTATTCAACATCGGTTGAATCAGAACTTCGTCTGCCTGGTTGGCATCGCCATAACTGGCGATGACCTGTTCAACCGCCGATTCCAACCCTGCTTCATTGACATCAAGTACAGAGAGAAACGCCCCCGCACCGGATGCTTGTACGCCGTCTTCGCGCAGACAACTGGAGCGCACGATCCAGGGGCCGGCGTCCAAGCGTCCCTGAATGTCGCGAAAACAGGCTTGCCGCCCCATTTGCCAGTCCCTTACGGTGAAAGACAGCAACGGAGCAATGCGCGCCGAAGTCAGCCGCTCTTGCAGGCCGGCAAGCGTACCGGCCTTGGTGGAAAATCGCAGAGCCATCAGGATTATCTCAGCTGAGCAACCCAGATATTGGTTGAGTACGGAATCTGGATCGAGGCAGTCCCCAGCCCCTTCAAATAGTCATCGATGGCGCTAATCACCTCATGGAAATTCGCACCTGCCTGACGCTCAAGCGTTGCGTGAGAACGCCACGCCTCCAGACATTCCTCAATGGTTTGTTCGTGAATGACACGCGCATCAAGATGAACAACAGGACCGAACAGCGCACTGGCATCAATCACTGCCGTTTGATCTTCACGACGAGTACCGTAGCCGTAACCCTGAACCCGTTCTTTAATGATCGCTTCAATTCGGGCCTGGACAGGATCTTCAAGATGACGATGATTCCACATACAGGCGAACCAGCCTCGCGGCTTGAGAATGCGCGCGGTTTCCTTGAGAGCCTGTTCACGGTCACAGACATTGAAGGAACTGCCGAAAGTGACCATGTCGAAAACTTGCGACTGCTGCCCTGTTACTTCGCCTGTGCCTTCATGCCAACTGACATGAGTCAGGTCCGCGGTACGCTTGATGCCATTCGCTCGCATCGCATCATTAGGTTCCACCGCAACAACGTCCAGGCCTCGCGCAGCCAACATTAAGGTCAGGTGCGCAACCCCGGCTCCAACGTCGCAGAACTTGTCGCCTTTCTCGGCGCCTGCAATCGAAAGCATTGCATCGATCGCAGCATCGGCGTAGTCAGGACGCTTCAAGTAAGCGTCAGCCAGTGTGGTGTAATCCCATTCCGTTTTCATACCAACTTCCTTATATAAAAATGGTGCAGTAAGTCATCAGTCAACATAGATAGAGGGCGATGGGGGTCGAACTCCACCACCCAGTCCGCCGAGCCCGGTTCATCAATCGACAAATCGAGCCCCGCGACGTTGTGCAACTCGCCCGCATCGAACCGGCGATAGATGCCCTTGGGATCCCGACGGCGCAGCTCCTCCATCGGCACCTTCAAATAGATTTCGAAATAACCAGGCAGGTGGGCACGGTTCCACGCATGAACTTCGCGGAACAGCGAAATCGTGGCGATCACCACCGTGAACCCTTGCGCCGCTATGACCCGGCATAAATGAGCGTATTGCATGGCCAGCGCCAACCGCCCTTCACGCCCATGGTTTTGCGCATTGGCCGCACTTGCGCCAAACACATCACGCAGTTCATCGCCATCCAGCATGACAACCGGATGACCATCGCTTCTAAGCCTGGCAACAAGCTCATGGGCCAGCGTTGATTTACCGGCACCCGACAAACCGGTAATCCACACGACCTCGCCAATAGAGGTATTCATATCAACACTGGGAGCCTGGAAGTTACTCACGATCATTGCAGCGCTCTTTCAGGGTCGCTAATGAAATTGTCGTGAGCGCCCCCAAAAGAGTCGATCACACAGTAACGAAAACGGGACTCATGTCGGTTTTCAACCAACTCAAGAAACACCTCATCCGGATGATGAAGCCCGCTGTACTCTGAGTCGTAGAACTTCTTATAAATGAAGTACTTTTGCTCTGAAGTAAGCAGTTTAAATCCAAGCACCATATCCTTAAGCTCATCGCCATTTTTAGCGATCGGCAGCAAGCCCTCCATCTGTTCCAACCAGGCTTCGACGATTGGACTGCTATCGTGACCCACTGGAACATAATAAATCGGCAGCTTGCACGTATTCAGCATAAAGGACACACCACCACTGGAGGCATCAGTGATGATCGTGTCACATATCCGATAGAAGTCTTTACTGCTGCCTTTAGTATCGTCAATTGAAACCCATGGATACCGGGAAAGTTGCTCACACAACTCTTTTACATAGGGACGGTCAAAATCCGTCATATACGGCCGAAAAATAATCTTCGCATGAGGAATCTGGGATTTCACCGAGTTAATGACCACCTCCATGTTTTCAAACAGAGAAGCGCCACTCGGGCAAATACCTATCTGGGTAGGCAGAAGGCCAACAACATACTCCTCGGACATGCACCGAAACTCAGGGGGCGCACTGAACATGTCGGGAATTTTGATTGGCAGTACGGATACTGCACTAGTGTTTCGAAGGTCCGTACGTGATCGGTCCGGTTCAAGCTCCAGACGCAAGGCGACTCTGTCCCGCCTGAAGTAGTACATGCCTGTTTTAATCAAATCAAAAAGCGATCTGGAGGAGGAAACAATTGCATCCCAATAGGATGTCCAGCCGGAACAGTAGTAAACATCCGCGAGGGGCATCCCTACATTGCCGTGCGCAATAAAAATGGTGAAGTTTGATTCATCAAGTAATTTCCCGATAGAAGCATCGTTCGAGATAATTACTTGTGATTTCAGTTTTCCAATATCATCCAGCCCCACCTCTTCAACTGGACAGCCTAGAAACTGTTCCGCTTCAAACTTGCTGATACCGACAATGTTTGTCTGAAGCACAATGCAGTTGTAGTGATTGCGAAGAGCATTTAGCGCTGGCAGCAAGTACTCAAGATAGGTTTTTCCGCCATTATTGACGTTACTGATCAAATAAACGCTTTGCATATAAAACGCGCACCTTCAAAGCTGTCCCAGGCAAGCCAGGCTTAGGCCAAGTAAACGCGCAAAAAAGGGAAAAGCATTTGATCCTGCCTAAGTGCATATCCCTTTCGCACGTGTACATCCTTGTTGTTAAGCGAATCAGACTAAAGTCGTATTAATTTTCATTGAAAATCAATAGTAAAGCTTTGATCCTGATCACATAAACCGCGCCAATATATCATACGCTGGCAAATTGACACCCCACCAGGCGAGCATTTTTTACCCTTGGCGCGGCCAACGTGCCGCCTCGAAATCCAGACACCCAGAAACCACAAAACCCCTGACTTCTTTCGAAATCAGGGGTTCTGGTTACATCGAATTTGGCGGTGAAGGAGAGATTCGAACTCTCGATACAATTTCTTGTATACACACTTTCCAGGCGTGCTCCTTAAGCCACTCGGACACTTCACCGTATCTCGTCAAACATGTTCTGTCTGTCGAGGCGCGCTAATGTAGTCGAAAGCTTTTCTGATGGCAAACTTTTTTTGCAGAATTTTCATGTGCTTAGCGGTTTGGAGGTTCCGGGAGCATTCCGGGCCATGGCAAACCTGCCAATCTCTGGCTTCGCGCTCTCCTATATAGAGAAGGGAATGCACGGCGGGAGCGGCGGGCTACGCTTGCCCGGCGGGGAAAGGGTGACTGGCGGGTCAGTCACGGCGCTTTACCTGGCCTGCGGCGGTGGGTAACGTCTGCCCCAACTTTCATACAAGGAATAGCGTCATGAGTGAGTTGATTTCCTACCACCTCGAAGACGGTATCGCGACCCTGACCTTGAGCAACGGCAAGGTCAATGCCATCTCACCGGACGTGATTACTGCGTTTAATGCTGCGCTGGATCAGGCAGTGACTGATCGCGCAGTGGTGATCATCACTGGCACGCCGGGGATTCTGTCGGGTGGTTATGACCTGAAGGTGATGACAGCAGGCCCTAAAGAAGCCGTATCGCTGGTGACGGCTGGCTCGACATTGTCCCGTCGTCTGTTGTCGCACCCGTTTCCAGTGATTGTCGCGTGCCCTGGGCATGCAGTGGCCAAGGGTGCGTTCCTGTTGTTGTCGGCGGATTACCGGATTGGTGTCGACGGCCCGTTCAGCATTGGCCTGAACGAAGTGCAGATCGGCATGACCATGCACCACGCCGGCATTGAGATCGCCCGTGATCGCCTGAGCAAGGCAGCGCTGCATCGTTCGGTGATCAACGGTGAGATGTTCAACCCGAAGAGTGCCGTGGATGCAGGTTTCCTCGACTTGGTGGTGTCGCCCGAAGAGCTGCAAGGCGCGGCGCTGGCAGCGGCTCGTCAGTTGAAGAAGATCAACATGACCGCGCACAAGAACACCAAGCTGAAAGTGCGCAAGGCACTGCTGGACACCCTGGACAACGCAATCATCCAGGATCAGGAGCATTTGGGTTAACCCAAAGATGCTGCACCGAAAGCCCGACCATCGTGTCGGGCTTTTTCATACACGCTCTGTGGAAAAGTCTACAACCCCTCTAGAACAGATCTGACCAACTAGTCGGAAACATGCGCTCAAACATCGGCTATCTCCTACCTCTATAGAGGCAATTGCCGAAAACAGTGCACATCCGTACACTGCGCCACCTTTTGTCCCGGTGGGGCCTGTAAATGCTGTTCGTGTTTCGTATGTTATTGATGGGCCTGCACTTTATTCTCGCTGGTGTGCTGGGGGTGATTCTGGGGCTGTTTCGCCCGTTCAACCCGGACAACAGCCGTTTGTGCGCGCGCCTCTATGCGTGGCCGGCAATGTGCATTTTGCGTTTGCGAGTGAAGGCCGACGTCGGGCCATTGATGGACAAACCCGAGAGCTGCGTGATCATCGCCAACCACCAGTCCAACTATGACTTGTTTGTTTTCGGCAACGTGGTGCCCCGCCGCACCGTGTGCATCGGCAAGAAGAGCCTGAAGTGGGTGCCGTTGTTCGGTCAGTTGTTCTGGTTGGCCGGTAATGTGTTGATCGACCGTGGCAATGCGCACAAGGCGCGCCAGTCGATGCTGACCACCACGCACACCTTGCAACATGAAGACACCTCGATCTGGGTGTTCCCGGAAGGCACGCGCAATCTGGGCGAAGACCTGCTGCCCTTCAAGAAAGGCGCGTTCCAGATGGCGATCGCGGCGGGCGTGCCGATCGTCCCGGTGTGTGTCAGCAGTTACGTCAAACACATGCGATTGAACCGCTGGCGCAGTGGGAAAATTCTGATCCGTTCTTTGCCGGCCATTCCAACTGCCGGACTGAGCCTGGACGACATGCCGCTGCTGATCGCCCAGTGCCGCGAGCAGATGCGCGAGTGCATCGCCTCGATGGATCGGCAACTGCAAGCCGCATGAAACAAAACCCGCCCTGTGCGGGTTTTCTTTTGCCTGCGAACTTTTGCCTGCGAACTCTGCAGATTTCACTGACTCTCAAGCGGTATAGAAGGATAAGCTGAACACTGCCTGCTACTAATAAGAAGTGAAGCTGAATCATGGGTAGAGTTGTTGCTGCTGCGGTTTACAGCGCTGGTAAGAAGGTCACCAATATCACCCTTGACGAAGGTGCTGCCTGGGCCGCCAAGCCTGGTCACTTTGTCTGGATCGGCCTCGAAGAGCCGAATGCCCAGGAGCTGTTCAATCTGCAACGCCAGTTCAACCTGCACGAACTGGCCATTGAAGACGCCCTGGAAAAACACAGTCGACCGAAGTTGGAAACCTTTGGCGATGCGCTGTTTATCGTCACGTATTCGCCGATCCGCCATGAAGGAAAGCTTGAGTTCATCGAGACTCATATCTTTGCCGGCAACGGTTACATCATTACTGCGCGTAACGGTCATTCGGCGTCCTACGCTTATGTCCGCCAGCGTTGTGAGGCGCGTCCACTGTTGCTGGAGCACGGGGAAGATTTCGTACTCTATGCCATCCTCGACTTTGTGATTGAAAACTATCAGCCGATGGGCGAAGCGATCCATGCAGAGATCGATGAGCTGGAACGTAACGTCATGTGCAGTTCCCTGAACGAGCGCGACATTCAAAAACTCCACAGTCTGCGCCGCGATGTATTGCGTTTGCGGCGGTATGCGGCGCCGATGGTGGAAATCGGTGAGGAGCTGCAAAAGCTGAGTTTTCCGTTCATCGACAAGAACATGCGCCCGTACTTCCGCGATGTGCAGATCCATGTGACCCGGCAGATGGAAGACCTGACGACCCTGGCGGACATTGCCAGCCAGACCATTGAAGTCGGGGTGTTGCTGGAGGCGTCACGGCAGAGCGTGGTGCAGCGCAAGTTTGCGGCGTGGGCGGCGATTCTGGCGTTCCCGACGGCAGTGGCCGGGATCTATGGGATGAACTTCCAGAACATGCCGGAGCTGACCTGGCATTACGGGTATTTCGCGGTGCTGGGGTTTATTGCGGTGGGGTGTGTGAGTTTGTGGGCGAGTTTCAAGAAATCGGGGTGGTTGTAGCCACAACCGAGTCGTCAGTGACATTCGCGGGCAAGTCGGATCGCCGCACCGCTCGCTCCTACAAGAGTACCTGTAGGAGCGAGGCTTGCCCGCGAAGCTTTTAGCGTTAAACAGTTTCTGGTTTATGCGCCACAAACCGCATCATCCACTCCGCAACGGTCGCGCCATGATGCTCATGCTCAAGGCTCGCCATGCCCTTGGTATACACCTGCTCGCCCAACGCTTCCTGACGAATATCCAGCAAGGCTCGCGAGTAATCGTGAATGAATTCCGGGTGCCCCTGGAAGCACAACACCTGATCGTTGATGTGGTACGCGGCAAACGGGCAGAAATCGCTGGAAGCGATGACCGTGGCGTTTTCCGGCAGCGACGTCACTTGGTCCTGGTGGCTGATTAACAACGTCAACTCTTCGCGCACCGGGCTCATCCACGGTGCCTTGGCGGCGAGTTTGTAACTGTGGGTGCCGACGCCCCAGCCCTGGGTCGCACGCTCGCTCTTGCCGCCCAGCAGCAGCGCCAGCAACTGATGGCCGAAGCACACGCCCAGCAGTTTGTCACCGCGTTCGTAGCGGGTCAGCAGGTAAGCCTTGAGGGTTTGAATCCACGGGTCGGTGCCGAAGGAATCGGCCTTGCTGCCGGTGACGAGATAGGCGTCGAAGGCCTCATCATCGCTGGGGTATTCGCCCTGCATCACGTTGTAGACAGTGAACTCGGCCGCGATGGGTTGTTGCGAAAACAGACGCTGGAACATCTGCCCGTAACCCTGATATTGATCGACCAGTTCCGGACGCAGGATGTCGGTTTCCAGAATGCAGATGCGTAACGACATAAAAAATACCTGACACGTGATGGGAATAATGCACACCCCAGAGCCTGCCTCGAAACACCGTTCCAAGGCAAGCCCCACGAGTCGTCATCGGTCCCTTAAAACACCTCACCTTTGGCCGCTTTCTCCAGCAGCAGCGCGGGTGGCGCGAACCGTTCGCCGTACTGCTCAGCCAGGTATTGCGCACGCGCGACGAAGTCCTTCACGCCGTACTGGTTGATGAACTGCAGCGCGCCGCCGGTCCAGGCCGCGAAACCAATGCCGAAGATCGAGCCGACGTTGGCATCCGCAGTCGAGGTCAGCACGCCCTCCTCCACGCAACGCACGGTTTCGATGGCTTGCACGAACAGCAGGCGATCACGCACGTCCTTCGGCGAAATCTGCCCGTCCGCCTTCTCGAAACGACTTTTCAGCCCTGGCCACAAGTGCTTCTGGCCGCCGGCCGGGTATTCGTAGAAACCACCGCCTGCCGCTTTGCCCGGACGCTTGTATTCGTTGAGCAGCAAGTCAATCACAGCAAACGCCGGGTGCTCAATCAGTGGTTTCCCTTCCACTTGCAGGTCTTTGGCCGTTTGTTGACGGATATGGCTCATGAGGCTGAGGGAAACTTCGTCGGAGATCGCCAGAGGCCCGATGGGCATGCCCGCCTTGCGCGCTTCGGTTTCGATCATCGCTGCGCTCACTCCTTCGCCGAGCATGGCAATGCCTTCGTTGGTGAAGGTGCCGAACACCCGTGACGTGAAGAAGCCGCGGCTGTCGTTGACCACAATCGGGGTCTTCTTGATTTGCAGGACGAAATCGAAACCGCGGGCCAGGGTTTCGTCGCTGGTGTGGGCGCCCTTGATGATTTCCACCAACGGCATTTTTTCCACGGGGCTGAAGAAATGCAGGCCGATGAATTTGCTTTGGTCCGGTACGGCGGTAGCGAGCCCGCTGATCGGCAGAGTCGAGGTGTTGGAAGCGATCACCGCGTCCGGGCCGACGACTTGTTGTGCGGCTGAAGAGACCCTGGCTTTCAACTCACGGTCTTCAAACACGGCTTCAATGATCAGGTCGCAACCGGCCAGATCGGCATCATTTTCAGTGGTTTTAATCCGCGCCAGCACTGCATCCCGCTGCTCGGCGCTCAACTGTCCCCGGGCAACCTTCTTGTCCAGCAACGCCGCCGAATGAGCCTTACCCTTTTCCGCCGCAGCGAGGTTGATGTCTTTGAGCACCACTTCGATACCGGCCGAGGCGCTGACAAAGGCAATGCCGGCTCCCATCATCCCCGCGCCCAGAACCCCCACGCGACGCGTCACGTAAGGTGCAAACCCTTGAGGTCGCGAACCGCCGGCATTGATTTCGTTGAGCTGGAACCAGAACGTGCCGATCAGGTTCTTCGAGATCTGGCCGGTGGTCAGTTCGGTGAAGTAGCGGGTTTCGATCAGGTGCGCCGTGTCGAAATCCACCTGAGCGCCTTCCACTGCGGCGCAAAGAATCTTCTCTGGTGCGGGCATGCAGCCCTGGGTTTTAGTGCGCAGGATCGACGGTGCAATCGCCAACATCTGCGCGACTTTCGGGTTCGACGGCGTACCGCCCGGAATCTGATAGCCCTTCACATCCCAACGCTGAACTGCCGTCGGATTGGCCAGAATCCAGGCGCGCGCCTTGCTCAGCAGCTCATCGTGATCCACCGCCAACTCATCGATCAAACCTGCCTGCAAGGCTTGTTGCGCACGGACTTTCTTGCCTTCAAGCAGATACGGCAAGGCCTTCTCCAGACCGAGCATGCGCACCATGCGCACTACCCCGCCACCGCCCGGCAACAGGCCGAGGGTGACTTCCGGCAGGCCGAGCTGCACCGATGAATTGTCCAGCGCCACGCGGTGATGGCAGGCCAGGCAGATTTCCCAGCCCCCCCCCAGCGCCGCGCCGTTGATTGCGGCGACCACCGGTTTACCCAGGGTTTCCAGGGTGCGCAGTTGGCCCTTCAGCGTCAGCACCATGTCGTAGAACGCTTTGGCTTCGGGTTTGCCGACTTTGATCAGTTCATTGAGGTCACCGCCGGCGAAGAAGGTCTTCTTCGCCGAGGTAATGATGACGCCGGCGATGCTGTCTTTCTCGGCAACCAGTCGGGCGACGCAAGCGGCCATGGCCTCGCGGTAGACCGCGTTCATGGTGTTGGCGCTCTGGCCCGGCATGTCGATGGTCAGGACGACGATCTGGTCCTGCCCTTTTTCGTAACGAATGGCTTCAGTCATGAAGAGGATTCCTTGAAATCGTGGCTCAGAGGCGTTCGATGATGGTGGCAATGCCCATGCCGCCGCCGACGCACAGGGTCGCGAGGCCAAAGCGCAGGCGCCGGGTTTCCAGTTCATCGAGCAGCGTGCCGAGGATTGCGCAACCTGTAGCGCCCAGTGGATGCCCCATGGCGATGGAGCCGCCATTGACGTTGACCTTGTCCGGGTCGATGGCCATGTCCTTGATGAATTTCAACACGACGGAGGCAAACGCCTCGTTGACCTCGAACAGGTCGATGTCTTCGACCCGCAGCCCGGCCTTGGCCAACGCTTTGCGGGTGGCCGGCGCCGGGCCGGTGAGCATGATCGTCGGATCGGTGCTGGTGACCGCCGTGGCGACGATTCGCGCCCGTGGCTGCAAGCCCAGTGCACGTCCCTTGGCTTCGGAGCCGATCAGCATCAACGCCGCGCCATCGACGATCCCCGAACTGTTGCCCGGCGTGTGCACGTGGTTGATCCGCTCCACGTGGCTGTAGACCCGCAACGCCGTGGCGTCGAAACCCATTTGTCCCATCATCTCGAAGCTCGGCTTGAGTTTGCCCAGGCCTTCCAGGGTGGAGTCGGCGCGAATGAACTCATCGTGATCGAGCAAAATGATGCCGTTCTGATCCTGCACCGGCACCAGCGATTTGCTGAACGAACCGTCGGCCCGGGCACGCGCCGCTTTTTGCTGGGAGTGCAGCGCGTAGGCATCGACGTCCTGGCGGCTGAAGCCTTCGAGGGTGGCGATCAGATCGGCGCCGACGCCTTGCGGGGTGAAATGGCTGTGCAAATTGGTTTCCGGGTCCAGCGCCCAGGCGCCGCCATCGCTGCCCATCGGCACCCGGGACATCGACTCGACGCCACCGACCACCACCAGGTCTTCGAAGCCGGAACGCACTTTCATCGCCCCGAGGTTGACGGCCTCCAGCCCTGACGCGCAGAAGCGGTTGATCTGCACGCCCGCGACGCTGACATCCCAATCGGCCACCTGTGCGGCCGTTTTGGCGATGTCCGCACCTTGATCGCCGACCGGCGTCACACAGCCCAACACCACGTCGTCGACCTGACTGGTGTCCAGCGCCGTGCGCTGTTGCAGCGCCTTGAGCAACCCCGCCACCAGGTTCACCGGTTTGACACTGTGCAAGGCACCATCGGACTTGCCCTTGCCACGGGGCGTGCGTAAAGCGTCGAAAATCAAAGCTTGGGTCATGACGTCCTCGAACCTGGCGGTGAAAATACTGAGCCCTCACCTTATGCCGAGCCACCGCCGATTCAATGACCGCAATGCTCACTGACGTTGACGGACACGCTCAGACGGACGGTAGTGTGCTACCGGATTGATCGTTTCAGGACACCGAGATGTCTAGCAAAAGGGCGGCAAAGAAGCTGGCAATAGGCCTCATGCCTTTTTTAAAGCAATAAGTGCGCGCTCCATACGAAAGGGATCTAAGTCACGAGTGACGCGGGCCCTAAGGTGAACATATGCGAAGTTGTCGTCGGGTTTTGCCGAGGCGCTCGCCTTACAGGAAGTGCAACGCTCTGCCGTCATGGAGATATGCAGGCAGGCATCAGGAAATAACAAAAAAGGCGGTCAAGCCATGTTCAAACATTCGAAAGTACGTCAAGCCGGGCTCATTCTTTTCGCTACTACGTTGCTGTTGATTTTGCCGAACCTGACGAAGGTGATCGGCTGAGTCTTTATTAAAAAATCGGCGCACAGTTTCCATCGCCTCTTAAAAATGTGACTGGCTCGCTACCCGGGCCGGCGTGGGTGTGCCAACCTTTGCGGCACTTCCACGACATGGACGGCGATCTGTTGAAAACGCTCATTCTGCTCGGGGCCTTGCTGTTCGGCTCGCCCCTTTATGCCGCACAGCTGAACCTGGAGCTGGGCGCACACAGCCGCACCTGGCAGACCGAGGAATTGCTCAAGCATCCTCAGGTTCAGACCATCACCATTACCAACGACGTTTCCTACAAACGGGACATGAGCTATCGCGCCGTGCCCCTGGCGGCGTTGTTGAGCGGCATCAAGCCTGACGATCACCTGCAAGCTGTGGCACTGGATGGTTTTGCTGCCGAACTGGCTGCCGCGCCGTTACTCAACAGCCAAGGTGCGCGAGCGTGGCTGGCGATTGAAGACCCGACAAAACCGTGGCCGGCGCTGTCGGCAGACAAGCCGAGTGCCGGGCCGTTTTATCTGGTGTGGACGGATCCGCAGGCGGGCAATATCAGCCCCGAGCAATGGCCCTTTCAAGTGGCTGACATCAAACGCATGGCGCCGGTGGCCGAGCGCTTCCCTGCCCTGCTGCCGGATCCGGCGCTGAAGGCGGACGACCCGGTGAATGTGGGGTTTGCGCTGTTCCAGAAGAACTGTCTGGCGTGTCATCGATTGAACGGTGCCGGGGATGCGCAATTCGGGCCGGATCTGAACATTCCGTTTAACCCGACCGAGTATTTCGGGGCGGACTTTTTGAAGCGCTACATCCGTGATCCGCAGAGTTTGCGGCAGTGGCCGCAGGCGAAGATGCCGGGGTTTTCGGCGGCGGTTTTGCCGGATGGGGATCTGGAGATGTTGGTGGGGTATTTGAAGCACATGGCCGGGCGCAAAACCAAGCCCTGACACTATTTCCATGTGGGAGCGAGCCTGCTCGCGATGACGGTGGCACATTCAACATGAATGTGACAGACAGACCGCTATCGCGAGCAGGCTCGCTCCCACAGGTTTTTGCGGCGAACAGACCTATTGCTGCTGGACTGAAATCACCGGCATCGGTGTCGGCGACACAAACACCTTTGCGTGCATCTGCTCGCACCCGCCGCCCCGACGCATCCCGCGTACCGGGCAGGCATCCAGGTAATCCAGGCCCACCGCCAGTTTCAAATGCCGCTCCGGTCGCGCCAGTTCATTGGTCACGTCAAAGCTGTACCACGCGTCATCCAGCCAGGCTTCCGCCCACGCGTGGCTGGCCAGATGCTCGCTGTTCTCGCTG
The DNA here is from genome assembly GCF_014852285.1 of Pseudomonas sp. PDM02. NCBI lineage: Bacteria > Pseudomonadati > Pseudomonadota > Gammaproteobacteria > Pseudomonadales > Pseudomonadaceae > Pseudomonas > Pseudomonas sp. PDM02. The sequence goes on along the minus strand of NZ_JACVBL010000001.1, from coordinate 350,590 downwards.
TACAAATAGCCCGACACATAACGCGACGGAACTCCCAGGCTGCGGGCGCAGGCGAGAAACGCGTGGGTGTGGTCCTGACAGACACCCGAACGCCCGGCGAAGGCTTGCGCGGCGCTGGTGTCCACTTCGGTGGAGCCCGGCGTGTAGGTCATGTGCGAATTCAGGCCATGCATCAAGTCGATCAATGCCGCGCGGTCCCGGCGCTTTTTGCACGCCTTCTCGGCGAACTCACGCAAGGCTTCGTCGGCCTCGGTCAGGCGCGTGAAGCGCAGGAACGGCAGCGCCGACTGGCTCTCGTGCTCGGCTTCACGCAGTTCGTCGATGTCGACCTGGCCACGGGCGCCGATGATGATCGCTTCATGCGGCTCGTCCATGGTCAGCACGTGCAGGATATTGCCGAACGGATCGAGTTGCGCGCGCACCGGTCGCGGCAGGTCGAGCTGCCAACTGAGCACGTGCTGGCGCTCGCTGTCGTGAGGGGTCAGTCGCAGGTACTGGATGCTCGCCCGCACCTGATCTTCATAGTGATAGGTGGTCTCGTGGCTAATGGAAAGTCTCATGCAGCCTCCAGGTAGGAACTGTGTATGGCGTTACCCAACTGGCGCACCAGCGGGATGAACTCGGTCAGCCAGGCGTGCAGGCCTTCGTCGAGAATTTCGTTGATGCCGGTGTAGCGCAGGCGTGCGTCCATCTCGGCGGCCAGACGTTGCGCAGGACGACCATTGGCCCCCGGCAGTTGAGCGAGGATCTGGTCGATTTCTTCGGTGCACGCGCGCAAGGATCGCGGGACATCGGCGCGCAGCAACAGCAGCTCGGCCACATGCCGGGCGCCGGGCGCGTCGCGGTAGATCTCGGTGTAGGCCTCGAACGACGACAACGCCCGCAACAAGGCACTCCACTGGTAATAGGCGTGAGCCGTACCGTCGCTGACCGCTTCGGCCTGATCGCCCGCCATTTCGTAGCGAGCATCGAGCAGGCGCAAGGTGTTGTCCGCCCTTTCGATAAAGGTGCCCAGACGAATAAACCGGAACGCATCGTTACGCATGATCGTGCCGTAGGACGCGCCGCGAAACAGGTGGGAACGTTCCTTGATCCACTCGCAGAAACGGCTCATGCCGTAGCGACTCAAGCCCTGATCGGCGATGCCGCGAATTTCCAGCCAGGTGGCGTTGATGTTCTCCCACATGTCCGCGGTGATTCGCCCCCGTACGGCATGGGCACTGGCCCGTGCCGAACCGAGGCAGCTGTAGATGCTCGCCGGGTTGGCCGCGTCCAGGGCAAAAAAGTGCAGCAGCCGTTCGGCATGCAACTCGCCGTGACGTTCGAGGTAATCGTCCAGGGTGCCGGTTATCAGCAGCGGCATGGCGAGTTCATGCAGACCGTCACCGCGGCCATCCTGCGGCATCAGCGACAGCGAATAACTGATGTCGAGCATCCGTGCGAGGTTTTCCGCCCGCTCCAGGTAACGCGACATCCAATACAAATCCGAGGCAGTTCTACTTAACATGGCAGGCTTCCTTCAATCCTCGACCACCCAGGTGTCCTTGGTTCCGCCGCCCTGGGAGGAATTCACCACCAGGGAGCCTTCACGCAGGGCGACACGGGTCAAACCGCCGGGCACAACCCGGGTTTCGCGGCCAGACAATACAAACGGACGCAGGTCGATATGGCGTGGTGCGATGCCGTTTTCGACAAAGGTCGGGCAGGTCGACAGGGACAACGTCGGTTGCGCGATATACGCGTGGGGTTTGGCCTTGATTCGCTCGCGGAAGGATTCGATTTCCGCCGCCGTCGCCGCCGGTCCCACCAACATTCCGTAGCCGCCGGAGCCCTGGGTTTCCTTGACCACCAGTTCTGGAAGATTGGCCAGCACGTGGGACAGTTCGGAAGGATTACGACACTGGAACGTCGGAACGTTCTTCAGGATCGGCTCTTCGTCGAGGTAGAAACGGATCATGTCGGTGACAAACGGATACACCGACTTATCGTCCGCCACCCCGGTGCCGATGGCATTCGCCAGCACCACATTGCCCGAGCGGTACGACGACAGCAGCCCCGGAACGCCAAGCATCGAGTCCGGATTGAACGCCAGCGGATCAAGGAATGCATCGTCGAGACGGCGGTAGATCACATCGACGGCTTTCGGCCCGTCCGTGGTGCGCATGAACACCTTGTCGTCACGCACGAACAGGTCCGCGCCTTCCACCAGCTCCACGCCCATTTCCCGAGCGAGAAACGCATGCTCGAAAAACGCGCTGTTGAAGCGACCCGGCGTCAGTACCACCACGCTCGGGTTATCGAGGTGGCTGGAGCTTTTCAGGGTGTCGAGCAACAGGTTCGGATAATGATCGATCGGGGCGATGCGCTGGGCCGAGAACAACTCGGGGAACAGGCGCATCATCATCTTGCGGTCTTCGAGCATGTAGCTCACGCCGCTCGGTGTACGCAGGTTGTCTTCGAGCACGTAGTACGTGCCGTCGCCATCGCGCACCAGGTCGACGCCGGAAATGTGGGAATAGATATCCCGGTGCAGATCCAGCCCCTGCATCGCCAACTGGTATTGCTCGTTGGCCAGCACTTGTTCGGCCGGGATGATGCCGGCCTTGATGATGCGCTGCTCGTGATAGAGGTCGGCGAGGAACATGTTCAGCGCCTTGACCCGCTGGATGCAGCCGCGTTCGACGATCCGCCATTCACTGGCGGGGATGCTGCGCGGAATGGTGTCGAAGGGAATCAGGCGCTCTGTCCCCTGCTCGTCCCCGTAGAGCGTGAAAGTAATCCCGGCGCGATGAAACAGCAGATCGGCCTCGCGTCGCCGTTGTGCCAAAAGCTCGTCAGGCGTTTCGGCCAGCCAACGGGCAAACTCCCGATAATGCGGGCGGACCTGGCCGCCGGCATCGTACATCTCATCAAAATAGGTGCGGATCATGCCGTACTCCTTGTCACCCGGACATCCAGGCCTTCGCAAGGCCCGTGCCATCGGCAGAAACGCTTTGATATCAATCGGTTGGATATTCACATGATTAACACCGCACCAATCCTGTGCGGCAAATGCCCCAACCTGATCGCCCCCGCTTCATTGCGAAGCAATGCTGTCGCCTATCACCAGCATAGTCAGAGTTGATTTCACTGCCCGGAGGGGGATGCGGATAATTCGCGCATTCGCTGGAAATGCTCACCGAACTTCCCTTTTAGCCGCCTTGCTCAGGCGGCTTTTTTTTGTTTCGGGATTTGTGGGCGATGGTTTGGCGGTGATGGGGAGGACGTCATCGCCAGCAAGCTGGCTCCTACAGGGGGCGGTGATTTGTGGCACGCCGGATTTCTGTAGGAGCCGGCTTGCTGGCGATCGGCCCTCGAATTCTGCACAAACGAAAACGGCCAACCCGAAGGTCAGCCGTTAGTGGATGTTGTCGCTGTTCATAGTGTTATGCGAGTAGCCCTCGTACCTCCTGCTTGACGCCCCATCCTTCGATGATGCCACCCAAAGGCTCGACCACCGCCTCGAAATCCTGCTCAAAGTCGCCGATGCCGTCATAGGTGGCGTACATCACTTTGCTCAGTTCCAGGGACCAGGCGCCGTCGTCGCGCACGCTGATTTGTGCATTCATGGATTCACCGCAGTAATGCCCTGCCGCCCTGCGTGCCCGCTCCTCGTCCGGGAAAATGGCGTAGAACTCGATGGGATGGAAACGTGAAAAGTCGAAACCGCCTTCTTTCATGCGGCGCAGAACCGAGCTGCTGATGTCTTCTTGATAGGCTGTGCTCATGAAACGTCCTCCTGATACCGATGGATAGACTTTCCGTACTCCCGACGCCGGCAACCGAAGGGTGCGAGCGCTGCGGCAAGCAAATTGCCGATGGGAAACAAGCATGTAGCTGACAAGACCAGACCTTAGCGATCCATTCGCTGATCTCGCTTGCAGAGTAGCCCCAAGTCGGAGCCGCTGCCAAGGCCTGGTTATTTCACGAGTGTTCCAGAGGGGGTATCAGACGGGAGTAATGCCGAGGATCTGGATGCTGTTCTGGGCTTTAAGATTCTTGACGCTTGCATCAGCAGTTCGCCCTTCCAGATCGTTCAGATCCAGTTCGGCGACGACAGGAAGGAGACGTTCCTTGATCAGTTTGGCGGCGTGCTCGTTGTCCGGGCATTCGTCGCACTCAAAAACTTCGTTGGCTGTTTCACCGTGATCATCCACGAAAGTGATTTTCCACTTTTGCATCACTGCCTCCTCGAACAAACCCGTAAATGGGCTTACATCCATCTGGACTTTTACCCAGACCGATCGTTCAAACAGATTACGCCGTGCAAGCATGAAAAACACGGTCCCTGTAGGAGCGAAGCTTGCTCGCGAAGGCGGTGTTTCAGTCGACATGTTTATTGACTGATATGCCGCCTTCGCGAGCAAGCTTCGCTCCTACAGGGGTTTTGTGTACTTTTAGTCGTTGCTTGGCTTGTTCACGGCCTGCAACACGTATTGCGGCAAGGCGAACGCGCCGATGTGGATTTCCGGATTGTAGTAGCGGGTGACGATGCCGCTACCGGCAAAGCGCTGTTGCAGGGTTTCGCGGGACAATTTGCGATAAGCGGTGTTGGTCGCGCCCCAGGCAAAAGTCATCGAACCGCCGATGTAAGTCGGCACGGCGGCCTGGTAGAAGTGCCAGTCCGGGAACAGGCTGCGCAGGCGGCCGGCGGTGGTTTTGACTTCTTCGATCTGCATGAACGGCGTGCCGTTCTGGGTCACCAGGATGCCGCCTTCGTTGAGGCAACGACGGCAGGCCTGGTAGAAGTTTTCCGAGAACAGCACTTCGCCCGGACCGATAGGGTCGGTGGAGTCGGAAATGATCACGTCGAACTTTTCAGTGGTGGTGGCGACGAAACGCATGCCATCGTCGATCACCAGGTTCAGGCGCGGATCATCGAATGCACCCTTGGAGTGGTTCGGCAGGAACTCCTTGCACATGTCGACCACGGTGCCGTCGATCTCGACCATGGTGATGTGCTCGACGTTACGGTGTTTGGCCACTTCACGCAGCATGCCGCCGTCGCCACCGCCGATGATCAGCACGCGCTTGGCGCTGCCGTGCGCCAGGATCGGCACGTGGGTGAGCATCTCGTGGTAGATGAATTCGTCGGCTTCGGTGGTCTGGATCACGCCGTCCAGCGCCATGACGCGGCCCATGCGCGGGTTCTCGAAAATCACCAGGTGCTGGTGTTCGGTGCGCACTTCGTGCAGCAGTTTTTCCATGCGAAAACGCTGGCCGTAGCCTTCGTAGAGGGTTTCCAGGTAATCGCTGGTTGGAGTGTTGCTCATGGGAAGTGCTCCGATGAATGCGGTGGCAACGGACGGTTACCCGCCCATGATGGCCAATCGATCAGCTCGATTGCCCGGGAAAGGCGCGCATTCTACGTCGCGGAAGATGACAGGTCGAACCTTCGTCTGTCGTGTATACGCAGAACATTGTGGGAGCGAGCCTGCTCGCGATGAACGATGACGCGATTTGACAGTAAACCGCGTTATCGTTCATCGCGAGCAGGCTCGCTCCCACAGTAGAAATGTGTCGGCCTTGAGTGCGTATTCAGATACGCACATTGCCCCGTGGCCCGGCGATGGCCCAGATGATCAGGCCCAGGACCGGCAGCAGCAGGATCAGCAGGACCCAGATGATTTTCATCCCGGTGTCGGCGCCACTTTTCAGCACGTTGATGATTGCCCAGATGTCCAGGACAAGGATGATCAGGCCCACCAGGCCGTTGAACGTGGAACCCATGGTGTCGCTCCCTAAGCGTTGTGTGCCCTCTCAGGATAGTCGGCCCCAGGGGTTTCGTTTCATGCCATCAAACGTGGATGGCGACTTTCAGGGCTTCCAGGGAAGGCGCGGCAGCAATGCCGACCTCGGCGCACAGCTCGAGCACACGCGGTACGTCGTTGCCGTACACCAGCACCACTTGCAGCTCGTCGTCGAGCAACTGGCTGAAATTCATCAGCGTATAACCGCCGTTTTCCTTGTTCATGCTGCCCATTTGCACCTGGATGCGATTGAGCGCGGTCAGCGCTTCGGTCTTGGCCAGTTGCTTGGGTTTGATGTTGAAATCCACGCCCGGACCAAACGAAGCGACGATCTGTGCGAACAGGTCCACATAGGTGTCTGCCTGGAACAGCACGGTTTCCGGCAGGCTGCCGACGACGACCCACTCGCCCAACGGAATCGGGAAAGTGTCATCGTAGTTAATGTCTGGATTGGCAGCCAGAAAAGCATCTGGATCGGCGTAGGCCTGGGCCGCTTCGTCGGCGACTTTGAGGATTTCGTCTTCGCTCATGCACCCGGAGCTGATTTTGCTGATGAGTTCGACGAGTGCGGCTTTCATGGGGGCGGAATCCTGTAGCGAGGGAATTTTGAAGGCGCGAAGGATAGCGCATTACGTCCCGCAGTTCCTGTGCGCGAGCGTGACCGGGAATGTTGACCCATATCAAGATCCGGCGCACGGGGCCGCGGCACAATGCTGGCACCTTGCCAATACTGTTTCCGCTATCAGAGAAGACCTCCATGGGTGCCTGGCTTAGCAACATCTCGCTGAAATATAAATTCTGGGCGGTCAATGCTGTCGCCTTCGTCACGACCCTGTTGTTGGTGCTGTATGCCGTACAGCTCGAACAACAGGCCCGCAGTCACGCATCCAAAGTGTCCGCCCAGGCACAGGCACGCCTGCTCGGCGCCTGGCCGGCCGGGCAAGCGCTGCCCAAGGCCGTCAACCTGCTGACGTTCAGTCGTGGGCACGCGCCGTTGCTCAACGATCAACCCGTGCTGGAACTGACGGACAGCAACGGCTGGGTCGAGATCAACTCGATGCCGTTGTTCGGCGACAACCCGTTGATGGGCGCCGAAGTGTTCACGCGTACCGACGGCCAACACGTCGCCGTGATTGCTTATGGCCCGAGCCTGAGCCAGGTGTTCGAAGAACGTTTCGCCAACTACGCCGTGGCGGTGTTCATCCTGATGCTGGCGATGCTCGGTGCGTCGCAATTGTTGATCCGCTTTCTGCTCAGCCAGCTCAATACGTTGAAAGACGTCATGCTCCACGTCGAAAAAACCGGCGACCTCTCCGCCCGTGTGCCACTGGCCTGCACGGACGAAGTCGGGCAGATGGCCGGTGCGTTCAACGCGATGCAGGCCGGTTACCAACGGGTGGTCAACACCGTCGCCAGCACCGCACGACAACTGGATGACGGTGCCGCTCGGCTGGCATCGAGCATGAACGAAGTGCGCCACGGCATGCTCGGTCAGCAAAGCGAGACCGATCAGGCCGCCACGGCGATCAACGAAATGACCGCCACCGTCTACCACATCGCCCAGCACGCCGGTGCCACCCGCGACCTTTCGAAAACCGCCGACACCCTGGCTGGCAGCGGCCAGGAAGTGGTCAGCCGCGTGCAGAAATCGATTGCCGGGTTGTCCACTGGCGTCCAGCAGACGGCCGAGATGATTCAGCGTCTGGCCGAAGACAGCCAGAAGATCAACGGCGTGGTCAATGTGATCCACAGCATCGCCGAGCAAACCAATCTACTGGCGCTGAATGCGGCGATTGAAGCAGCCCGGGCCGGGGAAATGGGTCGTGGTTTTGCCGTGGTCGCCGATGAAGTGCGCAACCTGGCCAAAAGCGTGCAGACCTCGACCGACGAGATCACCCTCATGGTTTCGGCGTTGCAGGCCGGTACGCGGGACGCGGTGGATTTCATGCAGGAAAGCTCGTTCAAGGCGGACGACTGCGTGCAACAGGCGCAAGAGGCTGGCGCCGCACTGGCCGAAATCACCAGCGCAGTGGCGCAGATGCGCGAAAGCAATACGCAGATCGCCGTGGCGGCGGAACAGCAGAGCCAAGTGGCGGAAGAGATGAATCGGGCGGTGGTGAGTATTCGCGATGTGACCGAGAACACCGTTAAGCAGACCGTGGACTCGGCGACGACCAGTAATGAATTGGCGGCGCTGGCCGGGGAGTTGAGCAAGGCCATTGGGCAGTTGAAACTTTGAGGCCCCCTTCGCGGGCAAGCCTCGCTCCTACAAGGTCGGCGCAGACCCGTAGGAGCGAGCGGTGCGGCGATCCGACTTGCCCGCGAAGGCGTCAGATCAATCAATATCAATTTCGACCATGACACCTATCACTCCGATAGCCATCCTTGATTCGCCGCCCGCCCATGCCGCGCCTATTCTTCAATCATGTGTTCAACATGGATCGAGGATCAGCATCATGGGCAAACGTCACCCCAACCTTCCCGCCTGGCAATGGCGCGCGTACCCGGACAATCACCAGCACCCGGCCAATCTGGTGTTGCACCTGATTGCCGTGCCGCTGTTCATCGTGGCGTTTCTGCTGCTGGTTTGCGGGGTGTTCAGCCTGAGCTTTGCGAATTTCGCGATTGGCGTCATCGGCCTGCTCGCGGCATTGGGCCTGCAACGCCACGGTCACAGCCTGGAGGCGCAAGCCTCCGAGCCGTTCAGTGATCGCAAAGACGCGGTGTCGCGCTTGTTGGTCGAGCAGTTCCTGACCTTTCCACGGTTTTTCCTCAGCGGCGGCTGGTGGCGCGCCTGGCGTGAGCGCCACCGTCGTCACTGATCAGGCGAAAACCGTCACCGTCTGCCGGCTCATGGCAATCAACTGATCTTCTGCGTTCCACAGCTGCGCCGCCGCGTGACCGTAGCCGTCAGCGGCATGTTCGATTTCAACGAGGTATTTGCACCAGTCCAGCGTGCTCAATTCCAGCACCGGCTGGACGAATTCGATGGTCCAGGTCAGCGTGCTGCCCATCGCCGGTTTCGTCAGGTGCGGCATCAAGGATGGGGGCCAGGCGTCCACCAGCGCCAGAATATGCGCCTCACTGACCGCCTCTTCCTTCACATCCCCGCGCAAGCGCACCCAACCGCCCATCTCGCGGGATTTATTGCCGGTGAACGGCAGGCCGCCAACACTCCAGCGCATCGCCAGATGGCGCATGAATTCCGGCAGTACACCTTTGATGAATGGCAGCTCCTGGCAATCGTCCCAGTGCTTCATTTCGGGGGCCGGCGTGGCGGTTACCGCCACTTCGGACGGTCGCGAGGCGCCGAAGCTGCCCTGGATGAGTGTCACCACCTGGCCCTTCTGCATCGCCCGGCCCAGTACCTGGCTGACCGCCTTGCCTTCGCGCAGGACGTCGACTTCAAAACTGACCGGCACTTCAGGCTCGACCGGCCCGACAAAGGTGATCGCCAGCGAACGCACAGGACGATCCGCCGGCACCTTCGCGCGCATGGCTTCGTATTGCAAGGCGGCCACCAGGCCACCAAAACTGGCGCGACCCTGCGCCCATTCGGCCGGAATAGACAGCTCCAGCGGCTGGCTGCGGACGGCGTCGAGCAGATCGGAAAAGCGCATGGAAACCTCAAGGGCAGAAAAGGAATGAAGAGATCTTAACCAGCCAGCTAAAACGGCACAGCGCTTATTCCGGCCAAAAGTACGGACAGATGGGCCGCGCATGGCTCGGCTCCACACCGAACCCATGTGGGAGCGAGCCTGCTCGCGATAGCGGTACAACATCCGACATTGATGCTGCTGATTTACCGCGATCGCGAGCAGGCTCGCTCCCACAAGGTTCTGTGTTGTCCAGCCAATTAGTGATCAAGTCATCCATGGTGGTTTCAGGATTTGAAACAGCTGGCACTGAGTTTGTCGAGCACACGGTCCGCGCGTCCCTCGGCCTGGGCCATGGTGGTTTTCCAGACCGCCACGCAAGGTTGCAAATCGGGTTCCTGTTCGGCCCGGGCCAACCATTGCCAGCAGTCGTGCCAATCGCCCAAAGCGGCCTGGGCCGACTTCAATCTGGGCAGCGCCGGTTTCGGCAAGCGATCCAGCTCGGGATACGCCTCGATGCCATAACGCACGCGCTTGATCAGCAAGCGCAGGCGATGGCGATCATGGGCGGGATCGTGCAGCGCCTGGTCGAGTTTCTTCCATTGTCTGGCCAGGCGTTTCTCGATGCGTTGACGCAAGCCCTTGAGCAACCCCTGACGTTGCGAGGCGCGTATAAAGCGCGGAAAGGCGTCAAGGATCATCAGCAACTGCAACAGCTCAGGACTCGCCGCAACCGCTGGATAAGCCTCGGCCATCTGCGCCATGCGCCGTTGCGCCGCCTCGGGTTGATCGTGCTCGAGCAAATACGCCGCCAGCACTTCGCGATCGCGCAACGGCGTGGTCAATTGCCCCACGGCCGATGCTGCCGCTTCCAGTTGCTCGACACCGGGCAAGCCACGCAATGGTCGCAGCAGGCTGCGCAAACGGCGAACCGTGGTGCGCAGATCGTGCAACGCTTCCGGGTCGGTGCGGGCATTCAATCGGGCCTGACAGGCCAGCAAACGGACTTCCAGGCCCAGAACTTGAGCCACCAACCGATTAATCATGTGATTGACTCCAATTGTAGGAGCCGGCTTGCTGGCGATGGCGGCCGTGATGACGCCTTCACCAGCAAGCCGGCTCCTACAGATTAGCGCCTTGTTTAACGGCCAGCGCGTGACTCACGAATATAAAAGCGCGCCTTCTCGGCTTTCCTGGCGCAGCCTTCGAACGCTTCGAATTGCTGCTGGGTCTTGGCGCCGGTCAGCAAAGACAGGGCCTTGGAGTAGCTGACGGTGCCGGCGAAACCTTCGGCCTTGGCCAGGTCCAGCTCACGCCACGCCGCATCGAGCCCGTTGCCGCAGCTGTCACGGTAAGCGGTTTTGCCGGCACAACCGGCGAGTGCCAGCGCAATCAAGGGCACACAGATCCAGGCTTTCATCACTCATACCTCAACAATAGGAAAACAGTCTTGCAGGTAAGACGGTCCGGCGCGTGAAAAGTGCCTTGCTCCCGCCGCCGAAACTATAGCGCTCGGGAGAATAACCATCTGCCGCCATGGAGTGTCGAAAAAACGACGCCTTCACCCTGCCAAGCGACCTTGACGATTGAAGCGCGCCCCTCGATGGGTGCATTGTTGAACCTTGTCAGACGAGGGCGATTCATGAAAAAGCGCGTCGCACTGGTGCTGGGCTCAGGTGGGGCCCGAGGGTATGCCCATATCGGGGTCATTGAAGAGATCGAACGGCGTGGCTACGACATCTCCTGCATTGCCGGCTGCTCGATGGGTGCGGTGGTCGGCGGGATTTATGCCGCCGGCAAACTGGACGAATACCGTAACTGGATCGAAAGCCTGGATTACCTCGACGTGTTGCGCCTGGTGGACGTCAGTTTTCGGCTGGGGGCGATTCGCGGCGAGAAGGTCTTCGGGCAGATCCGCAAGATCGTCGGCGAGATCAATATCGAAGACCTGCGCATCCCCTACACGGCGGTGGCCACCGACCTGACCAATCAGCAGGAAATCTGGTTTCAGGAAGGTTGCCTGCACCAGGCAATGCGCGCCTCGGCGGCCATCCCGAGCCTGTTTACCCCGGTGATGCAAGGCAATCGCATGCTGGTGGACGGCGGCATTCTCAACCCTTTGCCGATCGTGCCCGTGGTGTCGAGCCATTGCGACCTGATCATTGCGGTCAACCTCAACTCCACCAACCAGCGTCACTATCAATTGCCGGTGATCCAGCGCCCTGCCGCGTTCAGGACCCGGTTCGACAGCCTGCTCAACTCACTGGGTTCGAAAATGCCGTTCCGCCGCAAACAGGCAGAACAATTGCTGTTGCTGGAAAAGGAAGCGTTGATGGCCGAGGCGGCCGAGATCAATCCCTGGGTCGAGTCCGCCGAACCCGAAGCCCAGCAACCGGCAGCCGCCCCTGAACGCGACGGTGCGCCGAAGTCGGCCACCGGTTCATTCATCATCGACAACGTGGGACCGGCGTCCTTGCTGGATTTGATCAACCAGAGTTTCGAGGTGATGCAGACGTCGTTGGCGCAGTACAAGATCGCCGGCTATCCGCCGGATATTCTGATCAACGTGCCGAAGCGGGTGTGCCGGTTCTTCGAGTTTTACAAGGCGCCGGAGTTGATCGCGCTGGGGCGCGAGATTGCGCGGGACACCTTGGATCGGTATGAGAATGAGCGGGATTCCTGAGGGTCTCGGGTGAATGTGAGGGCCTCTTCGCGGGCAAGCCTCGCTCCTACGGGTCGAGTGCAGCCTTGTAGGAGCGAGCGGTGCGGCGATCCGACTTGCCCGCGAAAGCGTCATCCCATCCAACACAAAACTAAACCCCACCCTCACTCAACAACCGATACCCAACCCCCGCCTCGGTCACGATAAACCGTGGCTGCGTCGGATCATCCGCCAGCTTCTGCCGCAAATGCCCCACCACAATCCGCAGATAGTGACTGTCTTCGGTATGGGTCGGCCCCCAGATATCCTTGAGCAATTGCTGCTGGGTGATGACCCTTCCCGGATGCCGCGCCAGTTGCGCCAGCACTGCGTATTCCTTGCGGGTCAACGCCACTTCGACACCTTCGAGCAGCACCCGGCGATACGCCAGATCCACGGTCAACGGGCCGAACGTCAACGCCGCTTGTTGCGCCTCGCCCACCGGCGCCTGACGCAACAGGGCACGCACCCGCGCCAGAAATTCCTGGATGCCGAACGGCTTGGTCACGTAGTCATTGGCGCCGCCATCCAGCGCTTCGACCTTCTGCCCTTCACCAGCGCGCACCGACAGCACCAGCACCGGCACCGTCGACCATTCACGAAACTCGCGCAGCACTTGCTGGCCGTCCATGTCCGGCAGGCCGAGGTCGAGCACCAGCAAATCGGGTTTGTTCAATGCGGCTTGCGCCAGGCCTTCGGTGCCGGTGCCGGCCTCCAGCACTTTGTAGCCTTGGGAGGCGAGGCTGATGCGCAGGAACTTGCGGATCTGCGGTTCGTCGTCGATGACCAAAATGGTCGCGGTCTGGCTCATGGTTTCCGGTCGCGGCATGGAGATGTCCAAAGGGTATCAGGCTTCACTTTCAGTGCTCACTGTCCGCTCTCGATTTCAAAGGAAGGTTGTTCCTGCAAGGGCAAGTGAAGGGTGATGCAGGTGCCGCGCCCGTCGATGCCGTCACCGACGCTGATGCGCCCGCCGTGCGCGCCGACCATGCCCTGACAGATCGCCAGCCCCAGCCCGGTCCCCTGCCCGCCACGATCACCGCGTGCGGCGGTGTAGAACATGTCGAAAATTTTCGCCCGCTCTTCTTCCGGAATGCCCGGGCCTTCATCGCTGACCGAGAAGAACAGCTCGTTTTGATCCACGCCAGCGCGCAATTGCAAACGCCCATGCACCGGTGAAAACCGTGCGGCGTTTTCCAGCACGTTGACCAGCGCCTGCTCGATCAGCGCGGCGTGGACGAACAGCAGCGGCAGTTGCGCGGGCACATCGGTGCTGACCTGCAACGGCGCCAGCACCGCGCGCAGGCGATTGAGCGAACTGCCAACGATGTCGGCCGGTGACACCCAGTCCCGCGCGAGCTTCAGCGCGCCGTGACCGAGGCGGGTCATGTCCAGCAGGTTTTGAATGTAGCGATCAAGGCGCTCGGCTTCATCACGCGTGCCTTCAAGCAGTTCGCGACGATCCTCCAGCGGGATGGCTTCGCCGAGCGCCAACAGGCTGTCGATGCTGCCGCGCATGGAGGTCAGCGGCGTGCGCAAATCGTGAGACACCGACGCCAGCAAGGCACTGCGCAGTTGCTCGGTTTCACCATGCAGCCGCGCCGCTTCCAGGTCTTCGGCCAATTGTGCGCGTGCCAGCGCCTGGGCCAGCGGCTGACTGAGCGCGGTCAACAAACGTCGACGCTGACCGCTCAAGGTCTGCCCTTCTTTGGCACAGACGCCGAGCAACGCCAGCGGCCCGTCTTCCACCGAAAGCGGCCACCACCACCAACGCCCGAACGGCAACGTGCCGGTGCCCGCGCCCGCCGGTTGATCGTGTTGCCAGGCCCAATCGGCGGCGGCGCGTTCGGCTTCGGTGAATTCCAGGGGGCCACCGGTTTCGACTTTCCAACCCGCCTGACCGTCGCGATTGAGCAGGCACAGCTGCACGTCTTTCCAGCCGTTGAGGTGCTGCGCGGCGGCGCTGACCACGGCCTGGCGGTCGGTGGCGGCGGTGAGTTTGCGCGACAGGTCGAGCAGTTCGGTGGTCTCTTCCTGCGTATCGCGCAACGCCTGCAATTGCCGGCGCTGGCGCGCGGCGAGGTTGCCGGTGAGCGCAGCCATCAGCAGGAAAAACAGCAGCGTCAGTACGTCTTCTTCGCGCTGGATGCTGAAGGAAAAATTCGGCGGAATGAACAGAAAGTCATAGGTCAGAAACGACAGCGCCGCACAGGCCAGCGCCGGGCCGAGGCTGCTGCGCACCGCCACCAGCAACACGGCGGCGAGGAACACCAGCGAGATGTTCGGCAGCGGCAAGACACTCGCCACGGCCCAGGCCAGTGCGCTGGCGAGCACGGTTGCAACCAGCGCCAGCGCATAGTCGAACCACACCAGTGACTGCGCCGAACGCTGGCGCGGCTGATGCTGTTCGTGATCGCTGTCGAGGACGTTGATTTCCAGTCCGCGTGCATCGCGCAACAAGCGTGAGGCCAGACCACCGCCGAACAGGCGCCGACGCAAACGCTGCCGGGACTGACCGACCAACACCAGGCTGGCGCGGCGTTCGGCGGCGTGCTGGATCAGGGTTTTCGCAACTTCGCCGGCACGCAACAACACCACTTCGCCACCGAGACGTTCGGCCAGTTGCTGGGCACTTTGCAGACGCAGGCGCGATTGCTCGTCGCGCACGCTGCCGTTGTCCACGTGCACCAGGCTCCACGGCAAATGCCGGCGCTGGGCGACACGACTGGCGTGACGCACCAGGCGTTCGGCCTGAGCATCGCCATCGACACCGACCAGCAGCCGACCGCGCACTGCAGGTGCCGCCTGGCCGAGCTGGCGATACCCTTGCGCCAGATCGTTATCGACCTGAGCCGCTGCCGTCTGCATCGCCAATTCGCGCAGGGCGGTGAGGTTGGTCTGGGTGAAAAACGCATCGATGGCCGCCCGCGCCTGCTCCGGCACGTAGACCTTGCCGTCGCGCAGTCGTTCGAGCAGCTCGCGTGGCGGCAAGTCGATCAGCAGCAGTTCATAGGCTTCTTGCAGCACCCAGTCCGGCAAGGTTTCGCGGACCTGCACACCGGTGATGCCGCGCACCTGGTCGTTGAGGCTTTCCAGGTGCTGGACGTTGACCGTGGTGAACACGTCAATGCCGGCGGCGAGCAATTCCTGAATGTCTTGCCAGCGCTTGGCGTGTCGACTGCCGGGCGCGTTGCTGTGGGCCAGTTCGTCGACCAGCACCAGTTTCGGTTTGGCTGCGAGCAGGCCGTCGAGGTCCATTTCTTCGAGCATCACGCCACGGTATTCCGAGCGCACCAGCGGTTGCTGCGGCAAGCCGCCGAGCAGCGCTTCGGTTTCGGCACGGCCGTGGGTTTCGACCACGCCGGCGATGACTTTTACGCCCTGGCGCAGTTGGGTGTGGGCCGCTTGCAGCATGGCGTAGGTCTTGCCGACACCGGGCGCGGCACCGAGGAAAACCTTGAGCCGGCCACGGCCATCGCGGGGCAGGTCTGCTAACAGCGCGTCGGCGCGGCCGGAGTCACTCATGTTTGGGGATCTCTTATTTCAGGTGTTGATGTGGTGATTGTTCTATCGCCATCGCTAGCAGGCTAGCTCCCACAGGGGGTATGCATTCCATGTGGGAGCTAGCCTGCTAGCGATTGGCGGCGCCACCGATTTACAACTTTTCCAACGCCATGTTCAGCGCCAACACATTCACCACCGGCGGCCCCACCAACGGCTGTTCGATGTGCGCGGCCAGCAGATTCTGAAGCGTAGACACCGGCAGATTCCGCGTCGCCGCAACACGCGCCAGTTGATAGGCAATCGCCGCTGGTGGCAAGTGCGGATCAAGCCCGCTGCCAGAAGTGGTCAGCAGCGCCAACGGCACCGGCCCCTGGCCTGGCACCAGCAGTTTATTGGCATCGTCGATCACCCGAGTGGCCAGGGCCAGGTTGCTTGGTGACAGGTTGCTGGCGCTGCTCGATACCGTGGCGAAAGCACCGGCCGACGGGCGCGGATGGAACCAGGCGTCACCGGTGAAATCCTGGGCAATCAGCGAAGAGCCGCGGACTTTGCCGTCGGCGTCGCGCACGAGGCTGCCATTGGCCTGGTCAGGGAACGCGACCTGCGCGACGCCAGTGACCACCAACGGGTAAGCGACGCCGGTGATCAGGGTCATCAGGACCAGCAGGCTCAGGGCCGGACGTATCATTGTGGACATTTCAAAATCCTCGAATTCGGTGAACAGATTCGGTGTTCATATAGATGAACCGTGGTGCATTCTTCGCGAGCAAGCTTCGCTCCTACAGGGCGGTGTGAACACCTGTAGGAGCGAGCGGTGCGACGTTTCGACTTGCCCGCGAAGGCAGTGTGTTTGACACACCGCCAAATCGGGTCAAACCAGATGCAACGCCGTCAACAGCATGTCGATCGCCTTGATGCCCACGAACGGCACCAGAATCCCGCCCAGCCCGTAGATCAACAGGTTGCGGCGCAGCAACGCCGCCGCACTCGCCGCCTGCACACGCACGCCACGCAAGGCCAGTGGAATCAGCACGACGATGATCAAGGCGTTGAACACAATTGCCGACAGAATCGCGCTCTGCGGACTGCTCAGTTGCATGACGTTGAGCACACCCAGTTGCGGGTAGATCGAGGCAAACAGCGCCGGCAGAATCGCGAAGTATTTGGCGACGTCGTTGGCGATCGAAAACGTCGTCAGCGCACCGCGAGTCACCAGCAATTCCTTGCCGATCTGCACCACGTCCAGCAACTTGGTCGGATCGCTGTCGAGGTCGACCATGTTGGCCGCTTCACGCGCTGCTTGCGTACCGTCGTTCATCGCCATGCCGACGTCTGCCTGGGCCAGTGCCGGGGCGTCGTTGGCGCCGTCGCCGCACATGGCGACCAGACGACCGTCGTTCTGCTCATGACGAATGCGCGCCAGTTTTTTCTCTGGCGTAGCTTCAGCCAGCACGTCGTCCACACCAGCTTCGGCCGCAATCGCCGCGGCGGTCAGCGGGTTGTCACCGGTCACCATGACGGTGCGAATCCCTAGCTTGCGCAGCTCGGCGAAACGCTCGCGGATGCCTGGCTTGACCACGTCCTTGAGGTGAATCGCGCCGAGCAATTTACCGTCGGCGCACACCAGCAACGGCGTGCCGCCGCTCTGGGCGATCTTGTCGATTTCCCGGGACAGTGCCGGGGCGAGATCGGCGCGTTTCAGACCGACGAACGCCAGCAGCGAATCCACCGCGCCCTTGCGATACACACGGCCCTGATAGTCGACACCGGACAAGCGAGTCTCGGCGCTGAACGGCACCGCCGTCAGCACTTCGGTGGCAGGCTCGGGTTGTGGATGAACACCGCGCAGGTACTCGACGATGGACTTGCCTTCCGCGGTGTCATCGGCCAGCGAAGCGAACAGCGCACCCTCGGCCAGTTCCTTGGCGCTCACACCCGGTGCGGCATACACCGCGGTGCAACGACGATTACCAAAGGTGATGGTGCCGGTCTTGTCCAGCAGCAACACGTGCACGTCCCCCGCCGCTTCCACGGCGCGCCCGGATTTGGCGATCACGTTCAGGCGTACCAGACGGTCCATGCCGGCGATACCGATGGCCGAGAGCAAACCGCCGATGGTGGTCGGAATCAGCGTGACCAATAACGCCACCAGGAACACCAGCGGCAGGCTGCCGTTGGCGAAGTGGGCGAACGGTTGCAGGGTCACGACCACCAGCAGGAAGATCAGCGTCAAGCCGATCAGCAGGATGTCGAGCGCGACTTCGTTCGGGGTTTTCTGGCGTTTGGCGCCTTCGACCAAAGCGATCATGCGGTCCAGTGTCGACTCGCCAGGGTTGGCGGTGATGCGCACCAGCAGCCAGTCGGAGACCAGTCGGGTGTTGCCGGTGACGGCCGAACGGTCGCCGCCGGACTCACGGATCACCGGCGCGGATTCACCGGTAATCGCCGCTTCGTTGACCGCCGCGATGCCTTCGATGACCTCGCCGTCACCGGGGATCATTTCCCCGGCTTCGACGCGCACCACATCGCCCTTGCGCAGGCTGGTGGCCGGCACCACTTGAAAGGCGCCGTTGCCGGTTTTGCGGCGTGCGCTCAAGCCTTCGCTGCCAGCCTTGAGGCTGTCGGCGCGAGCCTTGCCGCGACCTTCGGCCAAGGCTTCGGCGAAGTTGGCGAACAGCACGGTGAACCACAGCCACAATGCAATTTGCGCAGCGACGAAGGTCGGCACGGCGCTGTCGGGAATGAAGCACAGCACGGTGGTCAGGACGGCGGTCAGTTCGACCACCAGCATCACCGGCGCACGCTGCAATTGCCGTGGGTCGAGCTTGACGAAGGCTTGCACCAACGCCGGACGCCACAGGGCCGAGATTGCGGTTTTCGGTTGTTCCGGCGCCTTGACGGTGGCGGCTTTACTTACGGGCATATTCATCATTGATTCCTCAGAAGCCCATGCTCAAATGTTCTGCAATCGGACCCAGTGCCAATGTCGGCAGGAAGGTCAAACCACCCACCAGCAAAATGGTCACGGTCAGCAACGTCACAAACAGCGGGCCGTGGGTCGGGAAACTGTTCTGGCCGATCGGTGCGGTTTTCTTCATCGCCAGGCTGCCGGCCAGGGCCAGTACCGGGAGGATGTAACCGAAGCGACCGATCAACATGCCCAGGCCGAGCATCAGGTTATGGAACGCGGTGTTGGCACCGAAGCCGCCGAACGCCGAACCGTTGTTGGCGCTGGCCGAGGTGTAGGCGTACAGCAACTGGCTGAAACCGTGGGCGCCGGGGTTACTCACCGAAGCCACCGGACCGGGCAGGCTCGCGGCAATCGCGCCGAGCACCAGCACGCCGACCGGCATCACCAGCAAAGTCACCACCAGCAATTGCACTTCCTTGGCCTGCAGTTTCTTGCCGAGGTATTCCGGGGTGCGGCCGATCATCAGGCCGGCGAGGAACACCGCGATCAGCACGTTGAGCAACATGCCGTAGAGCCCGGCACCGACGCCGCCGAAGATCACTTCGCCGACCATCATGTTGACCATCGCGACCATGCCGCTCAGCGGGTTGAGGCTGTCGTGCATGCCGTTGACCGAGCCGTTGGACGCGGCGGTCGTGGTCACCGACCACAACACCGTGGCGGTGGTGCCGAAGCGCGCTTCCTTGCCTTCCAGCGGCGCGGTCTGTTCGACGGCGACGTTGTTCAGGGTCGGATTCGGTTGGTATTCAGCCCACAGCGAGGTCGCGCCGCCAATCAGGAACAGCGCCAGCATGCAGGCGATGATCGCGCGGCTCTGACGCAGGTCTTTGACGTAATGACCGAAGGTGAACACCAGGGCGACCGGGATCAGAATGATAGAGGCCACCTCGAACAGGTTGCTCCACGCCGTCGGGTTCTCGAACGGGTGCGCCGAGTTGACGCCGAAGAAGCCGCCACCGTTGGTGCCCAGTTGCTTGATCGCAATCTGACTGGCGGCCGGGCCGAGCGGGATCACCTGATCGACGCCTTGCATCGTCACCGCATTCACGTACTGCGCGAAAGTTTGCGGCACGCCCTGCCAGACCAGGTACAGCGCCAGCAGCAGGCACAGCGGCAGCAAGCCATAGAGGGTGGCGCGGGTCATGTCGACCCAGAAATTGCCCAGGGTTTTGGTCGATTTGCGACCGATGCCGCGACACAGCGCAACCAGCACAGCGAGGCCGGTGGCGGCGCTGACGAAGTTCTGCACGGTGAGGCCGACCATCTGGCTCAGGTAGCTCAGCGAGGCCTCGCCGCTGTAGCCCTGCCAGTTGGTATTGGTCATGAAACTGACGGCGGTGTTGAACGCCAGCGTCCACTCCTGACCCGGCAGGTTTTGCGGGTTGAGCGGCAAGTGGTCCTGGAACAACAGGATCGCGAACAACAGCAAAAAGCCCGCAAGGTTGAAGGCGAGCAAGGCCAGGGTGTATTTCTGCCAGCTCTGTTCGGCTTGCGGATCAACGCCGGCCACCCGATAACAGCCACGCTCCACAGGTCCCAGGATCGGTGTCAGCCAGGTGCGCTGGCCTTCCATGACCTTGTAGTAGAACCGCCCGAGAAACGGTGCCGGGATCAGCACCACGGCGAAGAAGGCCAGGATCAGCCAATAGTCATAACTGTGCATAGCCGCTCCTAGTTCCGGTCCGCGCGCAACAGCGCAACCAACAGATAAATGAACAGCCCCACTGCCAACAGCAGTGACACCCCGTCCAGAACGCTCATGGAAGTTCTCCGTGTTACGGCGTATTGCCGCGTGTGGAGTCATTGTCGGAAGGAAGGCTGTAAAGGAGCGAGATCGAGGGGGTTGGCTGGGCATAAAGAAAGTGTAAAGAGTGGGTTTATGCGGGCGTTACAGCGGTGTTTTTGCGGGCCCCTTCGCGGGCAAGCCTCGCTCCTACAGTTTTGAATGCGCCGATCCCCTGTAGGAGCGAGGCTTGCCCGCGAAGACGGCATAACAGACACCAACGCCCCCAACTGATGCATAAAACCCATCCATCCAGCGCCGAACATCCCCGATACGACACCTTTTTGCGCTTTACGACGGCCATCACCACACTGGCACGCCCACTGCACACGCCCTCCCCGAGCTGTCCAAACCGTTCAGGGAGCAAACGCATGAACACACAACTCAAACCCACGCTGGGCACGCTGCACCTGTGGGGCATCGCGGTCGGGCTGGTGATTTCCGGTGAGTATTTCGGCTGGAGTTACGGCTGGGGCGTGGCGGGCACACTTGGTTTTCTGGTGACGTCCTTCATGGTCGCCACGATGTACACCTGCTTCATCTTCAGCTTCACCGAGCTGACCACCGCGATTCCCCACGCCGGCGGTCCCTTTGCCTATAGCCGCCGCGCCTTTGGCGAGAAAGGCGGATTGATCGCCGGGCTGGCGACGCTGATCGAATTCGTCTTCGCCCCACCGGCCATCGCACTGGCGATCGGCGCCTACCTCAACGTGCAATTCCCCGCCCTCGACCCGAAACACGCAGCGGTCGGCGCCTACATCGTGTTCATGGGCCTGAACATCCTCGGGGTGAAACTGGCGGCCACCTTCGAGCTGGTGGTCTGCGTACTCGCGGTGGCTGAATTGCTGGTGTTCATGGGCGTGGTTGCGCCGGCGTTCAGCTTCAGCAACTTCGCGCTGAACGGCTGGGCCGGCTCCGATGTGTTCGGCGCACCGGCGATTGCCGGGATGTTCGCAGCGATTCCGTTTGCCATCTGGTTTTTCCTCGCCATCGAAGGCGCCGCCATGGCCGCCGAAGAAGCCAAGGACCCGAAACGCACGATTCCCAAGGCGTACATCAGCGGCATTTTGACCTTGGTGTTGTTGGCCATGGGCGTGATGTTCTTTGCCGGCGGCGTCGGCGACTGGCGCACTTTGTCGAACATCAACGACCCGCTGCCGCAAGCGATGAAAACCGTGGTCGGCGAAAGCTCCGGCTGGTTGCACATGCTGGTGTGGATCGGCCTGTTCGGTCTGGTGGCGAGTTTCCACGGGATCATCCTCGGTTACTCGCGGCAGTTCTTCGCCCTTGCGCGAGCCGGTTACCTGCCGGCGTCGCTGGCCAAACTCTCGCGCTTCCAGACGCCGCACCGGGCAATCATCGCCGGTGGTGTCATCGGGATCGCGGCGATCTACAGCGACGGCTTGATCAACCTCGGCGGTATGACGCTGACCGCCGCGATGATCACCATGGCAGTGTTCGGCGCGATCGTGATGTACATCATGAGCATGCTGAGCCTGTTCAAGCTGCGTAAAACCGAGCCGAACCTGGAGCGCACGTTCCGCGCGCCGTGCTACCCGTTGGTGCCGGCCATTGCACTGGTGCTGGCGGTGGTGTGCCTGGTGGCGATGGCGTGGTTCAACGCACTGATCGGCGCGATTTTCCTCGGCTTCATGGCCGTGGGTTTCGTGTACTTCATGCTGACCGCGCAATTGCGCGCCGATGCACCGGCGGACGCGATGTTGACCGGACTCTGAATCGCAGCAGGTGTTGCGAGTCGATCAGGCATAGAATGGAACCACTGCGAAATTGAATCGCTCAAAGTGGTATGCACGATCGATTGGCGAAACCCGCCAATCGGCCTGCCCTCAAGGAGAGCCCTATGCCCTGGTATGCCTGGTTGATTCTGATCGTTGCAATCGGCTCGATCGTGGGTGGTTTGATGATGTTGCGCGACACCGCCCACAAGGTCGAACTGACCGATGAGCAACGCAAGCGCGTCGCTGAACGCAACGCGCAAGCGGATGCCAAGGATGCGCAGGACCGCTGAAAAAACCTGATCCCTGTAGGAGCGAGCCTGCTCGCGATGCACCTGAGAACAACGCGTTTATTCAGAATAAACGCGTTATCGTTAACGTCCATCGCGAGCAGGCTCGCTCCTACAGGTGACGGTTATTTTTCCCAATCGGCCTTGGCGATGTGCAAGCCATGCAGCCCTTTGTACGCCGCACGCTCCGGCTGGCTCCAACCTTCGAGCAGTGAATCCTCCAGTTTGTAGATCTCCACCCCAAGCGGGCGACACACGCTCAGCGGGTCCTGCGCGTCCGGCCCCCACATGGCCAGCGACAGATCGCCTCCCGGGCAGGTCGACAGCGCGCACAACAGATCGATCTCGGCAAAGAATTCCAGGTAATCGCCCTTCTGCGCCGGGCAGGCTTTCATGAAGTACATGTCGTCGTGATTCAGGCCGGTGCACTGGAAAATGTTCAGCACGTCATGCACGTCGAACTCGGTCAGGCCATGGGGCAACACTGCGCGGGTCAGGTTGGAGTGGCAGTGATGGTGGAAGTCTTCGCCGGTGAGCATTTTGTTCACATAGGGATCGCAGCGGGTGCCGAGCAAGTCATGCAAGCGCCCACCATGTTCGTCAATGCCGTAGTCGGCCAGGCTGTCATCGGTGATGGTCACCAGCGGCCGCAAGAATGGCAGGTTCGACCAGAGCCGGTCGTGAGTGCTGACATGCGCCCCCTGCAACTGCCGCGTGCGTGAAGCCCACAAGCGTTCACGCGGATCGTTGGCATTCCAGACGTTGAAATCCCCGACTTGCGGGCCGACCGGCGTGGTCACGCGAAACACGTGCCCGGCCGGGACATGCCAGGCGCGGCCGGTGCGGATCGGCACTTCGAACTGCTCGATCAGCGTGCGCCCCTCCTTCGTATCCCGGATCTTTTCATAAAAGGCTTTGTCCACCTGCAAGGCCGAACCTTTGCTGACTTGGTAGGCCGCTGGATAGTCTTTGTACATGGCACGAATCCTCGATCAGTGATGGGAAGAAGGGGCAAGCATTTGCAACAGAAGGTGCTCGGAATCGTCGAGATAACGGCTCATGGCGTCCTCGGCGGCGCGTTTGTCGCCTTCAGCCAGCAGCTCGTGAATCTGCCGGTCACGCGCCAGCCAGGGCGCCTGAAACCGTGATTCATCGGGCGCGGCGCAAAACACCAGGCGCAGTTGCGCGACGACATTGGTGAAGAACTCGTCGAACAACGGGCTGCGCAGCAACCCGACGATGTGTTGATGAAACGCCAGGCTGTGCGTGCCCACGGCGCGCCAGTCCTCGCGCTCCCGGGCCAGTTCGGTGGCTTCCAGGGCTTCGAGCATCCGGTCGGACTGATAATCGCGCAGCGGCTGACTGGCACTGATGGCCTGCAACTCCAGCGTGCGGCGGACGTTGAACAGATCCCGCACATCGTCGACGCCCAAGCGACGCACCATCACGCCTTTGTTGCGCACATAACGGGTCAGTCCTTCCTGCCCCAATCGATGCAAGGCTTCGCGGATGGTGTTGCGAGAAGCGTTGTAGGCTGACACCAGATCGTTTTCCACCAGCGCCATGCCGGGCAGCAAACGACCGCCAATGATGTCGGCGCGTAACTCCAGGGTGATGTGGTCGGCCAGGGACAGTCCGCTGTTCATACTTATCGCCTCATGATTGTTCAACAATCGTCAGCTAACGGGTAATCACTATCCGTGCCAGTTCGGTCGAGACGTCATGAAGGAGTTGGACGCATCTGCATGCTTTTTAGAAATAGAAGTACAGTCACCATCCCATTTCCATTGGTTAAGATGGCGCATTGTTGCGGAGATACCAGATGCGTTACTCGCAGGACCATAAAGCTCAGACCCACAAACGCATCATCAAGGAAGCTTCAGCGCGATTTCGCCGCGACGGTATTGGCGCGACCGGCTTGCAGCCCCTGATGAAAGCGCTGGGCTTGACTCACGGCGGCTTCTATTCGCATTTCAAGTCCAAGGATGAGCTGGTAGAAAAGGCCCTGCAGGCTGCAGGCGCCGAGGTAGAAGTCATCTGCGCCGAACTGTTCGCTCAGGAACGCCCACTCGAGGCATTCATTGACGCGTACTTGTCCGAATGGCACCAGACTTCGCCCCATGAAGGGTGCCCGTTGCCGACCATGTCATCGGAACTCGGCCTGCGCGGACAACCAAGTCCGACCTCCGATGTGGTGCTCAACGCACGGCTCGAACAAATACAAGGCACCCTTGAAGGTGATGATGCCGCCGACCAGAGCATCTTCATCATGTCCGCAATGGTCGGGGCGCTGCTGTTGTCGCGCAGTGTCGAGAGCGCCGATCTGGCCCAGCGGATTCTCGACGTCACGCGCGATTTTCTCAAAAAGCCCCGGGATTAACCCTGCCAGCGCTTGAAGAGCACGCTGGCATTGACCCCACCAAAGCCGAAACCGTTGGACAGCGCATACTCGATGGCCATCGGCCGCGCCTGACCATGGACGATGTCCACACCTTGCGCCGCCGGATCCGGGTTATCCAGGTTGAGGGTGGCCGGCACGATCTGATCACGGATCGCCAACAGCGTGAAGATCGCCTCGATCCCGCCCGCCGCGCCGAGCAAATGCCCGGTGGCCGACTTGGTCGACGTGACCGCAATTTTGTTATCCGTGCCGAACAACGATTTGATCGCTGCCAACTCGCCCAGATCCCCAACCGGCGTCGAGGTTGCGTGAGCATTGAGGTGCTGCACCTGTGCCGCAGCAATGCCCGCCTGAGCCAGCGCCAGTGACATCGCCCGTCGCGCACCACTGCCATCTTCGGGGCCGGCGGTCAGGTGATAGGCGTCGGCGCTGGTGCCGTAACCGACCAGTTCCGCCAGCGGTTGCGCGCCACGGGCCAATGCATGCTCCAGGGATTCGATCACCAGAAGGCCTGCGCCCTCACCCATGACAAAACCATCGCGGTCACGGTCGAACGGACGCGAAGCCCGCTCCGGCGTTTCGTTGTAACCACTGGACAATGCGCGAGCCGCAGCGAACCCGGCGAGACTGACACGATCGATCGACGCCTCCGCACCGCCACACACCGCAATGTCCGCCTCACCGCAACGGATCAGCCGCGCCGCATCGCCAATCGCCTGAACCCCGGCCGCGCACGCCGTTACCGGAGCACCCAGGGGGCCTTTGAATCCGTGCTGGATCGACACATGGCCCGCGGCCAGATTGACCAGAAAGGAGGGAATGGTGAAAGGCGACAAACGCCGCGGGCCACGACTGTCGGTGGTGCGGACCGCATCGGCAATCGCGCCGAAACCACCGACCCCCGAACCGATAATGGTCGCCGTACGCTCCTGGGCATTGGCATCCTGAGCCTGCCAACCCGCTTGCTCAAGCGCCTGACGCGCCGCTTCCATGGCAAACATAATGAAGCGGTCCATCTTCTTCTGCTCTTTGGGTGGCGTCGCACGATCCGGGTCAAAACCCGCCTCGGCATCTTCGGCCAGCGTCGGCACTGCGCCACCAACCTTGGCCGGCAGATCAGCCACGACTTCGTCCGGCAGGTTGCGCAATCCCGAACGTCCGGCCAACAGACGCTCCCAGACGGCTTCGACCCCGCTACCCAGCGGAGTCACCAAACCCATGCCCGTTACAACCACTCGACGTTCACTCATACCGCAACTACCTCAAGCCAATGGAGGGTGCCTCACTTGTAACGCGAAGCGGCCTTGCTTTTGGAAAGATTCGGCGCCATCACCAGACGCGCCGCGACAAACGCATCCCAGTCAGAGGCATCCGGCAACGAAGGAATAGTGATCAGTTCTCCCTGGTCCAGCCCCGACAACGATGCATCGACCATCTCGCCCGCTTCCATGACCATGTCCGCCGGGATCTGGCTTGCGTCAATACCGGAACGCTCCCAGATTTCGGTGCGTGTCACGCCTGGCAACACCGCTTGTACTTTGACCCCGGTGCCATCCAGCTCGGCATTCAACGACTGGGTCAGGCTCAACACATAAGCCTTGCTGGCGCTGTAAGTGGCGTTGAAGCGCTCGGGGAACAACGCCACCACCGAGGCGATGTTGATGATCGTACCCCGGCCGGCTTTAGCAAAACTGGCGGCCGCCGCCGAAGCCAGGCGCGTGACCGTCGTTACGTTCAATTGAATCAAACGTTCCAGTTGGTCCAGATCGGCGTTGGCCAGCAAGCCATCTGCCGCGACACCCGCGTTATTCAGCAGCAGACTGATACTCGAATCGCTGCGAAGGCGTTGCTCAAGTTTCAGCACATCATCCTTTTGCGTGAGATCCGCTTTCAGCACCTCGACCTGAACACCATGCTCGGCGCGCAGCTTGCTCGCCGCGGCCTGAAGACGCTGTTCGTCACGTGCAACCAGCAACAAATCAAAACCGCGCGCTGCCAAGCGCTCAGCGTAAATGGCACCAATCCCGGATGAAGCACCGGTGACAAGAGCCGTACCTTGGGTCTGGACAGAATTCATGACGTGCTCCTGGAATGCGTAAGGAAAAGAAAAGCGCCTGCGCTTCAGAGCGCCAAGCTGGATGACGAATTTATTATAGGCATAATTTAATCACAATATGATAGCCGTAATTTTTCATCTACCGACGGAAGGCGCTAAATCACCACGTACGCCAGAATGCAAAAAGGCCGGTCAATGACCGGCCCATGGCGCTGAATTACAAGCTTAGTTCACCTCAAGCTTTTCGCGGTTCTTATCCAGAATGGCTTTGCCGATTCCCTTCACTTCGAGCAGCTCGTCCACCGATGCAAACGGCCCATTACTCTCACGATAGGTAACAATCGCCTTGGCCTTGGCTTCTCCGATGCCGGACAACTCCCGTTGCAGGGTCGACGCGTCGGCCTGATTCAAATCAACCTTTTCGGACTGAACCTTGGGAGCGACCTCCATGACCTGAGGTGCAGTGCCCGCCTCCGTCTTGGCCGCGGGCGCAGCAATAGCGGCGACAGAGGCAGTGCTCAGGAGGGCAAAAATCAGAGAGTAGAAGTAGCCAGTACGCATAAATGAAGCTCCATGACATCAATTGGGAAAGCAGCTTTTCCGAAGCTGCCTTCCAAACTTAGGTGATGTCTGGAGCCTGTCAAAAATGTGTCAGTTACAGGATGTGAAACAATCAGGGCTCGAGGCGACGCTGCTGATAGATCCAGTCGACGATCTCGCCGTCAGGGGTATAGCCGCTGACCGTTTCGCGCAGAAGCTGGCGGACTCTTGAATAATCATCCTGATCAACCGCTGCCAGCAATTCGCCCAACCGCGCCTTCAGCACATCCCAGGTCAGGTAATCTTCGCTGGCCGTCATGATCATCGGATGCGAGGTCGCCGCAACGTTGTCGCCGATCAGCAGCTCTTCGTAGAGCTTTTCACCCGGGCGCAGGCCGGTAAATTCGATCGAAATGTCACCGTGGATATTTTTGTCCGACCGGACACTCAACCCTGACAGATGAATCATTTTCTCTGCCAACTCGATGATTTTTACCGGCTCGCCCATGTCCAGCACGAAAACGTCCCCGCCCTGCCCCATCGACCCGGCCTGGATCACCAACTGAGCGGCCTCGGGAATGGTCATGAAATACCGGGTGATTTTCGGGTGTGTGACGGTCAACGGTCCGCCAGCCTTGATCTGCTTGTGGAAAAGCGGGATCACGGAACCTGACGAGCCCAACACATTACCGAACCTGACCATGGTGAAACGGGTCTTGTTGACGCGAGACACACTGGACTTGTCGCCAAACAACACAGGCGCTTTTTCACGGCTGAGCGCCTGCAATGTCAACTCTGCAAGTCGCTTGGTACTCCCCATTACGTTGGTGGGGCGAACAGCCTTGTCGGTGGAAATCAGTACAAAGTTTGCAACTCCGGCCTGAAGTGCAGCCTGGGCCGTATTTAACGTGCCCATGACATTGTTCAACACGCCTTCTGCAATATTGTGCTCGACCATAGGTACATGTTTGTACGCTGCGGCGTGGTAAACCGTATCGACATGCCAGGTCTTCATGACGTCCAGCAACTTGTTCTCGTTACGGACAGAACCCAGGATCGGCAGCAGTTTGACGGACAACGATTCACGCGCAATTCGCTGCTCAAGCTCGGACAGGATGCTGTAAAGATTGAACTCGCTGTGTTCGAACAACAACAGGGTCGTAGGCCTTAATGCAAGTATCTGCCGGCACAGCTCCGAACCGATTGATCCGCCCGCACCGGTAACCATCACTGACTGGCCGGTGATGCAATGCTCCAGCAGGTCCTCTTGAGCCGGTACCGCATCACGCCCAAGGAGGTCGGCAATGTCCACTTCCTGGATATCGTCGACCTTGACCCGGCCACTGGCCAGATCCATGAATCCCGGCACGCTGCGCACATGAAGCGGGAAGCGCTCCAGGTAGCCCAGAATTTCCCGGCGGCGCCCACGGTTGGCCGAAGGGACTGCAAGCAGGATTTCCTGAGCACCTGTCGTGTCAATCAGTTGCTGGATATGCTTGGGCTTGAACACTTGCAACCCGGAAATGACACGACCGGCAATACTTCCGTCATCATCGATGAACGCAACCGGGCGCATCACCCTGCCCATGCGCAGCGCCGCAACAAGCTGGTTACCTGCGGCGCCAGCGCCGTAAATGGCCACTTTCGGCAAACCATTATCACGATTGGCAAAAGGCACATGTTGCGCCGCCGCGAACCAATCCCCCAAAAAGTACTGGCGCATTGCCAAACGCAAGCCACCAATCATGATCAGGCTCAACCACCAGTAGTTGAACATAATCGAGCGGGGCACGACCGTTTGATGATTGCTATATAAATAGACGATGACGCCAAGAATAAGCGAAGAAAGGCTGACGGCTTTAATTATCGCGATAAGTGCATCATTACCGAAATAACGCATCACGGCGCGATACATGCCAAATCGAATAAACAACGGGATGGCAACGACGGGAGCACTAAGAAATAACCAGAGGTGCTGTTGAACAGGGCTGTTCATTTCGTCGATCCCTAGACGAACGACAAAAGCCATCCATAACGAGACCCAAACCAAACCAACATCGGCAACTACCTGCAGGACCCGCTTGTGTCGGCGCGGAAGGCTCAACAAAAAAGCTCTTATTTTATCCATAACCCTATCGAACACCTCACCAAGCTCCTGAAATCAAAAAATAAACTATTGCCTTTGAACCCGCAAAGAAAACCGGCCGATTTACGATGAAATACCAGCGCGGGCAAATGCCGCACCAGCGTAAGGACTGCATCAAAAAATAAACTTCGATCAGGCACCCTTGTACCAAAACAGCTGGAGGGAGGCAGGGCCTGACAGGCTACCGAAGGCAATCCCGATATAATACCTGTGTTGCGCCAGAAATCCCTGATTGCAGGCAAAATTACTGCCATCAAACGCAAGGGCAACCCAGGCGGCCTCGGTTACCCCGGCAGGTGCCGGTAAAAAATGACGAACGTGCCGGAATCGCGGTTCCTACCTGATACAATGCCCCGAACTGCACGCAGCCTATAAGAATCGCAGCTACACCCCTCCGGTGTTGTATCAAAACTGATCAAGATGACCACAAGGAATAGTCTCTCGCCATCAGGCCTTTCACGATTGGCGAGGCACATCTGGCAATCGGCCGGCACCCTGACAACCAATCCGGAAGAAAATTCACTGCATCGAAGACGCATCAAGCTGCAACCTTGGAAAGCATCGGACAAAGAAGGCTATAATCCGCGGCGCCTAAAAAGCTTTCCAGTTCTTAGCGATAAAGAAGAGCGAGCAGGGACACGCTGTAAGAAACTTCTGTCTCCGACGAAAGACCCGGCTAACACGAACTGAACGGTTGACCCCCGATGACAAAGATGTCACTCCGCGATCGAGATCATGCCAGCGGAAGTAAACAGACCCGCTGCGAGCACCTTCTCGAGAGGGATCAGGCTGTCTCCAGGAAGGGGTGGATTAGATCGATTGAACAGCGCGCCCCAAAGGACAATGATATCCATCTCCTACACTCGCCGACGCCCATGTTTTTTGCTCCTCTGATACTGGAAGGGTTCGGCGATGGCCGCTTGGCAACCAGAGACAATCTGCGCCAGACAATGATCCTGCGCCCGCACACCGGGCTGCCTGTGGATCAGACTCCCGGCAAAACCCTGCGTGCCTGCGCCGCTACTCCGTTAGTGGTAAATAGCGGTTCTGTGCAGCACAAGGAAACAGTGCAAAAACCAATCGAATTCGCCCTTCTCTCATTCGCGTGATAGGCCTGTGCACGCAATAATTTTTTTTATTTTTTAATAGCGGTGTAGCTATGACTTTGAAAACCTTGTGTGTGTTTGGCACGCGCCCCGAAGCAATCAAAATGGCCCCTTTGGCGTTAAGCCTCGCGGCGGACGAACGCTTCGAAGCCAAGGTATGTGTAACCGGCCAGCATCGCGAGATGCTGGACCAGGTACTGAATCTTTTCGAGATCACGCCTGACTTCGATCTGAACATCATGAAGTCTGGCCAGGACTTGACGGACGTCACCACCACTATTTTGCAAGGCATGAAATCGGTCTTCGCCGAGTTCAAGCCCGACATCGTCCTCGTGCATGGCGACACTGCTACCACTTTCGCCACCACCCTGGCGGCCTACTACCAGCAAATCCCTGTCGCTCATGTCGAGGCCGGCCTGCGCACGGGCAATCTCTATTCGCCCTGGCCAGAAGAAGCCAACCGCAAGTTGACCGGCGCTCTGGCAGCCCTGCACTTTGCCCCGACAGACACCTCCAGTCAGAATCTGCTCCGGGAAGGGGTAGCTGCTCAAAGCATTCACGTCACGGGCAACACAGTGATCGATGCCCTGCTGGACGTCGTGGCGAGAATTAAAAACAGCGCCACCCTGCAGCAACAGTTTCACCAACAATTCTCCTTCCTGGGTGAAGGGAAGCGAATCATCCTGGTCACCGGCCATCGCCGCGAAAGCTTCGGTGACGGATTTGAAAAAATCTGCCAGGCACTGCTCACGACGGCGAAAGAATTTCCCGACGTCGAAATCGTTTATCCCGTCCACCTCAATCCGAATGTTCGCGAGCCCGTCAATCGACTCCTGGCCGGCATCGACAACGTTCACTTGATTGAACCACTGGATTATTTGCCTTTTGTGTACCTGATGGACCGCTCCTACCTGATCCTCAGTGATTCGGGCGGCATCCAGGAAGAAGCACCTTCGCTGGGCAAACCCGTTCTGGTCATGCGTGACACCACTGAACGCCCGGAAGCCGTCGAGGCAGGCACTGTCAAACTGGTGGGCACCGACATCGACGTTATCACGGGCAACTTGCGCAGCCTGCTGACGGACTCCAACGCTTACAGCCAGATGAGCTTCGCTCACAACCCCTACGGTGATGGCAAGGCGTGCGCGCGGATTCTTGAAACTCTTTCCCAATTTAAAAGAGGCTAACCTATGAGCTTTGAAACCATTTCCGTAGTCGGCCTCGGCTACATCGGACTGCCCACTGCCGCAGTTTTTGCCGCACGCAAGAAAAAAGTCATAGGCGTCGATGTGAATCCTCACGCCGTTGCAACGATCAATCGCGGTGAAATTCACATCATCGAACCGGATCTGGACATTGTCGTGCGGGCAGCGGTAACCGAAGGTTATCTGCGCGCAACCACCATTGCCGAACCGGCCGATGCGTTCCTTATTGCGGTACCGACCCCTTTCAAGGGCGACCACGAACCGGACCTGTCTTACATCGAGTCAGCCAGCAAAGCCATCGCTCCAGTCTTGAAGAAAGGCGATCTGGTCATCCTTGAATCGACTTCTCCGGTCGGCGCAACCGAGCAAATGTCCGCATGGCTGGCTGAAGCGCGCCCGGACTTGAGCTTCCCGCAAACGCATGGCGAAGACTCTGACGTTCGTATTGCACACTGCCCTGAACGCGTCTTGCCGGGTCACGTGCTGCGCGAGCTGATCGAGAACGACCGCATCATCGGCGGCCTGACCGCCAAGTGCTCGGATGCTGCAATGCGTCTGTATAAAACGTTCGTGGAAGGTGAATGCATCATCACCGACGCGCGCACTGCAGAAATGTGCAAGCTGACCGAAAACAGCTTCCGCGACGTCAACATCGCTTTTGCCAACGAACTGTCGATCATCTGCGACAAGCTCGACATCAGCGTATGGGAACTGATCCGCCTGGCTAATCACCACCCGCGAGTCAACATCCTGCAACCTGGCCCTGGTGTAGGCGGTCACTGCATCGCTGTCGACCCTTGGTTTATCGTGAGCAAGACCCCGGATCAAGCGCGCTTGATTCGCGCTGCGCGGGAGGTCAACGACAGCAAGCCGCAATGGGTGCTCGATCAGGTCGCACTCGCAATCGGCAAGTATCTGCAAGAGAACCCGGCTAAAACAGCGAAGGACGTCACTGTCGCCTGTCTGGGCCTGGCGTTTAAGCCGGACATCGATGATCTGCGCGAAAGCCCATCCCTTGAGATCACTGTGCAGATTGCAAAAAATCATCCGGGCACCGTTCTGGCCGTTGAGCCGAACATCGAGCGCCTCCCTGCTCGCCTGGAAGGCATCGCAACCCTGAGCCCAGTCGATCAGGCCCTGTCTTCGGCCAACGTCATCGTTCTGCTCGTAGATCACAGTGCGTTTAAAACCATCCCGAAAACCCGCTTGTCATCGCTGAAAGTTATCGATACCCGCGGAGTCTGGACCTGAAAAATCAGGGGTAACTTGTTTGCGTACAGGAATCAGGTGGGTCATACGCTCACCTGATTTTTTTGCGCTATAAAGCGACAGCGATTTTTACTCTAGATGATCGTGTGCTCGAATTTGTCATGATGAGGTTTAAGAGGTTCCGGCATGGTCAATCTACTAATTCAGGTGCTGACGCTGATAAGTGGCCTGGTTGTAAACTTTGTTATTCCTGGCCTGTATGGACTGGATGCGTATGGCGCGTTCATCAAGGCCAATGTGCTGGTATTTTTATTTCAAAAACTTCTCGACATCGTTAACGAGCAGCTTATTGCCAGCGTCGAAGCCGAGTACATCCTCGTCACCTCATTATTTATGGCGACGTTGATTTTTTTACTGTTCAGTGTGGTCAGTCTGGTAGACGACATCGGTAATCCTTTATTGCTGAGTGTCATGCTGCTCAGTTCAGCGTCCCTGCTTTCCCTGTTCGGGCTCCGTTTGCAGCGCTGGATAGTCGGATACCTCGTTCTCTTCCTGTGTGTTTTTTTCGTCCTCTTGTTCATCAGTTATCAACAGATTCTGCCGCTGAGTATCGTGGACATTCTGCTGCTGACGAATCTGATACCGTGCCTGTTTGCCGTGGCGGTGCTGTTTAGCCATGGCGCAAAACTGCCAGTGGGCAGGCAGTTATTGTCCACCTGCAAGAACGTCTTGTTTTTGTTGCCTAGAATGGTATCCATCACTCTGGTCTTCAATCTGTTTACCAATATCCTGCCCTACATTCTTTCGAAGAGTCTGCCCGTTCGGGACCTTGGACTCTTCCGGGTGATCGTGTCGATCATTCAGTCAGCGACGAGCCTGTTCCCTATAAATGTCAGGGCTGTATTTGTTGCGTTTGTCTCCGGGGGACAGCGTCAAGAGCAATACAGAATCATCATGTCCGTCGCCCTTTTCTACTTCGCACTGGTTGGCTTGTCCGGGTATGCGATGGGATGGCTGTTCCCGCAATACTCCGCTTATCTGGCGATGCTTCCTTGCCTGCCAGTCCTGTACTGGGCCGTGGTGACAGAAAGGTATCTCGTTGCTTCCGGGCTTCATCGTAAAGTAATCATCGCCAACCTCGTCCTGGGCGCACTGGCTGTGGCCGGGATGATCCTGTTCGTTCAAGGCCTGAAACAGGCAGAACTGTTTTATGCGCTTGGGTTCTCTGCCTATTTATTGTTTTTGCACTTGCTGTGCCGACCAGGAATCCGTCTACCGGTCATATTCTGGGTCTCTGTACTCTCCCCTTTCGCAATCGTCTTGAAAGACGTCAATTTGATCTGGGGCGTTCTTTATATGCTTTCTCTTTTGATCATTGCGGTTGGGATACTTCGGCTTCGTCCGGCTGACTTTCGCACCTTGAGGTTTTGACAATGAACGCAGTTAAGTTGTATCGCGTAGGAAACTGGTTTTATCAGCGTCGTGTACCCGTCGTACCTGGCCTGATTCGCAACCTGATTTTTCTTTTGTTCAATTCATACATTCCGTTGTCCGCCAATATTGGAAAAGGCACCATTTTCGCTTACGGCGCCATTGGTGTCGTACTTCACGCGAACGCTAAAGTCGGGACGGGCTGTGTATTAGGCCAAGGAATTACGATTGGTGCTGCAGAAGGCTATGTCACCAGCGAGATCAACAAGTGCCCGGTGATTGGAGACAACTGCTACATCGGTGCAGGTGCAAAGATCATTGGCGATATTAAAATCGGGGATAACTGCCAGATTGGAGCATCGGCCGTAGTACTGAAAGACATACCCAACAATTCAATCGTTGTCGGCATTCCAGCCCGAGTGATTGGACAGACCTCTGTAGACTATAAAGCTATACGCCCCTGAAATGGCGAACGGAGTATCGCAATGAGTAGTAACGACTGCATGAAAAACAGCATGGCAATTGCAGCGGCCGCGTGCATTTCCATTCTGCTTATGCAGGATCCTGGCGTTCTTTTCTACACCGGCATTGTTGGTGTTTCCCTGCTTGTGCTGACGGCCATTATTTCGCCTTGGCTGGGCCTGTTGGCGTTATTCCCGCTGGCCTTTGCCTTGCGCCCGGCCCCACCGTCAGTAGGGGCTCAAGAAATATCGTTCGCCGCTTTGCTGGCAGTGATATTCATTGCTGCATTGATCAAGTTGCTTCGCACTTGCGGAATCAGGTCCGTACTGCGCCTTTTCGGGATCCCGCTGCTTATAGGCGCGGGAATATTGAGCATCAACCTGGCCGTGGCCATGCACAATCATGTGCCGATGCTGGACTGGATCAGGGGCGTCATTCCCTTTCTGTTTATATATGCACTGATACCTGTCTGCGCACTGGTCAGCGGTGACGAAAGCAAGATCCGCTGGGTCGGCGCTTCAGTGGGAACCCTGATTTTCCTGACCGCCGGCTACATCGTTTTCTACTACTTCTACCACGACATGTGGCAACCGTACTGGCTCATCCTGACTAACGGAGAGGAAGTCAAAATCTCTCAAGAAGCGGCCTTGAACAACGTCAACGCCATGGGGCCGATGCGCGACCGGATCACCATGCTGCTGGCACAGGCAACAGATGCGTTGCTGCCTGTCGGCATGGTTGTGGGGTTCGTTGTAAGTACGTTGGCACGAGACCGGCGGATTACTATTGTCGGCGCTTTGGTGGCCATGCTTTGCATGGCAGCCGTACTGATCACCTTCACAAGAAGCATGCTGATCAGCGCCCTTTTGGTCATGCTGCTCTTTTCGCTCTATGCATTTTTCGCCCATAAAAACTTGCGCGTAAAGTTGTCGGCCAATTTGGTCACTCAGGGCGTATTTGGCGTTGCATTCATCTTTTCCACTGGCATGGATCAGGTTTGGCTCGGACGCTTGAGTTTGTTATCGGGGGCCGCCTGGAAACGAAAAGGTGACTTCAACGTAATGTCCCGGCTTGAAGAATACAAAATCGCCTGGGAAATGTTCTTGAGCCATCCAGTGCTGGGCAACGGGATGGGTATCAAGCATGGAATGCGCTGGGAAACTTCTGAAGGTGTCTCCTTCACCGAGATGGTTGCGTACATACACAACTGGCCGCTCTACATGCTGATGGTTGGCGGACTTCTGGGTTTTCTGGTTTATTCGTTGGTCATCGCCGGCCCCGTCCTCTATCGTCTTACGTCCCTCAGATCTGAGTCTGCACATTTAACAGTTGTTCGTGCAGCCGTCATGACACTGGCGGTCTATGGTTTGTTTTTCGCGGTATTCCGTCTGATTTCGTTCAACCTGTTGCTTGCTGCTGCCTGGGGAGTGGTCTTCGCGCATAAGTGGTCCCGAGAGAACCGTGCGTCTAGCGCCCATGCCGTACATTCACACACGGCCTCGACTCAAACCAAAGAAAAGCCTGTTGGGCATGAGCCTGCCGATCAAAAAAATGTGGAGCTATCTGTATAATGTGCGGCCTAAGTTTTTTTGCTGTTAAACGCGAGGTCCTCGGAGTTCAGAGCCAGCTGGAATCAAGCCTGGCCGTCACCAAACATCGCGGCCCGGATGCGTCTGGTACTTACTTCGCCAGTGTCGGGGACTACCAGGTAGGCCTCGGACATAACAGGCTCAGCATCCTGGACCTTTCGCCGACCGGCAGTCAGCCAATGTTCGCCGGCAATGGCGTCAGCATCGTATTCAATGGTGAGGTATTCAACCATCATGAACTGCGTAATCAGCTGATCGAAAAAGGCTACTCATTCAAGGGCACCTCGGATACAGAGGTCATTCTTCAGCTTTATGTTGAGCACAAGGAACACGCTTTCAAACTGCTTGAAGGCATGTTCACTTTTGTCATCCTGGATGAAGCCAGAAATAAATTCTTCCTGGTAAGAGATGTTATCGGGATCAAGCCTGTGTACTGCTATTCCAGCGCGAACGGCATCTACGCCTGCTCGGAAATACGCGGCCTCAAGAGTTATTCGGAGGTCACCGCCGATATTGATCACGATGACGTTTTCGAGTTCTTCAATAACGGTTTCCTCTACGAACCGAACACCGGCTACAAAGCCATCAAAAAATTGATGCCCGGGACTTACCTTGAGTTCGATCTGCTCACGGGCGCTTGCGAGACCCAGCGTTACCAGACCGTGATGAACTTCAAGACCGAGCAAAACCTCGCCGCAGATGTGAGCAGCGCGGTGACACGGCAATTGGAGGCGGATGTTCCGGTTGGCGTATTTTTCAGTGGCGGCGCTGACTCCAGTATTCTGGCCAGTTACACGGGTGAGGCAGATCTGTTTTTCGCCAAGTACGAAGCGACGGAAGATTCTGCTGTCGATATGAAGTTCTCGGCTGATATCGCTGAACACCTGGGCAAGAAACTTGTGGTGACAGAGATTCTCGATTCGAACACCAACGTGTTCGAGTCGATCGATTTCGTCGCAGCGAATACGGAAGAGCTGGTTTCCGATTACACATTCTGGGCTACCTATCGGTTATCAACAGAAGCCAGGAAGAGCGGATACACCGTAATGCTCAGCGGGATGGGTGGGGACGAGGCATTCGCCGGTTATCCACGCTACAAGGTCCTGAAGCATCACGGGCTGATTCGGCGGCTCTACCCAGTGCTGAATGCTCTGCTGAAATTCAAGCTGTTTCCCAAGCAGCTCGACAAAAAATTCGAACGACTGGTGTCCTATGCCCAGGAAAGTTACTGGCCTTTGGCGTATTCACGAATGCTGGGATATTTCTCCAGGCAGGAGTTGAAAGGCTTTTTCCCCGATTACTCGAAACGGGAACAGCATTACAAGCAACGCCTTGAGTCCGTGCTCGTCAATTACAAGGGCGATCCCGCAGACAAAGTAAAATGTGCACAACACTTTGACCTGACAGGCTTTCTAAGCCACAACCTCAGTGTTTCCGATAAAGCGAGCATGCTCGCCAGTATCGAGTTGCGTGTGCCTTTGCTCGATGAGCGAGTCGTTGCCAATGGTTTCGCCACCTCAAGTGCAGAACTGCTGAAGGATGGCGCGCCAAAGGCCCCTCTGAAGAGCCTATTGAAAAGCCTGCTTCCAGCCGCTCTTGTGGATCGCCCGAAAACCGGCTTCAACCCTCCCCTCGACGGCATTATCCGTCGGATAGGAGCGGAGCGATTGCTCAGCGAGTTCGAGCGGATTTATCAGTATCTAGAGCGCGAAGAAGTGGAAAAGCTGGTGACGAATCATTTTTCGGGCGCAATCAACAACACGTACAAGCTGTGGCAGGTGCTGTACTTTGAACGTTGGTTGAAACTGAACTTTGCGTAAAAGCTTCCAGGTCCGCTTGTAAACGACGACATCTTTCATTATTTAAGTGATTTTTATGGGCAATGCGCTGACATCTCGGCTTTTCAAGCTCTACCACACAGCCAAAATGTTACGGTTGAAGCAGATTTTCTACCGGATCTATTACCGTTTCGCCAAAGTAAAACCATTTACGGCAACCGGATTCGGCAAGCGATCGGCCTTTGATCTGGCAAAAGCCCCAGGCTGGAGTGCGTCCCGCTTTACGACGGACGAGCAGTTCGACTTCATGGGCATGAAAGCGCCCATCGAGTGGAGCAACACGACACTCCCGAAAATCTGGCAATACAACCTGCATTACCTCGACCATTTGGCGGCATCCGACCAGGCATCCACTGCATTCGACACCCGCCTGGTCAACAGCTGGATTGTGAATAACCCTCCCTTCGGCGGTTGCGGATGGGAACCCTATACGCTCTCTCTGCGTATCGTGAACCTGGTGAAGTGGCTGCAGAGACAGCCGAGCCTGGAAGGCCATTGGCTGGACAGCCTGGCCATGCAAACCCATGCCCTGTCCGAACAGGTGGAATATCACATCCTGGCAAACCATCTGTTCGTGAACGGCAAGGCGCTCGTGTTTGCCGGCACCTTCCTGGAAGGCGCTCATGCTGAACGCTGGCAGTCGCTGGGACTGGAGATTCTGGATAGCGAGGTCAAGGAGCAGTTTCTGGCGGACGGCGCGCACTTTGAATTGTCCCCCATGTACCACGCCTCCCTGCTGTGGGACATGTGCGACCTGGTGAACCTGGCCACCCATACCAAACTTGCACCACTAAGAAACCGACTGGACGAATGGAAGCACGTTGTCGAACGAGGCATCGTCTGGCTACGCAGCCTCCAGCACCCCGACGGTGGCATCCCCTTCTTTAACGATTCGGCGTTCGGCATCGCTCCCGCGCTGCACGATATCGAGACATACGCACACCTGCTCAATTGCCTGCCAGAGCAAAAAAACAGCACTGCCACTGCTGTCTCGGCCGAACATCACGTCGAAAGCGGCTACGTCTCGATTGATTTTGGCAATCAATGCAAGGCGCTATTGAACCTTGCGCAGGTGGCCCCCGACTACCAACCGGGGCATACCCATGCCGACACCCTGAGTTTCGAACTCAGCCTCTTTGGTCAGCGCGTCTTCGTCAACTCCGGAACCTCGCAGTACGGCGAAGACTCCGAACGTCATCGCCAACGCAGTACAGCAGCACACAACACCGTCGAAGTGGACGGCGAGAGTTCCTCCGAAGTCTGGGCCGGCTTCAGGGTTGCCCGGCGTGCGCGTGTTGCGCTGGATACGTTTGACCAGGCCGATGGCATCGTCCGCGTCCGCTGTAGTCATGATGGTTACAAGCGTTTGAAAGGGAAAAACCTGCACACCCGTGAATGGCTCGCAAAAGTTGACGAGTTGCAGATCACGGATTCGCTCACAGGAAGTTTTAACCGCGCGAAAGCCAGGTTTTTTGTACACCCCGAGGCCTTGGTTGTTCAAAATGGCGGGCAATTGACGATCACCCTTCCCGGCGGCCAGGTTGCTTCCGTTTTCCTGGAGGGTGCAACCAAGATCAACGTAGTTACTTCAACGTGGCATCCAGAATTTGGCAAGTCTGTTCCGAACCAGTGCATCGTCGCTGAGCTGTCGTCGAACACGCTGACCACCCGTATAACTTGGTGAGGTTTATTTGAAACTTTTAATCCTGAGCTTTTACTACCAGCCTGACTTATCTGCCGGTTCGTTTCGTACTACGGCATTGGTAAAGGCGCTTCTCGAGAAACTGCCGGCGCACGCGCATATCGAGCTGATTACAACCTTGCCAAACCGCTACAGCTCGTTCAGCAGCGAAGCGCCGGAACTGGAAGAGCATCCTCGCCTGACCATTCGCCGAATCGCATTGCCGGCCCACAAAAGCGGTATGGCAGATCAAGCCAAGGCTTTTCTGGTTTACGCGAACGGCGTGCGCAAGATTGTTCAGAACAAACAATATGACCTTATCTATGCGACCTCTTCGCGCCTGATGACGGCGTCGCTGGGCGCCCTCATCGCCCGCCAGAAAAAGACTCCGCTTTATCTGGACATTCGCGATATTTTTGTCGACACGATCAAGGATATTCTGCCGAAGAAGCTGATCTGGCTGCTCAAGCCCATGCTTTCGCTACTTGAAAGTTTTACCATCAAGTCGGCCAAGAAGGTCAATCTGGTTTCCGCCGGTTTTCTCCCTTACTTCAAATCCCGGTATCCGGACCAGCACTACTCGCTGTTCACAAACGGTATCGATGACGAGTTCCTGGATGTCCAGCCTGTCGAGAGCTCTGCGAGTCTGAATCCGGTCCTGGACGTGGTCTACGCCGGAAACATCGGTGAAGGCCAAGGGCTGCACACGATCATTCCTGCGCTAGCCAAACGCCTTGAGGGGAAGTTGCGATTTCGAGTGATCGGTGATGGAGGGAGACTCGCTCACCTGAAGGAGGCTATCAGTTCAACCGGCTGCACTAACGTTGAGCTGTTGAACCCGGTCAAGCGCAATGAACTGATTCAGGTCTATCAGTCGGCAGATGTGCTGTTCCTGCACCTCAATGACTACGACGCGTTCCGCAAGGTCTTGCCGTCCAAACTGTTTGAATACGCCGCGTTGGGTAAACCGATCTGGGCCGGCATTTCGGGTTACGCGGCAAGCTTTGTCGCTGAACATATCGAAAATACAGCCGTCTTCGAACCTTGCGATGTGGATGCTGCAACCAGATCTTTCGAGAACCTGAATATTCTGACCAGCCCACGGCATGCCTTCGTCGAGCGTTTTGCCCGCGGCAATATCATGCGCGAGATGTCGCAAGACATTCTTTCCCTGAAGGAGGCTCGTTAATCATGCGCATTCTTCTGGCAGGGGCCAGCGGCTTTGTCGGCAGCGGGCTGATCGCACCGTTGCTTGAGCGTGGCCACGAAATTACCGCCGCCGTACGCAAGTTGAAGGTTGATCTCGACTCGCGTGTGACACAGAGCCTGGTCAATGGGCTGTCGGCCGATCAGGACTGGCAGGGATTGTTGAAGGACCAGGATCTGGTCATCCAGTTGGCTGCTCGCGTACACGTCATGAGTGACGAATCCTCCGACCCCCTTGCCGAATATCGCAAGGTGAACGTCGAAGGAACGCTCAATCTGGCTCGGCAGGCCGCTGACGCCGGGGTCAAGCGCTTCATTTTCCTCAGCTCAATCAAGGTCAATGGCGAAGGCACGGCTCTCGGCAAGCCTTACGTTGCCGATGGAGAGGAGGCGCCAAGCGACCCTTACGGCATTTCCAAAATGGAAGCGGAACATGCCCTGAGAGCGCTGGCGGCTGAAACCGGCATGGAAGTGGTGATTATTCGTCCGGTGCTGGTTTATGGGCCTGGCGTGCGAGCCAACTTCCTCAGCATGATGCGCTGGCTGGACAAAGGCGTACCCCTGCCGTTTGGTGCCATTCACAACCAACGCAGCCTCGTTGCCCTGGATAATCTGGTTGACCTGATTGTGACGTGCACCGAGCACTTCGCAGCAGCAAACCAGACCTTTCTCGTGAGTGA
The DNA here is from genome assembly GCF_014852285.1 of Pseudomonas sp. PDM02. NCBI lineage: Bacteria > Pseudomonadati > Pseudomonadota > Gammaproteobacteria > Pseudomonadales > Pseudomonadaceae > Pseudomonas > Pseudomonas sp. PDM02. Next base: position 308,670 of record NZ_JACVBL010000001.1, on the reverse strand, counting down.
TGGTGAGGATCTTTCGACTACCATGTTGTTGCGTCGAATGGCGACGGCCCTGGGCAAACCTGCACGCTTGCTGCCGGTGCCGAGCTGGATGCTTGAAACCGGCGCGACACTCCTGGGCAAGCAAGCACTGGCCCAGCGTTTGTGCGGCTCACTTCAGGTCGATATCAGCAAGACTCGTGAACTATTGAATTGGAAACCGCCGGTCAGCGTCGACGAAGCGCTGCGCAACACGGCTAAACACTTTTTGGAACTACACACTCAATGAATATGTGGTGGCTGTTACCGGCTGCGGCCGTTGTCGCACTTTTTCTGACTGGCGCCCTGCGCCGGTACGCATTGGCTCGAAGCCTGATCGACATACCGAATGCGCGCAGCTCGCACGTCGTGCCGACACCAAGAGGTGGTGGTGTAGCGATCGTAGTGAGCTTTCTGCTGGCATTGATGTGGACGGCCAGTCTGGGCTTCGTTGCCTGGCCTCTGACCTGGGCCTTACTGGGCGCAGGCGTCGGTATTGCGGTACTGGGGTTTCTGGATGATCACGGCCATATCAGCGCTCGTTGGCGCTTGCTGGGCCACTTCATTGCAGCCACCTGGGCGCTGTTCTGGATAGGTGGCTTGCCGCCGCTGACACTATTTGGATTCGCGCTCGACCTGGGATGGATCGGTCATGCGTTGGCAGCCGTTTATCTGGTGTGGTTGCTGAACCTGTACAACTTTATGGACGGGATTGACGGCATTGCCAGTGTCGAAGCTATCTGTGTATGCCTGAGCGGAGCGCTGTTGTACTGGCTGGCGGGGAATGAACTGGCGGCGCTGTTGCCTCTGTTACTGGCTTTTGCGGTAGCAGGCTTCCTGTATTGGAACTTCCCAAGAGCGCGGATTTTCATGGGTGATGCCGGCAGCGGTTTCCTGGGCATTACCTTGGGGGTACTGTCGTTGCAGGCTGCCTGGACGGCACCACAGCTTCTCTGGAGCTGGTTGATTTTGCTCGGCGTGTTCATTGTTGATGCTACGTGGACTTTGCTTCGCCGCTTGTTCAGGGGTGACAAGGTCTATGAAGCCCACCGTAGCCATGCCTATCAATTTGCTTCCCGCCAGTTTGGCAAGCACTTGCCAGTCACCCTGACGGTCGCAGCGATCAATCTGTGCTGGCTGTTACCGATCGCCCTGGTGGTCGGGAGCGGCAAACTGGATGGCCTGTCGGGAGTGTGCCTGGCTTATCTGCCGTTGGTAGTTTTAGCCGTCAAGTTCAAGGCTGGGGAAAAAGAGGCTTAACAGCCGAGTCAGGAAATGGCGATGGGGGATGGGGGATGGCACTAGCCCCCTCCTCCGGCCAACCACTGGAATTAACCGGTGACGCTTCCATCGTTGTAGATCAAACCAGACGCTTGCGCCGCGCTCTTGCGGTGCGACCAACGATCCAGCCAATCGCAGGCCCTGCGACCATCCCTATCAGCAACGAAACCACCACTACAACGGAAACTGGCAACTGCGGCCCAGCCCATCCAAGGAACAGCAAGGAAACCGACTGCTGGTTCTCAAGTACAAAAGCCAGTATCGCCAGCACCAGCAACAGTAGAACGACCATAACCAGCACGCGCTTCAAGCTACTCATGAGCCCCTCCCTGTCTGGATTTCAAACTTCTTCCTCTTCTTCATTTACCCGATCCCGTAACTCTTTCCCCGGCTTGAAATGGGGAACGAATTTGCCGTCAAGGCTCACGGACTGACCGGTTTTCGGATTGCGGCCTACGCGCGGTGCGCGGTAGTGCAGGGAGAAGCTGCCAAATCCACGGATCTCGATGCGATCACCGGTGGCCAGACATTGGGACATTTGTTCAAGCATGGTCTTGATAGCCAGCTCCACATCCTTTGATGAGAGCAGCCCTTGATGGGTGACAATTCGTTCGATCAACTCCGACTTCGTCATATTTTTCCCTTCTTTTTCAAGCAGCTAGGAAAAGCGCTTCAAAGGTTTTAGCATGCCCGAAGGAATTTGAACAGCCCGAGCTTTGACATATCTTCGCCAGCAATGGGATGCCGATTTCAGAACAGAAGCCTGATCAAGCCCGACCTGCTCATCTGCAGATAACCAGCATGGTGCGTGTCACATAACCTGCCGGGTTGAAGCCAAAGGGATACTCATCTTCGTCTTTGGCGTCATCAGATCTCGTGACCACCTTGTAGCCAGCGCCCTTGCACTCCTTGGCAGCGCGTTTGTGACACTTCTCCCACCCCGACCCCAACCCCGAACAATCGATCTCGATACCACTAACCCCACGTGAGGCGTGAGTCTTCGCATTAGTGGTACAACCCGCCAATGTCAGAACGGCTAGTGCGACAACGAGCTTGTTCATTCATTTCCTTATGCCGGGCGCCCTGCCCGACTGTCGTTCGCTTCTGACTAAAGACTAGCTGCAAATAAACGATTGATCCGATTAAAGAAAGAGACAGCTTTTGGGGCCAGTTGGTTTCACCGGCGAACAATGTCGTGCGATGTGGTTACCGCACACACCAAATCGCAGGCACAAAAAAGGGCGACCGAAGTCGCCCTTTTTAATGATCAAGCAGAACTTAGTTCTGTTTGGCCATTGCCTGGCGCAGCAGTGCCGCCATGGTGGTGTCAGCAGCAGCTTCACCTTCCGGAGCAGTTTTCAGGCTCTGGATGGCTTCTTTCTCTTCAGCATCGTCTTTCGATTTGATCGACAGCTGAATTACGCGGCTCTTACGATCAACGCTGATGATCTTGGCTTCTACTTCCTGGCCTTCTTTCAGAACGTTGCGCGCGTCTTCAACGCGGTCACGGCTGATTTCGGAGGCTTTCAGAGTCGCTTCGATATCGTCGGCCAGAGTGATGATGGCGCCTTTAGCGTCAACTTCTTTCACGATGCCTTTAACGATTGCGCCTTTGTCGTTCTCTTGAACGTACTCGGAGAACGGATCGCTTTCCAGTTGCTTGATACCCAGGGAGATACGCTCGCGCTCTGGGTCAACCGACAGGATAACGGTGTCCAGCTCGTCGCCCTTCTTGAAGCGGCGAACGGCTTCTTCGCCCACTTCGTTCCAGGAGATGTCGGACAGGTGAACCAGACCGTCGATGCCGCCGTCCAGACCAATGAAGATACCGAAATCGGTGATCGACTTGATGGTGCCGGAGATTTTATCGCCCTTGTTGAACTGGCCAGAGAAATCTTCCCATGGGTTAGATTTGCACTGCTTGATGCCGAGGGAGATACGACGACGCTCTTCGTCGATGTCCAGAACCATAACTTCCACTTCGTCGCCGACTTGTACGACTTTCGAAGGGTGGATGTTCTTGTTGGTCCAGTCCATTTCGGAAACGTGTACCAGACCTTCAACGCCTTCTTCCAGCTCAGCGAAGCAGCCGTAGTCGGTCAGGTTGGTTACACGAGCGGTAACGCGAGTGCTTTCTGGGTAACGGGCTTTGATAGCAACCCATGGATCTTCGCCCAGTTGCTTCAGGCCCAGGGAAACACGGTTGCGTTCGCGATCGTATTTCAGAACCTTAACGTCGATTTCGTCACCAACGTTGACGATCTCGGAAGGATGCTTGATGCGCTTCCAAGCCATGTCGGTGATGTGCAGCAGGCCGTCCACGCCACCCAGATCGACGAATGCGCCGTAATCGGTGAGGTTCTTGACGATACCTTTGACTTGCTGACCTTCCTGCAGGGATTCCAGCAGAGCTTCACGCTCGGCGGAGTTCTCGGCTTCGAGGACGCTGCGACGGGAAACGACAACGTTGTTGCGTTTCTGGTCGAGTTTGATGACCTTGAATTCCAGCTCTTTGCCTTCCAGGTGCGTGGTATCGCGCACAGGACGGACGTCAACCAGGGAACCTGGCAGGAACGCACGGATGCCGTTAACGTCGACAGTGAAGCCGCCTTTAACCTTACCGTTGATAACGCCCTTGACCACTTCCTCGGCTGCGAAGGCAGCTTCCAGAACAATCCAGCATTCAGCGCGCTTGGCTTTTTCACGGGACAGCTTGGTTTCACCAAAGCCGTCTTCAACCGAGTCCAGCGCAACGTGAACTTCGTCACCGACGTTGATAGTCAGGTCGCCAGCGTCGTTGTAGAACTGCTCAAGCGGGATGAGTGCTTCAGACTTCAGGCCAGCGTGAACGGTTACCCAGCGAGCTTGGTAATCGATATCAACGATAACACCGGTGATGATGGAGCCTGCCTGAAGGTTCAGGGTTTTTAGGCTTTCTTCAAAGAGTTCCGCAAAGCTTTCGCTCATTTTAATTCCTGTTGATGAGGGCGAAGAATACGCCCATCTCCACACCCCAGACGGTGTGGGTTAGTTTCATTTAAAAGAAGCGCCACAGGACTATGACTGGTCCCCTGCGGCCTTCTTGGTCACCCGGCGATATCGCGAATGGCGATCTCGCTCATGATGCGTTCCAGCACCTGGTCGATGGATAATTCCGTGGAATCCAGCTGTATGGCGTCAGCCGCCGGTTTGAGCGGGGCTACCGCTCGCTGGGTGTCACGCTCATCGCGTGCACGTATCTCATCTAGCAGACTCGACAGACTAACACCATCGACTTTGCCCTTCAACTGCAAGTATCGACGGCGCGCACGCTCCTCGGCACTGGCGGTAAGGAAAATCTTCAACGGGGCATCCGGAAAAACCACCGTACCCATGTCGCGACCGTCGGCCACCAGGCCCGGCGCTTCCTGGAATGCACGCTGGCGCTGCAGCAGCGCCTCGCGCACTGCGGGCAACGCCGCGACTTGCGAGGCGCCGGAGCCGATGCTTTCGGTGCGAATCACATCGCTGACTTCATCGCCCTCGAGAATGATGCGCTGCAACTGACCGTCGGTCGCCGCGATGAACTGCACATCCAGATGAGCGGCAAGTTTTTTCAGCAATTCTTCATTGGTGAGGTCGACACCGTGATTATGCGCAGCGAAGGCCAGCAACCGATAAAGCGCACCGGAATCCAGCAGGTTCCAGCCCAGACGCTTGGCCAGAATGCCAGCTACCGTGCCCTTGCCGGAGCCGCTTGGCCCATCGATGGTGATGACCGGTGCGATGTTTTTCACGACTGAGCCTCTTGTGCAACACGGATACCGACCTGCGCGCACAGCGCCAGGAAGTTCGGGAACGACGTTGCGACGTTGGCACAGTCATGGATGCGAATTGGCGCAGTGGCACGCAGCGATGCCACGCTGAAAGCCATGGCAATCCGGTGATCGCCGTGACCATGCACTTCGCCGCCGCCGATCAGGCCGCCGTCGATGATGATGCCGTCCGGGGTCGGTTCGCATTTGACGCCCAGTGCCAGCAAGCCATCGGCCATGACCTGGATCCGGTCCGATTCCTTGACGCGCAATTCTTCGGCGCCACGCAGGATGGTGCGCCCTTCGGCACAGGCCGCTGCCACGAACAGCACCGGGAATTCGTCGATGGCCAATGGAACCAGCGCTTCGGGAATCTCGATACCTTTGAGTTTAGCTGCACGCACGCGCAGGTCCGCTACGGGTTCGCCGCCGACTTCACGCTGGTTTTCCAGGGTGATGTCAGCGCCCATCAGACGCAGAATGTCGATCACGCCGGTACGGGTCGGGTTGATGCCGACATGCTCGAGCACCAGTTCGGAACCTTCGGCAATGGACGCCGCCACCAGGAAGAACGCCGACGACGAAATATCGCCCGGCACTTCAATGTGGGTCGCGGTCAGCTTGTGCCCGGATTCGACCGACGCCGTAGCGCCGTTGACGCTGACCGGGTAGCCGAAGCCGCGCAGCATGCGCTCGGTGTGGTCGCGCGTCGGTGCAGGCTCGGTGACGGTGGTTTTGCCATCAGCGTACAGGCCGGCCAACAGCAGGCAGGATTTAACCTGGGCACTGGCCATCGGCATGGTGTAGGTCAGGCCTTTGAGCTTGTTACCGCCACGAATGATCATCGGTGGACGACCTTCAGCGGCGGTCTCGATCACGGCGCCCATTTCACGCAGCGGATTGGCCACGCGATTCATCGGACGCTTGGACAGCGAGGCATCACCGGTCAAGGTGCTGTCGAAGTTCTGCGCAGCCAGCAGGCCGGACAGCAGACGCATCGAAGTGCCGGAGTTGCCCAGATAGATCGGGCCCGGCGCAGGCTTCAGGCCATGCAGGCCGACGCCGTGGATGGTCACGCGACCGTGGTGCGGACCTTCGATCACGACACCCATGTCGCGGAAGGCCTGCAAGGTCGCCAGAGCGTCTTCGCCCTCGAGGAAGCCTTCGACTTCGGTGACGCCTTCGGCCAGGGAGCCGAGCATGATCGAACGGTGGGAAATCGATTTATCGCCCGGTACACGAATCCGCCCAGTCAGGCGGCCACCAGGTTGTCCCAGGAAAATCAGGTCGTTGGAGTTCATAGCGTCCACATAAGCCCGGCGAGCCAGGATTTTACTGAAATGTTCGCGGGCAACCCGGGCGCGCGTGAACACGCCCAACAATTGGTGCCCATCCCCTGCATCGACCGCGTCGCGCAAGGCGTCGAGGTCGCTGCGAAATGTATCAAGCGTGCGCAGGACAGCTTCGCGGTTGGCGAGGAAGATGTCGTGCCACATGACCGGGTCACTTCCCGCGATTCTTGTGAAATCGCGGAAACCGCCGGCAGCGTAACGGAAGATCTCAAGGTTTTCATTGCGCTTGGCCAACGAATCGACCAAACCGAACGCCAGCAAGTGCGGCAAATGGCTGGTCGCCGCCAACACTTCGTCGTGACGCTCGACCTGCATGTGCTCGACATCGGCGCCCAGCTCACGCCACAACCGGTCGACCACGGCCAGCGCCGCCGGATCGGTTTGGTCCAGCGGCGTCAGAATCACTTTATGACGACGGAACAGTTCGGCATTGGAGGCTTCCACCCCGCTCTGCTCGGAACCGGCAATCGGATGGCCCGGCACGAAACGCGCCGGCATGCCGCCAAACGCTTCAGTCGCGGCGCGCACGACGTTGCCCTTGGCACTGCCGACATCCGTCAGGATCGCTTGCCCAAGGTCCATGCCGGCCAACCGGCCGAGCATCTTTTCCATGGCCAGGATCGGCACCGCGAGTTGAATCACGTCGGCGCCCTGGCAGGCAACGGCCAGGTCTTCTTCGCAGCGATCCACCACGCCCAACTCGACCGCGAGCTTGCGCGACTGCGGATCGAGATCGACGCCCACCACTTCGCGGCACAGGCCGCTTTCACGCAGTCCCTTGGCAAACGAACCGCCGATCAACCCGAGACCGACCACCACCAGGCGACCGATCATAGGTTCAGCAGATTGCAGAGCAGTGACATCAACCACGAGCCAGAACCTTGGTCAGCGCCTCAAGGAAGCGGCTGTTTTCCGCCGGCAGGCCGATGGTGATGCGCAAGTGGTTCGGCATGCCGTAGTTGGCCACCGGACGCACGATCACGCCTTCGCGCAGCAAACCCTGGAAGACCGGCAAGGCAACACGGCCGAGATCGACGCAGATGAAGTTGCCCTTGGACGGGATCCAGCTCAGCCCCAGCTCACGGAAACCCGCTTCCAGCTGCAGCATGCCGGCTTCGTTCAGGCGGCGACTTTCAGCCAGGTACTCGGCGTCTTGCAGCGCAGCGCACGCAGCGGCCAGGGCCAGGCTGTTGACGTTGAACGGCTGGCGCACGCGGTTCAGCACGTCAGCAACCACCGCCGTAGACAAGCCGTAACCAACGCGCAACGCCGCCAGGCCGTAGGCCTTGGAGAAGGTGCGCGAAACCAGCAGGTTCGGGTACGCCGCCAGGAAGTCCAGACCATCCGGCAAGTCGCTGCCTTCGGCGTATTCGATGTAGGCCTCATCCAGCACCACCAGCACGTGCTCTGGCACATCCTGCAGGAACTCGTCCAGCGCTTCGGCGCCAAACCAGGTCCCGGTCGGGTTGTTCGGGTTGGCGATGAAGACCACACGGGTATCGGCATCGATCGCGGCCAGCATGGCCGACAGATCATGGCCCCAGTCTTTGGCCGGGATCACTTTGGCCGTCGCACCGACGGCCTGGGTGACGATCGGATAGACCGCGAACGCATGCTCACTGAACACCGCATTCAGGCCCGGCGCCAGATAGGCACGCGCGACCAGTTCCAGGATGTCGTTGGAACCGTTGCCCAGCGTCACCTGATTCAGTTCGACGCGGCACTGATCGGCCAGCAGGGTCTTGAGCGCAAAACCGTTGCCATCCGGATAACGGGTCAGCTCGGCCAATTCTTCGCGAATGGCCGCCAAAGCCTTTGGACTGGCGCCCAACGGGTTTTCGTTGCTCGCCAGTTTGACGATGCTGGCCGGATCGATGTCCAGCTCGCGTGCCAGTTCGTCCACGGGTTTGCCCGGAACGTAAGGCGACAGTTGTTGCACGCCCGGCTGTGCCAGAGCGAGGAAGTTGCCACTCATTTGCTACCCCTTAGAGAACGGCTTTCGGGTAGGAACCCAACACTTTAAGTGCCACTGCTTCCTGACTGATCTTTTCCAGCACACCTTTTACCAGCGGATCGCGGTGATGGCCGACGAAGTCGATGAAGAACACATAGGTCCATTTACCGCTACGCGAAGGACGTGTCTCGATGCGTGTCAGGTCGATGCCATTGTCGTGGAACGGCACCAGCAACTCGTGAAGCGCGCCCGGCTTGTTGCTCATGGAGACGATGATCGACGTCTTGTCGTCGCCGGTTGGCGGCACTTCCTGGCTGCCGATCATCAGGAATCGCGTGGAGTTGTCCGGGCGATCCTCGATTTTCTCGGCCAGACGGGTCAGCCCGTACAAGCCTGCGGCCATGTCGCCGGCAATCGCTGCCGAGTTCCACTCACCCTTGACCCGCTTCGCCGCTTCGGCGTTGCTGGAAACCGCGACGCGCTCGACGTTCGGGTAGTGTGCATCCAGCCACTTGCGGCACTGCGCCAGCGACTGGGCGTGGGAATAGATGCGGCTGATGCTGTCGGTCTTGGTGTTTTCACCGACCAACAGATGGTGGTGAATCCGCAACTCGACTTCGCCACAGATGACCATGTCGTGTTCGAGGAAGCTGTCGAGCGTGTGGTTGACCGCGCCCTCGGTGGAGTTTTCCACCGGGACCACGCCAAAGTTCACCGCACCGGCCGCCACTTCGCGGAACACTTCGTCGATGGCCGCCATCGGCTTGCTGATCACCGCGTGGCCGAAGTGCTTCATGGCCGCCGCTTGAGTGAAGGTGCCTTCAGGACCGAGGTAAGCCACTTTCAGCGGCTGCTCGAGGGCCAGGCACGAAGACATGATCTCGCGGAACAACCGCGCCATTTCTTCGTTGCCCAGCGGGCCCTGATTGCGCTCCATCACGCGCTTGAGCACCTGAGCTTCACGCTCAGGACGATAGAACACCGGCACTTCGCCTTCGGCCAGCGAGGCCATCTTTACTCGCGCAACTTCCTGGGCGCAGCGTGCGCGCTCACTGATCAGCTCCAGGACTTTTTCGTCCAGGGCATCAATGCGCAGGCGCAGTGCCTTGAGTTCTTGCTCAGACATTAGCCGTGTTCCTTCTCGAACTCTGCCATGTACGAAACCAGTGCGTTGACCGCAACGATATCGACGGCGTTATAGATGGAGGCGCGCATGCCGCCCACGGAACGGTGACCCTTGAGGTTCAGCAGGCCACGCTCGTCGGCACCGGCCAGGAATGGCTTGTCCAGGCGATCGTCAGCCAGGCGGAACGGCACGTTCATCCACGAACGATCGGACTTGTTGATCGGGTTGCTGTACAGGCCGCTGGCATCAATGAAGTCGTACAGCGTGCGCTGTTTCACTTCGTTGAGCTTGCCGATGGCTTCGACGCCGCCCTGCTCTTTCAGCCACTCGAACACCAGGCCAGACAGGTACCAGGCCAATGTTGGCGGGGTGTTGTACATCGAGCCGTTATCGGCCGCGACCTTGTAGTTGAGCATGGTCGGGCACAGGGAACGGGCGTGACCCAGCAGGTCTTCGCGAACGATGTTGACGACGATGCCGCTCGGGCCGATGTTTTTCTGGGCGCCAGCGTAGATCATGCCGAAACGCGAAACATCAATCGGGCGCGAGAGGATGTCCGAAGACATGTCGGCGACCAGCGGAACGTCACCGGTTTCCGGGACCCAGTTGAATTCCAGGCCACCAATGGTTTCGTTCGGCGCGTAGTGAACGTAGGCCGCGTCTTTCGACAGTTTCCATTCGTTCTGGCCGGGAATCGCGAAATAGTCGTAAGGCTTGGCGGTGGCGGCAACATTGACGTGACCGTAGCGCGACGCTTCTTCGATGGCTTTCTGCGACCAGATACCGGTGTCGATATAGTCGGCAGTGCCGCTTTCCGGCAACAGGTTCAGAGGGATCTGAGCAAACTGCTGGCTGGCGCCACCTTGCAGGAACAGCACTTTATAGTTCGAGGGGATATTCAGCAGATCACGCAGATCCTGCTCGGCCTTGTTAGCGATGGACACGAACTCATCACTGCGATGGCTCATTTCCATGACCGACAGACCCTTGCCGTGCCAATCAAGGAGTTCACCCTGGGCGCGCTGCAGGACAGCTTCGGGAAGTGCCGCAGGACCGGCACAGAAGTTATAGGCTCTCTTGCTCACATCCAATCTCGCTCTGATTTGGTGGTAATCACGCAATAAATCACAACATCAATCGACACAGGGTCCCTGCCGAAGCAGAAAACCTGTGGGAGCGAGCCTGCTCGCGAATGCATCACCGCGGTGCTTCAGAGGTACCGCGGCGCCTGCATCGCGAGCAGGCTCGCTCCCACATGGGATGTCCCTGGATATCGAAATTTTCCATTCGGACAAACAACAAGGGGGCGAATTTTCATCCGCCCCCTGTTTGTCCGCTTACTCTTGCGGTTCTTCGTCAGCGGCAGCATCGAGTTGCTGGTCTTCAACAACGTCGTCGATCACGACTTCGCCGTCGAACACCGCACCCTCTTCGCCTTCCAGCTCTTCGCCTTCGACTTCCGACGGCTCCTGCACCCGCTCCAGACCGACCAGCGTTTCATCGCTGGCCAGTTTGATCAGGGTCACGCCCTGGGTGTTACGACCCAGGCTGGAGACTTCGTCGACACGGGTACGAACCAACGTGCCCTGGTCGGAAATCAGCATGATCTCCTCGCCATCGAGCACCTGAACCGCGCCGACCAGACGGCCGTTGCGGTCGTTGCTGACCATGGCGATAACGCCCTGGCCGCCACGCTTGTACTCAGGGAACTCGGTGATCGCCGTACGCTTGCCGAAACCACGCGCCGAAGCGGTGAGGATCTGACTGCCTTCTTCCGGGATCAGCATGGAAATCAGCTTCTGGCCTTCCGGCAGACGCATACCGCGAACACCGCGAGCGGTACGGCCCATGGCACGAACGTCGGTTTCCTTGAAGCGAGTGACCTTGCCGCCGTCGGAGAACAGCATGACTTCGCGCTCGCCATCGGTAATGGCGGCAGAGATCAGTACGTCACCTTCGTCCAGCTCCAGCGCGATCAGGCCGACGCTGCGTTGACGGCTGAAGGATTCCAGCGGGGTCTTCTTCACGGTGCCTTTGGCGGTGGCCATGAAGATAAAGTGACCTTCGGTGTATTCCTCGACCGGCAGCATGGTGGTGATGTATTCATCACTGTCCAGCGGCAGCAGGTTGACCAGCGGACGACCACGGGCAGCGCGGGATGCTTCCGGGATTTCGTAGGTTTTCAGCCAGTACACCTTGCCCTTGCTGGAGAACAGCAGCAGCGTGGTGTGGCTGTTGGCGACCAGCAGGTGAGCGATGTAGTCCTCATCCTTGACGCCGGTCGCCGATTTGCCTTTACCGCCACGACGCTGGGCCTGGTACGCAGCCAATGGCTGGGTCTTGGCGTAGCCACCGTGGGAAATGGTCACGACGCGATCTTCTTCCGGGATCATGTCACCCAGGGTCAGGTCGAGACGGGCATCGAGAATCTCGGTGCGGCGCACGTCGCCGTATTCGGCGCGGATTACTTCCAGCTCTTCGCGGATCACTTCCATCAGGCGCGTGGCGCTGTTGAGGATGCGGATCAGCTCGCCGATCTGGTTGAGGATCTCTTGATACTCGGCCAGCAGTTTTTCGTGTTCCAGACCGGTCAGGCGATGCAGACGCAGTTCCAGAATGGCTTGCGCCTGTTCCGGCGAAAGGAAGTACTTGCCTTCACGCAGACCGTATTGCGGATCCAGGGTCTCTGGACGGCAAGAGTCGGCACCGGCACGTTCAACCATCGCCACCACGGCAGAGGATTCCCAAGGCGTGCTGATCAGCGCTTCCTTGGCTTCCGACGGCGTTGGCGAGGCCTTGATCAGCGCAATGACCGGGTCGATGTTCGACAGGGCAACCGCCTGGCCTTCCAGAATGTGGCCACGTTCGCGCGCTTTACGCAGCTCGAACACGGTGCGACGGGTAACGACTTCGCGACGGTGACGAACGAAGGCTTCCAGCAGGTCCTTGAGGTTCAGGATCCGCGGACGGCCGTCGATCAGCGCAACGATGTTGATACCGAATACCGCTTGCAGCTGGGTCTGGGCGTAGAGGTTGTTGAGGATCACCTCAGGCACTTCGCCGCGACGCAGCTCGATCACAACGCGCATACCGTCCTTGTCGGACTCGTCGCGCAGTTCGGTGATGCCTTCGAGCTTCTTCTCTTTAACCAGCTCGGCGATCTTCTCGATCAGACGGGCCTTGTTCAGCTGGTAAGGGAGTTCGGTGATGACGATCTGCTGGCGGCCACCGACCTTGTCGATGTCTTCGATGATCGAGCGGGCGCGCATGTAAATGCGGCCGCGACCGGTGCGGTAGGCTTCGATGATGCCGGCGCGACCGTTGATGATCGCGGCGGTCGGGAAGTCCGGACCGGGGATGTATTGCATCAGCTCATCGATGGTCAACTCAGGGTTGTCGATGAGCGCCAGGCAACCGTCGATGACTTCACCGAGGTTGTGCGGCGGGATGTTGGTCGCCATGCCCACGGCGATACCGCTGGAGCCGTTGACCAGCAGGTTGGGAATACGGGTCGGCATGACCGCCGGGATCATTTCGGTGCCGTCGTAGTTCGGCACCCAGTCCACGGTTTCTTTATGCAGGTCAGCCAGCAGCTCGTGCGCCAGCTTGGTCATGCGCACTTCGGTGTATCGCATGGCCGCGGCGTTGTCGCCGTCCACCGAACCGAAGTTGCCCTGACCGTCTACCAGCAGGTAGCGCAGCGAGAATGGCTGCGCCATCCGAACGATGGTGTCGTACACCGCGGTATCACCGTGCGGGTGATACTTACCGATCACGTCACCGACAACACGGGCAGATTTCTTGTACGGCTTGTTGAAGTCGTTGCCCAGCTCGCTCATCGCGAACAGCACGCGCCGGTGCACGGGCTTCAAGCCATCGCGCGCATCCGGCAGTGCCCGCCCGACAATTACGCTCATTGCGTAGTCGAGGTAGGACTGCTTCAGCTCGTCTTCGATATTGACCGGGAGGATTTCTTTGGCCAGTTCGCCCATGAGAAGCTCGATTCCTTTTTCTGGTGAAACCTCGTCACATCCATATGGGACGAACGAAGCTCGCCGCTGCAGGCTGAGTGCCATGCACCGACTTACGACAAATCAACGAGTTATGCCATGGATTTGCGCAGTAAAGACAACCCCGTGGGACTGCCTCGGAAAACGCCGGATGTTATCACAAGAGCCGCCACGCACCTATCCCCCAGATGCGCATGGAGTGTAGTTAGTTGACTGATGGCAGGCTTGAAGGAGACGAGAGGGGCTTAGAGCTGCTGCGAATGCAGAATCCGGGGCTGAATTACAGATGTTTATTGACTTTCAGACCCTAATCGCCAGCAGGCTGGCTCCCACATTTGATCCGTGTCGATCACAAACCCTGTGGGAGCCAGCCTGCTGGCGATGGCGTCCTTTCGAACGCCACGGCCAATCAATGCAACCGCTTGCGGCACATCAACTGCGCCATTTTCGCGGTATCCGGGCGTTCGACGATGCCTTTTTCCGTGACGATCGCGTCAATCAAGTCCGCCGGGGTGACGTCGAATACCGGATTGAACGCATCCACATCCGCCCCGACCCGCTTGCCGCCGACTTCCAGCAACTCGCGCCCGTCTCGCTCTTCAATCGGAATGTCATCGCCGCTGGCCAGGTTCATGTCGATGGTCGAACTCGGCGCCACCACCATGAAACGCACGCCGTGGTGCATGGCGTTGACCGCCAGCTGATAAGTGCCGATCTTGTTGGCCACGTCGCCGTTGGCGGTGATCCGGTCGGCACCGACGATGACCCAGGTGATGCCTTTGGTCTTCATGATGTGGGCCGCGGCGGAGTCGGCATTGAGGGTCACGGGGATGCCTTCGTTGGCCAGCTCCCACGCCGTCAGTCGCGAACCTTGCAGCCATGGACGGGTTTCGTCGGCATAAACGCGCTCGACCATGCCTTCGATGAACGCCCCGCGAATGACACCCAAAGCCGTACCAAAGCCGCCAGTGGCCAGTGCGCCAGTGTTGCAGTGGGTCAGGATCGCCTGGGCGTTGCCCTGGTGCTTGCGGATCAAGTCCACACCCAGTTGCGCCATGGTCAGATTGGCTTCGCGATCACTTTCATGAATGGCGATGGCTTCCGCCTCCAGCGCCGCGAGAGGGTCGGCATCGCCCTTGATACGATCAAGGCGGTCACGCATGCGACTCAAGGCCCAGAACAGGTTCACCGCCGTTGGACGGGAATCGGCCAGTAACGCGTAATCCTCTTCCCATGCAGCCTGCCAGTCACCGCCCTCGAGAATTCGGGCACGGGCTGAAAGCACCATGGCATAGGCGGCACTGATGCCAATCGCCGGCGCGCCGCGCACCACCATCGAACGAATAGCCTCGGCCACGCCAGCCGCGCTGGTGTAGGCAATCCAGGTTTCCTCGAACGGCAAAATACGCTGATCCAGCAGGTACAGGGCGCCATCACGCCAATCGATGGCCTTCACCTTCTCCGCAGCCAACAGTCGATCGCGCATCCTTCACCCCGCACTCATGAACAAAAGCCGCCGATTATAGCGATCCCCCCGCGAAGACGCTCGGGTATACTTCGCCATCCTTTACAAAAGCACTGGAACCGACCCTCGATGCCGAACACTGCCGCTGCGCTCGACCTGTTATTGCTGCCGACCTGGCTGGTACCCGTCGAACCCGCTGGCGTTGTCCTCAAAGAGCATGGCCTGGGCATCCGCGACGGGCGCATCGTGTTTATCGGCCCGCGGTCCGCCGCGCTGAAGCTTAACGCAACCGAAGTCCGCGAACTGCCGGGCATGTTGCTCAGCCCCGGCCTGATCAATGCTCACGGGCACGCGGCGATGACACTGTTCCGCGGCCTGGCCGATGACCTGCCGCTGATGACCTGGCTGGAAAACCACATCTGGCCCGCCGAAGCCAAATGGGTCGATGAGGCTTTTGTACGCGATGGCACCGACATTGCCATCGCCGAACAGATAAAAGGTGGCATTACCTGCTTCTCTGACATGTATTTCTTCCCGAAGGTTGCCAGCGAACGAGTGCATAACAGCGGCATACGCGCACAAATCGCGATTCCGATCCTCGATTTCCCGATCCCGGGCGCCGGCACGGCGGATGACGCCATTCGTCAGGGCGTCGAACTGTTCAACGATCTCAAGCACCACGAGCGCATCAAAGTCACCTTCGGCCCCCACGCGCCCTACACCTTGGGCGACGAAACCCTGGAGAAAATCCGGGTGATCGCCGAAGAACTGGACGCGCCGATTCACATGCACGTCCACGAAACTGCGTTCGAAGTACAGCAAGCCGTCGAGCAGCGTGGCGAGCGGCCATTGGCCCGACTGGCACGCCTGGGCCTGCTGGGGCCGCGCTTCCAGGCCGTTCACATGACGCAGATCAGCGATGAAGACCTGGTGATGCTGGTAGAAAGCAACACCAATGTGATTCATTGCCCGGAGTCGAACCTGAAGCTGGCCAGCGGTTTCTGCCCGGTAGAACGTTTGTGGCAGGCTGGCGTCAATGTGGCTGTCGGCACCGACGGTGCGGCCAGCAACAACGACCTCGACCTGCTCGGCGAAACCCGCACCGCCGCGTTGCTGGCCAAAGCCGTCGCTGGTTCGGCCACCGCGCTGGACGCTCATCGCGCGCTGCGCATGGCCACGCTGAACGGCGCACGCGCCATGGGCATCGAGGCCGACGTCGGCTCGCTGGAAGTCGGCAAAGCGGCGGACATCGTCGCGTTCGACCTCTCGGGCCTGGCGCAGCAACCGGTCTACGACCCGGTTTCGCAGCTTATATATGCCACCGGTCGCGACTGCGTGAAACACCTGTGGGTGGGTGGCAAGCAATTGCTCGATGACCGTCGCCTGACCCGCCTGGATGAAGAACAGCTGTGCGCCACCGCCAAGGCCTGGGGCCAGCGCATCAGCGGCCACACCGAATTGTAAGCACCCCGGACTCACCGCCGGGGCAACAGGATTTTTCAAGTTTTAGAGGATGAACCATGAGTAACGTCGACTACGCCGAAATCGCCAAATTCGAAGCCCTGGCCCATCGCTGGTGGGACCGCGAAAGCGAGTTCAAACCGCTGCACGACATCAACCCGCTGCGGGTCAACTGGATTGACGAACGGGTCAATCTGGCCGGCAAGAAGGTTCTCGACATCGGCTGCGGCGGCGGCATCCTCAGCGAAGCCATGGCGCAACGCGGTGCGACCGTGATGGGCATCGACATGGGCGAAGCGCCGCTGGCCGTCGCTCAACTGCACCAGCTTGAGTCGGGCGTGAACGTCGAATACCGGCAGATCACCGCCGAAGCCCTGGCTGAAGAAATGCCGGAACAGTTCGACGTGGTCACGTGCCTGGAAATGCTTGAGCACGTACCGGATCCGTCCTCGGTGATCCGCGCCTGCTTCAAAATGGTCAAGCCGGGTGGCCAGGTGTTCCTCTCCACGATCAACCGCAACCCGAAGGCGTACCTGTTCGCCATCGTCGGCGCCGAATACATCATGAAGCTGCTGCCGCGCGGCACGCATGACTTCAAGAAATTCATCCGCCCTTCCGAGCTGGGTGCCTGGAGCCGCATGGCGGGCCTGACCGTCAAGGACATCATCGGCCTGACGTACAACCCGCTGACCAAGCACTACAAACTGGCGGCCGACGTGGACGTCAACTACATGATCCAGACCCTGCGCGAGGAATAAGTCGATGCGTATCAGAGCAGTCCTTTTTGACATGGACGGCACGCTGCTCGACACCGCGCCGGACTTCATTGCGATCTGTCAGGCAATGCGCGCCGACCGCGGCTTGCCGCCGATGAACGACAAGCACATCCGCGACGAGATCTCCGGCGGCGCCAAGGCGATGGTCGCGGTGACGTTCAGCATGGACCCGGAATCGCCAGGCTTTGAAGAGCTGCGCCTGGAGTTCCTGGAGCGTTACCTCGTGGGCTGCGCGGTGCACAGCAAGCTGTTCGACGGCATGGGCGAGTTGCTGGCCGACATCGAGAAAGCCAACCTGATCTGGGGCGTGGTCACCAACAAGCCTCTGCGGTTTGCCGAGCCGATCATGCAGCAGCTCGGGCTGGCCGAGCGTTCGGCGCTGCTGATTTGCCCGGATCACGTGAAGAACAGCAAACCGGACCCGGAGCCGTTGATCCTCGCGTGCAAGATGCTCGACCTCGATCCGGCCAGCGTGCTGTTTGTAGGTGATGACCTGCGCGATATCGAATCCGGTCGTGACGCCGGCACCAAGACCGCCGCCGTGACCTTTGGCTACATTCACCCGGACGATAACCCGCGGCATTGGGGTGCGGATGTGGTGGTCGATCATCCGCTGGAGTTGCGCAAGGTACTTGATAGCGCTCTGTGTAGTTGTTAAGCCGCTTTTGCAGGAGCACGGCTTCCTACAGGTTTGTGCATTACTCATGTGGGAGCGAGCCTGCTCGCGATAGCGGCGGCTCAGTCGCCATCGATGTTGCCTGCGATACCGCCATCGCGAGCAGGCTCGCTCCCACAGGGATAGCGCTTGTCCGGAAAAAATTTTGTTGAGGTTTCTTTATGTTTGATTATTCCGCCCGCCCTGAATTGCTCAAGGACCGGGTCATCCTGGTCACCGGCGCTGGTCGTGGTATCGGCGCCGCTGCCGCGAAAACCTACGCCGCCCACGGTGCCACCGTGCTGTTGCTGGGCAAGACCGAAGCCAACCTGACTCAGGTCTACGACGAAATCGAGGCCGCCGGTCATCCACAACCGGCGGTGATCCCGTTCAACCTGGAAACCGCCCTGCCCCATCAATACGATGAGTTGGCGGCGATGATCGAGACCGAATTCGGCCACCTCGACGGCTTGCTGCACAACGCCTCGATCATTGGTCCGCGCACGCCGATCGAACAGCTCTCCGGCGAGAACTTCATGCGTGTCATGCAAGTCAACGTCAACGCGATGTTCATGCTCACCAGCACCCTGTTGCCGCTGCTCAAACTGTCGCAGGACGCTTCGGTGGTGTTCACCTCCAGCAGCGTCGGCCGCAAGGGGCGTGCGTATTGGGGCGCTTATGGCGTCTCCAAGTTCGCCACCGAAGGTCTGATGCAAACCCTGGCCGACGAAGTCGACACCGTCGCACCGGTGCGCTCCAACAGCATCAACCCCGGCGCCACCCGCACCAGCATGCGCGCCCAGGCTTATCCCGGTGAAAATCCGCTGAACAACCCGACACCCGAGGAGATCATGCCGGTCTACCTCTACCTGATGGGCCCGGACAGCACCGGCATCAACGGCCAGGCATTCAACGCGCAGTAACACCGTGCGTCGCTTTTGTGCCGTGGCGAATTACCGTCACGGCACTTAAAAAGCCTCGCAACCGCACCTGTTTTTAGTCAAATAAATGTCATGAAACGGGCCAGACAAAGCCAAAAACATTTTCAAGACATTGATTTTAAACAGTTTTTATTCAAATGAACCGAATGGCATGACTTTCGCTCTATATCTGCTCAGACACGCCGAGTGAGTGAAAGCAGTCGGGCAGGCCTTCGAGTCGATAGGTTACTAATCTTCAGCAAAGCAGATTAGACTTGCGCCAAATGTCCTACGGGACTGATGGACCAGTATGACGCGCAGCCCAAAGCCGCTCTCACCCAGCCTGTAAGACAGCCTTACTGCTTAGGGGCGCACGCCATATGAAATCACCTTCCCAGACCAACGCAATTGACTTCGATAGCGCCAAATTGCAACGCCTGGGCTTTGGTCAGCAGCCCCCTCTTCTGGAGAGGCCGGTCAGCCTTGCGCAATTGCGCCAGCAACTGAGTTTGCAGCTGCAAACCAGTCTTGAGCCGCAACGCATTCTTGGGCTCTTCTACCGTGAAATTCAGCGTCTCGTACCGCTCGACGCCTTGAGCTACCAGCACAAGGCCAGCGACTTGCGCCTGGAATACGGCCAGCGCGGCCACCACTCGATCAGTTACACCCTCAGCCACGAAGGCGAGCAGCTGGGTGAACTGGTGTTCCGTCGCAATCAGCGTTTCAGTGAGCAGGAACTGGGCAACCTTGAGTCGCTGCTGTCCGCATTGCTGTACCCGATGCGCAACGCCCTGCTCTACCGCGCCGCCACTCAAAGCGCCTTGCGCGACCCTCTCACGGACACCGGCAACCGCATTGCCATGGACCAGACGCTGCAACGGGAAATCGACATGTCGCGTCGGCACCTGCAGCCCTTGTCGCTGTTGATGCTGGACATCGACCATTTCAAACAAATCAACGACACCCATGGCCACAGCGCTGGCGATGACGTGCTCAAGGGGGTCGCCGCCTCGATCAAAAGCCAGCTGCGCAACGTGGACATGGTGTTCCGCTTTGGTGGCGAGGAGTTTTTGATTCTGCTGTCCAACACCGGCCGGGAAGCCGCCGCCATGGTCGGCGAGCGCCTGCGACTCGCGGCGCAAGCCAAGGATTTTTCGGCTGATGGCAACCTGATCGAGCTGACCGTCAGTCTCGGCTGTTCGACCCTGTTGCCCGGCGAATCGGCCGAGAGCCTGTTGCGCCGGGCCGACAGCGCGCTTTATGTGGCCAAGCGCGAAGGACGCAACCGCTTGGCGATGGCGGGCTGACTCCCGCCAGCACGGGCTCGCGAAAGTAGCGGCCCGCATCGACAAGGGTCAGCGGACAGCGCCGCGCAACTCTCCGACCATCCCTTGCAGCTTCGCCGGCTCCGCCGCTTCTACCGCCACCGCCGGCCCCGCCACCAGAGTCACCCGCGACCACAATCGACGGAACAGACCCTTGTCGGGATCGCGACTGAAGAAACTCCCCCACAACCCCTGCAATGCCAGCGGAATCACCGGCACCGGCGTCTCTTCGAGAATCCGCGTCAACCCGCCCTTGAACTCGTTGATCTCGCCATCGGCGGTCAATTTTCCTTCAGGGAAGATGCACACCAGCTCACCGTCCTTCAGATATTGAGCAATACGCGTGAAGGCCCTTTCGTAAATCTGAATGTCTTCCTGACGCCCCGCGATCGGAATCGTCCCGGCCGTGCGGAAGATAAAGTTCAGCACCGGCAGGTTGTAGATCTTGTAATACATCACAAAGCGAATCGGCCGACGCACCGCGCCGCCAATCAGCAGCGCATCGACGAAAGACACGTGGTTGCACACCAGCAACGCCGCGCCTTCATCCGGAATCAGCTCCAGATTGCGATGCTCCACGCGGTACATGGAATGGCTGAGCAGCCAGATCATGAAACGCATGCTGAACTCGGGGACGATCTTGAAGATGTAGGCGTTGACGCCGATGTTCAGCAGCGACACCACCAGGAACAGGTGCGGGATCGACAGCTTTGCCAGGCTCAGCAGCACGATCGAGACAATCGCCGAGACCACCATGAACAGCGCGTTGAGAATATTGTTGGCGGCAATCACCCGCGCACGCTCGTTCTCCGGGGTGCGCGACTGGATCAGCGCGTACAGCGGCACGATGTAGAAACCACCGAAAACCCCAAGACCGAGAATGTCGATCAATACCAGCCAGGTGTGGCCAAAGCCGAGGATTTCGATCCAGCCATGGCCGTCGACACTCTCGGGAATTCCACCGGAATGCCACCACAGCAGCAATCCGAATACCGTCAGGCCAAACGAGCCGAACGGCACCAGACCGATCTCGACTTTGCGTCCGGACAGTCTTTCGCAGAGCAGCGAGCCGAGTGCGATACCCACCGAGAACACGGTAAGAATCAGCGTCACCACGGTTTCGTCGCCGTGCATCCATTCCTTGGCGTACGCCGGGATTTGCGTCAGGTAAATCGCCCCGACAAACCAGAACCACGAGTTGCCAACAATCGAGCGCGACACCGCCGGCGTTTGCCCCAGGCCCAGTTTCAAGGTAGCCCAGGATTGACTGAAGATGTTCCAGTTCAGACGCATTTCCGGCGATGAGGCCGCCGCCCGCGGAATGCTGCGACTGGCCAGGTAACCGAGCACGGCAATGCCGATGATCGCCGTGGACACGATGGGCGCGTAATGCGCAGAGGACATCATGATCCCGGCACCGATGGTCCCGGCGAGGATGGCCAGGAAGGTGCCCATTTCCACCAGACCGTTGCCGCCCACCAGCTCCTCTTCATGCAAGGCCTGGGGCAGGATCGAGTATTTCACCGGCCCGAACAGCGCCGAGTGCGTGCCCATGGCGAACAGCGCCAGCAGCATCAGCGACAGGTGATCGAAGACAAACCCCACCGCGCCGACCGCCATGATGGCGATTTCCCCGAGCTTGATCAGACGGATCAGCGCGTCCTTGGCGAACTTCTCGCCAAACTGCCCGGCCAACGCCGAAAACAGAAAGAACGGCAGGATGAACAGCAGCGCACACAAATTGACCCAGATCGAGCGATCCCCCTCGATGGTCAATTTGTACAGAATGGCGAGGATCAACGATTGCTTGAAGACGTTGTCGTTGAACGCCCCGAGGGACTGGGTCACGAAAAACGGCAGGAAGCGCCGGGTGCGAAGCAAGGTGAACTGTGAGGGGTGACTCATCTTCCGTGTGCCCTGATGTTGTTAGAGAGTGGCGTGGATACTGTGATTGGAATGCCGCACGCCGATCCAGGCCACACATTACCCGGTTATTTGTTTAAACCTGCAATGCACGGCGAGACAAACAACTCACCCCGCCACGCGCCTTGTACCGTGCGTTTGGCAACGATCAGCCACATCACCGCCAGCAACGCCACCAGCACACAGCCAAAGGCATTGAAAAACGCCAGGTTCAACGTGCTTCCCAGTTTCAACGTTGCCAGAGAATAGACGCCCAGCGGAAAGGTGAAGCCCCACCAGCCAAGGTTGAATGGGATCCCGGCGCGCAGGTAACGCCCGGTGATCAGCAGCGCAATCAGCATCCACCACAAACCGAAGCCCCACAGCGTGATCCCCGCCACCAGCCCCAGCCCCGCCGCGATTTCACCCAGGCCGGCAAGCCCGTTGGCGGCGAAGATGGACGGTGCGTCGGCGCCCAGCAGCAACATGCCCAGCGCCCCGGTGCCAATCGGGCCGAGCGCCAGCCAGCTCGACGCGGCCATGTTTTCGTGAGGCAGTTTGTGCAGCGCCATGCGCAGCATGAGAATGGTCAGAATGCTGAACGCCACCGGCAGGGAAAATGCCCAGAGCACATAGCTCGTCACCAACACCACCAGTTGCCCATGGGCCTCGGCCAAATGCGGCGCCAGCAACCCGCCACTGGCGGCCGCCACTTCCGCCGCCACCACTGGCAGCAGCCAAACGGCAGTCATCTGATCGATGCTGTGCTCCTGGCGGGTGAACATCATGTAGGGAATCAGCACACCGCAGGCCAGCGACATCGCCACGTCCAGCCACCACAGCAGCGCAGCCACATGGACGACACCTTCGCCCCAGCGCGGCACGCCAAACAGCAGGAAACCATTGATGATGGTCGCCAACCCCATGGGAATCGTGCCGAAAAACATCGAGACCGTGGAGTGCCCGAAAATCCGCCGGGCCTCATCGAAGAACAGCACCCAGCGCGCCGCGTACAGCGCCGTGAACAAGATGAACAGACCGATATTGAACAGCCAAAGGGCTTCGGCGATCGCGTGCAGACCTGGGGTCGCGCCAGGCAACTGGGCCAAGGCCAGCGCCAGGACGCCCGTGCCCATGGTCGCGGCGAACCAGTTAGGCGTGAACTGGCGGATGACCTCGCGCGGGTGCTGCAAGTGGCTGAAAGGTTTGTAAACGGGGGTGGCGTTGGGGCATGTCATAGCGAACT
The DNA here is from genome assembly GCF_014852285.1 of Pseudomonas sp. PDM02. Classification (NCBI taxonomy): domain Bacteria; kingdom Pseudomonadati; phylum Pseudomonadota; class Gammaproteobacteria; order Pseudomonadales; family Pseudomonadaceae; genus Pseudomonas; species Pseudomonas sp. PDM02. The sequence goes on along the minus strand of NZ_JACVBL010000001.1, from coordinate 285,388 downwards.
CCTGTCCTCTGTTGAGGTGGAGTTCAGGGTAGGTCCAAATCGAATATCTATATAACGGGTAATATCTCTAACTGTTATCTATTTTGTAGATATAGCGTCAAACGCTGCCTTCCGATTCGATCACCAATATCCTCGCCACCCCCAGCGGATGCGCCACATGCTCGGTGCCCACCGAGGCATAAAAGATATCGCCGACCGCCAACATCACCGCTTTCTCCAGGCCTGCTTCGCGATAGCGCATTTGCACCTGGCCATCGAGCACAACGAACACTTCCTCGCCATCATTCACATGCCACTTGTATGGTTGATCGGTCCAGTGCAGACGCGTGGTGATGCCGTTCATGTTGGCGATGTCCAGCGCTCCCCAGGCACGGTCAGCGGTGAAGGATTGGCTGCGAATGATCTTCATGGGTCGGTCCGTCGAAAGGAATGGCGGTGCCAAGGCTAACCCAAACCGGCGAACAGCTGCGCCAGCCAATCGATAAATACCCGAACCCGGTTACTCAGGTGCCGGTTCGGCGGATACAACACGTGAAACGGATACCGGGGCGGGCGCCAGTCCTGAAGAATCGGCACCAGCTCGCCACGCTCGATGTGCGGTTGCACGGTGTAAGTGAACGTGTGGATCACCCCAAGACCCGCCAGCCCCGAGGCCAGGTGGGCATTGCTCTCGTTGACACTGAATGCTCCCTGCCCCCGAATCTCGAACTTTTCACCGTTGCGCTCGAATCGCGCCGGCATTACCCGCCCGGTACGCGCCGAGTGATAACTGACGATGCGATGATTTTTCTCAAGGTCTCGCGGGTCCGTCGGAATGCCAAAACGTTCGAGATAGCCCGGGGTGGCGCAGGTGGTCCATGACGACAGGCCCAGGGGCCGCGCAGCCATGGAGAGTTCGGTCAATGGCCCGCCGCGAATCACGCAATCGACGTTTTCGCTGATCAGATCCACGGGCCGATCGCTGACACCCAACTCGACCTGGATGTCCGGGTACCGAGCATAGAAATCCGGCAACGCGGGGATGATCAGGATCGTCGCCACCGAGCCGCCGACATCGACGCGAATCCTGCCGCGCGGGTGGCCCTGGGCACTGGCGAAACTGTTGTCCAGATCGTCCAGCTCCACCATCAACTGCAAGGCGCGCTCGTAGTAAGCCATGCCATCCGCCGTCACCGTCAGCCGGCGCGTGGTGCGCTGTAACAGCCGCGCACCGAGGTGTTCTTCAAGCTCGGCCACCAGTTTGCTGACCGAGGTTTTTGGCATGTTCAGCGAGTCGGCGGCCCTGGTAAACGAACCGGCCTGCACGACGCGGGAGAAAACACGCATGGCCAACAGTTGATTCATGACAGACATCTCAAGGGACGAGCCTTGAGTATTGTCCACAACCATGTACAAACAAACCCGATTCAGGCGATTTTTCCGATGAATCTTCCGGCATAGAGTTTGTTCAACGGCGCACGACAGTGCCAGGAACTTCCTTAACGACTCAGCGGAGATTCACCTCATGAGCAACACACTCACAGGCAAGGTTGCACTGATCACTGGCGGCACCACCGGCATCGGCCTGGCATCGGCTCAAGCGTTCGTCGACCAAGGCGCCACGGTGTTCATCACCGGCCGCCGCCAGGCCGAACTGGATGCGGCGGTCAGCAGCATCGGTCACAACGTCACCGGGATTCAGGGCGACGTCGCGAACCTTGCCGACCTGGACCGCATCTTCGACGTGATCAGGACCAAGGCCGGTACTCTGGACATCGTCTTTGCCAATGCGGGCGGTGGCGACATGTTGCCCCTCGGCGCGATTACCGAGGAACACTTCGACCGGATTTTCGGCGTCAACGTCAAAGGCCTGCTGTTCACCGTGCAGAAATCATTGCCGCTGCTCAAGGACGGCGGTTCGGTGATTCTCACCGCGTCCACGACCGCCACCAAAGGTACGGAAAACTTCAGCGTCTACAGCGCCAGCAAAGCGGCGGTGCGCAACTTTGCCCGCTCCTGGTTGCTGGATTTGAAAGCCCGCAGGATTCGCGTCAATGTCATCAGCCCCGGCCCGATTCACACGCCCGGCCTGACTGAACTTGCGCCAGCAGATCAGCAACAGGGGTTGCTGGATTACCTCGCCAGCCAAGTGCCGATTGGCCGTCTTGGAACGCCATCGGAGGTGGGCAAAGCCGCGGTGTTCCTCGCCTCGGATGACAGCAGCTTCATCAATGGGATCGAGTTGTTCGTCGATGGCGGATTTGCACAGATTTGATCGCTGCACACAAAAACGCGGCGCCTTGAACGGCGCCGCGTTTTTTTATGGATGACCGGTCGCGCGGCACACTTCGGCAGACCGCGGCCGCATCAGCGCCAGCAACGCGCCGACAGACAGGACGATCAGCACGGCACCATAACCATCGGTGGTCGCCACCAGGCCAAACGTGCGCGTCAGATTCCCCGCCAGCAACGACGGCAAGCAGAACGCCAGGTAACTGAGCACGTAATACGCCGACATCAACCCGGCCCGCTCATGGGGCTGCGCCAGCGGAACCAGACTGCGCACCGCGCCGAGGAAACCGGCGCCGAATCCGCAACCGGCCACCAGCGTGCCGAGGAAAAACAATGGCAGGCTGGCGCTGTGCACGCCCAGCAACAGCAACACGAGGCCGATGGGCAGTAACGTGCCGCCCAGCAACAGCCCTTTGGCGGCAGGCCGGTTGCGCAGGGTGAAGATCATCAGCGCGCCGGTCAGCGTCAATGCGGCGACTGCCGCTCCCCCCATCAGGTTCGAGGTGGAACCGGTGGCCGTGCGCAGCAACGAAGGGCCGAGCGAGGCATAAAAACCGCCGAGCGCCCAGGTCGCGATATTCAGCGGCAACACTCGCCACAAGGTCGAGCGAGCCTGGGTCGGCACATGCAGGGTCGGACGCAACGAGGCCCATGCCCCCGGTTGCGAACTGACGCTTTCCGGCAGGCGCCAGACATACAGCGCCTGCATCACAAACAACGCGAACAACACCCAATAAGTGAGCTGCAGCGGCAGCGGCGCAAACTCGGCCAGCAAGCCGCACCCCACGGCGCCAACCGCCATACCGAGCAGCGGCGCGACACTGTTGATCAGCGGCCCCTGCTGGCGATCGGTGTCCAGCAGCGCGGCGCTCAATACGGCGGTGGCCATCCCGGTCGCGAACCCCTGAAGCACCCGCGCGCCGATCAACCACGCCACGCTGTCGGCATTGATAAACAGCAGCATCGCCAGCAGGTTCAGCAGGACGGCGCTGAAAATGACCGGCTTGCGTCCCAGGTAGTCCGAGAGCGAACCGACCGTCAGCAGCGCCACCAACAGACTGATGGCGTAGATGCCGAAAATCACGGTCAAGGTTGCTGCCGAGAAATGCAGCTGCTCCTGATACAAGTGATACAACGGTGTCGGCGCCGTGGAAGCGGCGAGAAAACTCAGTAAAGTGATCGCCAGAAACCACAGGGTTGAACGGTTTGAAACAGAACTCGACATGCGCACACTCCGCAAAAGCTAACTTTTTGCTTTTGCGGAGTGTGCTACTCGTCTGCGCTTAAAGCAAATTCTTTGTGTTAAGGTCCGTTCCATGGCTATTAAAGAAGGTTTACGCCCCGGCGGCCGCAGTGCCCGGGTGCAAGAGTCGATTCATTCGGCAGTCCGTGCGCTCCTCGAAGAACAGGACCGTTCCACCGTGACCGTCCCGCAAATCGCGGCTCGCGCGGGGGTTACGCCGTCGACCATCTATCGGCGCTGGGGCGATCTGTCGGCGTTGCTGGCGGATGTCGCCCTGGCGCGCATGCAACCCGACAGCGAGCCTGCCAACACCGGCAGCCTGCGCGGGGATGTGCAGGCCTGGGCCGAGCAGTATCTGGACGAGATGAGCTCCGAACCTGGCCGCAACATGCTGCGCGATGTGCAATCGAGCCCGACGCCGGGCCTTTGTGTGACGATCATTGGCGGGCAGTTGCAGATGATTCTGGATCGTTATCCGGATGAGCCGAAACCGGGTGTTGATCGGCTGATCAATCTGATGGCGGCGCCTACGGTGTTTCGCATTCTGTTTTCGCCGGCGCCTTTGGAGGTTGAGGAGTTGCATCGGTTGATCGAGATTGCTTTCAGCCAGTGATGACGCCTTCGCGGGCAAGCCTCGCTCCCACAGGTTTGTGCTGACCGCATGATTTGGATACGACACAGAACCTGTGGGAGCGTGGCTTGCCCGCGAAAAGGCCAGCACAAGCACCTAAAATCTGACTGACGCTCCACCCTGCGACACCCCGCCACTCCACGACCTTGGTCGACACTGACTAACGCGGACGGTCGTGCGAGACTGTCTGTCCGGGCTGTCGTCCCGTGTGTCTTTTGTCTGGAGTTTCCATGTCGCTGTCCAGCGGGCTGATCGCCGCCGTCGCCCTGGCCTATATGGCCATCATGTTCGCCATCGCCTTCTACGGTGACCGTCGCAGCGCGCCGCTGCCGCCGCGAGTGCGCGCCTGGGTGTACAGCCTGTCGCTGGCGGTCTATTGCACCAGTTGGACGTTCTTCGGTGCCGTCGGTCAGGCCGCCGAACAACTCTGGTCGTTCCTGCCGATCTACCTTGGGCCTATCCTGCTGCTGGTCTGCGCGCCGTGGGTCCTGCAAAAAATGGTGATGATCAGCAAGCAGGAGAACATCACCTCCATTGCCGACTTCATCGCCGCCCGATACGGCAAATCCCAGTCACTGGCGATTGTCGTGGCGCTGATCTGCCTGGTCGGCGTGCTGCCCTACATTGCGCTGCAACTCAAAGGCATCGTGCTCGGGGTAAACCTGTTGATCGGTGCCGGTGCCGACGCCATGGGCACCCGCGCCCAGGACACGGCGCTGATTGTGTCGCTGGTGCTGGCGCTGTTTACCATCGTCTTCGGTACGCGCAACCTCGACGCCACCGAACACCACCGCGGCATGGTGCTGGCGATTGCGTTCGAGTCCCTGGTCAAGCTGTTCGCGTTTCTCGCGGTGGGTGCGTTCGTGACCTACGGCTTGTACGACGGTTTCGACGACCTCTTCGACCAGGCCATGCTGGCCCCGCGCCTCGAAGCCTACTGGAAGGAAACCATCAACTGGCCATCGATGGTGGTGCAGACCGGCGTGGCGATGATGGCGATCATCTGCCTGCCCCGGCAGTTCCACGTGACCGTGGTGGAAAACATCGACCCGCAGGATTTGCGCCTGGCCAAGTGGGTGTTTCCGGCGTACCTCGCGTTGGCGGCATTGTTTGTCGTGCCGATCGCACTGGCCGGCCAGATGCTGCTGCCAAGTTCAGTGTTGCCGGATTCCTTTGTGATCAGCCTGCCACTGGCCCAGGCCCATCCCGCACTGGCGATGCTGGCCTTTATCGGCGGTGCTTCGGCGGCGACCGGCATGGTGATTGTTGCCAGCGTGGCGCTGTCGACCATGGTCTCCAATGACATGCTGTTGCCGTGGCTACTACGTCGCAACAACGCCGAGCGGCCGTTCGAAGTGTTCCGCCAGTGGATGCTGTCGGTGCGCCGCGTCAGCATCGTGGTGATTTTGCTGCTGGCGTACGTCAGCTATCGACTGCTGGGCTCGACCGCGAGCCTGGCGACCATCGGCCAGATCGCCTTTGCCGCCGTGACCCAACTGGCCCCGGCCATGCTTGGCGCGCTGTACTGGAAACAGGCCAACCGCCGTGGCGTGTTCGCCGGCCTCGCCGCCGGTACGTTCCTGTGGTTTTACACGCTGATTCTGCCTATTGCCGCGCATAGCCTCGGCGTGTCGTTGAGCACGTTCCCCGGGCTGGCGTGGCTACACAGCAATCCGCTGAACCTGCCGCTCACCCCGCTGACCCAAGGCGTGGTGTTGTCGCTGGCGGCCAACTTCACGCTGTTCGCCTGGGTGTCGGTGCTGTCACGCACAAGGGTTTCGGAGCACTGGCAGGCCGGGCGTTTCATCGGCCAGGAAATCAGTGCCCGCCCCAGCGCGCGCTCAATGCTGGCAGTGCAAATCGAAGATCTGCTGCAACTCGCGGCACGGTTTGTCGGTGAAGAACGCGCCCGTCAGAGTTTTATCCGTTTCGCCTATCGCCAGGGCAAAGGCTTCAACCCCAACCAGAACGCCGACAGCGAGTGGATCGCCCATACCGAACGTTTGCTGGCCGGTGTACTGGGTGCTTCTTCGACCCGGGCGGTGGTAAAAGCCGCCATCGAAGGTCGGGAAATGCAACTTGAGGACGTCGTGCGCATCGCCGACGAAGCCTCGGAAGTGCTGCAATTCAACCGCGCCTTGCTACAAGGCGCGATCGAGAACATCACCCAGGGCATCAGCGTGGTCGACCAGTCGCTGCGACTGGTGGCGTGGAACCGGCGTTATCTGGAACTGTTCAATTACCCGGATGGCTTGATCAGCGTCGGTCGGCCGATTGCCGACATCATTCGCTACAACGCCGAGCGTGGTCTGTGCGGGCCGGGTGAAGCTGAAGTGCACGTCGCACGCCGATTGCACTGGATGCGTCAGGGCCGTGCCCACACGTCTGAAAGACTTTTCCCCAATGGCCGTGTGATTGAGCTAATCGGCAACCCGATGCCGGGCGGCGGTTTTGTCATGAGTTTCACCGACATCACCGCGTTCCGCGAGGCCGAGCAGGCGCTGACCGAAGCCAACGAAGGCCTGGAGCGACGGGTCACCGAGCGCACCCACGAGCTGTCGCAACTCAACGTGGCCCTGACCGAAGCCAAGGGCACCGCCGAGTCGGCCAACCAATCGAAGACCCGCTTTCTCGCGGCGGTCAGCCACGACCTGATGCAACCGCTGAACGCCGCCCGACTGTTTTCTGCAGCCCTGTCCCATCAGGACGATGGCTTGTCCAGCGAAGCGCAGAAACTGGTTCATCACCTGGATTCATCACTGCGCTCGGCCGAAGACCTGATCAGCGATTTGCTGGACATTTCCCGCCTGGAAAACGGCAAGATCAACCCGGAGCCGAAACCGTTCGTGCTCAATGAGCTGTTCGATATTCTTGGCGCAGAATTCAAGGCGCTGGCCCGGGACCAGGGGCTCAAATTCCGCGTTCGCGGCAGTACGCTGCGGGTCGACAGTGACATCAAACTGTTGCGACGGATCTTGCAGAACTTCCTGACCAACGCCTTTCGCTACGCCAAGGGGCCAGTGCTTTTAGGGGTTCGTCGGCACAAGGGTGAACTGTGCCTGGAGGTCTGGGACCGTGGCCCGGGGATCCCGGAAGACAAACTGAAAGTGATTTTCGAGGAATTCAAACGCCTCGACAGCCACCAGACCCGTGCCGAGAAAGGCCTGGGCCTGGGCCTGGCTATTGCTGACGGGCTGTGTCGCGTTCTGGGCCACACCTTGCAAGTGCGCTCCTGGCCGGGGCGCGGCAGCGTGTTCAGCGTCAGCGTGCCGTTGGCTCAGGCGCAAATCGCGGCGCCGGCCAACGTCACCGAACTCAACGGCAAACTCCTGAGCGGCGCGCAGGTGCTGTGCATCGACAACGAGGACAGCATCCTGATAGGCATGAACAGTTTGCTGACCCGCTGGGGTTGTCAGGTCTGGACAGCGCGCAATCGCGACGAATGCGCGGCGTTGCTCAGCGATGGCGTACGTCCGCAATTGGCACTGGTGGATTATCACCTGGACGACGGCGAGACCGGGACCGAGTTGATGGCGTGGCTGCGCACCCGTTTGGGCGAGCCGGTGCCCGGCGTGGTGATCAGCGCCGACGGGCATCCCGAGACAGTGGCACAGGTGCATGCGGCGGGGCTGGATTACCTGGCCAAACCGGTGAAACCGGCGGCGTTGCGGGCGTTGTTGAGTCGGCATTTGCCGTTGTAATGCGACGGATTTGGCCCTGCGGTGTTTGAACCGACGCCGGCTTGCCGGCGATGCTTTTGAGGTTACTCGGGCAACTCGACCAGACCATCGACATCCGTCATCGCCCGCTCCAACAGGTCCGCCGGCAGACTCTTGCTGGCCCGCGCGCCGAGCAACTTGAGCTGCTCGCTGCGGCTGACCAGGTTGCCACGGCCTTCCGTCAGCTTGTTGCGCGCTGAGCTGTAGGCCTTGTCCAGTTGCTGCAAGCGATTGCCGACTTCATCCAGGTCCTGAATGAACAACACGAACTTGTCGTACAGCCACCCTGCCCGCTCGGCAATTTCACGGGCGTTCTGACTCTGCCGCTCCTGCTTCCACAGGCTGTCGATGACACGCAGGGTGGCCAGCAACGTGGTCGGACTGACGATCACGATGTTGCGGTCGAACGCTTCCTGAAACAGTGTTGGCTCCGCCTGCAACGCCGCGGAAAACGCCGCTTCGATGGGCACGAACAGCAAGACGAAATCCAGGCTGTGCAAGCCGTCGAGCCGTTTGTAATCCTTGCCGGCCAGACCTTTGACGTGGTTGCGCAGCGACAGCACGTGCTGCTTGATGGCGATCTGGCCGATGGCATCGTCTTCGGCCGCCACGTATTGCTGATAGGCCGTCAGGCTGACCTTGGAGTCGACCACCACCTGCTTGTCGCCAGGCAGATAAATGATCACGTCCGGCTGGAACCGCTCGCCATCCGGGCCCTTGAGATTGACCTGGGTCTGGTACTCGCGCCCCTTCTCCAGACCGGCGTGCTCAAGCACCCGCTCGAGAATCAGCTCACCCCAGTTACCCTGGGTCTTCTGCCCTTTCAAGGCGCGGGTCAGGTTGGTCGCTTCGTCACTCAGGCGCAGGTTCAGCTGTTGCAGACGCTCCAGCTCCTTGGCCAGCGAAAAGCGTTCGCGCGCTTCGGCCTGATAGCTTTCCTCGACGCGTTTTTCAAACGACTGGATGCGCTCTTTCAACGGATCGAGCAACTGCCCCAAACGCTGCTGACTGGTTTCGGCGAAGCGCTGCTCGCGCTCGTCGAAGATCTTGCCGGCCAGCTCGGCGAACTGGGCACGCAGCTCGTCCCGCGAGCCTTGCAGGTCACTGAGACGCTGCTGATGGCTTTCCTGTTGCTCACGCAGCTCGGCATTCAGCGAGGCGGCTTGAGCGTCCAGGCGACGCAACTCAACGTCTTTGCCGGCGCGCTCGATGTTCCAGGCATGAGCGGCGTCGCGGGCGTCATCACGTTCGATCTGCAGCAGTTCGACTTCACGGCGCAAGGCGGCGAGGTCTGCCTGCTTGGCGGCGTTGGCCTGCCCCAGGTCCGCGATTTCGTCGCGAGCAGCTTCGAGCTGGGCATTCAACCCGTCCTGTGCCAGGTTGGCCATGGCCAGACGCTCTTCCAGCAGTGCAACCTCTGACTGCGTGGTGCTCGCACGGCGCTGAAGTTGCCAGGCCAATACCAGCAACGGCAGTGCAGCACCTGCCAGACCGAGCAATATGCTGGTCAAGTCCATCGCCATAGCCAATCCTGCCCGTTCGATAAAGCTTGAAGGTTAACCAAGGTGTCAGGTCTTGGACAGCTCAGTCTTCGATCAGACCGAGTTCCTGTTGAGCGCGCCGATCCCCGGCTCGCGCGGCCTGACGCAAGAGGTCCTGGCCGATACGGCGGTCCCGGGCATTCCCACATTCGCGGCACATCAACTGACCGAGACGGCTCTGCGCGGCCACCACGCCTTCACGCGCCGGCTGCTTGAGCAAACGCCCGGCGAAATGTTTGACGTTGTGGTTTTCACCCAGGCGCGGGCTGTCCAGCAGCCATTCGGCCACACGCATCGAAAAGCGCTTGGGTGGGGTGACGCTGGTAGGTGTCGAGGTTGCGGGAGCTGGTACTGAGCGAAACTTCATAAAGCACTGTGGGGCAGATCGGAAGGCGCGCCACTCTACTCTTTTTTTCTTACAGGTAAAGCCTAAAAAAACCCGGCACGCCCGTCCTAGAGCAAGCGCTCGGGACAATCCACAGAAGCTGTGGATAACTCAGTGGACAACCGCCCTTGAACTCTCGCAAAGCCCTGTGGAATGGGGCTCGCAGTCAAACTGACGATTTTTTCACCAGTAAAAAAAACCGATGTTTTTCATTGACTTAAATTTTGGTTACAGGCACCCACTACGTTTGAAGGGCAGATGACAGTGGGGTGACAGTCCGCGCAACTTATGTGCACAAGTACCTTCGAGGCAGTTATATCCATGCGCTTTTTCGGCGCATCTTCTCACCTGACTTGGGGATAAACCCTGGCGAACCCATGATCCAGACCGGTTTCGAACCGACGAACGTCGACGACCGATGGTCGGAATCTGTGCCATTACGGGGCGAAACCGGCGCTCTCTGGCTGTGGGTAAGCGCCAGTCCGCACACGAATGGCGGCATTCGGGAGATGTTTTTGACTAACACACTTCCTTTCTGCAATTCAATCCGTTAGTATCCGCGGCGTTAGTACCAAGCTGAAAGTCAATTCTGGTCGAACAAATCCTCCCGGTCAGCCTTCCCAAAGGAAGCCTCAACCGAACAAGCGGGATCGACCACCTCGATGGTTTCCAGGTAAACCTTGCGCCAACACAGCCTTTGAATCGAAAGCAAAGGGTGTTGCGAAGCTCACTTACTCTGACCGAACCAGCCTGCAAATTGATCAGGATCTTCACCCCGGGCCCAGAACCTTTGCCCTTGATGTGTTGCCTGCCCTCCTAAGTACCTACCTGCCAGCCCAAGCGCGCCAACTTAATCAGCGCTTCAAACTGGCTGCTTTGTTCCAGTCGGGTTCTTCGTTCGACCAATGGTGGTCGTCGTCACTGGAACGTTTTAATTTTGCACGGTTCTTATCCGTGTCGCTTGTAGGAACACCCATTAATGACTACTCAAATCCACACCCAGGATGCCATTCGCACCCTAACCAACGCTTTTGCACCAATGAACTGCCTGATCATGGCCGCTCGCAAAGGCTGCTTCAGCTTCACTCTGGTCAACGAACACGGCATCGCTCGTCACAGCGAACGCCTGTACCCCGATCAATACTCCAGCGCCGAGCCGCTGCAGGCCGTGATCGAGCGTACCCGTCAGGCACTGGTTGCCTGAGACGCCAGAAACGCTGAAAACCTCAAAAGCCTCGCCTTGAAAAGCGGGGCTTTTTATTGCCTGTTGTTTGTGTGCGGGCTTTGGTTGGGTTTTGGTGGTGAGTACATATCCGTTTCTTCGGTCACGGCCGCTATGGGTTTCGCCCTTACGGCGAGTCACTTGGAAGAGCCCCAAGTAACCAAGGGCTCTTGCCCCTTTCGTTCGGTGCCTCGCCATGGCTCGGCATGCCCTCGCTCCGGTCCTGCTCCGTGGGCCCGCCGCCATCGGCCATCCATGGCCGGGGGCGGCTAACCCGGCATCCATGCCGGGTTGCCCACTGCGCAGAACCTGCGCTCGGCCTCTCGAGGGGGCGCGCACCTCAAGATCAAAAGCTGAAGGCGAGCTAACGCTCGGCCTGATGAGTGGTGGAAATCAAAAGCGTATGGGATTCCCTGTAGGAGCCGGCTTGCCGGCGAAAATCGTCTGGACAACGCGTTCATTCAGACAGCCCGCGTTATCGTTGACGTCCATCGCCAGCAAGCTGGCTCCTACAAGGGAAATGCAGATGTGTTTGGATAAATACGATCAACTGTAGGAGCCGGCTTGCTGCGGGCGGCGTTCCGACGATAGCGGTGGGTCAGTCAACGCATTTATCGCCTGAAAGGACGCCATCGCCAGCAAGCCGGCTCCTACAGGGGAGCGGTATACATATCCGGAATGAGTGAACGCATCAGAGAAGGACAACGCGGACATCTAAAGAACCAGGTCGGCTTTCAGGCCGCCTCGGCGGCTGTGGCGGTAGTCGCCCCCTCGAGAGGCCGAGTGGAGGTTCTGCGCAGTGGGCAACCCGGCATGGATGCCGGGTTAGCCGCGCACGGCCAAGGATGGCCGATCGCGGCGGGCCCACGGAGCAGGACCGGAGCGAGGGCATGGCGAGCCAAGGCGAGGCACCGAACGAAAGGGGCAAGAGCCCTTTGGTTACTTTGGGGCTTTTCCAAAGTGACTCGCTGTAAAAGCGAAACCAATAGCAGCCGTTACCCCAAGAATGGATATGTACCCAAACGAAAGCCCACCCGCCCCCCCTAAAAAACGGGTCTTTTTATTGCCCGATATTTCCCTTTTCACAGCCGCCGCGTAAGCACTAACCGATATAACGGTTATAACTGTCTGCCGGAAATATTTTAAAAACAGACCTTTACAGCGCGAATATGACACTACACTTCAACTCAAGCGGCTTGAACCGCTTACGGCGAGCCTGAGTCGATCCACCCGCTGCCAACGCTAAGTTCAGGACTCGCCGACCACTTCTTGTTCGAGGGTTTTATGGGTATCGCTGCCAGCGAACTGTGCCGTTATGTGATCCGTCCGACACTGATCTACCTGGGACGCCATAGCGCGACCGCCGAATCCCTGCTGCTGGGCATCGCCGCCAGTCAGTCAGCCCTTGGTTCCGCCCTGCATGACCGCCGTGGACACGGCTTGTACCGAATCGCCGAACCCCGCCACCAGGCACTCTGGGACCATTACCTGGCACTTGATCCGGAACGCGCGAGCCTGGTGCGCGGACTGGCCAGCCAGCATGCGTTCCTCAGCGGCCCACACCTCGAATTGACCGTAAACCTGCGTTACGCCACAGCCATCGCCTGGCTGCTGGTCGAAGAACAGAACACCCCCCTCCCCGAAGCAGACGACTTGCTGGGAATGGCCCGAATCTGGCGCCAGACCTTCCAGCCCCAAGGACGCCTGAGAGATTTCACCTACGCCTGGCAAACCTGTGTATCACCGTTGAATCAAGTCGCCTGCTGAACCCCTCGCTTAACAAGATCGCCCAACAGGTCGCGATTTTGGTCGGATTGTCCTACAAAACCGCTCTAAATCAAGCAATACAGCCTATAGCGCTGGGACGAAAATGTTGGTAATTTTCGCCCCGGTGATCACCAGGAGTTCTAATAATGAAAAAAGTAATGCTCAAAACCACCCTTAGCCTCGCCGTTGCCTTGGCATCCACCCAAATCTTCGCAAGTGGTTTTGCCCTCAACGAACAAAGCATCAGTGGGATGGGCACTGGTTTTGCCGGGCGATCTTCTGCTGCCGACGACGCATCCACCGTTTTTGGCAACCCTGCCGGTATGTCTCGCCTCAAGCGCGAACAAGTGACCGGTGGTGTTGCATTTATCGACGCGCACGCTGACATCAGCGATGCAAGCTCCCGCCCGAATAGTGGTACCAACAAAGGTGACATGGTCCCTTTCATGGGCGTACCCATGGGCTACTACGTAAAGCCAATCGATGACCAGTGGGCTGTCGGTTTCGGCGTCTACGCACCATTCGGCCTGGTGACCGACTACGAGAACGGCTTCGCCGGCAAATACTTCGGCAGCAAGAGCGAAGTCACGATCGTCACCCTGCAGCCAACTGTCAGCTACGCCTTCAACGACAAGGTGTCCATCGGTTTCGGTCCGACCATCAACCGCATCGACGGCAAGCTGGAATCGAACCTGTCGCTGAACCCGCAGGCAGCGGACGGTACCGTCAAGATCAAGGGTGACGACACCGCCATCGGCTACAACATCGGCATCATGGTTCAAGCCCTCGAAAGCACTCGCCTCGGCCTGACCTATCACTCGAAAGTGAAGTACAAGCTGGACGGTGACACCAAGGTCAACTACGGCGTACTCGCGGCGCTGGGCCAGAACCCGAACCAGAAGTTCGACGCTTCGCTGGACATCACCACGCCTGAGTCCGTGGACTTCTCGGTCACTCATCAGCTGGACGATAAGTGGACCCTCTACGCAGGCAGCACCTGGACTCGCTGGAGCCGCCTGAAAGAAATCACCGTCGAGAACGAAGGCGTTCCTGCCGCTCTGGCAGCGCGCGGCCTTCGCACGATCACTGAAGAGCAGAACTGGCACGACACCTGGGCTCACGCCATCGGTGCTTCCTATCAGTTGAACAAGCAATGGGTGCTGCGTACCGGTCTGTCCGTCGACCAGGCGCCGACCAACAACGAAAACCGTTCCCCGCGCATTCCGACTGGCGATCGCAAGATCTTCAGCCTGGGCGCTGGCTGGAGCCCGACCGACGACCTGACCATCGACGTAGCGTATTCGTACCTGCGCGAAGAGTCGGTCAAGGTCAACAACAGCAACGGTGCTCCTCGCAACCAGACCTACAACGCCAAGTATGAAAACTGGGCGAACGGTTTCGGCATTGGTGCGACCTACCGCTTCTGATGTGATTCACGGCGAGCCTGAACCCCTCGCCGCCTGAATCAAAAAAGCCCCGCGCTCTTTACAGAGGCGGGGCTTTTTAGTGGGCGTCGATCAGGGTTGTGAAGCCAGGGCTTTTTCCACGGCGGCGATGAACTCTGGATCGTCAGGCGTGGTGAGGCTGGAGAAGTTGGCGATCACCTTGCCTTTGCGATCGACCACATACTTGTAGAAATTCCACTTCGGCGCATCGCTTTGGGCGGCAAGCACCTGGAACAGATGAATCGCATCATCACCGCGAACCTTCTGCGTCTCGGTCATGGTGAAGGTCACGCCGTAATTCACGTAGCAAACCTTGGCGGTTTCCGCACCATCCTTGGATTCCTGCTTGAAGTCATTGGAAGGCACACCGATCACCTCCAGCCCCTGCCCCTTGTAACGCTGATTCAGCGCCTCCAGGCTTTTGAACTGCGGGGCGAAACCGCAAAAGCTCGCGGTGTTGACCACCACCAGCGGTTTGCCGGCGAAGCGCTGGCACAGGTCGATCGTTTCCTTGGCCCGCAGCTTGGGCAACGAGCCTTGCAAAAGCTCAGGGCACTCGTCGGCCGCTTGAGCCAATCCGGTAAACGCCATGAGTAACGCGGGAACGGCAAACCAGCGCATCAGCATGTCCATGCATCCTTGAAAAGTCGTCTGCATTGAACTTACTCGCCCTCACATCGTGCTAGCAAGCGCCCATGCCCAATTGCATCAACGCCAGCCCGCCCTGATGCCAGCCCCACCACGCCAGGGCCAGCAGCAACAGGCCGCCCGCTGCCACGGCGATTCGTGGCCAGAGGCTGTTCATGTCGCGCTCATCCGGGTTTGCAGGCGCGCCACCGGCCGCTCACGCACCGGCCAATTCAAGGCAGCCGCCAACAGGCTCAAAAGAATCGCTACTTGCCAGATCAAGTCATAACTCCCGGTTCGGTCATACACCACCCCGCCCAACCAGCCACCCAGGAACGATCCGAGCTGGTGGAACAGGAAAACGATCCCACCGAGCATGGACAGATTTCTTACGCCGAACAAGGTCGCCACAGTACCGTTGGTCAACGGCACCGTCGACAGCCACAGGAAGCCCATGGCCATGCCAAACAGATACGCCGTGGTTGTCGTCACCGGCGCCCACAGAAACAGGACAATCACCACGGCCCGCAGCACGTACAGACCGGTGAGCAAACGCGGCTTGGACATCCGCCCGCCGAGCCAGCCCGCCGTGTAAGTACCGAAGATGTTGAACAACCCGATCAGCGCCAGCACCGTCGTGCCGACCGTGGCGGGTAAATGCTGATCCACCAGATACGCCGGCAAGTGCACACCGATGAACACCACCTGGAAACCGCAGACAAAAAAGCCGAACGACAGCAGCCAGAATCCCGAATGGGAACAGGCTTCGCGCAAGGCTTCGGAGAGGGTCTGCTCGTGACCGAGAACCGGTAATGGCTTGTCCTTGAGCATGCTCACCAGCGGCACGATCAGCGCCACCAGCAGGCCCAGCGCCAGCAATGCCGCCGACCAGCCGAGCCAACCGATCAAACCCAGCGTGCCCGGTACCATCGCGAACTGGCCAAAAGAGCCGGCAGCACTGGCGATGCCCATGCCCATGCTACGTTTCTCCGGGGGTACCACGCGGCCAACCACGCCCAGGATCACCGAAAATGAGGTGCCCGACAGCCCGATACCGATCAATAGGCCCGCGCTCAGCGACAGGGTTACTGCCGAATCGGACAAGCCCATGAACAGCAGGCCCATCGCGTAGAGCACGCCGCCGATCAGCACCACTTTCGCCGCGCCGAAGCGGTCGGCCAACGCGCCGGTAAAGGGCTGCGCCAGGCCCCAGATCAGGTTCTGCAAGGCGATGGCAAAGGCAAACGTCTCACGCCCCCAACCGAACTCGGCACTCATCGGCGCCAGAAACAGCCCGAAGCCGTGTCGCACGCCCAGAGACAACGCAAGGATCAGCGCACTCCCCACTAAAACCCAACCGCAAGTACGCCACATCGATGTCATTCTTATTCTCCGGTAGCGGGTATATACCCGCTTAAGATCGGAAAAACTGGCGTCAGGCCAGTTCGTCCAGCAGCTTCAGCAAAATTTCGCGTTTTTCGGCGCCCAGACGATCAACCAGTCGCTGCTGCGCCGCCTCCCAGGCCGGCAAGGCCGATTTCAGGCGTTCAGCGCCGGCCTCGGTCAACCTGACGATGCGATTACGCATGTCTTCGCCCTCGACCAGCATGACCAGGCCGTCGCCTTCCAATACCCGCAGATTGCGCCCGAGGGTGCTGCGGTCCAGGCCCATGGCTTCCGCCAGGGTGGAAATACTCGGTTCATTCAGACGCTGCAGATTGCACAACAAAGAATACTGGGCAACGTTGATTCCGAAGCCGTCGAGAGCGCCGTCGTAGTGCCTGCTGACGCCACGGGCGGCGCGACGCAGGTTGATGCATAAACATTGAGAATCGAGCATGGTGCGTGTATATACCCGCGGTTGAATGAATGCAAATTTTTGATACAAAACCCTGTAGGAGCGAGGCTTGCCCGCGAAGAACGATAACTCGGTTTTTCTGTTAGACCGCAGGGCACTCTTCGCGGGCAAGTCGGATCGCCGCACCGCTCACTCCTACAGGAACAGTGCAAGGCCAATCAGTAAAACCACCTCCAGCAATTCCAGCAACGCCCCCGCCGTATCGCCCGTGGTCCCGCCCAATCGCCGCAGCATCACCTGCCGCAACCAGACAAACACCAGCGCCGCCAACACCAACGCCACGACACCGCCGAGCCCTGCCATCAACACACAAGCCAATGCGCTGACCGCCAGCACCTGCTTGCCGGCCAGACGCGGCAGATGATCGGCCAGCGCCTGCCCCAAGCCTCCTGCCCGCACATACGGCGTAGTCAGGAACAACCCCAGCAACGCAGCACGGCCAATCAACGGAACGATGATCAGGAAAACGCTGTGCTGCTGCTCAATCAATGCCAGCAACGCCGCGAACTTCAGCAGCAACACCAATACCAGCGTGACCACCGCTATCGGACCGCTGCGCGGGTCCTTCATGATCGTCAGCGTTCGCTCGCGATCGCCAAAACCGCCGAGCCACGCATCAGCGCTATCAGCCAGGCCGTCGAGGTGTAACGCACCGCTGAGCAACACCCAAACCGTCAACAGCAACGCCGCGTGCAGCAACAACGGCGCGCCCGACAACGCCCAGTTCAACGCCCACAAGATCCCGCCGAACAGCAGCCCCACCAGCGGATAAAACAGCAGCGAGCGCCCCAACTCCTGTGGCGCCGGCATGCCCGGCAGACGAATCGGCAGGCTGCTCAGAAATTGCAGGGCGATCCAGAACGGCAACATGATCAGATCGCTTCCTTGAGAATGACGCCGGGTTCGACGCTCAATGAAAACAGCGAACCATGGCCCACTTCAACGTTGAGCAACTGCTCACGCGGCAATCCCCGCGCCTGCGCCAGCAACAAACGCATGACGCCGCCGTGGCTGATCAGCAACACACGCTCGCCCGCGCAGGCAGCCTGCAAACGCCCGACCGCGGCCAGCACTCGCATTGAAAAATCCTCGACCCGCTCACCCTGCGGCGGCGTAAACGAATAGGGATCGGCCCAGAACAAACCCAACGCCTCGGCATCCGTTTCCATCAACGCCGCTGCGCTCTGCCCTTCCCAGGCACCGAAATGCAGTTCTTGCAGATCTTTATCCAGCTGCACTGGCAACCCCAGTTGCGCACCAAGTTCTTCGGCGAACCGCGCACAGCGTTGCAATGGCGAACTGACCAGACGATCCCATGGCCCCTGCGCGACCACCGCTGCGCGCATCTGCGCCCAGCCTGTGGCGGTCAGTGCATCGTCGAGGCTGCCGCGCAAACCGCCGCCCAATTCGGTTTCGCCGTGACGCAACAGGTCCAGGCGCAAGGTCATGCCGGACGGTCCGCCACGGCGGCTTCGGCGAAGGTCGCCATTTGCCCGTGGAGGTCACACGCCAGGCGCAGCAACGGCACGGCCAACGCCGCGCCGCTGCCCTCGCCCAAGCGCAGACCGAGGTCCAGCAAGGGTTCGGCGTTCAGGGTTTCCAGCACATGGCGATGACCCGGCTCGGCACCGCGATGCCCGAACAACAGCCACTCGCGGCAATGCGGATTCAAGCGCACCGCCACCAATGCGGCGACGCTGCAAATGAACCCGTCCACCAGCACCGCGACACCTTCCTGGGCACACGCCAGATACGCGCCGACCAGTGCGGCGATTTCAAAACCACCGAGGTTGAACAGGGTTTGCAGTGCATCGCCACGCTGAGCGCTGTGCAAGGCCAAAGCACGTTCGATGACCTGAGCCTTATGACTGACACCCGCCGCGTTGAGGCCGGTGCCCGGCCCGGTCAAGTGCACCACCGGACAATCCAGCAAGGCACAGGCCAACGCACTGGCCGCCGTGGTGTTGCCGATGCCCATCTCGCCGCCGATGAACAACTGCGCGCCCGCCGCAATGGCGCGCTGCACGCTGTCGCGACCGGCCTGCAAGGCGAGTTCACCCTGGGCTTGAGTCATGGCCGGGCCGTCGACAAAATTCGCGGTGCCGGCACCGATGTTCAAATGGCGCACACCCGGCAGGTTCAACGACGGCGTGACCGTGCCGAGGTCGACCACTTCGAGCGACGCGCCGAGCTGGCGCGCCAACACACTGATCGCCGCGCCACCGTTGACGAAGTTGTGCAGCATCTGCCCGGTGACTTCCTGGGGAAACGCCGACACACCTTCGGCGACCACGCCATGGTCGCCGGCAAAAATCGCGATCCACAGCTGATCCAGCTTCGGCTTGACCTGCCCCTGCAATCCCGCCAACTGCACCGCCACCGACTCCAGCCGCCCAAGGGAACCGGCCGGTTTGGTCAGTTGCTGTTGCCGGGCTTCAGCCTGCTCGACGGCTTGGGCATCGATCGGCTTGCACGGGTTCAGCCACCAGGATTGAGTCATAACGCAGTTCCTTTCAGAGTCAGGGGCAGGCCGGCGACGGTCAGGACGACTCGCTGACAGCGCTCGGCCAAAGCTTGATGCAGCCAACCGGCTTCATCGACGTAGCGGCGAGTCAATTCGCCCAGCGGCACGACACCCATTCCGGTCTCGTTGCTGACAAAAATGATTTCACCCGGCAGTTCGGCCAGGCAGTCCAGCAGCGCTTCACGTTCGGCCGTCAGGCGCTCGACGTCGTCGAGCATCAGCAGATTGGTCATCCACAGGGTCAGGCAATCCACCAACAGGCAACGCTTGGCACAGGCGGTTTCACGCAGGACGCGGGCCAGCTCAACCGGTTCTTCGATCAGCGCCCATTCGGCTGGACGACGGGCGCGGTGGTGGGCGACCCGCTCGCTCATTTCACCGTCCAGCGGTTGGCTGGTGGCGATGTAGGTCACCGGGAGCTGGCTGTCTGCTGCCAGTTTTTCGGCCAGGCGACTTTTGCCGGAACGGGCGCCGCCGAGGATCAGTTGCAGCATGGTTCATTCCTTCAAATAGGCGGTGCGGTCAATGGCCTCTTCGCGGGCAAGCCTCGCTCCTACGGGTTTGCGCGACTCTCGATCTTGTAGGAGCGAGGCTTGCCCGCGAAGGGGCCAGAACAGCCACCTCAAATCCCGCAGAGCTCACGCAACAGTCGGGTATCCAGATGCTTCTCCACCAAATCCGCCAGCCGCTCGATATCTCGCTCACGCAACCCGTGATAATCCACTTGCTGCACATCCTGCAAACCCGCCCAGCGCAACAGCGCACTGCACGCCGCCGGCGATTCAAACAGGCCATGCAGGTAGGTGCCGAAAATCTGCCCGTCGCCACTTTGCGCGCCATCGCAACGGCCATCGTCCAACTGCACGGCGGCATTTTCCAGTGCCGGGCCGGTGGTGACGCCGGCATGAATTTCGTAGCCGCTGACCGGCGCATCTTCCAGCGCCAGACGCCCGCGCACATTGCGCAACTGCTTCTCTTCTTCCAGTTGCGTTTCGAACGCCAGCAACCCCAAACCGGCGCTGGAGCCCGGCGCACCTTCAAGGCCCAACGGATCGTGCACCTGCTCGCCGAGCATTTGCAGGCCGCCGCAAATACCCAGGACTTTTCCGCCGTAGCGCAAATGTCGGCTGATGGCGGTTTCCCAGCCGTTGGCGCGCAGATACGCAAGGTCGCTGCGCACGCTTTTCGAGCCAGGAAGAATGATCAGGTCGGCGGGCGGTATCGCCTGGCCGGGGCCGATAAATTGCAGGTCGACTTGCGGGTGCAGGCGCAGCGGATCGAAGTCGGTGTGGTTGCTGATGCGCGGCAACACCGGCACCACCACTTTGAGCACTTGATCGGCCTTGTCGGTCTGGCGCTGATCGATGCCGTCCTCGGCTTCCAGGTGCAGGTCCATCACGTACGGCAGAACGCCAATCACCGGTTTGCCGGTGCGTGCTTCCAGCCAGTCGAGGCCCGGTTGCAGCAAGGCAATGTCGCCGCGAAAACGGTTGATGATGAAGCCTTTGATCCGTGCCTGCTCGCTCGGCGACAGCAGTTCGAGGGTGCCTACCAGATGCGCGAACACCCCGCCGCGATTGATGTCGGCGATCAATACAACTGGGCAATCCACTGCCTCGGCGAACCCCATGTTGGCGATGTCGCCGGCGCGCAGATTGATCTCGGCCGGTGAGCCTGCGCCTTCGACCATGACCACTGGATACGCCGCGCTCAGCCGCGCATGGGAGGCCAGCACCGCTTGCATGGCGATGGCTTTGTAGTCGTGATAGGCGACCGCGTTCATGGTCGTGACGGCGCGCCCATGGATGATCACCTGGGCACCGGTGTCGCTGTTGGGTTTGAGCAATACCGGGTTCATGTCGGTGTGCGGTTCGAGGTTGGCGGCCTGAGCCTGCACGGCTTGCGCGCGGCCGATCTCGCCACCGTCAGCAGTCACGGCGCTGTTGAGCGCCATGTTCTGCGGTTTGAACGGCACCACGCGCACCCCCTGCCGCGTGACCCAGCGACACAACGCCGTCACCAGCGTGCTTTTACCGGCGTCCGATGTAGTGCCTTGCACCATCAGCGTAGTCATCGGCTTTCCTTGGCGTAATCTGTAAACGCTTGCGCGAGACGGGTCCAGTCGGCTTCTTCGCCGGGCAGGCCGAAACGCAGGCTGCTGTTGTGGGTGAACAACCGCAGCAGAATGCCGCGTCGGGCCATGAACTCATGCAGCTCTTCGGCGCACTCGGTCACCAGCCATTGAAACAACGCGCAACCGCCCTGAGGTTTGAAGCCGTGTTCTTCAAGCAACAGCGCCAGCCGTTTGCTGGCTTCTTCGGTACGCAGACGTTGTCTGGCGTGGCCTTCGGCATCCTTCAGGCAGGCTTGCCCCAACACGCGGGTCGGCCCGCTGACGGCCCAGGGGCCGACTTGTTCGGCGAGCAACTTGAGCAACTTGCGCTCCGCCAGTACGAAGCCCAAGCGCACCCCGGCCAGACCAAAAAACTTGCCGAAGGAACGCAGCACGATCAAGCCCACCATATGGGCACATGGCGCCAGACTCAGTTGCGGCGTGTTGTCCATGAACGCTTCGTCGACCACCAGCCAGCCGCCGCGCTGCGCCAGCCTGGAATGCCAGTCGAGCAGACGGCTCGGGGTCAGGCTCAAACCCGTCGGATTGTTCGGATTGACCACCACCAGCACATCGAGACTGTCGAGGAAGAAATCGACTTCCTGCTCCAGCACTTCACGCACGATGTAACCGTTGCGACGCCAGGCTTCGGCGTGCTCGGCGTAACACGGCGACAGCACGCCAACCTTGCCGTCCCGCCGCAAACGCGGCAGCAACTGGATCGCCATTTGCGAACCGGCCACCGGCAACACCTGCGCGGTGCCGTAATAATCACAGGCGGCCTGCTCCAGACCGTCATCGTTTTCCGGTAACCGCGCCCAGGCGCGCAACGGAATGTCCGGGACAGGAAACGGCCAGGGCGCGAGGCCGCTGGACAGGTCAAGCCAATCGGCTTCGGCGATGCCGTATTCGAGCGCGGCCTTGCGCAACCGTCCACCGTGTTCAAGCATAGAATTCAGCTCCCACGCAGAGAATCAGCAGCCATAACCATACCCCGCGCTGGACCAATTGCCAGCCACGGTCAATGGAGTCGGCATCCGCCGGCACGCCTTCGCCCAGCTGCGGACGCTGATGCAATTCGCCGTGATAAATCGCCGCCCCGCCCAACTCGACGCCCAGCGCACCGGCTCCCGCAGCCATCACCGGCCCGGCGTTCGGGCTGTCCCAGGTCGGCCCCTGGGTGCGCCAGCATTTCAGTGCAAGTCGGGTTTTGCCCAGCAGCGCGTAGGTCAACGCCACCAGCCGCGCCGGAATGTAGTTGAGTACGTCGTCGATTTTCGCCGCCGCCCAGCCAAACCGTTCGAAGCGTTCGTTGCGATAGCCCCACATCGCATCCAGCGTATTGCTCAATCGGTAGAGCACCACGCCGGGCGCACCGGCCACGGCAAACCAGAACAGCGCAGCAAACACCGCGTCGCTGCCGTTCTCCAACACCGATTCGGTAGCGGCGCGGGCCACTTCGGTTTGATCCAGTTCGCTGGTCTGGCGACTGACCAGATAGCCAACGCGTGTGCGCGCCTCCTCCAGATCATCACTGCGCAGGGCCTTGGCGACCGGCTCGACGTGTTCACCGAGACTGCGCAGGCCGAGGGCGCAATAGAGCGCGAGAATCTCGACGACCCAGCCAACGTAAGGCGCCCAGGAAAACGCCGTGGCCAGCAAGGTCAGCGGCAACACCGCAATCACCCATGCCGTGACGCCGTGGCTGCGCCAGCCGCGCCCGCCACCATTGAAACGTTGCTCGATGCGGTCGGCAAAACGGCCGAACGCCACCAGCGGATGCCAGCGTTTGGGTTCACCCAGCAGCGCATCCAGCGCAACCGCGGCGACACTCAACAACGCCACACTCATTGACTCACTCCCCAATAGTTTTCGTACAGCATTTCACTGAGCGGGCGCGCTTGCGCCCAGCCTTCGAGTACCAACATCGGCGCCGGATAGAATTCCTTGACCGGGCCCAGGCAAAGAACAGCCAAAGGCTTGGCCCCGGCGGGCAAACCCAGCAGGTCGGCCAGGGCTTGCGGCTCGAACAAAGAGACCCAGCCCATGCCGAGTCCTTCGGCACGGGACGCCAGCCACAGGTTCTGGATTGCGCAGGACAACGACGCCATGTCCATTTCCGGCAAGGTGCGACGGCCAAAGATGTGCCGCTCGCGATCGTCCATCAGTGCAGCGACCAGCACTTCGGCGCAGTCGTTGATGCCTTCGACTTTCAACTTCATGAATTCGTCGGTGCGCTCGCCGAGGGCTTCGGCGGTGCGCATGCGCTCCTCTTCCACCAGCAACTGGATCTTGCTGCGCAGGGCCCGGTCGCTGATGCGGATGAACCGCCAGGGCTGCATCAAGCCGACGCTTGGCGCCTGGTGCGCGGCGTCGAGCAGACGCCGGAGCAACTCGGGGTCGACAGTGCCGCCGCTGAAGTGGCGCATGTCGCGGCGTTCGGCGATTGCTCGGTAGACCGCTTCGCGTTCGACCTGACTGAATGCGTTGTCAGTCATGGCCTCTTCGCGAGCAAGCCCGCTCCCACAGTTGACCGCGTTTCTTTAGGCAACACATGTTCAAATGTGGGAGCGGGCTTGCTCGCGAAGGCGGCCTGAAGGTCAGGCGCAAACAACGCGGCAATCGCGGTCGGATTCGACGGAAAATAAAAATGCACGTAAGAAGCCGTCATCCGCCCCTCACGATAAACCGCCTCCGCCCCACGCCCGCCATTCGGGCTCAGGCCGCGAGCAATCGGCTCAAGCTCGGTACTGGTCAACGAATGGTGATAGGTGTGCCCGCGCAGCGAACCTTCCGGCAAGTCAACCGCCTGCAACGCCAGTGCCGCCAATCGTTTCTGCATCACCGCATCACCGGTCAGCAAACCAACCAGCTCCGCCCGCGTGCCTTCGACATCGGTCAGCGAATCGAGCAAATACAACATGCCGCCACACTCGGCCAGCAAGGGTTTACCCGCCGCGTGATGAGCGCGGATGGCGTTGAGCATTTGAGTATTCCGAGACAGCGCCACATGGTGCAATTCCGGGTAGCCGCCCGGCAGATAGAGGCTGTCAGCCTCCGGCAATTGCGTGTCGCGGATCGGCGAGAAGAATGACAATTCGGCGCCCATGGCACGGAGCAAATCCAGGCTCGCACCGTAGGTGAAAGCGAACGCCTCATCACGGGCCACGGCGATTCGGACACCGGCCAGCAACGGCTCGGCGGCGATCACTTCTGGAGCGGCGAATTCCACAGGCGGCGGCAGCGTAACGTCGCAGCTGTTGGCCAGCGATTCGGCCGCCGCATCGAGGCGCAGGTCGAGGTCATTCAGCTCGCTGGCTTGCACCAGACCAAGATGCCGACTCGGCAGCTCGATCCCGGTTTCCCGGGACAACGCGCCGTACCAGCGCAAGCCTTCGGTCAGGCTGCCTTCAAGCAATTGCGCATGGCGCAAGGTGCCCACGCGGTTGGCCAGCACGCCGGCGAACGGCAAGTCCGGCTGATACTTCGCCAGCCCCAGCGCCAGCGCACCAAAGGTCTGCGCCATCGCCGTGCCGTCGATCACCCCGAGCACCGGCACACCGAAGTGCCGCGCAAGATCGGCGCTGGACGGCGTGCCGTCGAACAGGCCCATGACACCTTCGATCAGGATCAGATCCGCTTCACCGGCGGCTTCCCACAACAGTCGACGACTTTCCTGTTCGCCGACCATCCACATGTCCAGTTGATACACCGGCGCACCGCTGGCGCGCTCGAGAATCATCGGGTCGAGAAAGTCCGGGCCGCATTTGAACACGCGCACCTTGCGTCCCTGATTGCGATGCAAACGGGCCAGCGCGGCGGTGACGGTGGTCTTGCCCTGACCGGAGGCCGGCGCGGCAATCAAGACCGCCGGGCAATGACGTGGTTGATTCACAGCTCGACGCCTTTTTGCGCTTTGATCCCGGCCTGGAAAGCGTGTTTGATGACGCCCATTTCAGTGACGGTGTCGGCCAGCTCGATCATTTCCGGCTTGGCGCCGCGACCCGTAACGACCACGTGTTGCATCGGCGGACGCGCCTGCAAGTCGCTGAGCACCTGATCAAGGTCGAGGTAGCCGTGCTTGAGGGCGATGTTCAGTTCATCCAGCACCACCAGGCCGATCGACGGATCGCGCAACAGCTCGCGGGACACTTCCCACGCGGCTTCGGCGGCGGCGATGTCACGCTGGCGGTCCTGGGTTTCCCAGGTAAAGCCCTCGCCCATCACATGAAAACGCACCTGCTCCGGGAAGCGTCGGAAGAACAACTCTTCGCCCGTGCTGCTGCGCCCCTTGATGAACTGCACCACGCCGCACTGCATGCCGTGGCCCATCGAGCGGGCGAGCATGCCGAAGGCCGAGCTGCTTTTGCCCTTGCCGTTGCCGGTCAGCACCAGCAGCAGGCCGCATTCATTCGGGGAATTGGCGATGCGTTCGTCGATCACGGCTTTTTTGCGCAGCATGCGCGCCAGATGGCGTTCGTCACGATCGGGAGTATCAGTCATGGGGGAGCTCTCCGTTGAGGCTGGATAACGGCGGGCAGGCACAAGAATAGACGGCAAGAAGCCTGGCATCGCCCACCGTGATGCCGCTGAATGGATCAGGCCGGTCTCCGGGCTCATGAGCGGCGTTTCGCCTGACTGCGCGCCTTCCCATATCGACATTCGACACAGTGGCTCAAGGCACAGCCTTCACTCATTTACCGTTGCGGGGGCAGCGCCGGGATCGTGACTGTTCATGAGTTGAACGAGCGCACTCACCGGCTTCCCTGTTTCACTCTGTCGACCGACGCCACAGAGCACCTGAAACAAGCCGCGAAGGTTAGAGGGTTGGGGGTGGAGCGTCAATTAAAGCCGGGAGACCGCCGGGCGAATAACTGCCGTCGATCAATAAAATGACGCCAATCTTGTGCCACACTCCAAGCAGTGATATCAAAGCGCCACAACCTGACAACACAATAACAAGGGTGAGCCACATGCAAGGCATGACCATCAGCAATCCGAAGCTGGAATTCCTGCGCCCGGTGCTGGAGCGCTGGTTTGACTGTATCGACCGCTACAACGCGGTGCGCGGCGATAACGACACGCCTTACTGGTACGACGAAAAAGCCAACCTCGGCTTGCTCTCGGCTGCCGCGTGGATGGCGGAAATGGTCACGCTGCAGAACACATCCACCCGCAAACAAAACGAGGAAGGCGAACGCAACGCCCGCGCCGACCTGTTCATCGCCAGCAGCGAAGAACGCGCCTACCTCCAGGCCACCCAGCGCTGGCCACGGGTCAACAGCTTGAACCTGACGCAGGCCCTCGCCGATATCACCAGCGACGCCAAGCGCATCAGCTACGCCAGCGACCTGAAACTCGGCTGCCTGTTCGTCGCCCCGCAAAAGGCCCAGCACGGCGCCACGCCGGAAGAACTTCAGGACATGGTCGACGACCTGCAAAAGGAACACAGCTGCGCGGTCGCCTGGTATTTCCCCTACGCCTACCGCAAGTTGCGCAACGAAGCGGGCAACTATCATCCCGGCATCGCCGTACTGTTCAAGGAAGCCCGCGGCTGACCGGTTGAACCATCGCGGGTTTGCACTTCTCTATTGATCAGGTCACTGCACTTATAGGGAAGATCAGCATGCACAAGCCCCGGCTCGTTCTCGTCATCGCCCTCACAGGAGGGCTCGCTGCCTGCAGCGAGACCTCCACCCTGCAAGTCTCCGACGGCACCGGCCCGTCCCCTCGACTGCCAGAACCGAACAAGACCCTGATCCCGACAGTGAACATCGCCCCGGCAATCGGCTGGCCGGACGGCGCGAAACCCACGGCGGCAGCGGGTACGCAAGTGGCGGCATTTGCTGAAAACCTCGATCACCCGCGCTGGCTGTACGTGCTGCCGAACGGCGACGTGCTCGTCGCCGAAACCAATGCGCCGCCCAAACCCGATGATGGCAAAGGCGTTAGAGGCTGGGTCATGAAGAAAGTCATGGGCCGCGCCGGTGCCGGCGTCCCAAGCCCGAACCGGATCACGTTGCTGCGCGACAAAGACCACGACGGCATCGCCGAAACTCGCACGGTGTTTCTGGAAAACCTTAATTCGCCCTTCGGCATGACCCTGGTCGGCAATGACCTGTATGTCGCCGACACGGACCGCTTGCTGCGATTTCACTACCAGGACGGCACCACGACCATCAAGTCGCCGCCGATCAAAGTGGTTGATCTGCCGGGCGGCACGCTGAATCACCACTGGACCAAAAACGTGATCGCCAGCAAGGACGGCAGCAAGCTGTACGTCACGGTGGGTTCCAACAGCAACGTCGCCGAAAACGGCATGGATCAGGAAGAAGGTCGCGCGGCGATATGGGAAGTGGATCGCGCCACCGGCAAGCATCGGATTTTCGCCTCGGGCCTGCGCAATCCCAACGGCATGGCCTGGGAACCGCGGAGCGGCGCGTTGTGGACGGCGGTCAACGAGCGGGATGAAATCGGCAGCGACCTGGTGCCGGACTACATCACCTCGGTCAAGGACGGCGGGTTCTATGGCTGGCCTTACAGCTACTACGGCCAGCACGTCGATATTCGCGTCGAGCCGCAAAACCCGGACCTGGTGGCCAAGGCCATTGCTCCGGACTACGCGGTCGGCCCGCATACCGCCTCACTGGGCCTGACGTTCGCTGAAGGCAACAGGCTGCCAGCGCAATTCAAGGAAGGCGTGTTCATTGGCCAGCATGGTTCATGGAACCGCAAGCCGCACAGTGGCTACAAAGTGATTTTCGTGCCGTTCAGTGCCGGCAAACCGAACGGAAGCCCGGTTGATGTGCTCACGGGCTTCCTCAATGACGAGGAAAAAGCCATGGGCCGGCCGGTGGGTGTGGTGATTGATCAGCAGGGTGATTTGCTGGTGGCGGATGATGTGGGGAACAAGGTGTGGCGGGTGTCGATAGCGAAGTAATCCCGCCATCTGTAGGAGCGAGGCTTGCCCGCGAAGGCCTTTTGCCTGACACACCGCTTTCGCGGGCAAGCCTCGCTCCTACAGTTTGCGGCAGAGGGTTAAACCATCGCCCAGCGGCAACAACGACAGATCCACACGCGAGTCATCCTTCAAGGCGCGATTGAGCGCCTGGATAGCACGGGTGTCTGCGCTTTCGGGATTCGGCTCAAGCACCCGCCCGCCCCACAGGGTGTTATCGAACACCGCCAGACCACCGATGCGCAGCAGACGCAACGCGTGCTCCAGGTAGGCCGGATAGTTGGCCTTGTCGGCATCAATGAAAATCAAATCGAATTGACCGGGTTGATCCAGCCGGGCCAGGGTTTCCAGCGCGGGCGCCAGGCGCAGCTCAATTCGTTCGGCAACGCCCGCTTCCTTCCAGTAACGGAGCGCCGTGGCGTTGTAGTCGCCGGGGATATCACAGCAAATCAGCGAACCGTCATCCGGCAATGCCGCCGCCATGCACAAGGCGCTGTAACCGGTGAAGGTGCCGACTTCCAGCAAACGCCTCGCGCCGGTGAGTTTCACCAGCAATGCGAGGAACTGCCCCTGCTCCGGCGCCACCTGCCAGCGCGCCATCGGCAGCGCCTGGGTTTCATCGCGCAAACGCTTGAGCAGCGGCGTTTCCCTCAGGGAAACGTCGAGCAGGTATTGATACAGGGAATCGTCGAGATTGAGTGTGCGGGCGGTCATGACGACCTCTGCGAACTAGGGGTTACGCGCCAGATGCTCGGGTTGCAGAACACGCTTGGCGCTCAGGTAAGCTTTCTGCCAATACGCTTTGGACAAGCTGTCGAGCTTCACCGTGCCGCCAGTGGCTGGTGCATGGACGAAACGGCCTTCGCCAACGTAGATCCCGGCATGGCTGACCTGCGAGCCGCCATTGGTGGCGAAGAAAACCAGGTCGCCGGTTTGCAGGCCTTCCTTGCCGACATTGGCTGCCTGCATGCTGATCATCTCGCGCGTGGTGCGTGGCAGGGATATGCCCGTCACGTCACGGTAGACATAACCGATCAGGCCACTGCAATCGAACCCGGAATCTGGCGTATTGCCGCCCCAGCGATAAGGCGTGCCCACGAGGCCCAAGGCGCGAAACAACACGTCTTCCGCCTCAGGCGAAAAAGGTTGTGCGGAGCCGAAGACAATGGGTGCGCGAACCACCGGCGCAGGTGGCGGTGTGCGGCTGGCGCAGGCACTGAGCAGCGCTGCGAAGAACATGAGTGCGAGGCGGGCCGACATCGTCATAAGCAGAACATCCTGATCTGGCTGCGGCTTTTTCCACCGCAAAGGCAGAAAAGAAAACCGCCTGCGCAGGACGCAGGCGGTTTGCCATCAATAATAGATCAGGATTCTAGCGGGTACGCGGCAAACTTCAAGTAAGACTTTAAGTTCGCCTTACAAACTGTCTGCCTACTCTGTTGCAGAGAGGCCGTTGCCGCCACTGATGTGGCGACAGGCTGGACAATTACTTGCGTGCCGTGACCACGGTCGGGGCCATCGCGAGTGCGCGCTTGGCTTCGATGAAGGTTTTGCTCCAGTAGCTGTCGCCCAGGCTATCGACCCGGACACCACCGCTTTTGCGGCTGCTGGAGTGGATGAACTGGTTGTCACCCAGGTAGATCCCGGCGTGACTGACACGACCGCGGCGACCATTGGTGGCGAAGAACAGCAGATCGCCCGGCTTGAGCGCGCTACGGGAAACCAGTGGCGCGTCAACGTTGATCATTTCGCGAGTGGAACGCGGCAGGTTCATGCCGGCCTCTTCACGAAACAGGTAACCGATGAAGCCGCTGCAATCGAAGCCAGCCTCGGAGGTGCCGCCGAAACGGTAACGGGTACCGATCAGGGACATGCCACGCTCGAGGATGCTGTCGGCCAGAACCGGAAGCTGGTAGGACTTGCCGTCGGCGAAGTCTGCCAGTTCTTTATCGGTGGCCAGTTCTTCCTGGAATAGAACGGAAGAAGATTGCGCGGTAACTGAATTTTTAACCTGCTGTTGTTGCTCTTGCTGGGACACTGGAGAGTGAGCAGCGCAACCGAACAACAGGGTGACGAGTGCGAGAGGCACGAGGGGTGCGAAGCGATTTAGCATGGGCACGACCGTGGCTGATAGTTGTAAAGAAGCCGAGACTATGCCCGCTATCAACCTCATTTGCAAATTCAATCGAACTTTATGTGACTTCTTGGTTTCGCGTTTACATCTAAGCGCTTAAGCCCCATTTAGACGCTCGCGCAGCCTGCCCCGTGCAGGAAAGCGGATTTTGTGGCGCCTGAAATATGCCGCAACCCCTGAAAAACCTGGGCCTTACCAGCCCAACGTTTCTTTCAGGAACGGAATGGTCAGCTTGCGTTGAGCTTGAAGGGAGGCCTGATCGAGACGCTCAAGCAGCTCGAACAGCGCGCTCATGCTGCGAGTACCGCGAGTCAAAATAAAATGCCCGACTTCGTCGGTCAGGTGCAGGCCGCGACGGGATGCGCGCAGTTGCAAGGCACGCAATTTGTCTTCGTCGGACAGCGGACGCATCTGGAAGATCAGCGCCAGGGTCAGGCGGGATTTCAGGTCCGCCAGCTTCACCGGCAATTCACGCGGCGAGGTCGATGCTGCAATCAGCAAACGCCGACCGCTATCACGCAGGCGATTGAACAGATGGAACAACGCCTCTTCCCAATCCGCGCGCCCGGCAACCGCTTGCAAGTCGTCGAGGCAGACCAGTTCGTATTGTTCGAGGTTGTCGAGGATTTCGATACCGCGATCCAGCAGCTCGGCCAACGGCAAGTACACCGCCGGCTCCCCCAACTGCTCAAAGCGCAGACAGGCCGCCTGCAGCAGATGCGTACGCCCTACCCCGTCCTTGCCCCAGAGATAAATCAGGCTTTCGGTCCAGCCGGCGTCGGCTTCGCAAAGCCGCTCGACATAGCCGAGTGCAGCGGCATTGGCGCCTGGGTAGTAATTGATAAAGGTAGCGTCATCACGCAGACGCACACCTAGGGGCAGCTGAATCGGTTTCATGCTGACTGAACAGTTCCAAAGGAACCGTTAGTGGCCTCTGTGTAAAGTTTGCGAAGTTTATACCCGTGACGCTGACCGCACAATGCGACAGACCATAAGCAAAATCAAAGGTTTGCGTTATCGCACCGGTTTTATGACAGTTTCTTTGGCGGCGCATGTGACAGCCACGCAAGGGATACGGGCCAGCCTGGCACTGAACCAGGCCGCCCGCGACGGACCATCAGCGAACCTTACAGCTCAGGTTCATCGACGCCACTGTAGATATCAGAATCTTTATACAAATCATGCACATGGCGCACAAGTACCATGATCACCGCCGCCACCGGGAGCGCCAGCAGCACGCCGGTGAAACCGAACAGTTCACCGCCGGCCAGAATCGCGAAGATCACCGCCACCGGATGCAGGCCGATCCGGTCGCCCACCAGCAACGGCGTCAGCACCATGCCTTCCAGCGCCTGGCCGACCATGAACACCGCAACGATGCCAATCATCGGGTACAGGTCGCCACCAAACTGGAACAGGCCGGCAATCAACGCCGCGCCAATCCCGATGACAAACCCCATGTACGGCACAATCGCCGCCAGACCGGCGATCATCCCGATCAGCAACCCCAGCTCGAGCCCTACCAGCATCAGGCCCGCCGAATAGATCACACCCAGCGCCACCATGACCAGCAATTGCCCGCGTACGAACGCCCCCAGCACTTCATGGCATTCGCCGGCCAGAATCACGACGCGCTCTTCACGAGCGCGGGGCAACAGGCTGCGGATCTTGGCCATCATCACGTCCCAGTCCCGCAGCAGGTAAAAGCTCACCACCGGGATCAACACCAGATTGGCCAGCCAACCGATCAACGCAAGGCCGGAAGCGGTCGCCTGACTCAACACCATGCCGACAATGTCGGTGGTCTGGCCCATGTGCTCGCTGATTGCCGCCTTGAGCTTGTCGAATTTCCAGAAGCCATCCGACAGCCCGAACTTCGATTGCGCCCACGGCAATGCAGTGTGCTGCAACCAGTCGAGCATCTGTGGTGCCAGCTCATACAAGCGGAACAACTGCTTGGCGAGCATCGGCACCAGCACCAACAGCAACGTGGTGAAAATCAAAGAGAACAACGCGAACACCGCCACCACGCCCCAGGTCCGCGAGAGCCCGGCCTTTTCCAGGCGGTCCACCAGCGGGTCGAACAAGTAGGCCAACAGCAGCGCCACCAGGAACGGCGTCAGAATCGGATGCAACAGCCAGATAAACGCGCAGAGCAGAACCACTCCACCCAACCAGAACCAACGCCGCGTATCGGCCATGTACCACTCCATATGCATCTATATAAAGAAAGAAAACCTTACCAACGGAAACGCAGTTGCGGCACCGGTGCAGGCGTTGGTGCAACAGCGGGCGCCGAACCCTGGACCACCGGCTGGACAGGCGCCGTCGGAGCCGGTGCCTCACCCGCCGGGACCTCCTGCAACTTCGCCAGCGACAACTGCGAGCGCAACTGCTCGGCGCTGCCATTGACCCGGTAGAGAATACGGTTACCGTCAACACTTTGCAGACGCGCGCCGAACGGCTCAAGCAAACGCCCCAGCGTTGCGTAGTGCTCCAGATTCATGCCCTGCACTTCCAGCAATTGCTCACCCGAAGTACCTGGCTTGACCACAAACCGTGGCGCCAGACGCTGACTGACCGCCAGCAGCACCGCGTCAGCCACAGCGGCCTGATCCGCGCCCTGCACGCTGCCCGCCTCCTTCTGATCGCCCAGCCACAAATGCCATTTGGCCTGCCACTGACCGCCCTCTTCCCGGGCATGCACCGCCAGCAAGGCATCGGCGTTGTAACGCTCCGATGCACCGCGCAGTGGCGCTGCATCCGTACCCTCCAGATTCGGTGCGGTGGCGACCAATTGTTCACTCAAGTCCGCCAATGGCAGACGCAGCGGCAGACCACGATGTTGTGCGGCACGACGCAGCGGCGCAGCAGCGGCCTGGCCATCACCGACCAGGCTCGAACCTTCTGCGGAATCATTCAACCACCAACCGAGGATCGACGGCCGGTTCGCCCCCCACAGCGACAGCCCGGCACGGCGCAACGCCTGCTCGGTGGAGGCAGGGTCGAAATCGACTTTCAGCACTTCCGGCGGGCCGGCGTCGAAGCCGTACTGACTGATGATCTGCTGCGGATCCTTGCGGACGGCCGCCAACCCCGGACTTTGCGCCGCCTTGGGGTCGCCGGTCAGGCGCAATACCAGCGTGTCGAGCGCACGCTGGGTGGCTTGATCGCGCTCTTCAGGCGCCTGACTGGTGACTGGCTCGCGCACCTGATAAAGGCCTTTTACGGTTTCAGCATGACTCGCCAGGCTGACCAGGGACAAACAACCCACAAACAATGATCTGAAAAAACGCATGGAGGATTCCTGACGACAAGAGCGGCTGGAACTGACCGCATGAAGACAATCGAGCAAGGCTGTGACCATCGCCCGACGCAAAACATTCACACGTCCCGGTTAAGTTTTTCGCACTGCCATAACGATAGACGGTTAATCGCGATACCTTATACAGCCAAGCGGGAGACGACCAACACGGGCAATTACGGTTTTTTTGTATCGATATGCCCCTGCTGTCGGCCTGAGGATGGCCGCTGCCCCTCAAGCCTGATAAAATCGCGCGCCTTCGCAGACCGGCAACAGCCGGGCAGTGTCGGAATAGCGCGCATGGCACTCGCCTTCGTCTGTTCCGACAGTCCCACTGGACCCGGTCGTTACCCCTGAATCCCCCCTAAAGGCCTGGATCATGAGCAAGCAACCCTCCCTGAGCTACAAGGACGCCGGTGTAGACATCGACGCCGGTGAAGCATTGGTCGAACGCATCAAGAGCGTCGCCAAGCGCACTGCGCGCCCGGAAGTCATGGGCGGCCTGGGCGGTTTCGGCGCCCTCTGCGAAATCCCGGCCGGCTACAAGCAGCCTGTGCTGGTTTCCGGCACTGACGGCGTCGGCACCAAGCTGCGCCTGGCGCTGAACCTGAACAAACACGACAGCATCGGCATCGACCTGGTGGCCATGTGCGTGAACGACCTGGTGGTCTGCGGCGCCGAGCCGCTGTTCTTCCTCGACTACTACGCCACCGGCAAACTCAACGTCGAAACCGCGACCCAGGTCGTGACCGGTATCGGCGCAGGCTGCGAACTGTCCGGCTGCTCCCTGGTCGGCGGCGAAACCGCTGAAATGCCTGGCATGTACGAAGGCGAAGACTACGACCTGGCCGGTTTCTGCGTCGGCGTCGTGGAGAAGTCCGAAATCATCGACGGTTCGAAAGTTGCTGCCGGCGATGCCCTGCTCGCCCTGCCTTCTTCCGGCCCGCACTCCAACGGCTACTCGCTGATCCGCAAGATCATCGAAGTGTCGGGTGCCGACATCGAAAACATCCAGCTCGACGGCAAACCGCTGACCGACCTGCTGATGGCCCCGACCCGCATCTACGTGAAGCCGCTGTTGAAGCTGATCAAGGAAACCGGCGCGGTCAAAGCCATGGCCCACATCACCGGTGGCGGCCTGCTGGACAACATCCCGCGTGTACTGCCAAAAGGCGCTCAAGCGGTGGTTGACGTGGCGAGCTGGAACCGCCCTGCCGTGTTCGACTGGCTGCAAGAGAAAGGCAACGTCGACGAAAACGAAATGCACCGCGTACTGAACTGCGGCGTCGGCATGGTGATCTGCGTGGCTCAAGAGCACGTTGAAACCGCGCTGAACGTACTGCGTGAAGCTGGCGAGCAGCCTTGGGTCATCGGTCAGATCGCCACCGCTGCCGAAGGCGCGGCCCAGGTTGAACTGAAGAACCTCAAGGCACACTGATGCAAGAGCGGATGTCCGTCACCTGTGATGTGGTGGTGCTGTTGTCCGGCACCGGCAGTAACTTGCAGGCCTTGATCGACAGCACGCGGACCGGCGACAGCCCGGTCCGCATCGCTGCGGTGATTTCCAACCGCGCCGACGCCTACGGCCTGCAACGCGCCAGGGACGCGGGTATCGACACCCGTTCCCTGGATCACAAGGCTTTCGAAGGCCGCGAAGCCTTCGATGCCGCGCTGATCGAACTGATCGACGCTTTCAATCCCAAACTCGTGATCCTGGCCGGTTTCATGCGCATCCTCAGCGCTGACTTCGTGCGTCACTACGCGGGTCGCCTGCTTAACATCCACCCCTCGCTGCTGCCCAAATACAAAGGGTTACACACTCATCAGCGCGCGCTGGAGGCCGGCGATACTGAACACGGCTGTTCCGTGCACTTTGTCACCGAGGAACTCGATGGCGGACCACTGGTCGTACAGGCAGTAATACCGGTAGAGTTGCACGATTCGCCGCAGAGTCTGGCGCAGCGAGTTCATACCCAGGAACACCTGATCTACCCGATGGCCGTACGCTGGTTTGCGGAAGGTCGCTTATCACTCGGTGAACAAGGTGCTTTACTGGATGGCAAGTTACTCGCGGCCAGTGGCCACTTGATTCGAACCTAGGAGATTTTATGCGTCGCGCCCTGCTCTTCGCTTGCGCTCTGCTTGCCCTGCCTTTCGCGCAGGCTGCGGAACTTCAACCCTTCTCCGCCAGCTACACCGCCGACTGGAAGCAGCTGCCCATGAGCGGCACCGCCGAGCGCAGCCTGACCAAGGAAGCCAACGGCGTCTGGAAGCTCAGCTTCAAGGCATCGATGATGATTGCCAGCCTGACCGAAGAAAGCACCCTGACCCTGGACAAGGACACCCTGCTGCCACAGTCCTACCACTTTGAGCGCGGTGGCCTGGGCAAAGCCAAGAAGGCTGACCTGGATTTCGACTGGACCACCAAAATGGTCACCGGCACTGATCGCGGCGACGCGGTCAAGATCCCGCTCAACCGCGGCATGGTCGACAAATCCACTTACCAGTTGGCCCTGCAGCATGACGTGGCCGCCGGCAAGAAAAGCATGAGCTATCAGGTGGTCGATGATGGTGAAGTCGATACTTATGACTTCCGCGTGCTGGGTTCGGAAAAAGTCGACACCAAGGCTGGCCAGATCGACGCGATCAAGGTCGAGCGCGTGCGCGACCCGACACAAAGCAAGCGCATCACCGTGCTGTGGTTCGCCAAGGATTGGGATTACCTGCTGGTTCGCCTGCAACAGGTCGAAACCGACGGCAAGGAGTACAACATCATGCTCCTGGACGGCAAGGTCAACGGCAAGGCTGTCAAAGGCAGCTGATCCATAGCGATACGAAAAAGCCCCGCAATTGCGGGGCTTTTTTTAACATAGAAGGAAGGTTAACCAGGCACCTCAGGTGGTCAGCCCGTAAAGCCAGGACGATCTACCACCAGAATCATGCACAGCCGTTACCCAACGACCGCTGGACTGGACAACGCAATCAACAGGATGTCCGGGGTGATACATGAAGCCCGACCATCCAAAATCGGTGTCGATTGCTCCGCTGGGTAAGAATCGAGAGCACACGAGCTCAGCTCCTCCAGACTCACCAATGACAAGCAATTTACCATCATCTTGCTCGCTAATTGAGTGCCATCTGCCAAGCAACCGCTGAGTTATTACTGGCTGCCCACCATTAAAACCCTGCTCTAGTTTGCCGTTCTTATCCAACCCCACCAGCAATGCCCCGATACCCGCATTTTGAGCATTGCCACCCACGCAACGGATGCGATCATCCTGCAAGAGCAGCATGTCAAAAAAGGCAAACTCTACCCCCTCTGCCGCAAAAAACGAAAACCCCTCGACTCCAAAAGTGGTGTCCAAGGTGCCGTCTGCTTTAAACCCCGCCACAAAGCTTTGGCCTGTCATATACCCCACAACAATGATTCGCCCACTGTTCTGGACCAAGACCCTTCGCGAGAACATAAAAGCTGCAGAAGAGGGAATTTCAGCTTTACCGGCGACGCCAAACGTCAGATCCAGCTCTCCATCGGCCAATAGCCTGACCAGCACCGAAATATACTTGCCGCCTACCGAATAATGGCAGGTCACAATTATCTTGCCGTCCGGTTGCAAGCATCCATGGAAACCATTCAAGAGAGTGTGCGAGTCAGGATACAAGCTGTGTATTTTTCGCCCGAAGACAAGATCCGGACTTCCACTGGAATTAACGCGAGTCAGGGCCAGCCGTGATTTACCCCCTTGGTCGGAGTTACCAATCAACAGGATTTTCCTGTCAGGTTGTAGCAATGCCGCTCCCAGGATAGAAGAACCCGCATCTTCAAAACGCCATTTCAGCACTCCTCCGGTGCCAAAGGTTTGGTCCAACACACCGTTTTTACTCACGCGGCATAGAAAGAAGTCGCCGCGCGTTGGCGTTGGCGCTGTCATCGCCAGCGTCATCGACTCGCCTTCTTCCAAGAGTGACACCACTTTGCCTGTGCCCGCCGGTGCCTGAAATTTTCCGCCTGTGGCAAAAGAAGGGTCGAGCTCACCGCTCGCCGCCACGCCGGGTGTATCGTTATGCGTCACCATTGCTTCTCTCCTTGAACTTGAAAAAGGGAACATCTTGCCTTGGGCAAGAGCGTGCATAACACCCATTGAGCTCCGCCCCATGCAGAAAGGACTGCGTTCAGTCGAGTCGATTCAAACACGCGGAACGTAGCCAGGCTACTGTCATAAATGACAGCTACCCCCCACCCCTGGAAAGCAAGTAGGACGCATCTCAGGAGGAATGCTCTATACCTTCAAGGTCTTTTTTGATCGAATGACTATTCCTACTGCCGAGGTTCCCCATGACAGTCACCGTCAATACCGTTTCCGCCGAAGGCTTCCGCCACAGCGTACAAATCGATGACCACGAACTCTTCGCCGATGTGCCGGCATCGTCCGGTGGCGAAGGCTCGGCGCCTGAGCCACACGACTACTTCGATGCAGCGCTGGGCGCATGCAAGGCCCTGACCCTGAAGCTCTACGCGAAGAAGAAAGGCATCCCGCTGACCGGTGTTGGCGTAGAGGTCAAGCGCGACAACAGCCAGGAGCAAAAAGGCAAATACGCCCTGCACGTCAAACTGACCCTCAAGGGCGTGCTCACCGACGCCCAGCGCGACGAACTGCATCGCGTGGCCGACCGCTGCCCAGTGCACAAGCTGATGACCACCAGCGAAGTCAGCATCGAAACCCACCTCTCCGAAGGCGCGTTCAGCCAATAGCGGCAAGGCTTGGGCAAGCGGGTTATGCTCCACGCGTCACCCGCTCAGCCTGGAATGCACCATGAACACTCCGCTCGTGATTCGCCCCCGCGCCGAAGATGTCGAAGGCCAACCGATTCTTCGCCCGTTGCCGTCAGCCAAATGCCGCAGCGTCGGGCCTTTTGTGTTTTTCGACCACATGCTGGAAACCCGTTATCCAGCGGGCAAAGGCATGAACATCCGTCAGCACCCGCACATCGGCCTGTCGACCCTTACCTACTTGTTCGAAGGAAAAATCCAGCACAAGGACAGCCTCGGTTCCGATCAGGTTGTGGAGGCCGGCGACGTCAGCTGGATGACCGCTGGCAGTGCTATTGCCCATGTCGAACGCACGCCCGAAGCCCTGAAGGCCAGCGGTTTCACGATGCACGGTTTGCAGATCTGGCTGGCATCGCCCAAGGATCATGAGCAAGGCCCGGGCCACTACAGCCATCACCCGGCAGCCACGTTGCCGGTCAGCGATAACCTTGGCGTGATGATCCGGATGATCGCCGGGTCAGGCTTTTGCCTGGAATCGCCGGTACCGGTGCTTTCTCCTACGCTGTACGCGGAACTGAACCTGCAAACAGCAACCACGCTGCTGATTCCCACCGAGCATGAAGAACGGGCGCTGTACGTGTTGAGCGGTGAGGCGCAGCTCGATGGCGAGCCGATAGAGCCGTACTCGCTAGTGGTGCTGCCTGCCGGGGAAGAAATGACGCTGTTTGCCGAGAGCGACTGTCATGCGGTGTTGTTCGGCGGCGCGCCGCTGGATGGACCGCGACGGATCAACTGGAATTTTGTGGCGAGCGATCCGGCGGCTATCGACGAAGCGCGGCGACGCTGGGCGGCCGGGGATTGGCCGACGGTGCCGGGGGAAAGCGAGCGTATTGAGCTGCCTTGAGATTTGTGGCGTTATTGCCGCCGCCATCGCGAGCAGGCTCACTCCTACAGTAGACCGAGCCGCAATCACTGTTCCCACATTGGAATGCGGTCTACTGTAGGAGCCGGCTTGCTGGCGATGGCGGCGTCGAAATCGCCATCGCCAGCAAGCCGGCTCCTACAGGATCGGGTTCACAGCCAAAAAATTTCAGGTCATAAAAAAACCCGCCGAAGCGGGTTTTTTTACAACGTCGTTAAACCGACAGTTCAACCAGCAGCTTGTTGAGACGGCGCACATACGCGGCCGGGTCTTTCAAGCTGTCGCCGGCCGCCAGGGCCGCCTGATCGAAGAGAATGTGCGACAGGTCGCCGAAGCGCTCGTCGCTCTGCTCGTTGTCGAGTTTCTCGATCAGCGGGTGCGCCGGGTTGAATTCGAAGATCGGCTTCGAATCCGGAACCTTCTGACCGCTGGCTTCCAGGATCTGACGCATCTGCATGCCCAGGTCCTGCTCGCCGATGGCGAGAATCGCCGGGGAGTCGGTCAGACGATGGGAAACCCGCACTTCAGCCACGGATTCGCCCAGCGCAGTTTTCAGGCGCTCAACCAGACCTTCTTTGGACTTGGCGACTTCTTCCGCGGCTTTCTTGTCTTCTTCCGAATCCAGGTTGCCCAGGTCGAGGTCACCGCGCGCCACGTCGACAAAGCTCTTGCCGTCGAAGTCGTTGAGGTAGCTCATCAGCCACTCGTCGATGCGGTCGGTCAGCAGCAGCACTTCGATGCCTTTCTTGCGGAAGACTTCCAGGTGCGGGCTGTTTTTGACTTGCGCGTAGGTTTCGCCGGTCAGGTAGTAAATCTTGTCCTGACCTTCCTTGGCGCGAGCCAGGTATTCGGCCAGACCCACAACCTGCTCGCCTTCTTCGCCCTGAGTGGACGCAAAACGCAGCAGGCCGGCGATTTTCTCTTTGTTGGCGAAGTCTTCTGCCGGGCCTTCTTTCATGACCTGACCGAAGTTTTTCCAGAAGCCTTTGTATTGCTCAGGCTCGTTCTTCGCCAGTTTTTCCAGCATGTCCAGCACGCGCTTGGTCAGCGCCGATTTCATGGAGTCGATGATCGGGTCTTTCTGCAGGATTTCCCGCGACACGTTCAGCGACAGGTCATTGGAATCGACCACGCCCTTGATGAAGCG
Source organism: Pseudomonas sp. PDM02 (assembly GCF_014852285.1). Classification (NCBI taxonomy): domain Bacteria; kingdom Pseudomonadati; phylum Pseudomonadota; class Gammaproteobacteria; order Pseudomonadales; family Pseudomonadaceae; genus Pseudomonas; species Pseudomonas sp. PDM02. The sequence goes on along the minus strand of NZ_JACVBL010000001.1, from coordinate 244,806 downwards.
CAGGTACAGCGGCAGGAACGACTCGGCTTGGTCCATGACGAACACACGCTGCACGTACAGCTTCAGGCCTTTCGGCGCTTCACGCTGGTACAGGTCGAACGGAGCGCGGGTCGGTACGTAGAGCAGCGAGCTGTATTCGAGCTTGCCTTCGACCTTGTTGTGGCTCCAGCTCAGCGGGTTCTCGAAATCGTGAGCAATGTGTTTGTAGAACTCCTGGTATTCCTCGTCCTTGATCTCGGTACGAGGACGGGTCCACAGGGCGCTGGCGCGGTTGACGGTTTCCCACTCAACAGCCGGCTTCTCTTCGCCTTCTGCGGCTGCCACTTCTTTCGGCAACTCGATCGGCAAAGCGATGTGGTCGGAGTACTTCTTGATGATGTTGCGCAGACGCCAGCCATCGGCGAACTCGTCTTCACCGGACTTCAGGTGCAGGACGATGCGAGTACCACGATCAGCTTTCTCGACGGTGGCAACTTCGAAATTACCTTCGCCCTTCGACGACCAGTGCACGCCTTCGCTGGCAGCAGCACCGGCACGACGGCTGAACACGTCGACTTTGTCGGCGACGATGAAGGCAGAGTAGAAACCCACGCCGAACTGACCGATCAGGTGCGAATCCTTTTTCTGATCGCCCGTCAGGTGTTTCATGAAATCGGCGGTGCCGGATTTGGCGATGGTGCCCAGGTGGGTGATCGCATCTTCACGGCTCATGCCGATGCCGTTGTCTTCGAGGGTGACGGTTTTAGCGTCCTTGTCGAAGCTCACACGGATTTTCAGTTCGGCGCCACCTTCCAGCAACTCAGGCTTGGACAGGGCTTCGAAACGTAATTTGTCGACAGCGTCAGAGGCGTTCGAGATCAATTCGCGAAGGAAGATTTCCTTGTTGGAATACAGCGAATGGATCATGAGGTGCAGCAGCTGCTTCACCTCGGTCTGGAAGCCCAGGGTTTCCTTTTGAGTTTCCACACTCATGGTCATCAAACTCCAATCAGATGGCAGTGGCCGCGACCTAGAGGGTCGGCGGCGGGTTGTCATCAAAGTTGGGGGCTCGGATCAGGATTTCAAGGGCTCATCGATTTTGAAGTGGGCGCGGGCCGTGGCGATGGGCTCGGATTCGGTGCTTTGCCAGGCGGTCACTGCCACGTTTGCGACACGCCGCCCCTGACGGCACACCTGGCAGCGCGCCCACGTATCGCGAAACTGCCCGGCGCGCAGGTAGTCGAGGGAAAAATCGATGATCTTCGGCACACCCGGTGAACCGGTAAAAATCAGCAGGTGCAAGGCGGCGGACAGCTCCATGAACCCGGCAATGACGCCGCCGTGAATCGCTGGCAGTAAAGGGTTACCAATGTTGTCCTTGTTCGCCGGCAGACGAAACAGCAGGTCATCCCCCACCCGCGAACACTCGACACCGATCAGTTTGGCGTAGGGAATCAGATGCAGCAGCGAGGCATAGTCGCCCTGCTCATGGGCCTGTTGCAGTTGTTCCTTGAAGTTGTCGGTCATTTCGCACCTCCGGCGATGGCGCCACCAAACCCTTTGGTGCCTTTGACGCCCTTGCCCATGCGCATGAACGTACCGACGACATGGGCGATGGGCTGCTCGGGATCGTCCTGATAAGCAAAGCCACGGGCGAAGATCACGTCGGTAGTGACCCGGTAGCACTGGGCAAAACCATAGACGTCCTTATGCGGTTCGGCGGCATGCATGTAGTCGATGCGCAGGTCGAGGGTCGGGCAGACTTCGAATTCGGGCAACACGCAGAGTGTGGCCATGCCGCACGCGGTGTCCATCAGGGAGGTCAATGCCCCGCCATGGATCACGCCGGTTTGCGGATTGCCGACAATTTGCGGGCTGTACGGCAGGATGACCGTCAGTCCATCGCTGCTGGCGCTATGAACGCGCAAACCAAGTACCTGGCAATGCCTGAGCGCCGAAAGGAATCGCGTCGCGCGCTCAAAAACGGGGTTTTCGGCCATGTGGTAAACACTCTTCTTAGTACTCGGAGATTGTATTAGGTGTATTCGTAAAAGTTCCCATAGGAATAATCTTATATATCTGAACGAATTGAGGAACTTAACCCTGATGTCCACGCTCGAAAGGCCAGATAGATATTTTCCATAAGGAGAAACACCCCATGCGTAAGACTTTAGCTATTGCCTTGATGTTGACCGCTTCCCTCGGTCTCGCTGCCTGCGATAAAAAATCCGAGGACAAAGCTCAAGAAGCCGAGAAACATGCTGAGCAAGCTCAGCAAGACATGAGCAAAGCTCAGGATAAAGTGAACGACGCTGCGAAAGAAAACGCCGAAGCTGCCAAAGCTCAGGCTGAATCGGATGCCGCTGCAGCAAAAGAAGCACCTAAAAACTAAAACAGTTTTTAGCGTGATAAAGAAAACCCGCCAAGTGCGGGTTTTCTTTTGCCTGTCATTTGCCTTGTTAGAGCAAAATAGTTCTAAAAGTCGGACTAATCATCAATAGCAGCGAACACACTAACCCGACAAACCACACCAGACTCCGCTGCCAGGCCAGATCGCTCCAATAGCACACTAAGTAAATGACCCGCGTAATCACAAAGATGATTGCGAGCGTATCAATCAGCCACCCCGCCGTTTGCGTGGCGTGCGCCATCAACACCCCCACGGCAAACAATATAAACGCCTCAAAACAGTTCTGATGAGCTGCCACAGCGCGGGCGCCAAACCCCGTGAGTTGTGCCTGTTGCTGGCGCGGCAGATGATTGTCGTAACCGCCCTGCTCTTTCATGGCCCTGGCCACCGGCATGCGGGCCACATAGATCAGCAAGGCACTGATAAACACACACCAGAACGGAATACTCATCAAGCGGCCTCTCGGTTCGCCTCGGGCAATGGCGCCTCTGTAGGGGTATAGACCATCACGTCGAGAACGTCGGAATGAAACTCCCGGCGATACAGCACCAGCACCACGCCAGCGCTCATCAGCATGAACAACCAGGGGCTGACGAACCACGCCAACATGGTCATGCCGAAGTAATAGGAACGCAGGCCGAAGTTGAACTGGTTGGCGGCCATGGAGATGACACGCGCCGCCCGTGCGGCAAAGGCTTTACGCTCCAGCTCGGAAACATGCCGCTCGCCGACCATGGGGGCCGACCCCACCAGAATCGCAGCGAAGTTGTACTGGCGCATGCACCAGCTGAACGTGAAGAACGCATACACAAACACCAGCGCCAGGCACAGCAACTTGATCTCCGACATGCCCTGGGAGGCCTGTTGCACCATCGGGATGTCCGCCAGCAATGACACCGCCCGTTCCGACGCACCGAGCACGGTGAGAATGCCGGCCAGGATAATCAGTGTGCTGGAGGCGAAGAACGAAGCGTTGCGCTCCAGATTGCCGATCACACTGGCATCGGCGATGCGGTTGTCCCGCATCAGCATGCGCCGCATCCAGTCTTCGCGGTACAGGTGCAACACACTGGCCAGGCACGCGGTGTCGCGGCCCTTCCACGTCGCATAACGGGTGTAGCCGCCCCAGCAGATGACAAACCAGATGGCAGCGAGGATGTGGATCAGGTTGGCGTGGATGAACGACATGCAGGTCCTTGTGAGACGTTGGTTGAATCTGTAGGAGCGAGGCTTGCCCGCGAAGACGGAGGGTCAGTCGATATCAATGTTGAATGATAAGCCGTCTTCGCGAGCAAGCCCGCTCCCACATTGGATTTTGCAATGCTTCGACGTTAGCTTAAGGAAAAAGACACTGCCTCACGCGCATAAAAAATGCCCCGTATCGATTGATACGGGGCATTTCCATGTTCGCTCAAGACCCGCTTATGGCGGGCCGTGATACGCCTTAAGCCAGCGCTTCTTCGCGCTTGCCCAGCATGCGGTCGCAAACCACCGCGACCACCAGGGTCATGACCGACGGCACCAGCCACGCCAGGCCCTGCTCACTCAGCGGCAAATGCGCCAATTGCGTCGGCATCCAGTCCGCCAGACCTGCGCCCTTGAGCGCGTCGATCAGGCCGAAGATGAACGACACCAGCATCACCGGACCGACGATGCGGCCCTGCTCATGCCAGAAGTCCTTGCAGAAGCTCAGGGCGACCAGCGCGATGCACGGCGGGTAGATCGCGGTGAGGACCGGGATCGAGAATGCGATCAGCTTGGTGAGGCCCAGGTTGGACACCAGCAGGGAGAACGCAGCGAGGATGATGACCAAGGTCTTGTAGGACAGTGGCAGCACACGGCTGAAGTATTCGGCACAGGCACACGTCAGACCGACCGCTGTGACCAGGCAGGCCAACGAAATCAGCACGGCGAGGAAACCACTGCCCAAGGAGCCAAAGGTGTGTTGAACGTAGGCGTGCAACACCGCCGCGCCGTTGGTCGCACCGGCGGCCACTTCATGGCTGCCCGAACCGAGGCGAAACAGGCTGACGTACACCAGCGCCAGACCGACGCCGGCAATCAGCCCGGCAATGATCGCGTAACGGGTGATCAGCGCCGGAGAATCCACGCCACGGGAGCGGATTGCGTTGACGATAACGATGCCGAATACCAGCGCGCCCAGGGTATCCATGGTCAGGTAACCATTGATGAAGCCCTGGGAGAATGGCGCCGCGACATACTCGGGCGTCGCCACGCCGATATCACCGGCCGGCAACGCGAACGCGGCGATGCCGAGGGCGGCCAGGGCGATAATCTTCAGCGGTGCGAGGAAACGTCCTACGGTGTCCAGCAAACGACCCGGGTAGAGCGAGATGAAGAACACCAGCAGGAAGTACACCGAGCTATAGAGGAACAGCGCCAGCGGGCTTTCGCCGGTCAGCGGCGCCAGGCCCACTTCGAACGATACAGTCGCGGTGCGCGGCGTCGCGAACAGCGGGCCAACGGCGAGGTAGCACGCAGCGGCCAGCAAGCCACCGGCGATTTTGCCGATCGGGCTGCTCAAGGCATCCATCGCGCCACCGACCTTGGCCAGGGCAACAACGGTGATCACCGGCAGACCGACCGCGGTGATCAGAAAGCCCAGCGCCGCCATCCAGACATGAGGCCCGGACTGCAAACCGACGATAGGCGGGAAGATGATGTTGCCAGCCCCGACGAACAGGGCAAACGTCATAAAACCAAGTGCCAGGATGTCCTGGCCTTTCAACACTTTCATTAAGGAAATACCACACTACTGAATCGGAATTTAGAGAGGGATTTCCCTTATGGGTGAGGGAAATGCTGTCGACCCGTATAGGACCGACCCTTTAGCGCGAAGCTTCCTTGTGGGATGCGGACGCAAAAATGGCGGCTAGCCTAACGAATTTGAGCGACAAACGCACTGTTAGAGGGCGAACTATCCGATCTGCGACATTTTCGTGTCGCGTTTTTGCATGTTAATGGTAGATGCCTGTAAGTACGCCTTCGCGGGCAAGCCTCGCTCCTACAGGTTCTTCGTCGATCACAAGTACGGCAAACGACGAAAAACCTGTAGGAGCGAGGCTTGCCCGCGAAGGGGTCGGCACCAACGATACAAACCCCGGAAACGACAAAGGCCACCCGAAGGTGGCCTTTGTTTGGTGAAGCGTCAGTTAAGCGCGAGGCTTACTTGACAGCCCAACCAGTCAGCTCGGCCAGGGCCTTGCCGATGTCTGCCAGCGAACGCACGGTTTTAACGCCTGCGTCTTGCAGTGCAGCGAATTTCTCGTCTGCAGTGCCTTTGCCGCCAGAGATGATTGCGCCAGCATGGCCCATGCGCTTGCCCGGAGGAGCAGTCACACCAGCGATGTAGGAAACAACCGGCTTGGTCACGTGTGCCTTGATGTAGGCAGCCGCTTCTTCTTCAGCCGAACCGCCGATCTCACCGATCATCACGATCGCTTCGGTCTTCGGGTCTTCCTGGAACAGCTTCAGGATGTCGATGAAGTTCGAACCCGGGATCGGGTCACCGCCGATGCCGACGCAAGTCGACTGACCGAAACCGGCGTCAGTAGTTTGCTTCACAGCTTCGTAGGTCAGGGTGCCGGAACGGGAAACGATACCGACCTTGCCTGGCAAGTGAATGTGACCTGGCATGATGCCGATCTTGCATTCGCCTGGAGTGATCACGCCTGGGCAGTTAGGGCCGATCAGGGTGATACCCAGCTCGTCGCACTTAACTTTAGCGTCCAGCATGTCCAGGGTAGGAATGCCTTCGGTGATGCAAACGATCAGCTTGATGCCGCCGAATGCTGCTTCCAGGATCGAGTCCTTGCAGAAAGGAGCTGGAACGTAGATCACGCTGGCGGTGGCGCCAGTGGCAGCTACAGCGTCTTTCACGGTGTTGAACACTGGCAGACCCAGGTGCTCGGTGCCGCCTTTACCAGGAGTTACACCACCAACCATCTTGGTGCCGTACTCGATGGCTTGCTGGGTGTGGAAACTACCTTGCGAACCGGTAATACCCTGGCAGATAACTTTGGTGTCTTTATTGATCAGGACGCTCATTATTTGCCCTCCGCAGCTTTAACGACTTGTTGAGCAGCGTCGGTCAGGCTGGTAGCAGCGATGATGTTCAAACCGCTTTCTGCCAGTACTTTAGCGCCCAGCTCAGCGTTGTTGCCTTCAAGGCGAACAACAACCGGGATTTTCACGCCGACTTCTTTCACAGCGCCGATGATGCCTTCGGCAATCATGTCGCAACGAACGATGCCGCCGAAGATGTTGACCAGTACTGCAGCGACGTTAGTGTCGGACAGGATGATCTTGAACGCTTCGGTAACGCGTTCTTTGGTAGCACCGCCGCCCACGTCGAGGAAGTTGGCTGGTTTGCCGCCATGCAGGTTGACGATGTCCATGGTACCCATGGCCAGGCCAGCACCGTTGACCATGCAACCGATGTTGCCTTCCAGTGCTACGTAGTTCAGTTCGAACTTGGCAGCGTGCGCTTCGCGCGGATCGTCTTGCGACGGATCGTGGAAAGTCTTCAGCTTAGGCTGACGGTACATGGCGTTGGCGTCGATGTTGATCTTGGCGTCGAGGCAGTGCAGATCGCCGTCAGCCTTGATTACCAGCGGGTTCACTTCCAGCAGAGCCAGGTCGTGATCCTTGAACAGCTTGGCCAGACCTACGAAGATCTTGGCGAACTGAGCAACCTGCTTGCCTTCCAGACCCAGCTGGAATGCCAGCTCGCGACCCTGGAATGGCTGAGCGCCAACCAGTGGATCGATAGTGGCTTTCAGAATTTTTTCTGGAGTGTCGTGAGCGATTTTCTCGATGTCCACGCCACCTTCGGTGGAAGCCATGAACACGATACGACGGCTCGAACGGTCAACGACAGCGCCCAGGTACAGCTCTTTAGCGATATCAGTGCACGATTCAACCAGGATCTTGGTGACTGGCTGACCATTGGCGTCAGTCTGGTAAGTCACCAGACGCTTGCCCAGCCACTGCTGTGCGAAGGCTTTGGCGTCTTCTTTGCTGCGAACCAGCTTAACGCCGCCCGCTTTACCGCGACCACCAGCGTGGACCTGGGCTTTGACAACCCACTCGGTGCCGCCGATTTTGTCGCAAGCTTCTGCTGCTGCTTCCGGGGTGTCTACCGCATAACCGGTGGAAACTGGCAGGCCGTATTCAGCGAACAGCTGCTTACCCTGATACTCGTGAAGATTCATGCTTATTACCGTCTTCGTTAGGTACTGCGCATTCGGTGCTGCACTTGTTCAAGTGCCGCACCACCTGTGACTGCTGCTTGCGTAGCCTTTCCGGATACCCGGTGCAGCCACGCAAGACTGCGTCCAGCGGATATTCCGCGGTGAGTCTTGCATGCAAGGCTCACGACGGGCCATACCGCCGTGGTTTCTTATTGTCTTAACGCTTCTTGCGGTTGGCGATGTGGATGGCGCCGCCATTCACAGCCAGAGCTGCTTCGTGCAAGGCTTCAGACAGGGTCGGATGGGAGAAAACCATCATGCCCAGGTCTTCAGCGCTGGTACCGAATTCCATGCCGATCGCGCCCTGCTGAACCAGTTCTGCAGCGCTCGGGCCAATCACGTGGACGCCCAATACGCGGTCAGTCTTGGCATCGGCAATGACTTTCACGAAACCGCCGGTGTCGTTGGCTGCCATGGCACGGCCACTGGCTGCGAACGGGAAGGTGCCAACGTTAACTTCAACGCCTTCAGCCTTCAAGGTCTGCTCGGTTTTGCCGACCCATGCGATTTCCGGGTGAGTATAAATAACCGAAGGGATCAGGTCATAGTTGATTTGCGCTTTGTGACCCTTGATGCGCTCAACCACCATGATGCCTTCTTCGGACGCCTTGTGCGCCAGCATCATGCCGCGAACCACGTCACCGATCGCGTAAACGCCCGGTACGCTGGTGGCGCACTGGTCGTCAACGAATACGAAACCGCGCTCGTCGATGGTCACACCGCTGTCGGCAGCCAACAGTTCGGTGGTCACTGGACGGCGACCAACGGCAACGATCAGCTTGTCAAAGGTGATGCTCTGTTCGCCGTTGGCGTCGGTGTAGTTCACAACGACTTCGTCGCCGTTCACTTTGGAACCGGTGACGCGAGCGCCCAGCTTGATGTCCAGACCTTGTTTGGTCAGGGTTTTGTAGGCTTCTTTGGAAACGGCGTCGTCAGCAGCCGGCAGGAACTTCTCCAGCGCTTCCAGAACAACCACTTCAGCGCCCAGGCGCGACCATACCGAACCCAGTTCCAGACCGATTACGCCAGCGCCGATAACGCCCAGACGCTTGGGTACGGATTGGAATTCCAGTGCGCCGGTCGAATCGACGATCACTTTCTGGTCAACCGGAGCCGGTGGAATGTCGATCGGACGCGAACCCGAAGCCAGAATCACGTTCTCGGCTTCGATGATTTCAACGCTGCCGTCTGGCTTGGTCAGTTCGACTTTCTTGCCGGCCAGCAGTTTGCCGTGGCCTTGCAGGGAAGTGACGCCGTTCGCCTTGAACAGGGTAGCAACGCCAGAGGTCAGGCCTTTGACGATGTTGGCTTTACGGCCAACCATTGCCGACACGTCCATGGTCACGCCAGCGTGATTGATACCGTGGATCGCGAAGCCTTCTTTGGCTTCCTTGTATTTCCAGGAGCTGTCCAGCAGCGCCTTGGATGGAATGCAACCGACGTTCAGGCAAGTACCGCCGAGGGCCAGTTTGCCTTCCTTGTCGGTGTATTTCTCGATGCAGGCAGTGGTGAGGCCCAGTTGCGCTGCTTTAATGGCAGCCACGTAGCCGCCAGGGCCCGCGCCAATCACTACCACGTCGAATTTCTGAGTCATGTGTCATTCCTTCTCGAATCAAACCGGACGGCCCCTTATGGGGACCGTCGTGGGACGAAGCTGGTCATTACAGACGGGCCGCCATCCTGCACGGCCCATGCAACGAAATCAGATATCCAGCAGCAAACGAGCCGGGTCTTCCAGCAGGTTCTTGATGGTAACCAGGAAGGTCACAGCTTCTTTGCCATCGATCAGACGGTGATCGTAGGACAGAGCCAGGTACATCATCGGACGGATTACGACCTGACCGTTGATCGCCATAGGACGCTGCAGAATGTTGTGCATGCCCAGGATGGCCGCTTGCGGCGGGTTGACGATCGGAGTCGACATCATCGAACCGAAGGTACCACCGTTGGTGATGGTGAACGTACCGCCGGTCATTTCGTCCATCGACAGCTTGCCGTCGCGAGCCTTCTTGCCGAAGGTGGCGATGCCGCCTTCGATTTCAGCCAGGCTCATCAGTTCAGCGTTACGCAGAACCGGTACAACCAGGCCGCGGTCGCTGGAAACAGCAACGCCGACGTCAGCGTAGCCGTGGTAAACGATGTCGCCACCGTCGATCGATGCGTTGACAGCCGGGAAGCGTTTCAGCGCTTCGGTGGCAGCCTTGACGAAGAACGACATGAAGCCCAGGCGTACGCCGTTGTGGGACTTCTCGAACAGGTCCTTGTACTTCGAACGCAGGGCCATGACTTCGGTCATGTCGACTTCGTTGAAGGTGGTCAGCATCGCCATGTTCGACTGAGCTTCTACCAGGCGCTTGGCCACGGTAGCGCGAACGCGGGTCATCGGTACGCGCTTCTCGATGCGGTCGCCAGCGGCGAACACAGGAGCAGCGCCAGCAGGAGCAGCAGCCTTGGCAGGCGCGGCAGCCGGAGCGGCTTTCTTGGCAGCAACGGCTGCAACCACGTCTTCCTTGGTCACACGACCGCCTTTGCCGGTGCCGGCAACGGAAGCGATGTTGATGCCGTTTTCTTCAGCCAGCTTGCGAGCAGCCGGTGCAGCAACAGGATCGTCTTCGCCTTCGGCAGCTGGAGCAGCAGCCTGTGCAGCGGCCGGAGCAGCAGCGGCAGCCGGAGCAGCGGCAGCAGCGCCGCCTTCAACGATGGAGCCCAGGACTTCGTCGGACAGAACGGTGTCGCCTTCGTTCTTGACGATAGCGCCCAGCACGCCGTCGGCAGTGGCCAACACTTCCAGCACAACCTTGTCGGTTTCGATATCGACGATCAGGTCGTCACGCTTTACAGCGTCGCCCGGTTGCTTGTGCCAGGTGGCAACGGTGCCATCGGCAACCGATTCCGGGAAAGTGGGGGCTTTGATTTCGATAGCCATTATCTGTGAGTCCTTAAATTCGGTTTCAGGTGCGCGAAGGCGTTAAACAGTAAAGGCGTCTTGCAGCAGTTTTTCCTGCTGCTCAGCGTGCATCGATGCGTAACCGCATGCAGGTGCAGCAGAAGCCTCACGGCCCGCGTACTCAAGTACGAGAGACTTGTTGAGATTGCTGATGCTACGACGCATGTGGTGTTGGCTGCAGTACCACGCACCCTGGTTCATCGGCTCTTCCTGGCACCACACGGCATTTTTGACGTTGGTGTAAGGAGCCAGGACTTCTTTCAAGTCGTCCTCAGGGAATGGGTACAGTTGCTCGATACGCACGATGGCGATGTCATCACGACCTTCGGCACGGCGTTTTTCCAGCAGGTCGTAGTAGACCTTGCCGCTACACAGAACAACGCGCTCGACCTTTTTCGGGTCCAGTGCATCGATTTCCGGGATAACGGTCTGGAACGAACCTTCGGCCAGATCTTCCAGAGTCGAGATGGCCAACTTGTGACGCAGCAGCGACTTCGGAGTCAGAACGATCAATGGCTTGCGCAGCGGGCGAATCACCTGACGACGCAGCAAGTGGTAGATCTGAGCCGGCGTAGTCGGTACGGCAACCTGAATGTTGTGCTCGGCGCACAGTTGCAGGTAACGCTCCAGACGAGCCGACGAGTGCTCCGGACCCTGACCTTCATAACCGTGCGGCAGCAGCATGGTCAGACCGCAGAGACGGCCCCACTTGTGCTCGCCACTGGTGATGAACTGGTCGATTACCACCTGGGCACCGTTGGCGAAGTCGCCGAACTGGGCTTCCCAGATCACCAGCGCTTCAGGCGTGGTGGTCGAATAACCGTACTCGAACGCCAGAACCGCTTCTTCGGACAGGAACGAATCGTACAGGTCGAAACGTGGCTGGCCGTTGTACAGGTTCTGCAACGGGATGTAGGTACCCGCGTCTTTCTGGTTGTGCAAGACAGCGTGACGGTGCGAGAACGTACCGCGACCGATGTCCTGACCCGTCATGCGAATCGGGTGACCTTCGAACGCCAGGGTCGCGTACGCCATGGTTTCGGCGTAACCCCAGTTGATCGGCAGGCCGCCGGCTTGCATCTTCTGACGGTCTTCGTAGATTTTCGAAACCTGGCGCTGAACCACGAAGCCTTCTGGAATTTCCAGCAGCTTGGCGGACAGTTCCTGCAAGGTCTTCAGATCGAAACGCGTGTCGTGACGTGCAGTCCAGGCGTGGCCCAGGTACGGACGCCAGTCCACGAACAACTCTTTGTTCGGCTCTTTGACCAGGCTTTTTACAACATGCAGACCGTTGTCCAGCGCGTTGCGGTATTCGTCGACTTTCGACTGAACACGCTCAACGTCCAGCACACCGCTCTGAGTCAGGCGATCGGCATACAGTTCACGGGTGGTGCGCTGTTTGGTGATCTGCTGGTACATCAGAGGCTGGGTGCCGCTAGGCTCGTCGGCCTCGTTGTGGCCGCGACGACGGTAGCAGACCAGGTCGATCACCACGTCACGCTTGAATTGCATGCGGTAGTCGATGGCCAGCTGGGTCACGAACAACACGGCTTCCGGATCATCACCATTCACATGGAGGATCGGCGCCTGGATCATCTTCGCAACGTCGGTCGCGTACTCGGTGGAACGCGAGTCCAGCGGGTTGCTGATGGTGAAACCGACCTGGTTGTTGATCACGATGTGCACGGTGCCGCCGGTCTTGAAACCGCGGGTCTGCGACATCTGGAAGGTTTCCATCACCACGCCTTGACCGGCGAATGCCGCGTCACCGTGGATGGAGATCGGCAGAACCTTCTCACCGGTAGGGTCGTTACGACGATCCTGACGGGCGCGAACCGAACCTTCGACCACTGGAGATACGATTTCCAGGTGGGACGGGTTGAACGCCATGGCCAGGTGAACTTCACCGCCGGCGGTCATCACGTTGGACGAGAAGCCCTGGTGGTATTTAACGTCACCGGAACCCAGCTCGACCTTCTTCTTGCCTTCGAACTCGTCGAACAGCTCACGCGGGTTCTTGCCGAAGGTGTTGACCAGCACGTTCAGACGACCACGGTGGGCCATGCCGATCACAATTTCCTTGGTGCCGTAGGAACCGGAACGCTGGATCAACTCGTCGAGCATCGGAATCAGGCTTTCGCCGCCTTCCAGACCGAAACGCTTGGTGCCCGGGTATTTGGTGCCCAGGTATTTTTCCAGGCCTTCACCGGCAGTGACGCGCTCGAGCAGGTGGCTCTTGATGTCGGCGGAGTACGTCGGACGACCACGCACGCTTTCCAGACGCTGCTGGAACCACTGGCGCTGCTCGGAATCGGTGATATGCGTGAATTCAGCGCCGATGGTGCGGCAATATGTCTGCTGCAACGCTTCGTGAATTTCGCGTAGGCTCGCCTCCTCTTTGCCGATGAACAGGTCGCCGGCACGGAAGGTCGTATCAAGATCGGCATTGGTCAAGCCGTAATGATTGATTGACAGGTCTGCAGGTGCAGGACGCTGCCACAGTCCCAGCGGGTCAAGCTGAGCTGCCTGGTGGCCACGCATACGGTAGGCCTGGATCAATCGCAGCACTTCAACTTGCTTCTTCTCGTGCTCACTGCTCACGCTGCCGGCGGAAACCGGTTGGGCGCGGCGCTGGTTCTTTGCCAGCAAGACGAAATGATCGCGAATTGTGGAGTGCGAAACATCGGTGGCAGAGTTGCCTTCGGTCGGCAACTTCTGAAAGTAGGTGCGCCACTCTTCTGGCACAGCGTTAGGGTCGTGCAGGTAGAGCTCATAAAGCTCTTCCACATAGGCAGCGTTACCTCCGGAAAGGTAGGCGCTGTTCCACATGCGCTGCATCACGCTTTCTTGCATGCTTGGTCACCCTCGGTTAGGGGAACACCATCGGCGTCGACACCGAGCAAACTTGCAGAAGTCCGAATGCAGCGACCAAAACAAGCCACTTAGGATCACGCTGATAGTCCGGGTACCAGCCCGGATGCCCCTGCTTGTCTCATTTCTTCAAAATAAGAGCGGCAGCTTTGTGAGCTGCTGCTCAGGTTAAAACTACGGCGCCGGTTGAAGCCTGCGCCGTAGCATCTACGGGTACAGCGGTCCTACGGGTACTGCTGAATCACACGCCGCTTTGCAGCAACATGTGACGTACGTGACCGATGGCCTTAGTCGGGTTCAGGCCTTTCGGACAAACGTTTACACAGTTCATGATCCCGCGGCAGCGGAATACGCTGAACGGGTCATCCAGCGCAGCCAGACGCTCGGATGTCTTGGTGTCGCGGCTGTCTGCCAGGAAGCGATACGCTTGCAGCAGGGCAGCTGGACCCAGGAACTTGTCCGGGTTCCACCAGAAGGACGGGCAAGAGGTCGAGCAGCAAGCGCACAGGATGCACTCGTACAGACCGTCGAGCTTTTCACGCTCTTCAGGGGACTGCAGACGCTCGATGGCCGGAGCCGGCGTGTCGTTCTGCAGGTATGGCTTAACCTTTTCGTATTGCTTGTAGAAGATGCTCATATCGACGACCAGGTCACGGATAACCGGCAAACCTGGCAGCGGACGAACGATCAGCTTGTTACCTTTTACGACAGAAGACAGCGGCGTGACGCATGCCAGAGCGTTTTTGCCGTTGATGTTCATGCCGTCGGAACCGCAAACGCCTTCACGGCAAGAGCGACGATAGGAGAAACCTTCGTCCTGCTCTTTGATCAGGGCCAGCACGTCCAGGACCATCAGGTCCTTACCACCGGTATCGACCTGGAATTCCTGCATGAACGGCGCGGCGTCCTGATCAGGGTTGTAGCGATAAACACTGACTTGCAACATGGCGGCCACCCTTAATAAGTCCGAATCTTAGGTTCAAAAGTCGGAACAGTCTTCGGCGAGAAGTTCACAGCACGCTTGGTCACGCGCTTGTCACCCGGGAAGTACAGGGTGTGGCACAGCCAGTTTTCGTCGTCGCGATCTTCGTAGTCTTCACGGGCGTGAGCGCCGCGGGACTCTTTGCGGATCTCTGCAGCGATGGCGGTGGCTTCGGCCACTTCCAGCAGGTTCTGCAGTTCCAGGGCTTCGATTCGAGCAGTGTTGAACGCCTGGCTCTTGTCGTTGATCTTGACGTTGGCGATACGGCCACGCAGATCAGCCAGCTGAGCGATACCTTTCTGCATGTATTCGCCGGTACGGAATACACCGAAGTAGTTCTGCATGCAGCTTTGCAGTTCTTTACGCAGGGTAGCGACGTCTTCGCCTTCGGTACGCGAGTTCAGGCCATCGAGACGTGCCAGGGCAGCGTCGATGTCGGACTGGCGTGGACGGGCGTAATCAACGCCTTCTTTCAGGGTCTGCTCCAGGAACAGACCGGCCGCACGGCCGAATACCACCAGGTCGAGCAGCGAGTTGCCGCCCAGACGGTTGGCACCGTGAACCGATACGCACGCCACTTCGCCTACTGCGAACAGACCAGGAATGATCTGGTCAACGCCGTCAGCGTCCTGAGTGATTGCCTGGCCATGAATGTTGGTGGCAACGCCGCCCATCATATAGTGGCAGGTTGGAACGACCGGAATCGGCGCCACGGCTGGATCGACGTGGGCGAAGGTCTTGGACAGTTCCATGATGCCCGGCAGACGGCTGTGCAGAACTTCTTCACCGAGGTGATCGAGTTTCAGCATTACGTGGTCGCCATCCGGACCGCAACCGTTGCCGGCGATGATTTCTTTAACCATCGAACGAGCAACAACGTCACGACCAGCAAGGTCTTTGGCGTTCGGAGCATAACGCTCCATGAAACGCTCGCCGTGCTTGTTGATCAGGTAACCGCCTTCACCGCGGCAACCTTCTGTAACCAGTACACCGGCGCCGGCGATGCCGGTCGGGTGGAACTGCCACATTTCAATGTCTTGTACCGGCACGCCAGCACGCAGAGCCATGCCGACGCCGTCACCGGTGTTGATCAGGGCATTGGTGGTGGACGAGTAGATACGGCCTGCACCGCCAGTCGCCAATACGGTCGCGTTAGCGCGAACGTAGGAGGTTTCACCGGTTTCGATGCAGATGACGATCATGCCGACAAAGGCACCGTCTTCGTTCTTAACCAGGTCGACGCCGTAGTATTCGTTGAGGAATACGGTGCCGGCCTTCAGGTTGGCCTGGTACAGGGTGTGCAGCAGTGCGTGACCGGTACGGTCGGCAGCGGCGCACGTACGTGCAGCCTGGCCACCTTTACCGAAGTCTTTCGACTGACCGCCGAACGGACGCTGGTAGATGCGGCCCTGTTCGGTGCGGGAGAACGGCAAGCCCATGTGCTCGAGCTCGAAGACCGCTTCCGGGCCTACGGAACACATGTATTCGATAGCGTCCTGGTCACCGATGTAGTCGGAACCCTTGACGGTATCGTACATGTGCCAGCGCCAGTCATCGTTCGGATCAGCAGACGCGATGGCGCAGGTGATGCCACCCTGGGCGGATACGGTGTGCGAACGAGTCGGGAAAACCTTGGTGACAACGGCAGTCTTGTGACCGCCCTGTGCCAGCTGCAGAGCAGCGCGCATGCCAGCACCGCCGCCGCCAATGATGATGGCGTCGAACGAAAGCGTATTAACTGTAGTAGACATGAATCAGATACCCCAAAGAATCTGCACACCCCAGACGAAGTAAGCGAACATCGCAACGCCGCATACTGCCTGGAAGAGGAAACGTACAGTGGTCGCGGACTTGCCGAACGCCATTGGCGTCAGGTAGTCGGTCGCGATGGTCCACATGCCGACCCAGGCGTGAGCGCCGAGGGCAACGAGGGCCAGGAGACTGAAGATACGCATCCAGTTATTGGCGAACAGTTCATGCCATTGGGCGTAGCCGATGCCTGGGTTGGCAACGACGTATCCGATCAGGAAGATGAAGTAAGCCGCGAGAACGACCGCAGACACACGTTGCGCCATCCAGTCATAGAGGCCCGAACGCGACAGGTTCGTGACGTTAGTTACCATATCCAAACTCCTGCCAGAACGATTACCACCACGGAAACGGCGATAACGATTTTCGAGCCCAGCTTGCCGCCTTCCAGCGTCTCACCGATGCCCATGTCCATGATCAAATGGCGCACACCGGCTACCAAGTGATACAGCAGAGCGGACAGGATGCCCCAAATCACTAGCTTGGCTAGCGGACTGGTCAGACACGCTTTCACCTGACCGAAGCCTTCCTCGGAGCTCAGCGACTTGTCCAATGCGTAAAGCATGATGGCCAGGCTGACAAAGAGGATGACACCGGAGATACGGTGAAGAATGGACGTGTAAGCAGTGACTGGGAGTTTGATGGTCCTTAGGTCTAGGTTTACAGGTCGTTGGCTTTTCACGGCTTTTTTTTCACACTGAAGAGCCCCTAACAATCAGGGCAAAGTTGTTGGGGAGTGCACTGGTCAGGTAACCACCACCCAGGGATGCGACCCCCAATGAAAGCAAGCCCAAAAGCCCTTGGCGGTCGGTGGCCGAGTATAGACAGTTAGGCTACTAATGACAACGCGTTCACCTTCCCCTAATAGCGCATTGCACAAGTTGGATAAAAGGCGTAAATGGCAGTCAATTTCGAGGAAAAAGTCCGGTTAAAGCCTTCTGGAGCAAGACTTTAGGCAAATTGACATTCGAATTTATCTCACTATAGTGGTGCGGGCCCTGCGTGGGGGGTCTGTCTGATGATTTCAAGCATAAATAGGAGGCCACATGGCTGACAAAAAAGCGCAGTTGATCATCGAGGGCGCAGCCCCCGTCGAGCTGCCCATTTTAACCGGCACCGTTGGTCCCGATGTTATCGATGTTCGGGGCCTGACGGCCACGGGCCGTTTCACCTTTGACCCTGGTTTCATGTCGACCGCTTCCTGCGAGTCGAAGATCACCTATATCGACGGCGACAACGGCATTCTGCTGCACCGCGGCTACCCGATCGAACAGCTGGCTGAAAAGTCGGACTACCTGGAAACCTGCTATCTGCTGCTCAACGGCGAACTGCCGACCGCAGAACAGAAGGCCCAGTTCGTCAGCACCGTGAAGAACCACACCATGGTTCACGAGCAGTTGAAGACCTTCTTCAACGGCTTCCGTCGCGACGCCCACCCGATGGCCGTCATGTGCGGCGTAGTTGGCGCCCTCTCGGCCTTCTACCACGACTCCCTGGACATCAATAACCCGCAGCATCGCGAAATCTCCGCGATCCGCCTGGTTGCCAAGATGCCGACCCTGGCAGCGATGGTTTACAAGTACTCCATGGGCCAACCCATGATGTACCCGCGCAACGACCTGACGTACGCGGAAAACTTCCTGCACATGATGTTCAACACCCCGTGCGAGATCAAACCGATCAGCCCGGTACTCGCCAAGGCCATGGACCGGATTTTCATCCTCCATGCCGACCACGAGCAGAACGCGTCGACCTCCACCGTACGCCTGGCTGGCTCTTCGGGTGCCAACCCGTTCGCCTGTATCGCCGCCGGCATCGCTGCACTGTGGGGCCCTGCCCACGGCGGCGCGAACGAGGCTGTTCTGACCATGCTTGACGAGATTGGCGATGTGTCGAACATCGACAAGTTCATCGCCAAGGCCAAGGACAAGAACGATCCGTTCAAGTTGATGGGCTTCGGTCACCGGGTTTACAAAAACCGCGACCCACGCGCCACCGTGATGAAGAAGACCTGCGACGAAGTGCTGAAGGAACTGGGCATCCAGAACGATCCGCAACTCGAACTGGCCATGCGCCTGGAAGAGATCGCCCTGACCGACCCGTACTTCATCGAGCGCTCGCTGTACCCGAACGTCGACTTCTACTCGGGGATCATCCTCAAGGCGATCGGCATTCCAACCAGCATGTTCACCGTGATCTTCGCTCTGGCGCGGACTGTCGGCTGGATCTCCCACTGGAAAGAAATGCTCTCCAGCCCGTACAAGATTGGCCGTCCGCGCCAGTTGTACACCGGCTACGAGTCGCGTGACATCACCAAGCTGGAAGACCGCAAGTAAGATCTTTCTTGCGATAGCGTGTTGAGTTGTACCGGGAACGGCCTCTATTTATATAGAGGCCGTTTTTGTTTGTGCGCTTTGGGTTGTGTGCGTATCCGTTTCTGCGGTGACGGCCACTAATGGTTTCGCCCTTACGGCGAGTCACTTGGAAGAGCCCCAAGTAACCAAGGGCTCTTGCCCCTGTCGTTCGGTGGCTCGCTAATGCTCGCCATGCCCTCGCTCCGGTCCTGCTCCGTGGGCCCGCCGCCATCGACCATCCCTGGCCGGGGGCGGCTAACCCGGCATCCATGCCGGGTTGCCCACTGCGCAGAACCTCCACTCAGCCTCTCGAGGGGGCGTGTACCGCCACAGCCGCCGAGGCGGCCTGGTAGCCGACCTGGCTCTTTGGATGCCCGCGCCGTCCTTCTTGGCTGCGTTCACTCATTCCGGACCTGTACACCAATTCTCTGTAGGAGCCGGCTTGCTGGCGATAGCGGTGGATCAGTCGACGCATTTATTGACTGGAAGGGCGCCATCGCCAGCAAGCCGGCTCCTACACGGGATGGGATTCACACGGTCAAAATTGTAGGAGCTGGCTTGCCAGCAATGGCGCGGATTGTCTGGATGAGCGCGGTGTCCGGGCGTTTTTCGCGAGCAAGCTCGCTCCTACAGAGAAAACTCACTCCAGTCGTTGATTTTGATTTTGCTGTTGCTTTGGCTTTTGACCTTGATCCACCCGCCCCTTCGGAAGGCTGAGTGGAGGTGTTCATCCGGGGATTGGCGCGCAGCGCCGTTCGACGCAGTCGAACTCATCGCATGTAGGTGCCAGCGAAGCCAACCGGAGGGCGATGCCCCCGGATGAATGCCGGAGCGAAGGAACGCCGAGCCTTAGCGAGGGGCCGGACGCTCGGGGCGAGCCTTTTTTGCTTACTTTTTTTGGCGTTTGAAAAAAAGTGAGTCGCCGTAAGGGCGAAACCGTCAGCAGCCGTTACCGCAGAAATGGATATGTACATCTGTAAGAAAATGGTCGGCTGTCAGGCCGTCTTCGCGGGCAAGCCTCGCTCCTACAAAAAGCAATGCAGCAAAAGAAATGCCCCGATCTCTCGACCGGGGCATTTCTGTTTACCGTAACTTAAATCAACAATCCTGAAGCCTTAGTGCGAAACCGCCCCACTCGCCCCCAACCCAGTCTGCGAACGAACAAACTGCGGGAAGAACAGCGCCCGCTCATTATCCGCAGCAGTCGACTTGTCAGTGATCGAGAAGAACCAGATCCCCACAAACGCAATGGCCATGGAGAACAGCGCCGGGTATTCATACGGGAAGACCGCCTTCTCGTGACCCAGGATCTGCACCCAGATGGTTGGCCCCAGCACCATCAAACCAACAGCACTGACCAGACCCAGCCAGCCGCCGATCATCGCACCGCGAGTCGTCAGCTTCTTCCAGTACATCGAAAGCAGCAGCACCGGGAAGTTACAGCTCGCCGCGATGGAGAACGCCAGGCCCACCATGAACGCAATGTTCTGCTTCTCGAACAGAATACCCAGACCGATCGCCAGCACCGCCAGGGCGATGGTGGTGATTTTCGAAACACGAATCTCGTCTTTCTCGTTGGCCTTGCCTTTCTTGATCACGCTGGCATACAGGTCGTGAGACACCGCCGAAGCACCGGCCAGGGTCAGACCGGCAACCACTGCCAGAATGGTCGCGAACGCTACCGCCGAGATGAAGCCCAGGAAGATACTGCCACCGACCGCGTTGGCCAGGTGCACCGCCGCCATGTTGTTGCCGCCCAACAGCGCGCCAGCCGCATCTTTGAAGGCCGGGTTGGTGCTGACCAGCAGGATCGCGCCGAAGCCGATGATGAAGGTCAGGATGTAGAAGTAACCAATGAAGCCGGTTGCATACAGCACGCTCTTACGGGCTTCTTTTGCGTCACTCACGGTGAAGAAGCGCATCAGGATGTGTGGCAGGCCAGCGGTACCGAACATCAGAGCCAGACCCAGGGAGAACGCGGAGATCGGGTCTTTCACCAGACCGCCCGGGCTCATGATCGCCTCACCTTTAGGGTGAACCTTGATCGCCTCGGAGAACAGTGCGCTGAAGTCGAAGTTGACGTGCTTCATCACCATCAGCGCCATGAACGAGGCACCGGACAGCAACAGCACAGCCTTGATGATTTGCACCCAAGTGGTCGCCAGCATGCCGCCGAACAGCACGTACATGCACATCAGGATACCGACCAGGATCACCGCAACGTGATAGTCGAGGCCGAACAGCAGCTGGATCAGCTTGCCGGCACCAACCATTTGCGCGATCAGGTAGAACGCCACTACCACCAGCGAACCGCAAGCGGACAGCGAACGGATCTGGGTTTGCCCGAGGCGGTAGGACGCCACGTCGGCAAAGGTGTATTTACCCAGGTTACGCAGACGCTCGGCGATCAGGAACAGAATGATCGGCCAGCCCACCAGGAAGCCGATCGAGTAGATCAGGCCGTCGTAGCCGGAGGTGAACACCAGCGCGGAAATACCCAGGAAGGACGCCGCGGACATGTAGTCGCCGGCAATCGCCAGACCGTTCTGGAAACCGGTGATCTTGCCGCCCGCCGCATAGTAGTCGGCCGCCGAGTTGTTTTTCTTGGAGGCCCAGTAAGTGATGTACAACGTTGCGCCGACGAACGCCACGAACATCAGGATCGCGGCCATGTTCAGGGGTTGTTTCTGTACGGCGCCGGTCAGGGCGTCAGCCGCCCAGGCGCCAGGTGCGAAAGCTGCGATGCTCAATAGAGCCATTAGACGCCGGATCATTGCTGAGCCTCCTTGAGAATCGCATTGTTCAGGTCGTCGAATTCGCCATTGGCGCGTCGAACGTAGATCCCGGTCAGGATGAAGGCCGAGACAATCAGCCCGACACCGATCGGTATGCCCCAGGTAATCGATGACTCAGGGCTGATTTTCGCGCCCAGAATATGCGGCCCGTAAGCGATCAACAGGATGAATCCGGAGTAGAGACCAAGCATGATCGCCGAAAGAATCCAGGCGAACCTTTCTCGCTTACTAACCAGCTCCTTGAAGCGCGGGCTGTTTTGAATCGAGAGGTAAATGCTGTCGTTCATTGTTTTTATCCTCGCAGCACAGATTATTGTTGGAACGGTATCCACTCTATGCGGCTGCGGGGCAGGTTCCAGACGACCTTAGTATTAGAGCGACATGACAGAATCGCCATTTTCCAGCACGGCGCAACTTCTGTAGGAGCCGGCTTGCTGCGGGCGGCGTTCCGACGATGGCGATTGTGAGGACGCCATCGCCGGCAAGCCTGGCTCCTACACAAAAACAAAAAGCCCCTTGGCTGTTATGCCAAGGGGCCTTGAGAAGTGCTGACCAGAAACGTCAGCTCAAATCATTTGGTCCAGTCTGCAACGCGCTCCGGGTGCTTGGCGACCCAATCCTTCGCAGCGGCTTCAGGCTTGGCACCGTCCTGAATCGCCAGCATGACTTCGCCGATTTCGTCTTTCGACGCCCACTGGAAGTTTTTCAGGAACTTGGCCACTTCCGGCGCTTTGGTTGCCAGTTCTTTGCTGCCGATGCTGTTCACGGTTTCAGCCGCGCCATAAACGCCTTTCGGGTCTTCCAGGAAGCGCAGTTTCCACTTGGCGAACATCCAGTGCGGCACCCAACCGGTGACGGCAATGGATTCGTTTTTCTTCTCGGCACGGGTCAGCTCGGCAATCATGCCGGCGCCGGAACTGGCCTTGAGTTGGTAACCGGTCAGGTCGTAGTCCTTGATTGCCTGCTCGGTCTTGAGCATCACACCTGAACCGGCGTCGATGCCGACAATACGTTTTTTGAAGCTGTCGTCGGTTTTCAGGTCATCGAGGGTTTTAGCTTTCACGTACTCCGGCACGATCAAGCCGATTTTTGCGTCCTTGAAGTTCGGGCCGTAGTCGACGACCTGATCCTTGTTCTTGGTCCAGTATTCGCCGTGAGTCACCGGCAGCCAGGCGGACAGCATGGCGTCGAGTTTGCCTGTGGCCACACCCTGCCACATGATCCCGGTGGCGACGGCTTGCAGCTTCACGTCATAACCCAGTTTCTGCTTGATCACTTCGGCCGCCACGTGGGTGGTCGCGACGCTGTCGGACCAGCCGTCAACGTAACCGATGCTCAGGGTTTTGCTCTCGGCATTGGCCATCGTGGAGCCAATCGCAAGTACCAGTGCGGCACCCGCGCCTAAAAGTCGTCGCATCTTCATCGTTACTTCCCCGAAAGTGCTGCGCTCGACGGATGCCGAGTCGCGTCAACGTATTGTTATGGTGCACTGCGCGCCCATCACGCCTCACCGCAAACTCGTACGATCATCAGCGCGTTTTATTAATGAGAACACTGACGCATCGATAATCAACCTGACGCCAACCTGAACCTGTGCTGTCAGCGACCTCAAGGCATCGAGAAACGACATCAGAACGCCATTAATTACGAGCACCTGAAAGGCCTCGGGCGATCCGCCCGAACTTTGCATGTCAAAATTATGCGAGCCACCAAGCGCGGGACAAATGCGGGTAACATGCGCGGCTTTGCTCCCAGACGGCCTGACCATGCCCGCGACATCACGCTTTCCTTTTTTCCCTTACCTTTTCGCCTGCCTGCTGGGGCTCTTTGCTCTCGGCGGTTTTTGGTACGGCCTCGGCAAACCGGTGATTCTGCCGGACGTGGCCAGCGCGACGCACAAACTGCAATGCGCCTCCTACACCCCGTTCGACAAGGACCAATCGCCGTTCGATCAGCCGTTCAAGTTGCGCCCCGAGCGCATGGACGCCGACCTCGCGCTGCTGGCCACCCGCTTCGAATGCATTCGCACCTATTCCATGACCGGCCTTGAAGCCTTGCCCGACCTGGCGCGCAAACATGGTCTGAAGTTGATGATCGGTGCGTGGGTGAACAGCAACCCGGTGGACACCGAGAAAGAAGTCGACCTGCTGATCGCCTCGGCCAACGCCAACCCGGATGTGGTCACGTCGGTGATCGTCGGCAACGAAGCCCTGTTGCGCAAGGAAGTCACCGGTGCGCAATTGGCCAGGCTGATCAACAAGGTCAAAAGCCAGGTCAAGCAGCCTGTCACTTATGCCGACGTCTGGGAGTTCTGGCTCAAACACCCGGAAATTGCCCCGGCGGTGGACTTCCTGACCATTCACCTGCTGCCGTATTGGGAAGACGATCCGTCGAACATCGACGCCGCGCTGCAACATGTTCGCGAAGTGCGTCAGGTGTTCGGCAACAAATTCGCACCCAAGGACGTGATGATTGGCGAAACCGGCTGGCCGAGCGAGGGTCGTCAACGCGAAACCGCGCTGCCGAGCCGGGTCAATGAGGCCAAGTTCATTCGCAGCTTTGTGATCATGGCCGAGCAGGAAGGCTGGCACTACAACCTTATCGAAGCCTTCGACCAACCCTGGAAACGCGCCAGCGAAGGGGCCGTTGGTGGTTACTGGGGCCTGTTTGACGCCGACCGTCAGGACAAGGGCGTGCTGGCCGGTCCGGTGTCCAACGTACCGTACTGGTCGCAGTGGCTGGCGGTGGGCGGGATGATTTTCCTTGGCACGCTGATCCTTGGAGGTCGTGTACGCAGTACCCGCTCTGCGTTGGTGCTACCGCTGCTCGGCGCTTTGGCGGCCTGTTCGATTGGCGCCTGGGGCGATCTGGCACGCGTCACCACCCGGTTTACCAGTGAGTGGTTGTGGGTTGCGTTGCTGACGGCTTTGAACTTGTTGGTACTGGTGCATGCAGCGCTGACACTGAGTAACCGTAGCGGCTGGCGTCAACGGGCCTTCAATGTGCTGGAGCGCCGGGCCGGCTGGTTGCTGGCAACAGCAGGTTTTGCAGCGGCGGTGATGATGCTCGAACTGGTGTTCGATCCGCGTTATCGCAGCTTTCCGAGCGTAGCTTTCATCCTGCCCGCGCTGGTCTATCTGTGCCGGCCGGTGAGTGTGCCACGTCGCGAAATCGCGCTTCTGACCTTCATCATCGGTGCCGGCATTGCGCCGCAGCTGTATCGCGAAGGTTTGCAGAATCAGCAGGCCTGGGGCTGGGCGCTGGTGAGTGTGTTGATGGTGGCGGCGTTGTGGCGCTGTTTGCGGGTTCGCAAGGCGTAATCTTCAGCGCGGCGATCCGACTTGCCCGCGAAGACTGACTGTCAGGCGCCGCGGGACGCCCGGACCAGACGCAGCCCTGCAATCACCACCGCAAACACCGCCATCGTCGTGTTGTACAACGCCAACGCCGGAAAGCCGAACACCAGCGCCAACACCGCCAACCACCACCCTGCCCGCCCCGGCAACACGAAGCCGATCACGGCGGCGGCCACTGCCGCCCAACCCAACACCTGGAAATGAATCATCAGGCCCAGGTTCGAACGGACCAGGCATTCCCAGCGGCTCGCCTCGTCCGCGCAGAGGCCGACCCATTGCGCATCCTCCATGAAGCCATACCGCGCGCCATAACTGGCGGCCAGCCATAAAGGCAGCAAAACAAGCAGCAGAATTACCGGTAAACGGCGAGACATGAAGCACTCCAATCAGCGAAAAACGGCGGCCAGCTTAATCCCCCGGCAGCCTGACGCAAGCCTTAACAACAGTTAACTGGGCAGTCAATCACTGCAAAGTGTATCGTCCAGCTACTATTACTCTGAAATTTGGCCTGATTGGTGCCGACACATGGCACTTTGGCGCAACCCCCGTGGTCATAGCCTGCGAACTTCATTCGGCACCTTTCTATAAGGGATCCAGTCATGCTCCGTTCCTTGCGCTTCGCCGCCCTGTTTAGCGGCCTTATCTTGAGTGCGTCCGCACTGGCGGTCGATATCGACGCCGCCAGTTATGGCTATCCCTTGACCAACCCGTTCGAGGCGACCATCGCCACGACGCCGCCGGACCTGCGTCCGGAGTTGCCGCTTGACGATGACATCGACCAGGAAACCCGCACCGTCACGTTGCGCCCGGAGCGTGAGTTCGAACTGCCGGACAACTTCTGGCCGGTGAAGAAGCTGACCTACCGCATCGCCACCCAGGATAAAGCCGCCCCGTTGATCTTCCTGATCGCCGGCACCGGTGCGCGCTATGACAGCAGCCTTAACGAATACCTGAAAAAGCTCTACTACAAGGCGGGTTACCACGTGGTGCAACTGTCGTCGCCCACCAGCTTCGACTTCATGAGTGCCGCTTCACGCTTTGCCACACCCGGCATCACCAAGGATGACGCCGAAGACATGTACCGGGTGATGCAGGCCGTGCGGGCACAAAACCCGAAAGTGGCCGTCACCGATTACTACCTGACCGGCTACAGCCTGGGGGCGCTGGATGCGGCATTTGTCGCGCATCTGGATGAAACCCGCCGCAGCTTCAACTTCAAGAAAGTCTTGCTGCTCAACCCACCGGTCAACCTCTACACCTCGATCACCAACCTGGACAGACTCGTCCAGACCGAGGTCAAGGGCATCAACAACACCACCACGTTCTATGAACTGGTGCTGGACAAACTGACCCGATACTTCCAGCAAAAAGGCTACATCGACCTCAACGACGCCCTGCTCTACGACTTCCAGCAGTCCAAGCAGCACCTGACCAACGAACAGATGGCCATGCTGATCGGCACGTCGTTCCGATTCTCGGCGGCCGACATCGCTTTCACCTCGGACCTGATCAACCGTCGCGGCCTGATCACTCCGCCGAAAACGCCCATCACCGAAGGCACCAGCCTCACGCCATACCTCAAGCGTGCGCTGCAGTGCGACTTCGACTGCTACATCACCGAACAAGTGATCCCGATGTGGCGCGCGCGCACTGACGGCGGCAGCCTGCTGCAACTGATCGACCAGGTCAGCCTGTATGCCCTGAAGGATTACCTGCACGACAGCCCGAAAATCGCGGTCATGCACAATGCCGACGACGTGATCCTCGGCCCGGGTGACCTCGGTTTCCTGCGCAAGACCTTCGGCGACCGCTTGACGGTTTATCCACTGGGCGGCCACTGCGGCAACCTTAACTATCGCGTCAACAGCGACGCCATGCTGGAGTTCTTCCGTGGCTAAATACCTCCTGCTTATCGCAGCGTTACTCTGTGCAGGCGTCGCCAATGCCGACAACAGCAAAGCCAACGCCCCGGTGGTCGTCGACAGTGACGGCTTCAAGGAGCCACTGAGCAAACTCAAGTTCAACCCGGGCCTGGATCAGCGCGAATTCGAACGCTCCTCCCTCAACGCCCTGAACGTGTACGACCCGCTGGAAGAGTGGAACCGCCGGGTGTATCACTTCAACTACCGCTTCGACCAATGGGTGTTCCTGCCGGTGGTCGACGGGTATCGCTACATCACGCCAAGCTTCCTGCGCACCGGGGTCAGCAACTTCTTCAACAACCTCGGCGACGTACCGAACCTGCTCAACAGCCTGTTGCAGTTCAAGGGCCAGCGTTCGATGGAAACCACTGCGCGCCTGCTGCTCAACACCACCATCGGCATCGCCGGCCTGTGGGACCCGGCCACGGCCATGGGCCTGCCGCGCCAGAGCGAAGACTTCGGCCAGACGCTCGGTTTCTACGGCGTACCGGGCGGCGCCTACTTCGTGCTGCCGATCCTAGGCCCGTCCAACATCCGCGACACCGGCGGCCTGGCCGTGGACTTCACCGCCGAATCAGCGATCAACTTCCTGAACGTCTCCGAAGTCAGTTCCAACCACCCTGAAGTGTGGGCCCTGCGCAGCATCGACAAGCGCCACCAGACCAGCTTCCGCTACGGCCAGCTGAACTCGCCGTTCGAATACGAAAAGGTGCGTTACGTGTACACCGAGTCGCGCAAGTTGCAGATCGCCGAGTAATTTATCGGCAATAAAAAAGGCCATTCGATGTGAATCGAATGGCCTTTTTTGCAGCTTTCACTGGGGTGCAGGGCCCACGGTGTAGGAGCCGGCTTGCTGGCGATGGTCTCAAGTGCGCCGCGCTTAACCAGTACCCCCGCGTTATCGTTAACGACCATCGCCAGCAAGCCGGCTCCTACAGGTTCAGCGTTTGATTACCTGCCAAAGCTTGCTGACAACCATCACACCCGCCAACACCACCGCCCCCGCCACAATCCCCGCCACCGCATTCAGCAACGTCGGCACGATAAACCCGGCACCGCCCGCCCCTGCGCTGACACTTTCAATCCAGTGATGAACCACCGGCACGCCGTGAGTGAGAATCCCGCCGCCGACCAGGAACATTGCCGCCGTCCCGATCACCGACAGGCTTTTCATCATGTACGGCGCCGCACGCAGAATCCCGCGGCCAATGCATTTGGCCATCTGGCCGGGCTTCTGGGTCAGCCACAGACCGAGGTCATCGAGCTTGACGATGCCGGCTACCAGGCCGTAGACGCCGATGGTCATGACGATGGCAATGCCCGACAGCACGATGACTTGCTGGGTCAGCGACGCATCGGCCACGGTGCCGAGGGTGATGGCGATGATTTCCGCCGAAAGAATGAAGTCGGTACGGATGGCGCCCTTGATCTTGTCCTTTTCGAACGCCACCAGATCCACCGCTGGGTCGGCCACAGCCTCGACAAGCTCCGCATGCTCGGCCTGGTCTTCAGCCTTGCTGTGCAGGAATTTGTGCGCGAGTTTTTCGAAACCTTCGAAACACAGGTAGGCGCCGCCGACCATCAGCAACGGCGTGACCAGCCACGGAATGAATGCACTGATCGCCAGCGCTGACGGCACCAGAATCAGTTTGTTGAGAAACGAGCCCTTCGCCACTGCCCAAACGACCGGGATTTCCCGTTCGGCACGTACGCCGCTGACCTGCTGGGCATTGAGCGCCAGATCATCACCGAGCACGCCGGCGGTTTTCTTGGCGGCCATTTTGGTCATCAACGCCACATCGTCGAGTACCGCGGCAATGTCGTCGATCAGCAACAGTAAACTGCTTCCTGCCATGAATCAGGTGTCCTTCTGGAATGAATGCTGCGCAGCATAGCGCGGCCGAGCGCCACATGGGGCATTCTTGAGCGCCGCGCGAGGCCGGTGCTACCATGCGCAACCGCCAGAACAGGCAAGGAACCACCTGGTTTATGAGCACTATCCGCGAGCGCAACAAAGAACTGATCCTGCGTGCCGCCAGTGAAGAATTTGCCGACAAGGGCTTCGCTGCGACCAAAACCAGTGATATCGCAGCCAAGGCGGGATTGCCCAAGCCCAACGTCTACTACTACTTCAAATCCAAGGAAAACCTCTACCGCGAGGTTCTGGAAAGCATCATCGAGCCGATTCTGCAGGCCTCGACGCCGTTCAACGCCGACGGCGTACCCAGTGAAGTGCTGAGCGGCTACATTCGCTCGAAAATCCGCATCTCCCGCGACTTGCCCTTCGCCTCCAAGGTGTTCGCCAGCGAAATCATGCACGGCGCCCCGCACCTGAGCGCCGACCTGGTCGAACAACTGAACAGCCAGGCGAAACACAACATCGACTGCATCCAGACCTGGATCGACCGCGGGCAGATCGCCCCCATCGACCCCAACCACCTGATGTTCAGCATCTGGGCCGCGACCCAGACCTATGCCGACTTTGACTGGCAGATTACAGCCATCACCGGCAAGGCCAAGCTGGATGAAGAGGATTATGAAGCGGCGGCACAGACGATTATCCGGTTGGTGCTTAAAGGGTGTGAGCCGGATCATTAAGATTGCGGTGACTTTATCGCTAGCAGGCTAGCTCCCACAGGGGATTTGTGAACGTCATAGCGCCAGTGTGGGAGCTAGCCTGCTAGCGATGAAGACGACTCGGTTTCAGCTCAAAGCCAAATGGCATCCCACAGAGAATAGTCGCCAAGCTTTTCCACCAGTCCAGCCCGCAACGGGTTGGCCACGACATACCGCGCCACCTTTACCAAATCCTCTTCCCGCCGCAGAGCCCGGTCGTGAAAGCCTTTCTGCCAGAGGGTGATCTTGCGGCCAGTGAACTGATTCACCGCCTTGGTGCTCAGTGATTTAGTCTTTTGCATCAGGTCACCCAACGATCCCTGCTGTAACTCGACCAGCCAATGGAAATGATCGGGCATGATGACCCAGGCCAATGAATTAACGCAGCCTTGGTCGTGCGCGGCGCGAAACTGTGCGACGACCAATCTGCCCAAGATGAAATTCTTGAAAACAGGTTTTCTGGCGAGTGTATTGGTGGTCAACAGATAGATGCGGTTTGGCTCGGCATAGCGGCCGATGCGCAAACGGTTTGAAGCGGGTAAATCAGGCATTCCTTTGCCCCTTGCATGATTAATTCATGAAGAAGGCTAGTTCTGATGTTACCCAAGGGTGGGGCAGACATTTAGATGGATGTGTCTGACGGTTTGTCATCGCAGCAGGCTGGCTCCCACAGTTGATCTCTGACACTCAGATGATCCCTGTGGGAGCCAGCCTGCTGGCGATAGCGGTGGATCAGTCACCCATGATTCAAGCTGCTACCCCCGCATCCGCCTTCAACCCCAACGCCTCGATCGCATTGATCGCACACTGTTCATCAACATCCGACAAATCCCCGCTGATGCCCACAGCTCCCAGCACATTCCCGTCCTGATCCCGAATCAACACACCGCCCGGTGCCGGCACCACGCTGCCCTGCCCCAGGCTGTTCAACGCCGCGATAAACGCCGGGCGTTGCTGGGCGTCCAGCGCCAGCAGGCGTGAGCCTTTGCCCAGCGCAATGGCGCCCCAGGCTTTGCCGATGGCGATCTGCGGGCGCAGCAGGCTGGCGCCGTCTTCGCGTTGCAGGGAAACCAGGTGTCCACCGGCATCCAGCACGGCGATGGTCAAAGGGGCCGCGTTGATTGCACGCGCGGCGGAGATGGCCTGACTGGTCAGGTTGACTGCCACTTTCAAGGTTAAAGCGCTCATGGTGCCGTCCTCATTTTGTTATAGGGAAAGCGGAAGGACTGCGCGCTTGCATCGCAGTCCGATGCAACAAATAGAACACAATGAGTTATTTTTTTGTATACAATAATTATCGAAAAGCGCCACATGCGACGAAAAGCCACAGCAGAACAGGCTTCCGACGAATGAAACAGTCGCTTGAGAAAATGGATTGACCTGCGCCGTCCGCCGTGAATACACTCTGCGCAAAGCCACTTGTATACAATTACAAAACGTAAGAGGCACAAAACCATGAGCAAAATGAGAGCAATCGAAGCCGCCGTTCTGGTGATGCGCCGCGAAGGGGTTGATACCGCTTTTGGCATCCCCGGTGCCGCCATCAACCCGTTGTACTCCGCCCTGCAAAAGGTCGGCGGCATCGATCACGTCCTCGCTCGACACGTTGAAGGCGCGTCGCACATGGCCGAGGGCTACACCCGCACCAAGGCCGGCAACATCGGCGTGTGCATCGGCACTTCCGGCCCGGCCGGTACTGACATGGTCACCGGACTCTACAGCGCCTCGGCCGACTCGATCCCGATTCTGTGCATCACCGGGCAAGCACCCCGCGCCCGTATGCACAAGGAAGACTTCCAGGCTGTCGACATCACCACCATCGTCAAGCCAGTGACCAAGTGGGCGACCACTGTCATGGAACCGGGCCAGGTGCCGTATGCGTTCCAGAAAGCCTTCTACGAAATGCGCTCCGGCCGTCCAGGCCCAGTGCTGATCGACCTGCCGTTCGACGTGCAGATGGCCGAAATCGAATTCGACATCGACGCCTACGAACCGCTGCCTCTGGCCAAGCCAACCGCTAACCGCGTGCAAATCGAGAAGGCCCTGGCCATGCTCGATCAGGCCGAGCGTCCATTGCTGGTCGCCGGTGGCGGCATCATCAATGCCGATGCCAGCGAGTTGCTGGTGGAATTCGCCGAGCTGACCGGCATTCCGGTGATCCCGACCCTGATGGGCTGGGGCACGATCCCGGACGATCACCCGTTGATGGTCGGCATGGTGGGTTTGCAGACTTCGCACCGTTACGGCAACGCCACCCTGCTGAAGTCCGACGTGGTACTGGGCGTCGGTAACCGTTGGGCCAACCGCCACACCGGCTCGATCGACGTGTACACCGAAGGCCGCAAGTTCATTCACGTTGACATCGAGCCGACGCAAATCGGCCGCGTGTTCAACCCGGACCTGGGCATCGTCTCCGACGCCGCTGCCGCGCTGACCGTGTTCATCGAAGTCGCTCGCGAATGGCAAGCCGCCGGCAAGCTGAAAAACCGCAGCGCCTGGCTGCAAGACTGCCAGCAGCGCAAAGCCAGCCTGCAACGCAAGACGCACTTCGACAACGTGCCGGTCAAACCGCAGCGCGTCTACGAAGAGATGAACCAGGTGTTCGGCAAGGACACCTGCTACGTCAGCACCATCGGTCTGTCGCAGATTGCCGGCGCGCAGTTCCTGCACGTCTACAAGCCGCGTCACTGGATCAACTGCGGTCAGGCCGGCCCGCTGGGTTGGACGATTCCGGCAGCACTGGGCGTGGTCAAGGCCGATCCGAACCGCAAGGTTGTGGCGCTGTCGGGCGACTATGACTTCCAGTTCATGATCGAAGAATTGGCGGTGGGCGCGCAGTTCAAGCTGCCGTACATCCACGTTGTGGTAAACAATTCGTACCTGGGGCTGATTCGTCAGGCCCAGCGCGGTTTCGACATGGACTACTGCGTGCAGCTGTCCTTCGATAACCTGAACGCTCCGGAACTCAACGGTTACGGTGTCGACCACGTCGCGGTTGCCGAAGGCCTCGGTTGCAAGGCGCTGCGTGTGTTCGAACCGGCTCAGATCCAGCCTGCACTGCGCAGGGCCCAGGAGCTGATCGAAGAGTTCAAGGTGCCGGTGATCGTCGAGATTATTCTGGAGCGCGTGACCAACATTTCCATGGGCACCGAGATCAACGCCGTCAACGAATTCGAGGACCTGGCGCTGGTCGGCAACGATGCGCCGACCGCGATTTCGCTGCTTGATTAACAGCTGACCGCTCCCCCCTGTAGGAGCGAGGCTTGCCCGCGAAGGCGTCGTGCCATTCAACATTGATGCCGACTGACACAACGCCTTCGCGGGCAAGCCTCGCTCCTACAGAGGGAGCTCACATATTTACGGGAGACCACCATGCCGCGTTTCGCAGCCAACCTGTCCATGCTGTTCACCGAACAGGACTTTCTCGCCCGTTTCGAAGCGGCCGCCAAGGCCGGCTTCAGTGGTGTCGAATACCTGTTCCCTTACGATTTCAGCTCCGCCGAGATCAAGGCCAAGCTCGACGCCAATGGTCTGACCCAGGTGTTGTTCAACCTGCCGGCCGGTGACTGGGCCAAGGGCGAGCGCGGTATCGCGTGCCTGCCGGACCGGGTTGAAGAATTCCGCGCCGGGGTCGATCTGGCCATTGCCTACGCGCAAGTGCTGGGCAACACCCAGGTCAACTGCCTGGCCGGTATTCGTCCACAAGGCGTCGACGATGCCACCGTGGAAAAAACCTTTGTCGCCAACCTCAAGTACGCGGCCGACAAGCTGCAAGCGGCGGGCATCAAACTGGTGATGGAAGCGATCAACACCCGCGACATCCCAGGGTTCTACCTGAACAACACGGCGCAAGCCCTGTCGATTCGCGAACAGGTCGGCAGCGCCAATCTGTTCCTGCAATACGACATCTATCACATGCAAATCATGGAAGGCGACCTGGCCCGCACCCTGCAATCGCACCTCAGTGAAATCAATCACGTGCAATTGGCGGACAACCCGGGGCGCAACGAACCGGGCACCGGTGAAATCAATTACCGCTTCCTGTTCGAACACCTGGACCGGATTGGTTATCAGGGTTGGGTCGGTTGCGAATACAAGCCACTGACCACCACCGAAGCGGGCCTGGGCTGGCTGAAAACCCATAACGCGATCTGATCGAAAACCGCGTCATCGTTCTTCGCGGGCAAGCCTCGCTCCTACGAACAACCCTGCCCCTGTAGGAGCGAGGCTTGCCCGCGAAGGCGCCCTCGCTGACACCCACGAATTTTGCGAACAGAGCAATAAAAACAAGAGGATTTTCTCATGGCTAAAATCGGATTTATCGGCACCGGCATCATGGGCCACCCAATGGCGTTGAACCTGCAGAAAGCCGGTCACAGCCTGTTCCTGTCGGCGCATCACGACGCCGCGCCTGCCGACCTGATCGCCGGTGGCGCTGTCGCCCTGGCGAACCCGAAAGAAGTTGCGCAAGAAGCTGAATTCATCATCGTCATGGTGCCGGATACCCCGCAGGTCGATGACGTGCTGTTCCGTGCCGATGGCATTGCGGCCGGTGTCGGCAAGGGCAAAGTCGTCATCGACATGAGCTCGATCTCACCCACCGCCACCAAAGCCTTCGCGGCCAAGATCAACGAAAAAGGCGCGCAGTACCTCGACGCGCCGGTGTCCGGCGGTGAAGTCGGCGCCAAGGCTGCGACCCTGAGCATCATGGTCGGCGGCGATGCCGATGCCTTCGAACGCGCCTTGCCGCTGTTCCAGGCGATGGGCAAGAACATCACCCTGGTGGGCGGTAACGGCGACGGGCAAACCGCGAAAGTGGCGAACCAGATCATCGTCGCGCTGAACATTCAGGCCGTGGCCGAAGCCCTGCTGTTCGCTTCGAAAAACGGTGCCGATCCAGCCAAGGTGCGTGAAGCGCTGATGGGCGGTTTCGCTTCGTCGAAAATCCTCGAAGTGCATGGCGAGCGCATGATCAAGGGCACCTTCGACCCAGGCTTCCGCATCAGCCTGCACCAGAAGGACCTGAACCTGGCCCTGCAAGGCGCCAAAGAGCTGAACATCAACCTGCCGAACACCGCCAACACCCAGCAAGTGTTCAGCACCTGCGCGGCCATCGGTGGCAGCAACTGGGACCACTCGGCGCTGATCAAAGGCCTGGAGCACATGGCGAATTTCTCGATTCGCGATAAGCAGTAAGCCATTGCTCCCTGTAGGAGCGAGGCTTGCCCGCGAAGGGAGCGCCTCGGTGCAGCAAAAACACCGTGGTGTCCGGTTCGCGGGCAAGCCTCGCTCCTACAGGGGCAAATAGTTTTCCCCTAATAACAAGAAAATCCGGGAGCCCGCTATGTCGGTCGATCCGCAACAATTCCTGCGTGAGCTGTTTGCCACAGCCATTGACGCGGCCCATCCGCAGCAAGTCCTCGAAGCTCATTTGCCCACTGACCGCAGTGGTCGCGTGATCGTCATCGGCGCTGGCAAAGCTGCCGCCGCCATGGCCCAAGTGGTCGAGCGCTGCTGGCAGGGTGAAGTGTCCGGCCTGGTGGTGACGCGTTACGGTCACGGCGCCCCGTGCGAAAAAATCGAAGTCGTCGAAGCCGCTCACCCGGTGCCCGACGCCGCCGGCCTGGCCGTCGCCAAGCGCGTGCTGGATCTGGTCAGCAACCTGAGCGAAGACGACCGCGTCATCTTCCTGCTCTCCGGTGGCGGATCTGCGTTGCTCGCCCTTCCGGCCCAAGGGATTACGCTCGCCGACAAGCAATCGATCAACAAAGCCCTGCTCAAATCCGGCGCGACCATCGGCGAGATGAACTGCGTGCGCAAGCACCTCTCGGCGATCAAGGGCGGCCGTCTCGGCAAAGCCTGCTGGCCCGCCACTGTTTACACCTATGCGATTTCCGATGTACCGGGCGACCTCGCCACGGTCATCGCTTCCGGCCCCACCGTCGCCGACCCGAGCACCTCCGCCGAAGCGCTGGCGATCCTCAAGCGCTACGACATTGAAGTCCCGGCGTCGGTGCGCAACTGGCTGCAAAGCCCGGAATCGGAGACGGTCAAACCCGGCGACCCGAGCCTGGCGCGCAGTCATTTCCAATTGATCGCCCGCCCGCAACAGTCGCTTGAAGCCGCTGCAGTGAAAGCCCGTCAGGCCGGTTTCAGTCCGCTGATCCTCGGCGATCTGGAAGGCGAATCCCGCGAAGTGGCCAAGGTTCACGCCGGCATCGCGCGGCAAGTGGTCTTGCATGGCCAGCCGTTGGCGGCGCCGTGCGTGATCCTTTCGGGCGGTGAAACCACGGTCACCGTGCGCGGCAATGGTCGCGGCGGGCGAAACGCCGAGTTCCTCCTGAGCCTGACCGACAGCCTCAAAGGCTTGCCCGGCGTCTACGCACTGGCCGGCGACACCGATGGCATCGACGGCTCCGAAGACAATGCCGGGGCGATCATGACCCCGGACAGCTACGCCCGCGCCGCCGCCCTCGGTTTGAGCGCCAGCGATGAACTCGACAACAACAATGGCTACGGCTATTTCGCGGCGCTCGACGCATTGATCGTCACCGAGCCGACCCGCACCAACGTCAACGACTTCCGCGCCATCCTGATTCTCGAGAGCACAAAAAATGACGCCTGATAAAAAGGTCAAAATCCTCGCCACCCTCGGCCCGGCCACCGACGGGATCGAAGACATCCGCGAGTTGGTGCAGGCCGGGGTCAACATCTTCCGCCTGAACTTCAGCCACGGCGATCACGCCGACCACGCTCAACGCTATCAATGGATTCGTGAAGTCGAGCGCCAACTGAATTATCCGCTCGGGATCCTGATGGACCTGCAAGGCCCGAAACTGCGGGTCGGCAAGTTCGCCGAAGGCAAGGTGCAGTTGCATCGCGGTCAGGCCCTGCGCCTGGACCTGGACCCGGCGCCGGGCGATCAACGCCGGGTCAACCTGCCGCACCCGGAAATCATCGCCGCGCTGGAACCGGGCATGGACTTGCTGCTCGACGACGGCAAACTGCGACTGCGCGTGGTCACCAAATACGCTGATGCAATCGACACCACGGTGCTCAATGGCGGCGAACTCTCGGACCGCAAAGGCGTGAACGTGCCGCAAGCGGTGCTGGAGTTAAGCCCGCTGACCGCCAAGGATCGTCGCGATTTGAGTTTCGGTCTGGGGTTGGGCGTGGATTGGGTCGCGCTGTCGTTCGTGCAGCGCCCGGAAGACATTCGCGAAGCGCGTGAACTGATCGGTGACAAAGCGTTTTTGATGGCCAAGATCGAGAAGCCGTCGGCGGTCACGCAACTGCGGGAAATCGCCGAATTGAGCGACGCGATCATGGTTGCCCGTGGCGACCTCGGCGTCGAAGTGCCCGCCGAAAGCGTGCCGCAGATTCAGAAGAACATCATCAGCATCTGCCGCCAACTCGGCAAACCGGTGGTGGTGGCGACGCAGATGCTGGAGTCGATGCGTTTCTCCCCGGCCCCGACCCGCGCCGAAGTCACCGATGTGGCCAACGCCGTGGCCGAAGGCGCCGATGCGGTGATGCTGTCAGCGGAAACCGCGTCCGGCGAATACCCGATAGAAGCTGTGCAGATGATGAGCAAGATCATCCGCCAGGTGGAAAACGGTCCGGACTATCAGACGCAACTGGACGTCAGCCGGCCGAAAGCCGAGGCGACCGTTTCCGATGC
This sequence comes from Pseudomonas sp. PDM02, assembly GCF_014852285.1. Taxonomy (NCBI): domain Bacteria; kingdom Pseudomonadati; phylum Pseudomonadota; class Gammaproteobacteria; order Pseudomonadales; family Pseudomonadaceae; genus Pseudomonas; species Pseudomonas sp. PDM02. The sequence goes on along the minus strand of NZ_JACVBL010000001.1, from coordinate 207,811 downwards.
GATCAGCTGTGCGATTCGTCGCATCAGTAACGTGTTGCCGGTGGCGGTGCTGGTGAACTACAGCGAATCCGGCACGTCGAGTCTGCGGGCGGCGCGGGAACGGCCGACGGTGCCGATTCTGAACCTGACGCCGAACCTGCAGACGGCCCGCCGCTTGACCGTGGCTTGGGGCGTGCACTCTGTGGTCAATGATCGTCTGCGCCAGGTGGATGAGGTGTGTTCGACGGCGCTGGAGATTGCGCAGGCGCAAGGGATGGCGCAGCGCGGGGACACTTTATTGATCACGGCGGGTGTGCCGTTTGGGCAGCCTGGGTCGACTAACTCTTTGCGTATCGAGACGTTGATCTAGAGCGCCCATACCGGCCTCATCGCCAGCAGGCTGGCTCCCACATTGGTTTTGTGTCGATAACGAAATCAAGACTGAACGCAGATTCAGTGTGGGAGCCAGCCTGCTGGCGATGCTGGCGACTCGGTTTCACTGAAACACCCACAGACTTCATCATGCCTGCCAACCACTTCAACACCCACTGCCCCGATTGGGCGACTGCCCTGCTCAACGGCTTCAGCCAGATTTTCCTCCAGCGCCATCCGCTGTTTGGTCTGTTGTGCCTGCTCGCCATTCTATTCACCGCACCGGCCCTGCTCGGCGGTGCGTTGCTGGGCGGTGTCGCCGGTTTGCTCACCGCGCAACGTCGCCACTACGCCAAGGCTGATCGTCAGGCCGGGCTGTTCAGTTACAACGGTGTCCTGCTCGGTTTGCTGCTGAGCCTGTATTTCCCCTGGTCCGCGCTGTTGCCGCCGCTGATCATTGCTGCGGGTGGATTGAGCGCGATGCTCACTCAGCAGTGGCTCAAACGCATCCGGGTCAGCCAATACCTGCCGGCCTATACGGCGCCTTTCGTGGGATTGGGCTGGTTACTGCTGTGCTTTGCCACCCCCTCGACCGAAGCGCATTTGATCGAAGTCAGTGCGTTGAACATGCTCCTCGCCCCCCTGAAAGGCCTCGGCCAGGTGATGTTCCTCGGTCATCCGCTGGCCGGTGCGATGATTGCCGTGGGTTTGCTGATCGCTGATCGCCGCGCATTCTGCTGGGCGATGTTGGCGTCTGTCGCGGGCATGGGCTGGAGCCTGCTGCATCAAGACTTCTATAGCGCATTGATCGGCCTCGGTGGCTATAACGCCGTACTCGCCGCCCTCGCCCTCAGCTCGCTGCGCCAGCAACCGTGGCTGCCGCTCATCGGCATCGCAGCGGCGCTGTTGCTGACGCCGGTGTTTGCCGCCATCGGCCTGCCAACGCTGACCGCGCCGTTCATCCTCGCCTGCTGGCTGATCCGCACGGTTGTGCAAATGTTCGGCAAGACCACCGTCGCCGGTACGCCTTGCACTCTGGAGGAGAATCACCCTAGGCTGCGCTGATTCTCGATTCAGGCGTTATCCATGGACAGCAGCAAAAACTGGCGTGAAGACCTTTACGTCATGGTTTTCCAGAGCGACACCAAGGCCGGGCGGCGCTTCGACGGCATTCTGCTGTTGATCATCCTCGCCAGCATCGTCATCGTGATGCTCGACAGCATCGACACGATTCATCAGAACTACGCCAACGTACTGGCGTACATCGAGTGGGGCTTCACGGTCATTTTCGCCATCGAATATGGCCTGCGCCTGTACTGTTCGCCCAAGCCGCTGCGTTATGCGTTCAGCTTCTATGGGCTGGTGGATCTGCTGGCGATCGTGCCCGGCATCCTCGCCCTGTATTACGCCGATGCGCAGTACCTGCTGATCATCCGGATCATCCGGATGCTGCGAATTTTCCGTGTGCTCAAGCTCAGTCCGTACCTCAAGCAAGCCAATTACCTGATGTCGGCGCTGCGTGGCAGCAAGCAGAAGATCGTGGTGTTTCTGGTCAGCGTCTGCACGCTCGTCACGGTGTTCGGCACGCTGATGTACGTGATCGAAGGCCCGGAGCATGGCTTCACCAGCATTCCAAAAGGCATCTACTGGGCTATCGTGACGCTGACCACCGTCGGCTTCGGCGACATCGTGCCGAAGACGCCCCTGGGCCAGGTGATTTCGTCGCTGGTGATGATCACCGGTTACTCGATCATCGCCGTGCCAACCGGGATTTTCACCGCCGAACTGGCCAACGCCATGCGTGGCGAACAGTTGCAACACGACTGCCCGGTGTGCAAGAAAAACAGCCACGAGCACGGCGCTGCATTTTGCTCGCGGTGCGGCAATGTGTTGTTCAAAAAACTGGAATAAGCAAAGTTCTTTTTAATCTTTAAAGGACTATACGAGCCCGGTTATAGTCGCTGGCAAATTGCCTCACATTTAAATTAGAACAAGGAATGCGCAGTGAAAAAACTCTTTGGCGCCTCACTTCTGGCCGCTGGCCTGGCATTGACCAGCGTGGCTCAGGCTGCACCGACCCTGCTCAACGTTTCCTACGACGTGATGCGCGATTTCTACAAGGACTACAACGCTGCCTTCCAGAAACACTGGCAAGCCGAGCACAACGAAAACATCACCCTGCAGATGTCTTTCGGCGGTTCGAGCAAACAGGCGCGCTCCGTGATCGACGGCCTGCCGGCTGACGTCATCACCATGAACATGGCCACCGACATCAACGCTCTGGCAGACAACGGCAAACTGGTGCCGGACAACTGGGTCACCCTGCTGCCGAACCACAGCGCGCCGTTCACCTCGGCCACGGTGTTCATCGTCCGCAAAGGCAACCCGAAAGCCCTGAAAGACTGGCCGGATCTGCTCAAGGACGGTGTGCAAGTGATCGTGCCAAACCCGAAAACCTCGGGCAACGGCCGCTACACCTACCTTTCGGCCTGGGGTTATGTGCTGAAAAACGGCGGTGACGAGAACAAGGCCAAGGCCTTCGTCGGCAAGCTGTTCAAGCAAGCACCGGTGCTGGATACCGGTGGTCGTGCGGCTACCACTACCTTCATGACCAACCAGCTCGGCGACGTGCTGGTGACCTTCGAAAACGAAGCGGAAATGATTGCCCGCGAATTTGGCCGTGATCAGTTCGAAGTGATCTACCCGAGCGTCTCCGCTGAAGCCGAGCCGCCAGTGGCCGTGGTCGACAAAGTGGTCGAGAAGAAAGGCACCCGCGCGGCGGCCGAGGAATACCTGAAGTACCTGTGGTCGCCGGAAGGCCAGGAAATTGCTGCGGCAAACTACCTGCGTCCGCGTGACCCGGCGGTACTGGCCAAGTACACCGACCGCTTCCCGAAAGTGGATTTCCTGTCGGTGGAGAAGACCTTCGGTGACTGGCGCACCGTGCAGAAGACGCACTTCAATGATGGTGGGATCTTTGATCAGATTTACGCTCAGTAAACGCTGATAGCCCAATGAAAAAGGCGACCTGAGAAGGTCGCCTTTTTTGTTTTTGTGTTCGCTGAAGTCCCTTGTAGGAGTGAGCCTGCTCGCGATGGCGGTGGGTCAATCACATTGATGGTGACTGATACACCGCTATCGCGAGCAGGCTCACTCCCACAGGGAACTTCACCTGTCATCACATCGGTGGTGTCACGCCGTCCTTGCCAGCCGAGATGGATTGAGCGGTCAGTGTTCCATCCGCACTCTGAGTTACAAACGTCACGACCTTCACACCCACCTTCAGCAAGCTGCGATCCCCCGGCACCAGGTTCACGATCGGCACATCTTCCGGCACCAGGATCTTCTGCTGTCCGCCCTTGTAGTTGACGGTCAACACCCGACCATTACTGACCACCAGATCACCGACGCTGCCGTTGGTCATGCTGCTGCCCTTGACCAGGTCGAAGGGTCGATGGCCGTCGCCACTGCCGGCCAGCTCTGGCGGAAAGACGTGGACTTCCAGCGCTTTGAGCGAGCCATCTTCCTGCGCAATGGCCGCCGAGCCGATGTAGCTGCCGGGTTTGATGTCTTCAATATTGGCCAGGGTGACGGCACGGATTTTGGTGTCTTTGGTCAGGTTGATGACCACGTTTTCGCCGCTGTTGACGTGGACTTTCAACACGTCGGGGCTGACCCCGGTGATCTCGCCGCGTACGCCGATGCGCATGCCCGGTGCGTCCGCAGCCTGGGCGAGGCTTGCCATGAACAATCCGATCAAAGTGCCGCGAATCAGGTAACGGAACATCGCGTTCATGAAAGTGCCTTCCGGTGATGGGTCGTAAGAGAGAACATAAGCACGCTATCGAACAAGATGTAAGTGAATGTATCATCGGATCTTGAAATTCAGGCGCAGGTTCCAGCGCCACCCATTCCGCAAAGGAATGATTGCTATCACTCCAATCCCTCTTCCGCCGACTCGGCCTGCCACTTAGCCTTCACGCATTCCTTTCTGTTCAGCGAGACACGTTATGAACTCAGCGACTCAGGCGCCCCACGGCGCCGCGACAATGACCAAAGGCATGGTGCTGCTGTTTGCCTTCTGCTGCGGCGCCATCGTTGCCAACATTTACTACGCGCAACCGATCATCGGCCTGATCGCGCCCGACATCGGCCTGACCAGCACCATGGCCAGCCTGATCGTTTCGCTGACCCAGATTGGCTACGCGCTGGGCCTGTTCTTCCTGGTGCCGCTGGGTGACCTGCTGGAAAACCGCCGACTGATGATCATCACCACCGTGGTGGCGATTGCCAGTCTGTTGGGCGCCGCGTTCACCGATCAGCCGAATGTGTTTCTGCTGATCTCGTTGCTGGTGGGTTTCAGCTCGGTGTCGGTACAGATCCTGATTCCACTGGCCGCGCACCTGGCACCGGAGGAATCTCGCGGTCGAGTGGTCGGCGGGATCATGGGTGGTTTGCTGCTGGGGATCCTGCTGGCGCGACCGGTGTCCAGCGTCGTGGCTGACCACTTTGGCTGGCGGGCGATGTTTGTGATTGCGGCGGTGTTGATGGCGGCGATCAGTATCGTGCTGGCCATGACCATTCCCAAGCGCCAGCCTGATCACAGCGCCTCTTATGGCCAGTTGCTCGGTTCGCTGTGGACGCTGCTGCGCCAGCAACCGGTATTGCGCCAGCGCGCGTTTTATCAGGGCTGCATGTTCGCCACGTTCAGCCTGTTCTGGACCGCCGTGCCGCTGGAATTGGCGCGTAATCATGGCTTGTCGCAAACCCAGATCGCGATTTTCGCCCTGGTCGGCGCCATCGGTGCCATCGCTGCGCCCATCGCCGGTCGACTCGCCGATGCTGGCCACACCCGCATCGCTTCGCTGCTGGCGCTGTTGTTCGCCAGCCTGAGCTTCCTGCCAGCGTTCATCCATCCGGTCTACAGCGTCATCGGCCTCGCCGTCACCGGCGTGGTGCTCGACTTCTGCGTACAGATGAACATGGTCCTCGGCCAACGGGCGGTCTACGCCCTCGACGCCAAAAGCCGCAGTCGCCTGAACGCGTTGTACATGACCAGCATCTTCATCGGCGGCGCGTTTGGCTCCTCGGTAGCCAGTGCGGTGTACGAGCATGGCGGCTGGTTGTGGATCGTGATTGTGGGTAGCGCGTTTCCACTGTTGGCATTGTTGCGGTTTTTGAGTGTTTCAGAGAAGCGTTCGCTGGCTACCGCTTAAGACGCCAAAAGCTTCGCGGGCAAGCCTCGCTCCTACAGGGTTTGCGCTGGACAAGTAGGAGCGAGGCTTGCCCGCGAAAGCGGTATACCTGATATCACTCAGTGCCGAACCAGCTTCTCCATCGCCGCATCGGCCAGGAAAGAAGAGCGGCTTTTGACATTGTGCTCGCGCACATACCGGTCAATACGCTGAATCACATAGCCGGGCAACGTCACATTGACCTTCTCGGTTTTGCCCATATACGGCGAGATGTCCAGCTCCAGCATTCCCCATCCCATGTCGGCGAAGTCCGGGTTGCCACGATGGGCGGCAGCCGAAGTCGGCATCGGGATCGACTCCCCGTCAGCCGCCAGTTCCTGAAGCATGATGTGGGCAATCTCGATGGCGGCGTTATAGGCGTCTTCAAACGTATCCCCGGCTGTTACGGCGCCCGGAATATCGGGGATCTGAATACCGATGGCGGTGTTCTCGTCGCCCCACTCGATACAGATTGGATATTGCATTATGGATCTCCTGCGTGACTGGCTGGCGGGCAGTACAGCCCGGTTTGCTCCGGCCCAGACAAAAATAACTCTAGAGTTATCTTTACTTAAGCACAAAAAACCCGATCACGACGTTCGGTTGTTTTACGATTTGTGATTGCGGCCCCACGTTTCCTTCCCGAGAATGAATGCTTTCGCTCTGCGTCAGCAGTCCCCCCGAGGTATTCCCGGTTTACACTCAGCGTCCGGAGCCTGAAGCGATGCGGGATGTGGTTCGCGGTTGACCGGTTCAAATGCCGCCTGACCTGCGGCATGTTTTGTTCAAGGAGTGTGCAATGACCCGACGTACTTTTCTCATCACCGGCGCCAGCAAAGGCATTGGCCGCGCGGTGGCCGAACACCTGGACCGCGCCGGACACCGGGTGGTCGGCATTGCCCGCACGCCTGACCTGAGTTTTCCCGGCATCCTGTTTCCGCTGGATTTGAGCGACAGGGCACTCACTCAGGAAGTGCTGGCGGACCTGGCCGGGACTTACGAGTTCGATGGGCTGGTCAACAACGTCGGCCTGGTACGCCCGCAAGTGTTGGGAGAAATCGACCTCGATACGTTCGATGACGTAATGCGGGTCAACCTGCATTCAGCGTTGCAGGCTACCCAGGCGCTGCTGCCGAACATGCGCGCCAAGGGTTGGGGTCGGGTGGTGAACATTTCCAGCCTGACGGTGCTCGGGATTACCCAGCGCACGGCGTATGCCGCGGCAAAAGCGGCGTTGATCAGCTTCACCCGCTCCTGGGCGCTGGAACTGGCGCAAACCGGCGTGACGGTAAACGCCGTGGCACCCGGACCGACGGAAACGGAACTGTTTCGCGCCAACAACCCGCCGGGAAGCGAGGGCGAGGCGCGTTATCTGGCCGGTGTGCCGATGGGGCGTCTGGGACAACCGCAAGAAATTGCCGCCGCGATTGCATTTTTGCTGTCCGAACAGAGTGGATTCATCACCGGCCAGACGCTGTTTGTAGACGGTGGTTCTTCAATAGGCAAAGCGGCGTTCTGACCCACAACACAGGTCCCTGTAGGAGCGGTCCGGCTGCTTGAAGAACAAACCGTCACCGTCAGCGGCAGGATTCGTGTCAGCGCCGCGCAAGGTCTGCGTGAAGCGGCGCTGGCCCATCAAGGGCTGACCATGGCGTCGGCATGGATGTTTGCACCGGAGCTGGCCAGCGGAGTGGTCAGGGAGGTGATGACGAAGTGGACGCTGCCGATTCAGGAGCTGTGGGCAGTGTTTCCAACCGGGCGGATGGCCAGCGCCAAGGCTCGGGCGTTTGTGGAGTATGTGCAGGGGTTGTTGGTAAAAGGGGTCTGAGAGCACCTGTTTCGTTTATTGCGATTTTCGATTGTTTCGAATACATTGCCAGCTTCGCTTGTTCAGAAGACTGGAACCATCATGTCACCCACCCTCCTTCCAACGATAAACCTCCCGCTGGAGCACGAAATACAGGCCGCAATTGAAGGGCAGCGCGCATTGGCGGCCTACCTTGCCACTCAATTCGAAACACAGCGCATCCAGATTTTCGACGAACAGAATGAGGCTCACAGCGTCGAATTACCCACTTCGGCTCTTCGTTTGCTAGTCGATATCCTGGAAGCGCTCGCTGCGGGCAATGCTGTCAAAGTAGTCCCGGTTCACGCTGAACTGACGACCCAGGAAGCGGCTGATCTGCTTAACGTCTCACGCCCGCACCTGATCAAACTGCTCGAATCCGGCGACTTGTCCTACCACAAAACCGGCAAGCACCGACGTGTGCGCTTTGCCGATTTGATGGACTATAAAAACCGGCGCGATACCGCCAGCGAGCAAGCAATGATGCTGCTCGCCGAGCAGGCACAAGCGTTAAGGACAGGATACGAGTGAGGCACTCCTCTTTTACCGCTGTATATGACGCATGTGTGTTGTACCCCGCGCCCCTGAGAGATTTTTTGATGTGGCTTGCACTCTCCGGACGTTTTAGAGCGAAATGGACAATGGAGATACACAACGAATGGAAACGCAATTTGCTCAAAAACCGTCCGGATCTGACCACAGGACAACTGAACCGCACCTCCGAACTGATGGATCAGGCATTACCCGACGCTTGCGTGTCCGGTTACGAAGAGCTTATTGAAGGACTGACGCTACCCGACGTCGATGATCGACATGTCCTGGCTGTTGCCATTCACTGTAATGCCAGCGTCATCGTCACCTTCAACCAGAAAGATTTCCCCTGCACCGCCCTGAGCCCCTTCGGTATTGAGGCTCAACACCCTGACGAGTTCGTCGATAACCTTTTTGATCTCGATCCAGCGGCAGTGATCGAGGCGGCACAACGGCAACGCAAGCAACTGAAGCTGCCGCCGATGGATGTCGATAGTTACCTTGAACTTCTGCTGCGTCAGGGCCTGGTTCAATCGAGCAAAGCATTGACCGAGTACCGCGTCATTCTCTGAACGTCCTTCACAGACTCCGGACAGCAAAACGGCGATCCGTAGATCGCCGTTTCCATTTACTGCCCGAATTGCCGTCCCAACCCACCGGGTACGCCATGGATGTCCGTGTCTTCCCATGGCCCGTTCGGGCTGATCGAGCGGCTCCAGCCGTTGTTCCAGCGGTAGTATGTGCGCTGGCGGTAGAAGGTGTTGGTCTGGTCATCGAGCACATATACGCCGAGCTTCTGATCCCAATGGCTGTTACCGCCCGGTGGCGGTGCGAAGCTGGCCGAGGTGCGTGGCATCGGTTTGGCGGGCTTGGCCGGAATACTTGGCTTGCCTGGCGTCGGTGTCGTTGACGGCGTCGGGCGGGGCTGCGACGGCGGGATCGGTGGCAGCGACGTCGGCTCGGGGCGCTGGACCGCACACGCGCTTAACCCCAAAACCAGACTGAGCAGGGTAATACGAGCAATGGCGGTCATGGCGGTGGTTCCTGTTATTTATCTGGGCTGTCGATGATCAGTTTTTGCGCCGCGGTGGTGCTGCTGGCCAGAGGCTGGCTGCGACCGATCCATTCACCGGCAGTCGGCTGGCCGGCCCGTGAGATGCGCGCAACCAGTTGGACTTCAGGAAAGTTCGACAGTTTCAACTGCGGCATCATTGCGTCGGCATCGCCCAGTTCGACGGTCGCCGGCAAGTCAGCCACGGTCAGGCGTTTGGCGGCCAATGGTGCAGGAGGCCCCGAGGTGGCGCGAGCGAAAATGAACACGCTGTCACCCGGCTGAACCTTGGCCTTTAGCTCTGGCGCCAGATCGACGCTGACCTTGAGCAGCGCTGCAACCTTGGGCGCAGGCGCCTGGGCAACCTTGCCGCCGCTGGCTTCGAGTTTCTCGGTAGCCCGGGCAATACCGCCTTGCAGCGCGGCGCGGGAACCGTCTTCCGGTGGCAGTTGCACCAACAGGCGATTCCAGTAATCGATGGCGTCCTGATAATGCGCGCTTTCAAACGCGGCGATACCGAGCAGGCCAAGGCTGGTGACTTCCTTCGGATCGGCTTTCAGCGCTTCGTCGGTCAGGGCTTGAACCTTGTCCGACCACTTCTTGCCATCGGCGAAGTACTGGGCTTGCGCCCATTGGCCGAGCAGTTCCGGCTGACGACCGGCCAGGTTCACCGTGCGCTCGAAGATCTTCGCCGCGTCGGCGGGACGATCCTGCGCCATGTAGGTACGACCCAGGAAGTACAGGCCTTCGGCCGAATCCGGTTGAGCGGCGACGGCGCGTTCCAGACGGCGGGTCATCTCTTCCATCGACTGCGGTGCCTGGGAGAATTCGCGGGTCAGTTCGACCTTGTCGCTGGCGCCGAAATGCAGGTAGAGCCCAAGCCCCAACACCGGCACCAGAATCGCCGCCAGCAATGGCAACGGTTTGCCCAGACGTGCCGCGCGCGGTGCATCGGCGCCTTCGGTGTCGGCGAGCAACTCACGAGCAGCTTCGGCGCGACCGGTTTCCAGTTGCGCAGCGTTGAGCACGCCCTCTTCCTGCTCGGTTTGCAACTCAGCCACGCGCTCTTGATACAGCGCGACGTTCAGGGCAGTACGATCCTCTTCCAGCTGGGCGCGACGGCCACGCAGAACGGGGATCAGCAGAAAACTCAGGGCAACCAGAAGCAGCAGACCTGCAGCGAGCCAGAAATCAATCATTCTTGGTTTTATCCAACAGTTGATCGAGGCGCTCGCGCTCCTCGGCAGAAAGCTCATCCTTGGCATCAGCGCGTTGGACGCGACGACGGCGGACGATCACGGCGATGATCACAAAACCGCCCAGCAGCAGGCCGGCGGGGCCGAACCAGAGCAGGGCAGTCTTGGCGTTGAGTGCGGGTTTGTAGCGGACGAAATCACCGTAGCGATCGACCATGAAATCGATGATCTGCTGATTGTCCTTGCCCTCGCCCAGCATGCGGAAAATCTCTTTGCGCAGGTCGGCGGCGATCGGTGCGTTGGAATCGGCGATGTCCTGATTCTGGCACTTGGGGCAACGCAGCTCTTTGGTCAGCTCGCGAAAACGCTCGCGATCAGCTTCTTTGGCGAACTCATAGGTGTCGATGGCCGCGTGCGCCACGCCGGCCATGCTCAAGCCCAATACAACGGCAGCTATCCAGCGCTTCATGGCTTGGCCTCGTCCACCAGCGCCTGATACTTGGCCGCCAGTTTTTCGCGCCAGACCTGCTCGTCGATCACGCCGACGAATTTGTCGCGGATGATGCCCTTGGCGTCGATGAAGAAGGTTTCCGGAGCGCCGTATACGCCGAGGTTCAGGCCCAGCGTGCCTTCGTCGTCACGGATGTCCAGTTGATACGGGTTGTGGAACTCCACCAGCCACTTCAAGGCATCCGCATTGATGTCCTTGTAGTTGATGCCGTAGATCACCACGCCCTTCTCGGCCAGCTTGTTCAACACCGGGTGCTCGACCCGGCAGGAAATGCACCAGGTGCCCCACACGTTGACCAGCGCCGGTTTACCGAGAAGATCTGCCTTGGTCAGGGTCTTGTCGCCCTGCACCGCGGGCAGTGAAAACTCCGGGAACGGCTTGCCGATCATTGCCGAAGGCAGCTCGGCCGGGTCCAGATAGAGCCCGCGATAAAGGAAAACAGCCACCACCAGAAAAACCGCCAGCGGCAACAGCATCAACCAACGTCTCATGCAGTCGCTCCCGTCATGCCCAATGCTTCACGCACGCGGCTTTTCACCTTGACCCGATAACGACGATCCAGCGCCGCCAGCAGCCCCCCCAAACCGGTCAGCAAACCGCCGAACCAGATCCAGCGCACGAACGGTTTGACGTGCACGCGCACGGCCCAGGCGCCATCACCCAGCGGTTCGCCGAGTGCGACATAGAGGTCGCGGGTGAACCCGGCGTCGATCCCGGCTTCGGTCATCACCGAGTTCTGCACGGTGTACAGGCGTTTTTCCGGGTGCAACACACTGATTTCCTTGCCGTCGCGGATCACCCGTACGGTGCCTTTGTCGGAGGTGAAGTTCGGGCCTTCGAAGTGCTTGGCGCCTTCGAACACGAACTGATAACCGCCCAGGTCCATGGACTCGCCCGGTGCCAGGCGCAGGTCACGTTCGGCGCTGTTCTGGCTCGACAGCACAACACCGAGCGCGCACACGGCGATACCCAAATGCGCAAGCTGCATGCCCCAATAGCTGCGAGTCAGGGTCGGGAGGCCTTTGATCAGGCCTTTGTGGCGGGTCTTGTCGAAGATGTCGCGGATACCGGCCAGCAACACCCAGGCGGCCAGCATGAACGTCGCGATCACGGCCCAGTTGAAATCGCCATAAGCAACGCCAGCCACCACGGCCAGCGCGGCGCTGCCGAGCAACACCGGGGTCAACATGCTCATCAGCCATTTGACCGGCGTGTCTTTCCAGCGCACCAGCATGCCAACCGCCATCACCACCATCAGCAACGCCATCAACGGAATGAACAGCGCGTTGAAGTACGGCGGGCCTACGGACAGTTTTGCGCCGGTCATGGCATCGAGGATCAGAGGATACAAAGTCCCCAGCAAAATCATCGAAGCCGCAACTACCAGCACCAGGTTGTTGCCCAGCAGCAAGGTTTCGCGAGACCAGAGGTTGAAGCCGACATGGCTCTTCACCACCGGCGCGCGCAGGGCAAACAGCGTCAGCGAGCCGCCCACCACGAACAGCAGGAAAATCAGGATGAACACGCCGCGTTCCGGATCGGAGGCAAAGGCGTGAACCGAGGTCAGCACGCCGGAACGCACCAGGAATGTACCCAGCAAGCTCAACGAGAACGCAGCGATGGCCAGCAACACGGTCCAGCTCTTGAACACGCCACGTTTTTCCGTGACCGCCAACGAGTGGATCAACGCAGTGCCCACCAGCCAAGGCATGAAGGAGGCGTTTTCCACCGGGTCCCAGAACCACCAGCCGCCCCAGCCGAGTTCGTAGTAAGCCCACCACGAACCGAGGGTGATGCCGATGCCGAGGAAGGCCCAGGCGACGATGGTCCATGGACGCGACCAACGTGCCCACGCCGCATCGAGTCGACCGCCGAGCAATGCCGCGATGGCGAACGCGAAGGCCACGGAGAAACCGACGTAGCCCATGTACAGCATCGGCGGGTGAACGATCAGGCCGATGTCTTGCAGCAGCGGGTTGAGGTCACGACCGTCCGCTGGAATCTGCGGCAGGATCCGTGCGAACGGGTTGGAGGTAAGGATCAGGAACATCAGGAAACCGGTGCTGATCATGCCCATCACCGCCAGCACCCGCGCCAGCATGACTTGCGGCAACTGCCGGGAGAACACCGACACGGCGAAGGTCCAGCCGCCGAGGATCAATGCCCACAACAGCAACGAACCCTCATGCGCGCCCCACACTGCACTGAACTTGTAGTACCACGGCAAGGCGCTGTTGGAGTTGCTGGCGACGTAGGCGACGGAGAAGTCGTCGGCCATGAATGCGTAGGTCAGGCAACCGAAAGCGAACAGCAGAAACGCGAACTGCCCCCAGGCGGCCGGCTGGGCCAGGCTCATCCACAAACGATCACCGCGCCAGGCACCGAGCAACGGCACCACGGCCTGAACCAGCGCGAAACACAGCGCCAGAATCATGGCCAGATGGCCGAGTTCGGGGATGAACAGCCCTGAACTATAAAGTGCAGATGTCATCGATCAACCCTCCTTCGCGGGCGTTGGAGCAGATTGACCACTGTCTTTCAAAGCCTTGGTCACTTCCGGCGGCATGTATTTCTCATCGTGCTTGGCCAGCACTTCGTCAGCCACCACCACGCCGTCGGCGTTCAGTTTGCCCAGCGCGACGATGCCCTGCCCTTCGCGGAACAGGTCCGGGAGGATGCCGCGGTAACTGATGGTCACGGACTTGTTGAAGTCGGTGACGATGAATTTCACGTCCAGCGAATCGCCGGAGCGTTGCAGCGACCCCTTCTCGACCATGCCGCCCGCACGGATACGCGTGTCTTGCGGCGCTTCGCCGTTGGCGATTTGCGTCGGGGTGTAAAACAGATTGATGTTCTGCTGCAGGGCGCTCAGGGCCAGACCGACGGCAGCGCCGACACCGACCAGGATCGCGAGAATGATGATAAGACGCTTTTTGCGCAGCGGATTCACTTGCCGTTCTCCCGGCGCAGACGACGCGCCTCTTGTTGCAGATACCGCTTGCGGGCCAGGATCGGCGCCGCCACGTTGAGGGCCAGCACTGCCAGGCTGATGCCGTAGGCTGACCAGACATACAGGCCGTGATGGCCCATGGCGAGGAAGTCGCCGAATGAAGCAAAAGTCATCGAGCGGCCTCCAGGCTGTTCTGCACTTCGGCTTTCACCCAACTGGCGCGGGCCTCGCGTTTGAGCACTTCAAGGCGCATGCGCAGCAGTAAAACCGCGCCGAAGAAACAGTAGAAACCCAGCACCGTCAGCAGCAATGGCAGCCACATTTCGACCGGCATCGCCGGTTTTTCTGTGAGGGTGAATGTCGCGCCCTGGTGCAGGGTGTTCCACCACTCCACCGAGTATTTGATGATCGGGATGTTGATCACGCCGACAATCGCCAGCACCGCGCAGGCCTTGGCCGCGCTGTCACGATTGCTGATGGCGTTGCCCAGCGCAATGAGACCGAAGTACAGAAACAGCAGAATCAGCATGGACGTAAGTCGTGCATCCCAGACCCACCACGAACCCCAGGTCGGTTTGCCCCAGATCGCCCCGGTGACCAGCGCCACGGCGGTCATCCAGGCACCGATGGGCGCCGCGCATTGCAGGGCGACGTCGGCCAGTTTCATTTTCCACACCAGCCCGACGATGCCGCACACCGCCAGCATCACGTAGACCGACTGCGCCAGCATGGCGGCGGGAACGTGGATATAGATGATGCGAAAGCTGTTGCCTTGCTGGTAGTCCGGCGGCGCGAAGGCCAGGCCCCAAACGACACCAATGCTGATCAGCAGCAACGCTCCGATGCTCAGCCACGGCAGCAGTTTGCCGCTGATGCCATAAAACCATTTGGGTGAGCCGAGCTTATGAAACCAGGTCCAGTTCATTACTGTTTCCATCACGGTTGCTGCTCGCCATCACGAGCAGCCTAGGGTCTTTACTGGTTAAAATTTAACCAGACCTCATTATTCGCCGACGCTGATCTTCAGGCCAGCAGCTATTGCAAAAGGTGTCAGGGTTATCGCCAGGGCGGTCAGGCTACCAAGCCACAGGAGATAACCGATCGCCGGCATGCCCTGCAATGCCGCCTGCAAGGCGCCACTGCCGAGAATCAACACCGGGATGTACAACGGCAGAATCAGCAGCGCCAGCAACAAGCCGCCCCGCTTCAAGCCTACCGTCAGGGCCGCGCCCACCGCACCGAGCAGGCTCAGCACCGGTGTACCCAGCAACAGGGAAAGCAGCAACACGGGCAGACAGGCGGTGGGTAAACCGAGCATCAACGCCAGCAGTGGAGCGAGCAAAACCAGTGCCAGACCAGAGAAGGCCCAGTGTGCCAGTACCTTGGCCAAAACCAGAAGAGGCAGGGGGTGCGGCGAAAGGACCCACTGCTCAAGGGAACCGTCTTCGAAATCACTGCGGAAAAGCCCGTCCAGCGAGAGCAAAACCGATAAAAGGGCTGCCACCCAGACCAGTCCCGGAGACAAGGTTTGCAACAATTGAGACTCGGGACCGACCGCCAACGGGAACAGCGAAACCACGATCGCGAAGAACACCAACGGATTGGCCAACTCCGCCGGACGGCGGAACAACAAGCGAGCCTCACGGGCGACCAACAGGCCGAAAACACTCATACGGCCCAATTCCCCAGATCAATGTCGCGATAGCCGGTCGGCATTCGACTCAGCGTGTGGTGCGTGGTCAGTACCACCATGCCGCCGCGCTCACAGTGCGCGGCCAGGTGTTCTTCGAGTTGCGCCACGCCTTGCTTGTCGAGCGCAGTGAACGGCTCGTCGAGGATCCACAGCGGCGGGCTGTCCAGATACAACCGCGCCAAGGCCACGCGGCGTTGCTGACCGGCGGACAGGGTGTGGCACGGAACATCTTCGAAACCGCGCAGTCCGACAGCAGCAAGCGCTGCCCAAATGGCTTCATGGGAGGCCGGTTGATGCAGCGCGCAGAGCCAGCTGAGGTTTTCTTCGGGGGTCAGCAGATCCTTGATGCCCGCGGCATGACCGATCCACAGCAGATTGCGCGCCAGTTCGCTGCGTTGTTCGTTCAGCGGCTGGCCATTGAGCAGCACTTGACCGGCGGTCGGTTGCATCAGCCCCGAAAGTAAACGCAAAAGGCTGGTTTTGCCACTGCCGTTGGGGCCGCTGATTTGCAACATTTCGCCACTGGCCAGTCTCAATTCGAGATTTTCGAAGAGCAGTCGAAGGTCTCGCTCACAAGCAAGGGCAACGGTTTGCAGGACAGGACTGGTCAAGA
Organism: Pseudomonas sp. PDM02; assembly: GCF_014852285.1. NCBI lineage: Bacteria > Pseudomonadati > Pseudomonadota > Gammaproteobacteria > Pseudomonadales > Pseudomonadaceae > Pseudomonas > Pseudomonas sp. PDM02. The sequence goes on along the minus strand of NZ_JACVBL010000001.1, from coordinate 191,835 downwards.
GATCACGGGCCTTTACGGTTCAAGTCGGCGGCGGAACGGCCGCTAAAGAGATGCAGCATAGATGCATTGGCGGCCTGTTCTAGAGAGCTGCGTCAAACAAATGCAATGTTTTCGCCACTCTGTGAAAGACGGGCGGCATTATACATGCCATGCCCCACTCTAAAGAGGGCAATTTCCTCAGGTTGTGACCGCGTATGACAGGCGAAATGAACATCCTCCCGCTACCACCGACCACGCCCGCGACATCGCGACCGCAGGTGGTGAGTGGCGAACTGCTCAAGCTGCTGACGCCGATGGAGGGCCTGATTACCGTCGGGCAGACCGCCAAAGCCGAAGTGCTGTCGCTGAAGCAGGCGGATCAGTCCTTTCAACTGCTGCTCAAGGTCACCCTTGAAAGCGGCCGTCAGACCACGGTTCAGGCCACCAGCAGCCAACCGTTGCCACAGGGCACGAACCTGGCAATTACCCAGCCATCGGCCGGCAACCTCGCCGTGACGGTGCAACAAGCCATTGCCTCCAACGTCGCCACCCTCACCCGCATCGATACCACACAACTGCCGGTGGGCACCCTGCTGCAAGGCAAAGTGCTGACCTCCCAGGTACTGCCGCAAGTGCCGGGCCAGCCGACGGTGTTTCGTTCGATGGTGAGCCTGCTCAACACGGCGCTGAGCGGCAGCACCCTGAACATCGACAGCCCCACGCCGCTGCGCATCGACACCTTGCTGAGCGCGCTGGTGCAAGACACCCAGACCCTGAAATTCGTCCCGTTGAGCAGCCGCCAGGAACAACTGGCAGTCACCCAACAACTGGTCAGCCAACAGAGTCGCCAGGGCTCGCTGGACGGATTACTGAAACTGCTGCAAAACCTGCCAGCCTCGAATCAGACGTCCAGCGACCTGCGGGCCGCCGTGGACAAGTTGCTCGCCGGCCTGCCGGACGTGCAACAACTCAGTACGCCAAAAGGCCTGGCCCAGGCTCTGGCCAATAGCGGGCTGTTCCTTGAAGCGAAACTGCTCGCCGGGACGAATCCGACGCTGGCACCGGACATGAAAGGTGATTTGCTGAAGTTGATCGCGCAACTGACACCGGGGTTGCCGGCCAACACAAACCTCAATGCGATCATCGCTGCCAACACGCTGGCCCAGACCATGCCTAGCTTTGTGCGTAGTGCCCTGGGCATGCTCGGCCAGGTTAGTGCCAAACCGCAGCCGACCAGTTTTCCTTTGCCTGAGCGCTTCCTGCAGAGCGCGGACGGCGAAGGTGATCTGGAGCACTTGCTGCGCCTGGCGGCAGCGGCGGTTTCACGCCTGCAAAGCCATCAACTGTCGAGCCTGGAGCAAACCGGCGTCACAGACGACGGTCGGCTGATGAGCACCTGGCAGCTGGAAATTCCGATGCGCAATATGCAGGACATCGTGCCGCTGCAGGTCAAGTTCCAGCGCGAGGAAGCACCGGAGAAAGAACACCCCAATGAACGCCGTGACGAACGCGAGCCCAAGCAACAACTGTGGCGTGTCGAACTGGCATTCGACATGGAGCCGTTGGGGCCGCTGCAGATTCAGGCGCAGTTGATCAACGGCAGTCTGTCCAGCCAGCTGTGGGCCGAGCGGCCGTACACCGCGAGTCTGATCGAGAGCAACCTTGTCGGGCTGCGCGAACGCTTGCTGGCATCTGGCCTGAATGTCGGCGATCTCGATTGCCACCTTGGCACACCGCCGCAAGGTCCTCAAACCCGTCTGGAACAACGCTGGGTCGACGAAACCGCATGAGAAATCCCGATACTCCACGCCAGGCCATCGCCCTCAAATACGACGGCACCCACGCCCCTACCCTCACGGCCAAGGGCGACGAAGAACTGGCGGAAGAAATCCTCAAGATTGCCCGCGATTATGAAGTACCGATCTACGAAAATGCCGAGCTGGTGAAACTGCTCGCGAGGATGGAGCTTGGGGACAGTATTCCGGAGGAGTTGTATCGCACGATCGCCGAGATCATTGCGTTTGCCTGGAATCTGAAAGGCAAGTTTCCGGCGGGGCATGACCCGAGTGCGCCGATGATCGAGAAGGACATCACCGATCGCGGGGATGATTACTGAGGTTTCAAAGACGCCATCGCCAGCAAGCCGGCTCCTACAATTTTTTGTGGTGTAGCACGAACCTGTGAGCACCACTGACCTGTAGGAGCCGGCTTGCTGGCGAGGTGGCCCTGAGGCTTGCACCGCCCTTTCGGACGCCATCGCTGGCAAGCCAGCTCCTACAGTTTTTTGTGGTGTAGCACGAACCTGTGAGCACCACTGACCTGTAGGAGCCGGCTTGCTGGCGAGGTGGCCCTGAGGCTTGCACCGCCCTTTCGGACGCCATCGCTGGCAAGCAAGCGCCTACAAGTGCGCTGTCGTGTGAAAAATCCGGGAACACACCAAACTCTGTAGGAGCCGGCTTGCCGGCGAGGCGGCCCTGAGGCTTGCAGCGCCCTTTTGGACGCCATCGCCAGCAAGCCGGCTCCTACAAAAGCGCTGTCAGTTCTTGTGCAGCTTGCTCATCAACTCCGCCTCAGCCTGGGTCAAGCCGCAGGACTGAGTCAGTTCATCGACGCTCGCGCCCATTCCGACCAGGCGCGCTGCCTGGGCAAACGACAGGCTCGACGGGTCGCGCTGTTCAAGCTGAGCCAGCTTGTCCGGCAACGGCCCGACCACCGCGCGCAGCTCGTGCAGGTCTTCACCCATGCGCACGCTGCCGTTCTGGTAGTTGTCAACGCGCTTGCCCAGGTCCTTGATGCGCTGATCGCGCAGCGCATCGCCCTCGGCCTGTTGCGCAGCGATCCGCCGCTGACCGCGAATGTACGCCAGAAACATTGCCAGCGTGCCTGCCCAGAAGAGGAACAGGACAATGACCGCAACCTCAAGAATCAATCAGATACTCTCCAGTTCCGACCATTCTTCTTCGCTCATCATCTTGTCCAGCTCGACCAGGATCAGCAATTCGTTGTTCTTGTTGCACACGCCCTGAATGAACTTGGCGGACTCTTCGTTACCCACGTTCGGCGCGGTTTCGATTTCCGACTGACGCAGGTAAACCACTTCAGCCACGCTGTCGACCATGATCCCGACCACTTGCTTGTCGGCTTCGATGATGACAATCCGGGTGTTGTCGCTGATCTCGGCATTCATCAGGCCGAAGCGCTGACGGGTGTCGATCACGGTCACCACATTGCCGCGCAGGTTGATGATGCCCAGCACGTAGCTCGGGGCACCCGGGACCGGGGCGATTTCGGTGTAACGCAGGACTTCCTGAACGCGCATCACGTTGATGCCGTAGGTTTCATTGTCCAGTTTGAAGGTTACCCATTGCAGGATCGGATCTTCGGAACCTTTTGCAGACGACGCCTTATCATTCATACCCTGACCCCTCGAAAAACCGCCCTAGCGGTGTGTGTTCAGTGCGATGGCAAGTCACTTGCCCCGCGTGTTTTTTATGTCGGTTTGTGAGACGGCTTGCCGCCGCCCATGTGCTTCGCCCCACCGCTGGCGATCAACTCGGCCAGTTCGGAAACGTCGAGCAACGCACACATGTGTTCAATCACCGTGCCCGCCAGCCATGGCCGTTGACCCCGGTGGGTGCGCCATTTGATTTCGTTCGGGTCCAGGCGCAACGAGCGGCTGACCTGATGCACTGCCAGCCCCCACTCGTAGCCCTGAACCGAAATAACGTATTGCAGGCCCTGACGGAAGTCATCGCGATAGCGGTCGGGCATGACCCAACGGGCGGTATCGAGCACTTTCAGGTTGCCGGCCTGGCTCGGCAGGATTCCGAGGAACCATTCCGGCTGACCGAACAGCGGTGTCAGTTCCTGACCGGCCAGGGAATAAATCGAGCCCAGGCACACCAGCGGCACCGCCAGGGTCAACCCGGCGACATCGAACAACAGGCATTCGAACGGCTCGGCGGCCCACGCAGGACGGCCGTTGGTTTCCACTGGTGGCGGCGTGTTGCTCGGCGGCAGATGGACTTCGACGATCGGCGGCACGAGCGCTTGCAACTGCGGTGCGGTCGGAGGTACCAGCTCTTGCTGCAGCGGAGCTGTCGGCGGTAGCAGCGCTTGCAGCAGCGGTGCGATGGTCGATACCGGCGCCAGGGCCGGGACCGGCGCTTCCATCAGCGCCACCGGGGCTTTCACCACAGGTGCGGTGACCGGCGCGGCAACGGCTGGCGGTTTCTCGGCCGGCTTCTGCGCATCGCGCGCCTGCTCTTCAAGCACCGCGGCCTGGAATTCGTCCAGCGCCGCTTCAACCTCGACCACCTCGGGAATCGCTTCGATTTCCGGCGGCAACTCTTCGGTCGCGTCCATCAACAAGCTGTCCAGATAGGACTGGAGCGCAAGTTGCGGACGGGAAGTGATTTTTACCGGGCGATTCATCTCACGCCACCTGCGCAACGGATTGCTGCGTCAGCAAGTGCTTGAGCAGCGCGCGATAGGCCAGCACGCCGCGGCTCTTGCCGTCGAATTGCGAAGGCGTCACGCCGGCACGGCTGGCGTCGCGCAAACGCGTATCGACCGGGATGTAGCCTTGCCAGATTTCTTCCGGATACTTGTCGCGCAACACCCGCAAGGTCCCGAGCGACGCTTGCGTGCGCCGGTCGAACAGGGTCGGCACGATGTTGAATGCCAATGGCTGCTTACGCGAACGGTTGATCATCGCCAGCGTGTTGACCATGCGCTCCAGGCCTTTGACCGCCAGGTGTTCGGTCTGCACCGGAATCACCAATTGCTGACTGGCCGCCAAGGCATTGACCATCAGCACGCCGAGCAACGGCGGGCTGTCGATCACCGCGTAATCGAAGTCCTGCCACAATTGCGCCAGGCTCTTGGCAATCACCAGGCCCAAACCACTCTGCCCCGGCGACTGGCGCTCAAGCGTCGCCAGCGCGGTGCTGGACGGCAACAGGGAAATACTCGCGTGACTGGTGGGCAACAGCAACTGACCGGGCAAGCCTTGCGGCACGCTGCCCCGGTGCAGGAACAGGTCGTAGCTGCTGTGTTCCAGGCTGTCGGGGTCGTAACCGAAGTAGCTGGTCATCGAGCCGTGGGGATCGAGATCGACCACGACCACGCGCTTGCCCGCCTCAGCCAGCAACCCGGCTAAAGCGATAGAGGAAGTGGTTTTACCAACACCACCCTTTTGATTGGCAACGGCCCAGACTCTCATTCGGATTGTTCCTCCCGGTCGATTCGACCGGGAAATAGCTCAACGTGTTAATGCGGGTGACGGAGAATTGACGGCGCTCTCTCGTCCCGGCGACTTGACTGGTGCAGGTGCAGTTTGTGTGCCAGCACGCTTCAACGCGGCATCCGGTTGCGCATGAGCGGTTCCGGTGCCTGTGAGGCTGCGACGGACATCAAGATTTCGTGACACCACCAACACCACACGACGGTTGCGCGCACGGCCTTCGGCGGTCGCGTTGTTGGCCACCGGCTGGAATTCGCCGTAACCCACCGACGCCAAACGACCAGGATTTACCCCCTGCATCGCCAGCATCCGCACGATGCTCGCCGAACGGGCCGAGGACAGCTCCCAGTTGGTCGGGTATTGCGCGGTGCGGATCGGTTGATCGTCGGTGAAACCTTCGACGTGAATCGGGTTGTCGAACGGCCTCAGGATCACTGCGACCTTATCGATGATGTTGAACGCCATGTCGCTGGGCATGGCATCGCCGCTGCCGAACAACAGGCTGGAATTGAGTTCGATCTCGACCCACAGCTCGTTGCCGCGAACGGTCATCTGGTTGGAGCTGATCAAGTCGCCGAATGCGGCGCTGATGTCATCGGCAATGCTTTTCAGCGGATCGCTGGCACCGGCGATGCCGGCGTCGACCTGTTCGCTGTCCTTGACCAGCGGCTTGGCCGGGGTCACGGTTTTCGGACGCTCTTCACCGATAGGGATCGGCTGGAGCGAACGATCCGAATCGGTGAACACGCCGATCAACGCTTGCGAGATGATCTTGTACTTGCCTTCGTTGATCGAAGAGATCGAGTACATCACCACGAAAAAGGCGAACAGCAACGTAATGAAGTCGGCATAGGAAACGAGCCAGCGTTCATGGTTTACATGTTCTTCAGGTTGTCGACGGCGTGCCATAGTCCATGTCTCCCATCAATCCATGAAGCCCTGAAGCTTCAACTCAATAGAGCGAGGGTTTTCACCTTCGGCGATCGACAGGATGCCTTCCAGCAACATTTCGCGATAACGCGACTGACGCATTGCAACGGATTTGAGTTTGGCGGCAATCGGCAACAGCACCAGGTTGGCACTGGCGACGCCGTAGATGGTGGCGACGAAGGCCACGGCGATGCCGCTACCCAGTTGCGACGGATCGGCCAGGTTGCCCATGACGTGGATCAGGCCCATCACCGCACCGATGATCCCGATGGTCGGCGCGTAGCCGCCCATGCTTTCGAAGACTTTGGCGGCTTCGATGTCGCGGCTTTCCTGGGTGTAGAAATCCACTTCCAGAATGCTGCGAATCGCTTCCGGCTCGGCGCCGTCCACCAGCAGTTGCAGGCCTTTGCGCGAGTAGGCGTCGGGTTCGGCGTCGGCGATACCTTCCAGACCGAGCAGACCTTCCTTGCGGGCGGTCAGGCTCCAGTTCACCACGCGGTCAACGCCGCCGGCCAGGTCCACGCGTGGCGGGAACAGGATCCAGCCAACAATCTGCATGGCGCGCTTGAACGCGCTCATCGGCGATTGCAGCAGCGCCGCGCCGACGGTCCCGCCGAGCACGATCAACGCTGCCGGACCGTTGGCCAGCGCGCCGAGATGGCCGCCTTCAAGGAAGTTGCCACCGATGATGGCGACGAACGCCATGATGATCCCGATAAGGCTGAGTACGTCCATCAGATGCACGCCTCGACCAGGTGCTTGCCAATGTCGTCGAGACCGTACACCGCATCGGCGAGTTCGGCTTTGACGATGGCCATCGGCATGCCGTAGATCACGCAGCTGGCTTCATCCTGAGCCCAGATCGAGCTGCCGCCCTGCTTGAGCAGGCGCGCGCCTTCACGACCGTCGGCGCCCATGCCGGTCAGTACCACCGCCAGAACTTTGTCACCGTAGGACTTGGCAGCCGAACCGAACGTGATGTCCACGCACGGCTTGTAGTTCAGACGTTCGTCGCCCGGCAGGATTTTCACCGCGCCACGGCCGTCGATCATCATTTGCTTGCCACCCGGCGCCAGCAGCGCCAGGCCCGGACGCAGGATGTCGCCATCCTCGGCTTCCTTGACGCTGATGCGGCAGAGCTTGTCCAGACGCTCGGCGAACGCCTTGGTGAAGGCGGCCGGCATGTGCTGGATCAACACGATCGGGGCCGGGAAATTGGCCGGCAACTGGGTCAGAACCCTTTGCAGGGCAACCGGGCCGCCCGTGGACGTACCGATGGCAACCAGTTTGTAGGCTTTGCGTTTCGGCGCTGGCGACGACGGGCTGGCCGCGAATGTGCGAGCCGGGATCGGTGCTGGTGCCGGACGAGCAGGTGCGCTGCTGCCATAACTGCCGATGCTGGAAGGCGCAGGTGTCGGTGCGGGTGCAGCGACCGGTGCCGGCGCGCTGTAGGCGCTGACACGACGGTTACTGCGCGAGATGCTGAGAATCTTCTCGCACAGCAGTTGCTTGACCTTCTCGGGATTGCGCGAGATGTCTTCGAAATTCTTCGGCAGGAAATCCACTGCGCCGGCATCCAGCGCGTCCAGGGTGACCCGGGCGCCTTCGTGCGTCAGCGAGGAGAACATCAACACCGGGGTCGGGCAGCGCTGCATGATGTGCCGCACTGCCGTGATGCCATCCATCATCGGCATCTCGTAGTCCATGGTGATCACGTCCGGCTTGAGGGCCAGGGCCTGATCGATCGCCTCTTTTCCGTTGGTCGCCGTACCGACGACCTGGATATTCGAATCCGCTGAAAGAATTTCCGAGACGCGGCGGCGGAAAAACCCCGAATCGTCCACCACCAGGACTTTGACTACCATAAACACTCCGTTAGGCGGGGGCGAGGCTTCGTCGCCCCGCTCCCCCAGAATCAAATACGCCGTGCGGCGTAACGCTTGAGCATGCTCGGAACATCGAGAATCAGCGCAATGCGACCGTCACCGGTGATGGTGGCGCCCGACATGCCCGGGGTTCCCTGGAGCATTTTGCCCAATGGCTTGATGACCACTTCTTCCTGGCCGACCAGTTGATCGACAACGAAGCCGATCCGCTGGGTGCCCACCGAAAGGATCACCACATGGCCTTCGCGCTGCTCTTCGTGAGCGGCGGAGCTGACCAGCCAGCGCTTGAGGTAGAACAGTGGCAGCGCCTTGTCCCGCACGATCACCACTTCCTGGCCGTCCACCACGTTGGTGGTCGACAGGTCGAGGTGGAAGATCTCGTTGACGTTCACCAGCGGGAACGCGAACGCCTGGTTGCCGAGCATGACCATCAGCGTCGGCATGATCGCCAGGGTCAACGGGACCTTGATGACGATCTTCGAGCCCTTGCCCTTGGTCGAGTAGATATTGATGGTGCCGTTGAGCTGGGCGATCTTGGTTTTCACCACGTCCATGCCCACGCCACGACCCGACACGTCGGAGATCTCGGTCTTGGTCGAGAAACCCGGTGCGAAGATCAGGTTGAAGCAGTCGGACTCGCTGAGGCGGTCCGCCGCATCCTTGTCCATCAAACCTTTCTTCACCGCGATGCCGCGCAACACGTCGGCGTCCATGCCCTTGCCGTCATCGGAGATGGACAGCAGGATGTGGTCGCCTTCCTGTTCAGCGGACAAAATCACTTTGCCGCTGCGCGGTTTGCCCATCGCTTCGCGATCGGCCGGCTCTTCGATACCGTGGTCGACCGAGTTGCGCACCAAGTGGACCAGCGGGTCGGCCAGGGCCTCGACAAGGTTTTTGTCGAGGTCGGTTTCTTCGCCGACCAGCTCCAGGTTGATCTCTTTCTTGAGCTGGCGAGCCAGGTCGCGAACCAGACGCGGGAAGCGCCCGAAGACTTTCTTGATCGGTTGCATCCGGGTCTTCATGACCGCGGTTTGCAAGTCGGCCGTGACCACGTCGAGGTTCGACACGGCTTTGGACATGGCTTCATCGGCGCTGTTGGCACCCAGGCGAACCAGGCGGTTACGCACCAGTACCAACTCGCCGACCATGTTCATGATTTCGTCGAGACGCGCGGTATCGACCCGCACGGTGGTCTCGGCTTCGCTGGCCGGTTTTTCCGCAGGCGGCGCGGCCGCTGCACGGGCAGGCGCCGGTGCAGCAGCAGCGGCGGCAGGTTTCGGTGCAGCGGCGGCAGCAGGCTTCGCTGCTTCGGCTTTTGGCTCGGGCGCCTTGGCGACAGGTGCCGGGGCCTTGGCGACGGGCGTAGCTACCGAAGAGGCGGCGGAACCGGTGCCGACTTCAGTGAACTTGCCTTTGCCATGCAATTCGTCGAGCAGCGATTCGAACTCGTGATCCGAGATCAGATCGCCGCCAGCCGCTGCTGCGGTTGGCGCAGCCGGGGTCGGTACCGAGGCAATGGCCGATTCCAGCGCATCGACCGCAAAGTTGCCCTTGCCGTGCAGCTGATCGAGCAGTGCTTCGAACTCGTCGTCGGTAATGTCGGAACTGTCACCTGGCGCTTTCGGCGCAGCCGGTGCGGCAGGCGCAGCGGGTGTTGCCACCGCGTCGACGGCGAACTGGCCTTTGCCGTGCAACTGATCGAGCAACGACTCGAACTCGGCATCGGTGATTTCATCGCTGGTCGCGGCATCGCCGGCCGGCGGCGGAGCAGCGGCCGGGGCCTCAGCCTGAGCCTTGACGGCGTTCAGCGAGTCCAGCAGTTGTTCGAATTCGTTATCAGTGATGTCGCCTGATTCGGCTTCGGCAGCCGGCTCTTCCACCACTTCAGCCACAGGTGCGGCTTGATCGGCGGTTTGCGGCTCGGCCAGACGGGCCAGGGCTGCAAGCAATTCAGGCGTGGCGGCCGTTATCGGGCCACGCTCGCGGACTTCGCTGAACATGCCGTTCACCGCGTCCAGCGCTTCGAGAACCACGTCCATCAATTCCGAATCGACGCGACGTTCACCCTTGCGCAGGATGTCAAACACGTTCTCGGCGATGTGACAGCACTCCACCAGCTCGTTGAGCTGGAGGAAGCCGGCGCCCCCTTTTACAGTGTGAAAACCGCGAAAAATTGCATTGAGCAAGTCCGCATCATCCGGTCGGCTTTCAAGCTCGACCAGCTGTTCGGACAGTTGCTCTAGAATCTCGCCGGCCTCAACCAGGAAATCCTGAAGGATCTCTTCATCGGCGCCGAAGCTCATTAAGGGGGTGCTCCTAAAGGTCTAAAAACCTAAAAAACCTAAAATGCTAAAAATCTAAAATCCTAGGCTGGATAACAAATCGTCCACATCGTCCTGACCGGACACAACGTCTTCTCTTTTATCGGCATGAATCTGCGGACCTTCACCCTGAGAGAGATGTTTTTGCGGATCTTTTTCTGCAAGCATCGCTTCACGGTCATGTTCGATGCCCGCAAAGCGGTCCACCTGACTGGCCATAAGCACGAGCTTGAGCAGGTTGCTTTCAACTTCAGTGACCAATTGGGTCACACGCTTGATCACCTGACCGGTGAGGTCCTGGTAATCCTGAGCGAGCAGAATGTCGTTGAGGTTGCTCGACACCGCGCGGTTGTCCGCGCTGCTGCGTGCCAGGAAACCATCGACACGCCGTGCCAGCTCACGAAACTCCTCAGCCCCGACTTCGCGACGCATGAACCGCCCCCAGTCCGTGCTCAGCGCCTGAGCTTCATCGCTCAGGCTGTTGACCAGCGGCGTGGAGTTTTCGACCAGATCCATGGTGCGGTTGGCTGCGGCCTCTGTCAGCTTGACAACGTAACCCAGACGCTCGGTGGCATCTGTGATCTGGGACACTTCCTCGGCTTGCGGCATGTGCGGGTCAATCTGAAAATTGACGATCGCACTGTGCAGCTCGCGGGTGAGCTTGCCCACTTCCTGATACAGGCCGCGGTCACGGGTCTGGTTGAGCTCATGGATCAGTTGCACAGCGTCGCCGAACTTGCCTTTCTCAAGGCTTTCGACCAGTTCGACCGCGTGTTTTTTCAGGGTCGATTCAAAATCGCCCTGTGAAGATTCGTTTTGGTCCATAGCTTCCCCGTGGCGCAGTTTCTCAACCGATGCGTTCGAAAATCTTCTCGATTTTTTCTTTCAACGCCTGGGCCGTGAAGGGTTTGACCACATAGCCGTTTACGCCGGCCTGGGCCGCTTCGATGATCTGCTCGCGCTTGGCTTCAGCGGTCACCATCAGCACTGGCAGGTGCTTGAGCTTTTCATCGGCGCGCACGTGGCGCAGCAGATCGATACCGGTCATGCCAGGCATGTTCCAGTCCGTTACCAGAAAGTCGATGCTTCCGCTGTTGAGAACCGGAATGGCAGTAATGCCATCGTCGGCCTCGACCGTGTTGGTGAACCCAAGGTCACGCAACAGGTTTTTTATGATCCGCCGCATCGTTGAGAAGTCATCAACGATGAGGATTTTCATGTTCTTGTCCAATTCGACCTCCAAGCAGTCTTAAACGCGCCCAGCACCTGGACGCGCCATTTCAATCAATCCGGCAAAGCACTCAATGACTGTCTGGAGCACAACAGATCGAGACCGGCGCAGTTCAACACCACACCAGCCAAGTTCGCAGTGTCCCCACACTGCCTTCAGCGCGCTCGCCACTCCCCCAAACGCCCCCGCAAACGGGCCGCGCACTGGCTGTGTAACTGGCTGACCCGAGATTCGCTGACCCCCAGGACCTCACCGATTTCCTTGAGATTCAACTCTTCGTCGTAGTACAGCGCCAACACCAGTCGCTCACGCTCCGGCAAATTGGCAATCGCGTCCGCCAGCGCTGCCTGGAAGCGTTCATCTTCCAGATCGCGCGACGGCTCGAGATGAGCACTCGCGCCATCCTCATGCAGCCCTTCGTGTTCGCCGTCCTGCAACAGGTCGTCGAAACTGAACAAGCGGCTGCCCAGGGTGTCGTTCAAAATCCCGTAGTAATCGTCGAGACTCAATTGGAGTTCGGCCGCAACTTCGTGATCTTTAGCGTCACGGCCGGTTTTAGCTTCAATCGAGCGAATTGCGTCGCTGACCATGCGGGTATTGCGGTGGACCGAACGTGGCGCCCAGTCCCCTTTGCGCACTTCATCAAGCATGGCGCCGCGGATCCGGATGCCCGCGTACGTCTCGAAACTCGCGCCTTTGCTGGCGTCATATTTGGTGGATACTTCAAGCAGGCCGATCATCCCGGCCTGGATCAGGTCTTCGACCTGGACACTGGCTGGCAGTCGCGCCAGCAGGTGGTAAGCAATGCGTTTGACCAGTGGCGCGTAACGCTCGATCAGCTCGTACTGCGCGTCACGCGCCGACTTCTTGTAGAGGTTGTAACCGCTGGCTGTCATAGCACGGGTCCTGCCGTTTGTTGCACGAGGCGCTCGACGAAAAACTCCAGGTGCCCGCGCGGGTTGGCAGGCAGCGGCCAGGTATCGACCTTTTGTGCGATGGCCTTGAAAGCCAGGGAGCACTTGGAACGAGGGAAGGCTTCATAGACCGCGCGCTGCTTCTGCACAGCCTTGCGCACGCTTTCGTCGTACGGCACCGCACCAACGTATTGTAAGGCGACGTCGAGGAAGCGGTCCGTGACCTTGGTCAACTTGGCGAACAGGTTGCGGCCTTCCTGCGGGCTCTGGGCCATGTTGGCCAGGACGCGGAAGCGGTTCATGCCGTAGTCGCGGTTGAGCAATTTGATCAGGGCGTAGGCATCCGTGATCGAAGTCGGCTCATCGCAGACCACCAGCAAGACTTCTTGCGCGGCGCGAACAAAACTGACTACCGAGTCACCAATACCCGCAGCGGTGTCGATCACGAGCACGTCGAGGTTGTCGCCGATATCGCTGAACGCCTGGATCAGGCCGGCATGCTGGGCCGGACTCAGATGAACCATGCTTTGTGTGCCGGACGCGGCCGGGACGATGCGGATGCCGCCTGGCCCCTGCAACAATACGTCGCGCAGCTCACAGCGGCCTTCGATGACGTCGGCCAGGGTACGTTTGGGTGTCAGTCCCAACAGGACGTCGACATTCGCCAGCCCCAGATCGGCGTCCAGCAGCATGACGCGCCGGCCGAGCTCAGCTAGAGCCAGGGACAAGTTCACTGACACATTAGTCTTCCCGACGCCACCTTTGCCGCCGGTCACCGCGATCACCTGTACGGGATGCATGCTGCCCATGTTATTTCTTTACCTTGTCTTGCATAGACGGAGGCCACATTACTGGCTGCGCGTTCATCAACTGAACAATGCATGGCAGACCATCGATGTAGGTACAAAAACTGTTCATTAATACCTCAGCCAACCTGCTTGGTCGGGCTGTGATAAATATCAGCGAACATGTCAGCCATGGCTTCTTCGCTGGGTTCTTCCTGCATTTGCACGCTAACGGCGCGACTGACCAACTGATGACGACGCGGCAGATGCAGATCATCCGGAATACGCGGTCCATCAGTCAGGTAAGCCACCGGCAATTCATGACTGATCGCCAGGCTCAACACCTCGCCCAAGCTTGCCGTCTCATCCAGTTTAGTCAGGATGCAGCCAGCCAGCCCGCAGCGCTTGTAACTGTGATAAGCGGCGGTTAGAACCTGTTTTTGGCTGGTGGTTGCCAGAACCAGATAATTTTTTGATTTGATGCCACGACCGGCCAGGCTTTCGAGCTGCATGCGCAATGCCGGATCGCTGGCCTGAAGGCCTGCGGTATCGATCAGCACCACGCGCTTGCGCAGCAAAGGATCCAGCGCCTGCACCAGGGACTGGCCCGGATCGACGTGCGTCACCGACACATTGAGGATCCGGCCGAGGGTCTTGAGTTGTTCCTGGGCACCGATGCGGTAGCTGTCCATGCTCACCAGCGCGATGTTCTGCGCGCCGTACTTGAGCACGTAACGGGCCGCGAGCTTGGCCAGGGTGGTGGTCTTGCCCATGCCGGCGGGGCCGACCATGGCAATCACGCCACCCTCTTCCAGTGGCTCGACTTCCGGTGTGGCGATCATCCGCGCCAGGTGCGCCAGCAACATGCGCCAGGCCTGACGAGGTTCATCAATGTCGGTAATCAGTTCCAGCAGATCGCGGGACAACGGACCGGACAAACCGATGCGTTGCAGGCGACGCCAAAGGTTGGCCTGGGCCGGGCGGCTGCCTTGCAACTGATTCCAGGCCAGCGAACCGAGTTGTACTTCCATCAGTTCGCGCAGGCTGTTGAGTTCGAAACGCATCGAGTCGAAGGCACGCGGATCAACACCGGTCGCGGCAGGCGCGGGGGCCGGTGCCGGGCGACGAGGTTCGGCGTAGGTCGGTTCGATCAGTGGCTCGGCGGCAGTCAACGGCAGACCGGCGAACAACTGGCGATTGGTGGACTTGTCGCTCTCGCCATCGCTGCGCAGGCTCAGTTCGGCCTGGGCGGTGACGATCCGCGACTGGGTCTTGCGCAGCTCATCCTCGAGTTCCATGTTCGGAACACGCGGGGCCAGCGCCGACAGTTTGTAATCCAGAGCGGCCGTCAGCTCGACACCACCGGCGATCCGGCGGTTGCCAATGATGGCGGCATCAGCGCCCAGCTCATCACGAACCAGCTTCATGGCCTGACGCATATCGGCGGCGAAAAAACGCTTAACTTGCATAAACCACTACCTCAGCCGTTGGGCCCTACTGTCGCAACGATGGTCACTTGCTTGTTGTCAGGGATTTCCTGGTAAGCCAACACATGCAAACCCGGGACTGCCAGTCGGCCGAATCGCGACAGCATCGCGCGAACCGGGCCGGCCACCAGCAGAATCACCGGCTGACCTTGCATTTCCTGACGCTGCGCCGCATCGATCAACGAGCGTTGCAGTTTTTCAGCCATGCTTGGCTCCAGCAGAACGCCCTCTTCCGAGCCTTGTCCTGCCTTCTGAAGACTATTGAGCAATATTTGTTCCAACCTTGGCTCCAAGGTGATAACTGGCAGCTCCGACTCAGTCCCCACAATGCTTTGGACGATTGCACGAGATACGCCGACGCGGACGGCGGCCACCAGCGCGGCAGTATCTTGACTCTTGGCGGCATTGTTCGCGATCGCTTCGGCGATGCTGCGAATGTCCCGCACGGGCACCTGTTCGGCCAGCAACGCCTGGAGCACCTTGAGCAACTGCGACAACGAAACCACGCCGGGCACCAGCTCTTCCGCCAGTTTTGGCGAGCTTTTGGCCAGCAATTGCATGAGTTGCTGCACTTCTTCGTGGCCAATCAGCTCACTGGAGTGCTTGTACAAAATCTGGTTCAAATGGGTTGCCACTACCGTACTGGCATCGACCACGGTGTAACCGAGGGATTGTGCCTGTGCGCGCTGACTCACTTCGATCCAGACCGCCTCCAGCCCGAAAGCCGGATCTTTGGCGGTAATACCGTTGAGCGAACCGTAGACCTGACCAGGGTTGATCGCCAGCTCGCGGTCCGGATAAATCTCCGCTTCGGCCAGGATCACCCCCATCAGAGTGAGGCGATAGGCGCTCGGTGCGAGGTCGAGGTTGTCACGGATATGCACAGTCGGCATCAGGAAGCCCAGATCCTGGGACAGTTTTTTACGCACACCCTTGATCCGCGCCAGCAGCTGACCACCCTGATTGCGGTCCACCAGCGGAATCAGGCGATAGCCGACTTCCAGGCCAATCATGTCGATTGGCGTCACATCGTCCCAGCCAAGCTCCTTGGTTTCCTGAGCACGAGCCGGCGATGGCAGCAATTCCTGCTGACGCTTGACCTCTTGCAGGGCCTGAACCTTGACGATGTTCTGCTTCTTCCAGAACAGGTACGCACCACCGGCCGCCAGGGCCGCCATGCTCAGAAAGGAAAAGTGCGGCATGCCGGGCACCAGGCCCATCACTGCCATCAGGCCCGCCGCCACGGCCAGCGCCTTGGGCGAGGCGAACATCTGGCGATTGATCTGTTTGCCCATGTCTTCCGAACCGGAAGCACGGGTCACCATGATCGCTGCAGCTGTAGATAACAACAGTGATGGCAATTGCGCCACCAAACCGTCACCGATGGTCAGCAACGCGTAAACCCTGCCCGCATCACCGAAGGTCATGCCGTGCTGGAAGATACCGACCGCCATGCCGCCGATCAGGTTGATGAACAGAATCAGCAAACCGGCGATGGCATCGCCACGCACGAACTTGCTGGCACCGTCCATGGAACCATAGAACTCGGCCTCCTGGGCCACTTCCATCCGGCGCATCTTGGCCTGGTTCTGATCGATCAGGCCGGCGTTCAAATCGGCGTCGATCGCCATTTGTTTGCCGGGCATCGCATCGAGGGTGAAACGTGCGCTCACCTCGGAAATCCGCCCGGCACCCTTGGTTACCACGACGAAGTTGATGATCATCAAAATCGCGAAGACCACGATACCGACCACGTAGTTACCGCCGATCACCACCTCACCGAACGCCTGGATCACCTTACCGGCAGCGGCATGGCCGTCCTGCCCGTGAAGCATCACCACTCGCGTGGAGGCCACGTTCAGCGCCAGTCGCAACAACGTTGCCACCAGCAGAATGGTCGGGAACACCGCGAAATCCAGCGGCCGCAACGCGTAGACGCAGACCAGCAGCACGACGATCGACAGCGCGATGTTGAACGTGAAGAACACGTCCAGCAGGAACGGTGGCACCGGCAGCATCATCATGGCCAGCATGACCAGCAGCAACAACGGCACGCCCAGATTGCCCCGACTTAAGTCGGCAACGTTTGTGCGGGCACTGTTGAGTAACTGAGAGCGATCCACCGGTTTTCCCCGTTCCTTTAAAGCAAACTTTTGACGCCTGAAGCAGACGCAGGGCGGCTACTGCAAGAAGCCTTCCAACTTTTGCCGAGCGCTTGGAACAGAGGGGTTTCTGGGGGGAGTTGTGTCGTCCGGGCTGACGCTTTCGCGGGCAAGCCACGCTCCTACAGGACGGATGGCACAGATGTTTTTGTGGTCGACGCAAAACCTGTAGGAGCGAGGCTTGCCCGCGAAGGCGTCGGCACGACTAGCGCAAACCTCAGGAATCGCGGCGCAGATCCGGTGGAATCGGCAGATCATCCTTGAGCGGATCCGGCCGCTTGCCCTTGCCCGCGCGGTGCTGTCGGATCTGGTAGACGTAGGCCAATACCTGAGCGACGGCCAGATAAAGCCCGCCAGGAATTTCCTGCTCCAGCTCCGTGGAGTAATAGATCGAACGCGCCAGAGCCGGAGACTCCAGCAGCAGCACTTCGTTGGCCACGGCGATTTCACGGATTTTCAGGGCCAGGAAATCACTGCCCTTGGCAATCAGCATCGGCGCCGAGCCCTTGTCCGGGTCGTATTTGAGCGCCACGGCATAGTGAGTCGGGTTGGTAATGACCACATCGGCCTCGGGAATGGCCGCCATCATCCGGCGCTGGGACATCTCGCGCTGCAACTGGCGAATGCGCTGCTTGACCTCCGGCCTCCCCTCCTGATCCTTGTGCTCGTCGCGCACTTCCTGCTTGGTCATCAGCAGCTTCTTGTGGCTTTCCCAGAGCTGCACCGGCACGTCGACGGCGGCGATGATGATCAAGCCGCACGCCATCCACAGAGTGCTCCAGCCGACCACTTGCAGGCTGTGAATGATCGCCATTTCCAACGGCTCGTGCGCAATGCGCATCAGGTCGTCGATGTCGGAGTTCAACACCGCCAGCGCGACGAACAGCACAATGAAAAACTTCGCCAGGGCCTTGAGCAGTTCCACCAGCGCCTTGGCCGAGAACATCCGCTTCAGCCCCGCGCCGGGGTTCATGCGACTGAATTTCGGCGCCATCGAGCCCGCTGCGAACAACCAGCCACCGAGGGAAATCGGACCGAGAAATGCCGCCAGCAGCAAGGTGATCATCACCGGTTGAATCGCCAACAGGGCAATCTGCCCCGAGTGCAGGAGGAAGGTGCCCATGCTGCGCTGATCCAGAATCACTTCCCGCGACAGCGTGAAGTTCATGCGCATCAGCTCCATCATGTCCTGCGCCAAGGCCCCGCCGAAAATCAGCAGCGCACCGGCACCGGCAAGCATGATCGCCAAGGTATTGAGCTCTTTGGAGCGCGCAATCTCGCCCTTGTCCCTGGAGTCCTTTTTACGTTTCTCCGTGGGGTCTTCTGTTTTGTCCTGACCGCTTTCGCTCTCAGCCATGACTCAGCGCGCCCGTGCCAGTTCGCGCAACCACTGCAAGGCCTCGGTAGCCAGCGGTTGGTACTGATTGATGATGTCCGCCAGCCCGACCCAGACAATGAACAGCCCGAGCACCAGGGTCAGCGGGAAGCCGATGGAAAAGATGTTCAGTTGCGGCGCGGCGCGGGTCATCACGCCAAACGCGATGTTGACCACCAGTAGCGCGGTGATCGCCGGCAGCACCAGCAACAATGCCGCACCCAGCACCCAACCGAGCTTGCCGGCCAGGTCCCAGAATTGTGAAACCATAAAGCCGCTACCGACCGGCAAGGTGGTGAAACTTTCAGTGAGAATTTCGAAGACCACCAAGTGGCCATTCATGGCCAGGAACAACAGCGTCACCAGCATGGTGAAGAACTGCCCGATCACCGCCACCGACACGCCGTTGGTGGGGTCGACCATCGATGCGAAGCCCATGCCCATCTGAATCGAAACGATCTGCCCGGCGACCACGAAGGCCTGGAAGAACAGCTGCAGGGCGAACCCCATCACCGCGCCGATGAGAATCTGCTCGGCAATCAGCAGCAGCCCGCTCAAGTCCAGCGCATTGACCGGCGGCATCGGCGGCAACCCGGGCGCAATCACGAGCGTGATCGCGAGGGCGAAATACAGACGCACCCGCTGGGGCACCAGGGTCGTACCGAAAACCGGCATGACCATCAGCAAGCCACCGATGCGAAACAGGGGCAACATGAACGTCGCCACCCAGGTGCTGATCTGGGTATCGGTCAGTTGCAGCAGTGACTGCATGGCTTAGCCGATGACCCGAGGAATATTGCCGTACAACTGCAGGATGTATTCCATGAACGTCTGCACCAGCCACGGACCGGCAACGATCAGCGTCACCAGCATGACCAGCAGGCGCGGCAAGAAGCTCAGGGTTTGTTCGTTGATCTGCGTGGCCGCCTGGAACATCGCGACCAGCAGACCCACCAGCAGACTCGGAATCACCAGCACGGCGACCATCATGGTGGTCAGCCAGAGCGCTTCACGAAAGATGTCTACCGCGACTTCCGGCGTCATGGCGAAACACCGCCGAAGCTACTCGCCAATGTCCCGATGATCAGCGCCCAGCCATCCACCAGCACGAACAGCATGATCTTGAACGGCAGGGAAATGATCAGCGGCGAGAGCATCATCATACCCATGGCCATCAGCACACTGGCGACGACCAGGTCGATGATCAGGAACGGAATGAAGATCATGAAGCCGATCTGGAACGCGGTTTTCAGCTCGGACGTGACGAAGGCCGGTACCAGAATGGTCAGCGGCGCCTGATCCGGCGTGGCAATGTCCGTGCGTTTGGACAGGCGCATGAACAGCTCCAGATCGCTGCTGCGCGTCTGCGCCAGCATGAAGTCCTTGATCGGCACCTGAGCCTTGGCCACGGCATCCTGGGCGGTGAGTTTTTCCGCCAGATACGGCTGCAAGGCATCCTGGTTCACCCGGTCAAACACCGGCGCCATGATGAACAGGGTCAGAAACAGCGCCATGCCCGTGAGGATCTGGTTCGACGGCGTCTGCTGCAGGCCCAGGGCCTGACGCAGGATCGAGAAGACGATGATGATCCGCGTGAAGCTGGTCATCAGCATGACGAACGCCGGAATGAAACTCAGCGCGGTCATGATCAGCAGGATTTGCAGGCTGACCGAGTATTCCTGAGCGCCCTGGGCGTTGGTGCCCAGGGTGATCGCCGGGATCGACAACGGATCGGCGGCGAAGGCCAGCGGCGCGGCCAGCATCAGGGCCAGCGTCAAGATGATGCGTAGCGCACCCATTACTTCTTATCCTTCTGATCCTTGCCCATCAGTTCCATCAGGCGCAGGGCAAATTCCGGGGTCGCTTTCTCGGTGACCGGTACGTGCACCGGCTCCTTGAGCACATGCAGCGCGGTGATGGTGCCGGGGCTCAAACCGAGCAGAATCTGCTCGTTGCCAACCTGCACCAGCATCAATCGGTCACGCGGACCCAACGCCCGGGAACCGATCAACTCGATCACCTGCGCCTTGCCCGCAGGCCCGGCCTGCTGGACCCGGCGCAGCAGCCAGGCGAGGAAGAAGATCAACCCCAGCACCAGCAGCAGACCGAGCACCAATTGCGTCAACTGGCCCGCCACACCGCTGCTGACAGCAGGTGCGGCAGCCACGGCAGCATTAGCAACCGGTTCGGCCGCCAACGCACTGAACGGCAAGGCCAGTAACAACCCCAAAAGCTTTTTCACTCAGCGCAGCTTCTTGATGCGTTCGCTTGGGCTGATCACGTCGGTCAGGCGGATGCCGAACTTCTCGTTGACCACCACCACTTCACCGTGAGCGATCAACGTACCGTTGACCAGCACGTCCAGCGGCTCACCGGCCAGGCGATCGAGCTCGATTACCGAACCCTGGTTGAGCTGCAGCAGGTTACGGATGTTGATGTCGGTGCTGCCGACTTCCATGGAAATCGACACCGGGATGTCGAGGATCACGTCCAGGTTCGGACCGTCCAGGGTTACCGGATCGTTGTTTTTCGGCACGCTGCCGAATTCTTCCATCGGCAGACGGTTCGACGACGAACCAGCAGCGTCAGCCGCCAGCAAGGCGTCAATGTCGTCCTGCCCGGCATCGCCGGTTTCTTCCAGGGCCGCAGCCCATTCGTCAGCCAGCGCCTGGTCGTCCTGGGTATTCATATCGTCAGCCATCATGTGTCCTCGGCGGGCAACCCATCAGAGGGCAGCCGTCAGTTAAAAGCGAATATGTAGAGGCGCCGGTCAACGGCGCTCGATCGGCTCGATCACTTGCAACGCGAGGTTGCCTTTGTGCGAGCCCATCTTGACCTTGAACGCAGGCACGCCGTTGGCGCGCATGATCATTTCTTCCGGCATTTCGACCGGGATAATGTCCCCCGGCTGCATGTGCAGAATGTCGCGCAGGCGCAACTGGCGACGGGCAACCGTGGCACCGATCGGCACGTCGACGTCGAGCACGTCCTGGCGCAGGGCATTGACCCAACGCTCGTCCTGATCGTCGAGGTCCGACTGGAAGCCGGCGTCGAGCATTTCGCGCACCGGCTCGATCATCGAGTACGGCATGGTCACGTGCAGGTCGCCGCCACCGCCATCGAGTTCGATGTGGAAGGTCGACACCACAATGGCTTCGCTCGGGCCGACGATGTTGGCCATGGCCGGGTTCACTTCCGAGTTGATGTACTCGAAGTTCACTTCCATGATCGCCTGCCAGGCTTCCTTCAGATCGACGAAGGCCTGCTCCAGCACCATGCGCACCACACGCAGTTCGGTCGGGGTGAATTCACGCCCTTCGATCTTCGCGTGACGGCCGTCGCCGCCGAAGAAGTTGTCCACCAGTTTGAACACCAGTTTGGCGTCGAGGATGAACAGCGCCGTGCCGCGCAACGGCTTGATCTTGACCAGGTTGAGGCTGGTCGGCACGTACAGCGAGTGCACGTATTCGCCAAACTTCATCACCTGCACACCACCGACGGCAACGTCCGCCGAGCGGCGCAGCATGTTGAACATGCTGATGCGGGTGTAGCGGGCGAAACGCTCGTTGATCATTTCCAGGGTCGGCATGCGTCCACGGACGATGCGATCCTGGCTGGTCAGGTCGTAGCTTTTGACACTGCCGGGTTCGGCAGCGGTATCGGTCTGTACCAGACCATCGTCGACACCATGCAACAGCGCATCGATCTCATCCTGGGACAGCAGGTCCTGCACGGCCATGTCGTGTTCCTACTGCAGTACGAAATTAGTGAAAAGCAACTGTTCGATGACCACTTTGCCGAGCTCTTTCTGCGCCACTTCCTGGACGCTGGCCGTGGCTTTCTGGCGCAGCATTTCCTGACCGACCGGCGACGCCAGGGTCGCGAAATCCTGCCCGGAGAACAGCATGACAAGGTTGTTGCGGATGACCGGCATGTGGACTTTCAGGGCTTCCAGGTCAGCCTGATTGCGGCCCTGCATGGTGATGCTCACCTGCATGAAGCGCTGGCGGCCGTTCTGGTTGTAGTTGGCCACGAAGGCCGGCGCCATTTGCTCGAAAACCGCTGGTTGCTTGCCGGCCGGGGCAGTTTCAACCACGGCGGCAGGTTTGCTCTGAGCGCTGTGCATGAAGAACCAGGTCGCTCCCACGGACAAGCCGATCGCCAGCAGCAGGGCCACCACGATCACAATGATCAGCTTGATTTTGCCTTTGGTTGCGGGGTCTTTTACTACTGCTTCGCTCTTCGCCATGCCAATAATCCGTCACTATTCGGGTTTTCACAGTCGCACGGCAAGGCAAGAGCAAGTGTTATGCCAGAAGTGTCGGGAGACAGGGGACGGCGGATGACGATTCACCACAAAACAAATGTGGGAGCGAGCCTGCTCGCGATTGCGGTGCAACAGTCGATGAAGATATTGACTGTCAGTGCCTCATCGCGAGCAGGCTCGCTCCCACAGGGTTTGGTGCCTGACTAATTCAGGCGTAGTAGTCGACGGCGCTGGAGCCGATGACACTGGTGGTGCTGGCCGCGACTTCGGCAACGGTCGGCGCGAGCTCTTCATCCACGCCATCGAGGCGACCACCGCTGGCGTTGCTGCGCCCGCCCTGCCCCTGCTGAGCCTGTTGTTCCTGACCCTGCCCCTGCCAGCCACGCGACTGGTCTGACACGTTGACATCGACCTGCCCCATGCCCTGCTGCGCGAACATGTCACGCAAGCGGTGCATCTGACCATCGAGCGCTTCGCGAACGCTTGGATGCGCGCTCATGAAGGTCACTTGGGTCTGCTGGTCCGGCACCATGTTCACCCGAATATCAAGACGCCCCAGTTCGGCCGGTTGCAACTGGATATCGGCCGCCTTGAGATTGGCGCTGGACAGGTACATGACCCGGTTCACGATTTCTTCGGTCCAGCCGCTTTGATTCATCGTGATCGGTTGATTCACCGGTACCGCGTTGGCGGTTTTCGGTGTAGCTGCCTGAGTCAGTGCCGCCAGACGGTTGGCGAAGTCGTCGACGCGGGTATCGCTGCTCGCCGACTTCAAATCCTTGAGGCCGTCATCGATCAACCCACTGAAGGTTTTCTCACCGCCTTGGCTGGTACTGTCCTTGTCCGCCTGCACATCGAGCATGCCCGCCATGCCGGCGGCAAAGTTCTGTGCCGAGGTGGGTTCGCCATCAGCCTGGGCCTGAGCAGCCGTCGGCGCTGCCTTGGGTTGCGCCTGACTGGCAGCGGAAATATGACCGCCCTGTTCCATGGCCATACGCACGGCCGGCAGCGCATCCAGCGGATCGGCTTCAGGATCGAACGCGTCATCCGCCGGCGCGGCAACCTGTACCGCCGCCACTGGCGCAGCAACAGGAGGCGCCTGCACTTGCGGCTGCTCAGTGACCACCACTGGCGGTGCTTGCGGAACCGGAGCTGCCACCACGGCTTGCAACGCTGGCAGCAATGACGGATCGAGAGCCGGATCAACCGGCGCCGTGTCGACGACTACCGGGGTTTCTGCGGTATCCGCGGCAGCTGCGGCATCATCGCTGGCAGCCTTGTCGTCGTCCGGCGCCGGTTTATCGGCGGGCAAGGTTTTGCCGCTATCGGCAACCGTCGGTTCCGGGGCGGCAGCATTGTCGTTGCCGACGCTCTTTTTATCGGGGCTGTCCGGGGCTTTATCGCGCACCGGCTTCGGCGATCCGTCAGTGGTCGCCGAGGGCTTGTTCTGGGCTTGATTGGCGTAGACCTGAGCGAAGCTGGAGGCTTTGTCCCCGGGCTCAGCGGACAGCGCCGGTGGATTGGCGGAGGCGGCTTGAGTCTTGGCCTGAGCGGCGGCCTGAAGAAGAATATTGGGGGTAACGGGCATGAAACGGTCTCCGCTGCACTGGGATCGTAGGTACAGTTGCGGTGATATCTGCAAGGGTTGCGCCAGTTTTGCTTAAGCGGCGTTAAAAACGCCGGACGGTCGCATTGTCAGCGAGAGAGCGCTGGCGTTCTGCTTCATAGAGGGGACGGATAATGGCGAATTCGCCATCGATTTCTCCGACCAGTTTCTCGATGCCTTCCAGAGACTTCTGCTTGCTGCGTTGCTCGAGCTCATTGCACAGCTCGGCGAGGCGCATGGCGCCCATGTTGCTGCAACTGCCCTTGAAACTGTGCGCCGTGGCACCGAGCGTCTCCGCATCGCCAGCCTTGTGCAACAGACTCAAGCGCTCTTCGGAATCGGCGAGGAAAGTATCCAGCAACGTCGGATAGTCTTCCTCCATGACCTCTTGCAACGCGCTCAGCACGTCGCGATCCAGATGTGTGTCAGCCACTTGCTCACTCCTTGATCAAGAATGCGCGGATTATGCCAGAGCCTCCCAGAAAAATTCCACGCGGGCACTACGACCATCGTCGGACCAGTTGGCGTTACGGCTCAACTGGCGGATCAGACTGACCCCGCGTCCCGACAGACGGGCACCATCGAGGGGACGCGCCATCACCCTGTCGACATCAAAACCCTTGCCACTGTCTTCGACACGAATCGTCAGGCAACCACCCTCGCCTTTGGGCGCGACCTGCAAATGCAGCCGCACATAGCCGTCCTGCAGCTCGTCCAGACGTGCATTGCGTTGTTGATAATAGCGGGCAAAACCCGAGGCATCGCGTTTCAGGCTTGAGTCCAGCCCCAGCACGCCGTGCTCCAGAGCATTGGAGTACAACTCCGCGAGCACACTGTAAAGCGCACC
The DNA here is from genome assembly GCF_014852285.1 of Pseudomonas sp. PDM02. Taxonomy (NCBI): domain Bacteria; kingdom Pseudomonadati; phylum Pseudomonadota; class Gammaproteobacteria; order Pseudomonadales; family Pseudomonadaceae; genus Pseudomonas; species Pseudomonas sp. PDM02. Next base: position 166,800 of record NZ_JACVBL010000001.1, on the reverse strand, counting down.
GCTCTGGGCGCGCAAACCATGCACTTCCAGCAGCAACTGCAAAAGATACGGCAATGGATTGAAGCGCTTGAGGGTGGCCGCACGAAACTCGAAACTCACCGACCAGTCCAGCGGGCAGGACTGACCGCTGTCGGAATACACCAGGGCCGGCGGACTCAGCTGCGCAGCCTCCAACAGGCTGACTTCGACCATGCTGACATCGTCGCGGGCCTCACCGCGAAAATCCCGCAGCGCCTGCTCGATCTCCTCGAACAGCTGATCCGGCCGACGATTGGCCGCAAACACCCGCTGCAATCGCTCGACGCCGAACAACTGCTCATTGGCATCGCACGTATCGATCACCCCGTCAGACAGCAGGAACACCCGGTCCCCGACCGCCATCGGAAACACTTCGGTGCGGTCATCGAACGTCTGCGGGCTCAGCACGCCAAGCGGCAAATGCCGAGCGGTCAGCTGTGTGCGCTCGCCGCTGGCAATACTGTGCAGGTAACCGTCCGGCATCCCGCCGTTCCAGACCTCCACCGAGCGCCGCTGAAAACTCAGGCACAACAGCGTCGCACAACAGAACATGTCCACCGGCAGGATGCGCTTGAGCTTGGCGTTCATCTCGCGCAGGGTTTCCGACAGGCCATAACCCTTGGCGGTCATGCCGTAGAAGACCTCGGCCAGCGGCATCGCCCCGACGGCGGCCGGCAAGCCATGGCCGGTAAAATCGCCGAGCAGCACGTGCATGTCGCCGGCCGGAGTGAACGCCGCGAGCAGCAAATCACCATTGAACAGCGCATAAGGCGATTGCAGGTAGCGGATGTTGGGGGCGTTCAGGCAGCCGGAATGGGCGACCTTGTCGAACACGGCCTTGGCCACACGCTGCTCGTTGAGCAGGTAATCGTGGTGCCTGGCAATTTGGTCGCGCTGCTCCAGCACGGTGGCCTGCAACCGGCGCAAGCGGTCCATTGCCTTGATTTTGGCGGCGAGGATCACCTGGTTGTAGGGTTTTGCCAGAAAGTCGTCACCGCCGGCCTCCAGACATCGCGCCAAGGCTTCGCTTTCGCTCAGCGACGTCAGGAAGATGATCGGCACCAGGGTTTCCCCGGCCAGCGTCTTGATCTGCCGTGCCGCCTCGAAACCGTCCATCACCGGCATCATGGCGTCCATCAAGACCAGTTGCGGTCGTTGTAAGCGAAACGCTTCGACCGCTTCGGCACCATTGGTGGCCGTAAGCACTTCATGGCCCTGGCGACGGACGATACTCGACAGCAGCATGCGGTCGGCCGCGCTGTCTTCGGCAATCAGGATCGTCAGCGGCTCGAGCGGCTGCACGTTGGTCAACTGATGTCGAACAGTTTGTCGAAGTTGGAGATGGCGAGAATCTTCTTCACGTCAGAACTGCTGTTGACGACGCGAATGTCGGAATCGTCGCCACCGGCGTGATCACGCAGCAGAAGCAGCATGCCCAGTGCGGAACTGTCGAGGTAGGTCGCTTCTTTCAAATCGACGACCACTGCAGAGAGTTCCTTGTTCTCGTAGGACTCGCGAAATTCCTGATGTTTGGCGAAGTCGAATCGTCCTCTGATCGATATCGTCAGTTTTTGCCCATCCGGAGAGACTTCTGTAACGACTGACATTGAACGGCATCCTTGTCATTGGTGAACATACTTGTACAAGGTTTAGCACTTGACGGAGATGGGGGCAAGGCTGGAAAGGGGCGGAGTTTTTGAGGACGCCTTCGCGGGCAAGCCTCGCTCCTGCGGGATTTGTGCCGTTCACGAAATCATGGACGATGCGAAACCTGTAGGAGCGAGGCTTGCCCGCGAAAAACGATAACGTGGCCTGACTGATTCAGTACGGACTCTCACGCGGCAACCGCTGGGACAACTCGTCCATCAGCTTCTGCTCGCGCCTGTCTTCCAGCTGTCGCGCCTCGTCTGCGTAACGCTGAACCAGTTTGCGCAAGCCTTCGACCCGGGCAAATGCCTGCTGCCAGGTTTCCCGTGCCTTGTTCAGATTGTTCTGGTGCCACGCCAGGCTTTGTCGCTGCTGATCGATGGCGGTGCCCAGTTGCGCGAGGAAGCCCTGATAACCCAGCAGCCACTGGCCCGAGACGCCGCTGCTGCCGCGCACGATCCATTGCTCCTGATAGTCGAGTCGAAAGGCTTCAAGGTCGGCGAGTTTGCTTTCTGCCACTCGAACCTGGCCCTGAAAATGGCCTAACCGCTGAGCGGCGGTTTTCTCGGCCTTTTCGGCCATTTCGACCACCGGCGCCAGACGCCCTGCCCGACTCTGGGCCATGATCGATTAACCGCCAGCCGCAGGCGCGAAGATCGAGCCCAGATAGGATTCGCTTTCGCCCAGGCTGATGCTGTCGTTCAACCCTTGGCGCAGGTATTTGGCCAGCTGCGGCTGCAGGGAAATCGCCAGGTCGGTCTCGCGATCTCCGCCAGCGACGTAGGCGCCGACACTGATCAGATCGCGGCTCTGCTGATAGCGCGACCACAACTGCTTGAAATACTGGGCGCGGGCCATGTGTTCCGGCGACACCACCGACGGCATGACCCGGCTGATCGACGCTTCGATGTCGATGGCCGGGTAATGCCCTTCCTCAGCCAGGCGCCGAGACAGGACGATGTGCCCGTCAAGCACACCCCGCGCCGAGTCGGCGATCGGATCCTGCTGGTCATCGCCTTCGGACAACACGGTATAAAACGCGGTGATCGAACCGCCGCCCTTTTCAGCGTTACCCGCCCGCTCCACCAGTTTCGGCAACTTGGCGAACACCGATGGCGGATAACCCTTGGTCGCCGGCGGCTCGCCAATGGCCAGGGCGATTTCCCGCTGGGCCTGGGCGAAACGAGTCAGCGAGTCCATCAGCAACAGGACATTCTTGCCCTTGTCGCGGAAATACTCGGCGATCCGCGTGCAATACATCGCGGCGCGCAGACGCATCAGCGGCGCATCGTCCGCCGGGGACGCCACGACCACCGAACGCTTGAGCCCTTCTTCACCGAGGATGTGCTCGATGAATTCCTTAACTTCTCGACCCCGTTCACCGATCAGCCCGACGACGATAATGTCGGCCTCGGTGAAGCGGGTCATCATGCCCAGCAGCACACTCTTGCCGACGCCGGTACCGGCGAACAGCCCGAGCCGCTGACCGCGACCGACCGTCAACAAACCGTTGATGGAACGAATGCCCACGTCCAGCGGCTCGCTGATCGGGTGACGCTTGAGCGGGTTGATCGTCGGGCCGTCCATCGGCACCCAGTCTTCAGCCTTCATGCCGCCCTTGCCGTCCAGCGCACGACCGGCGCCGTCGAGCACCCGTCCGAGCATGCTCATGCCCATCGGCAGACGACCGGTATCGGCCAACGGCACCACACGGGCGCCGGGCGCGATGCCGGCGACACTGCCAACCGGCATCAGAAAGACTTTGCTGCCGGAGAAGCCCATGACTTCGGCTTCGACCTGCACCGGATGGTAACTGTCGTCGTTGATGACCATGCAGCGGCTGCCCATGGCGGCGCGCAGGCCTTCAGCTTCGAGGGTCAGGCCGACCATGCGTAGCAAGCGGCCTTCGAGGATCGGTGCGCCGGCCAGTTCCGTGGCCTCGGCGTAACTGCCCAGGCGCTTGGCGAAGCTGGTGCGATCAAGGCGCATCGGGAACGTCCGGCTCGGCTTCGACCGCAGGTTTGGCCTCGATCGGCAGCTCCAGGCTCAGGTCCGGCGCGGCCGGGTGCAGGGCCTGCTCGTGCAACTGATCGAACAGCTTGTCCATGACTCGGGCGATGCGCGTTTCAACGGTGGCATCGATGCGACTGTGCTCCGTCTCGACCCGGCAACCACCAGGCAACAAGGCTTCGTCCTCGACGATGCGCCAGGTTTCTTCATGGCGCTCGCGCAGGGCTTTGACCTGTTCGAAATCCTGCGGATTGATGTACAGCCGCACATTGCCCACGCCCAGCGGCAACAGCTTGAGGGCGTCGCGCATGACGTGTTCGATCTGCGTCGAGTCGATGGCCAGTTCGCGTTGAATCACCTGTTTAGTGATGTGCTGCACGAGGTCGACCAGCGACTTTTCGATCTGGGTGTCTTGCTCGGCGATAGGCTCGAACAGGTTGGCCATCAGTTGCTCAAGCGCGGCGACTTTCGGCGCCAGGACCGCCTCTGCTTCCTGACGGACCTTGAGCGTGGTGCTGTGAAAACCTTCTTTTTCACCCGTGGCGAAGCCTTCGTTGTAGGCCTCCTGGCGAATGCTTTCGAGTTCTTCGAGGGTCAGTGGCTGGACTTCTTCCAGCGGCACTTCCTCCATTTCCGGCGGCTCGGGCTCTGGTTCCGGCTCGGGCTCCGGTGCAGGCGGGTCGAAACTGGGCAGTGACCAGGTGTCGAAACCCGCGACGTCCTTGGCGCGGATCAGGTCGGTCTGGGACTCATCATGTTTGGACGACATAGTGACCTTAGATCATCTCTTCGCCGCCCTTCCCGCCGAGAACGATTTCTCCGGCTTCGGCCATACGGCGAGCAATGGTGAGGATTTCTTTCTGTGCGGTTTCCACGTCGCTGACACGCACCGGGCCTTTGGCCTCGAGGTCGTCGCGCAACAGTTCGGCCGCCCGTTTGGACATGTTCTTGAAGATCTTTTCCTTGACGCCTTCGTCCGAGCCCTTGAGGGCCAGTACCAGTACATCGGAGGAGACTTCACGCAGCAACGCCTGAATCCCGCGGTCGTCGACATCGGACAGGTTGTTGAACACGAACATGAGGTCTTCGATCTGACCGGACAGGTCTTCGTCGACTTCGCGGATCGAGTCCATCAGCTGACCTTCGATCGAGCTGTCGAGGAAGTTCATGATGTCGGCCGCACGCTTGATGCCACCCAGGGTGGTGCGCGAGGCATTCGAGTTGCCGGAGAACTGCTTCTCGAGAATCTGGTTGAGTTCTTTCAGGGCGGCTGGCTGCACGGTATTCAGCGAGGAAACCCGCAGAATGATGTCCAGTCGCACCTTGTGGTCGAAGTTGCCCAGCACTTCGCCGGCCTGGTCCGGGTCGAGATACGCCACGACGATCGCCTGGATCTGCGGGTGCTCGTAACGGATCACGTCGGCGACGGCGCGCGGTTCCATCCACTTCAGGCTGTCGAGGCCACTGGTGTTGCCGCCCAGCAGGATCCGGTCGATCAGGCCGTTGGCCTTGTCCTCGCCCAGCGCCTGAGTCAGCATTTTGCGCACGTAGTCGTCGGAGCCGACGCCCAGGCTGGTCTGATCGCCGACAATGTCGACGAACTCGCTCATCACCTGCTCGACCTGCTCGCGGTGCACGTTACCCATCTGCGCCATGGCCACACCCACACGCTGGACCTCTTTGGGCCCCATGTGGCGCAGCACCTGGGCGGCATCGGTAGAACCGAGAGACAGCAGCAGGATTGCGGCTTTATCGACCCGGGACAGTTTGGCGACGGCGGCTCGGTTATCACTCATCTGCGTTAATCCACTCTTTCACGACCTGGGCCACGCGACCCGGATCTTCTGCCACCAGACTCTTGATTGCATTCAACTGTGCGTCATAGCCTTCGCTCGGGCTCGGCAGCAGGATGCTGGTCGGGCCGCCGAGGCTGACGCGATCGTTGGCCAGTTCGCCGTCCAGGCCGCCCATGCCACCGAGCTCCACGTCGCCGCCAAAACCGGCCAGCTGTTTGCCTTTGCCGCCATTGGTGATGTTGTTGAGCACCGGACGCAGCACACCGAACACCAGTATCAGGATGAACAAGACACCCAGCACTTGCTTGACGATGTCCCAGAACCACGGCTGGGAGTAGAACGGAATATCGGCAATCACTTCACCGCGCTCGGCGGAGAACGGCATGTTGATCACGCTGACGCTGTCGCCACGACTGGCGTCGAAACCGACGGCGTCCTGTACCAGACGGGTGAAGCGCGCCAATTCGTCGGCGCTCCACGGTGCACGGGTGGTTTCGCCGTTGGCTGCGTTGATCTTGACCTGATCGTCCACCACTACCGACACCGACAGGCGGTTCAAACGCCCTTGCTGTTGTTTGGTGTGGCTGATGGAACGGTCGAGCTCGAAGTTCTTGGTGGATTGTTGACGCTTGTCCGCCGGGTACGGTGCCAGCATCGGTTGGCCGGTGGCCGGGTCCATGATTTGCTGACCGTTGGCATCCAGCAGTGGCTGGCCTGGCTGCACCATGCCGGCCGACGCGGTAGCGCCACCGGTGGTTTGCGGCGCCGAGGCAGGCGATGGCGGCTGGTTGCTCAGAGCACCCGGTACGCCTTGCGGGCCATTGCTGGCGGTGCGTTGCTCGTTGACCGACTGCTCGCTGCGCAACGCCGGCTGATCCGGGTTGAATTGCTCGGAGGTCGACTCGACAGCACTGAAATCCACGTCCGCCGAGACTTCGGCTTTATAGCGGTCGTTGCCCAGCACCGGTTGCAGGATGTTGTGCACGCGCTGAGTGAGCATGCTTTCCATGCGACGGCTGTAATCGAATTGCTTGCCGGCCATGGTCAACTCGGAGTTCTCCGCCTGATCCGAGAGCAGATTGCCCTTCTGGTCGACGACGGTGATCTGCGATTTGCTGAGTTCTGGAACGCTGGTCGCGACCAGGTTGATGATCGCCACCACCTGACCCGGCTCCAGCGAACGACCGGAATACAGCTCAACCAGCACCGAAGCACTCGGCTTGCGCTCGTCGCGCACGAACACCGAGCTTTTCGGAATCGCCAGATGCACGCGGGCACCCTTGACGTTGTTCAGGCTGGAGATGGTCCGGGCCAGTTCGCCTTCGAGGCCGCGACGATAACGGGTCGCTTCCATGAACTGGCTGGTGCCGAGCCCCTGGTCCTTGTCGAGGATCTCGAAACCGATGTTGCCGTCGCTGGGAGTGACACCAGCGCCCGCGAGCTTCAGGCGCGCACGGGACAGGTCATCGGCCTTGACCAGCAAGGCACCGGAGTTCGGTTCAACGGTATAGGGAATGTCAGCGGCAGCCAGGGTATCCATGACTTGCTTGGCGTCCATACCGGCAAGGCTGCCGTACAGAGGCCGGTAGTCCGGTTGCTGGGACCACAACACCACGGCGAAGCCAATCGCCACGCTCGCAGCCAGGCCGACCAACAGGCCCACCTGACGCAACATGGTCATCTCGGAGAGGTTTTCCAGGAAGGACAAGCCGAACAGCGGCGGTTTGCCGTCTATCGGTGTGGCCTTGGCCGGAACATTATCGGCGACTGCTTCTGCCATGACTCAATCTCGTCCTTAAACCGGCATCTGCATGATGTCTTGGTATGCCTGAACCAGCTTGTTACGCACTTGGGTCAACGCCTGAAAAGACACGCTGGCCTTCTGCGAGGAAATCATCACGTCCGTCAGGTCGACACCGCTCTTGCCGATCTCGAAGGCACTGGCCAACTGACTGGAAGCCTGCTGGGTGTCGCTCACTTTATTGACGGCCTGACCGAGCATGTCGGAAAAGCTGCTGCCGCTCAATTCAGGGACGGCGGCAGTCGATTTCGGCGCAGACATGGCATCCATTTGCATGGAACGCATGTCCAGCATCAACCGATTGAATTCAATACCTTGGCTCATGGTCTACTCTCATTGACGACCCGCAATTTTTTGACACTCACTCGGCGGGTAGTGAGGTGTTAGCAACAAGGGTGCCATCTCCGTGGCCGCCCAGAACAAAAGCCCTTCATCAGCTCACAATCTTCTGCAGGCTCGCTCCCACAAAGTAAAATCAGGTGGCGAACAGGTAAGCTTCAACATCCATTCCGGCATCACGCATTTGCGCCAGTTTGTAGCGCAGGGTGCGAGGGCTGATGCCCAGACGCTCAGCCGCTTCCTTGCGACGCCCCCGCTCAGAGCGCAAGGTATCGATGATCATCTGGAATTCGCGGCGACGCAGGTCATCACCCAACGCACCGGCAGACTCGGACTCCACGTCAGCAACCCGCACCGGCACGGCGGTCAATACCGGCAACGGCGCACAGGCGACCGGCCCGGCCAGGCAGAAATCCTGCGGCTGGATCACACCGCCCTGCTGCAGGATCAATGCACGCTGAATCGCGTTATCCAGCTCCCGCACATTGCCCGGCCACGGATAGCCGATCAGGCACGCCTGCGCCTCGGGCGACAGTCGCGCCGCTGCATGCTTCATTTTATTGACGTGCTTGGTCAGCAGTCGCTCGGCCAGCGGCAGGATGTCGGCGGTGCGTTCGCGCAACGGACGCCAGGCCAACGGAAATACGGACAGGCGATAGTAAAGGTCTTCGCGGAAACGCCCTGCCGCCACTTCACCGGCAAGGTCGCGGTTGGTGGTGGCGACGACCCGAATATCCAGCGTGATCGGTTTGCGCGCGCCGACCCGCTCAACTTCGCGCTCCTGTAACACGCGCAGCAACTTGGCTTGAAGACCCAGGGGCATTTCGGAAATTTCGTCGAGCAGAATGGTTCCGCCGTCGGCCTGCTCGAACTTGCCGGCCTGCGCCGCGATGGCGCCAGTGAACGAACCCTTTTCGTGACCGAACAGCGTTGCCTCGAGCATGTTGTCGGGAATCGCCGCGCAATTGATCGCAATGAACGGCTGGCTGGCGCGATGAGAATGCTGATGGATGTAACGCGCCAGCACTTCTTTACCGGTCCCGGACTCACCGGAGATCAACACCGTCGAATCACTGCGCGCCACCCGTGCGGCCAATTCCAGCAACTGCGCACTGGCCGGCTCGAACGCTACAGGCCCCTCGCTGTCGGCAGCGCCGAGGCTGCCCAGCGCATGCCGCGCAACCAGATCCAGCAAAGCCTTGGGCTCGAACGGCTTGACCAGATAATCCGCCGCGCCCTGACGCATCGCATCGACCGCGCGCTCTACGGCGCCGTGCGCCGTCATCAGCAGCACCGGCAACTGCGGCTGGCGAGCGCGCAGCAATCCGAGCAGTTGATGGCCGTCCATGCCCGGCATGTTGACGTCACTGAGCACCAGGTTGAACGCCTCGGCTCCGACGGCGTCCAGCGCTTCTTCGGCCGACCCCACGGCTGTGTAGTCATGCCCTGCGAGCAACAGCGTATCGGTCAGTGCTTCGCGTAATGCGCGGTCATCCTCGACCAGTAAAACCTTGATCCCCATGTCGTTCACTCCACTCCCTGAGCACTGCGCTTTTCATCAGAAAACAGCGGCAGAATCACCTGCGCGCAGGTGCCGCGACCCAACCGCGAGTGCAGCTGCAATTCGCCCTGATGGGCACGAGCCACGGCCTTGACCACGGTCAGGCCAAGGCCGGTCCCGGTGGTTTTAGTGGTAAAAAATGGCTCACCCAAACGCGCCAACACTTTCGTATCGATGCCGCTGCCGCTGTCACTGACGCAGACACGCAGGTTGTTGTCACGGGTGTAGAGATGGACTTTCAAGCGAACGTCGCCGGCACTGGCCTGGATCGCGTTCTCGATCAGATTGAGAATAGCCCCGACCAACGTGTCGCGATTGCACAGCAACTCACCCGCATGACTGTCGCACTGCCAGCGAACCGGCAAATCCTGCACATGGGTCAGCGCCGCGGCCTGCAAGGATTGCATCAGCATTTTCGGCGTAACGCGATCGGTCAGCGGCAGCTCGCCACGAGCGAACACCAGCATGTCGCGCACTTGATGCTCCAGCTCATGCAAACGCTCTTTAAGGCGCCCGGCAAAACGTTGCTGCGTGGCAACCGGCAGTTCTTGCTCGGTCAAATGACTGGCGTAAAGCAATGCGGCGGACAACGGCGTACGAATCTGGTGAGCCAGCGACGCGACCATTCGACCGAGGGAAGACAGGCGTTCGTGGCGAGCCAGTTGATCTTGCAGATGACGGGTTTCGGTCAGGTCGTTGAGCAACACCAACTGGCCGGGCTCGGCATCCAGCGAGCGGGTGGCGATCGACAGACGCCGACCGTCCTTGAGCGAGATTTCGTGGCCGTCGTCTTCGCGCGGCGCGAAGCATCGGGCAATGACATGACGCCACAGCTCGCCTTCGAGAGGCAGGCCGAGCAACTCACAAGCAGCGGGGTTGGCTTCACGCACGATGCCCTGAGCGTCGATGACGATAACGCCGCCGGGCAATAGATCGAGGAGGTTTTGCAGACGGTTGGCCAGGCGTTCTTTTTCCGCCAGTTCCTGCATGCGCTGAGCGCTGACCACCGCCAGCTCGCCCTTGAGCTCGGTGACCCGGGCTTCAAGCATGCTGTAGGAGTCGGTCAACTGGCTGGACATCTGGTTGAACAACGCGAAAGCCTGCTCAAGGCCAAGCCGGCTTGCCTGCTCTACGGACGACGTTTGTCCCGAAGCATCAGGGACAGGAGACATCTGGGCGGCTTGGGGCATCGGGCTCTCTCGCTTGGCTGACCGTCAGTTAAACGGAACGTTGCGAGGGATGTAGCAATACCCGTGCCTAAAAAAAACCGCCTACAAATGAACGACTTGAAAAACAGGCGTCAATCATCCGCCTGTTCATCACCATCGCGACGGCTCATGCCGTACTTGCGCATTTTCTCTACCAGCGTGGTACGACGGATCCGCAACCGCTCGGCAGCGCGCGCCACGATGCCATTGGCATCATCCAGCGCCTGCTGGATCAGGCCCTGTTCCAGACCACCGAGGTAGTCTTTCAGGTCCAGGCCTTCCGGCGGCAGCATGGCGTTGGCGGTGAAGTCCGGAGTGTGACCGTTGATGGCCACGCGCTCTTCAAGATCGCTGCGCAGGCTATCGACCAGTTGCTCGTCTTCGTCATCGACGTAGCGGAATTTCTTCGGCAACTCGACCACACCGATCACCCCGTACGGGTGCATGATCGCCATGCGCTCCACCAGGTTGGCCAGTTCGCGAACGTTGCCCGGCCAGCCGTGACGGCACAGCGACATGATCGCTGCGGAGTTGAAACGGATCGAACCGCGCTTCTCGTGCTCCATGCGCGAGATCAACTCGTTCATCAGCAGCGGAATGTCTTCGACACGTTCGCGCAGCGGTGCCATCTCGATCGGGAACACGTTCAGGCGGTAGTACAAGTCTTCGCGGAAAGTGCCGATCTCGATCATGCTTTCGAGATTCTTGTGAGTCGCCGCGATGATGCGCACATCGACGCTTTGGGTCTTGTTGCTGCCCACGCGTTCGAAAGTACGCTCCTGCAGCACGCGCAGCAGCTTGACCTGCATCGGCAGCGGCATGTCGCCGATTTCGTCGAGGAACAGCGTGCCGCCGTTGGCCAGCTCAAAACGCCCGGCGCGACTGGTGATCGCCCCGGTGAACGCGCCTTTCTCATGACCGAACAATTCGCTTTCCAGCAACTCGGCCGGGATCGCCCCGCAGTTGACGGGAACGAACGGCGCGTCACGACGCTTGGAATGGTAGTGCAGGTTGCGCGCGACCACTTCCTTGCCAGTCCCCGACTCGCCAAGGATCAGCACGCTGGCGTCGGTGTCGGCAACTTGCTGCATCATCTGACGGACGTGTTGAATCGCCCGGCTGGTGCCGACAAGACTGCGGAAAAGGTTGGGCTCGCGATGACGACCGCGCTCGCGGGCCTGGTCGTACATCTCGCGATAGACCTGGGCACGGTGCAGCGAATCGAGCAGTTTGCTGTAGCTGGGTGGCATTTCGAGGGTCGAAAGCACTCGGCGACGCTGGTCTTCTGGCAAGTCAACGGAAGAATTATCGCCCATTAACAAAACCGGAAGGAACTCATCCCAGGTAGAGAGTGTCTTTAACAAGCCCGGAAGTGCACCAGGAGCATTGACCGTCCCGATGAGGACACAGATCACTTCACGACTTGATGACAAAGAGCCGACAGCCTGCTGCCAGTCATGGCTACCGCAGGGTAAATTTTCTTCGCCAAGAAAATTTAAAATCACCGCCAAGTCGCGGCGGCGGACGCTATCGTCATCAATCAGCAGAATTTTGGTTTCACGCCACATGCAATAGCAACTTCCCTAGTCAACTCAATGCCCGAAATGATGGGGCAAGCTAGACGCTTGCAGACACGTTATGCCTGTAGACGCCTGAAATCTGGAACCAGCCACTAGTTAAGTCAAAAAACCGTGCACAGTCAAATTTATGGCGCACTATGTTTGGATTAACTGAGGATTAATTAACCAAACAGATGGTAAACCTTTGCAGCGTTCTGTGCTTGATGGATCTGCGACATCTCATCAACTATTGCTTGTCGCTCACCTGTCGCCGCCTCCAGAAGCTGCTTGTACACCCCCAGCAACTCCTCAAGATTGTCGCGCAAGGCGGCCTCGTCTACCGAAGCTTCACTCAAGACGTCTTCCATGCAGGAACGACAAGCCAGATCCAACTCACCGATGGCTTCCCAATTGCGCTCGGCCAAGGCACCGACGAGGGCATCACGAGTGTGTTCGATACGCTGCAATACAAGACTCATGGTGATCTCCTTAAAACTGCGGACCCGGCGCGGCGATAGCATCCCAGCCTTCTTTGACTGTGCGAAGCAAATCGGCGACTTCGTCGAGAATCTTTGGATCGGTTTTGACGTTGGCTTCTGCCAGGCGCTTCATCATGTAGGTGTACAGCTTGTCCAGCTCACCCACAGACTCAATCGAATTTTCCAGGTCCAGGCCTTCACGCAAGCCACCGACGATCGCGATCGCCTTGCCGATGAAAATGCCTTTGTTGGGAATATCCTTGCGTTCCATGGCACCCTTGGCCTGAGCGATGCGATCCAGCCCACCTTCCATGAGCATTTGCACCAGGCGATGGGGGCTGGCTTCGGAAGTCTGGGCCTGAGCACCAATCTTCTGGTACTGCCGAAGGGCTAACATCGGGTTCATGCTGTACCTCATCAAAACTTTGTGATTCGTATAGCCAGTGTATCGACACCGCGTCAAAAATCTTTAGATCGAAACAAAAAAAGCCCGACAAGCGGAATTCGCTGCCGGGCTTTTGGCGCCTACGCGCTATCAGCCTTTTTTCTGTGCGTTCATCGCCTCAAACATCGAGGTAATGTTGCTCGCCGTTGCCTTGAGCTTGCCGACAAGAGTGTCCATGTCGTTGTACTTCTTGGTCAGCACGGTTGTCAGAGTCGCGACTCGACGATCCAATGCCTCCTGCTGGCTGGCCAGGTTGGTTTTAACCTTCGCCAGGCTGGCCGAACGCGCATCAAGGATGCCTTCGTTGCCAGTCACGGTATAAGGCGTAATCGCCGAATTCATTCGCTCCAGCAGCCCCTTGGCCGCATCGCCGGTCGCCGCAGGATCACCCAGGAACAGCTTCTGAATTTCACCACCCAGTTTCTGCGTATCCATCGCCGCAGAGAACTTGGTGCTGTCAAAATCGAGCGCACCGGTTTTCTGGTTAGTGGTAATACCCAACTGCGAAAGCACGGTCAGTTTGTCGCCAGCACCGGTACTTGCCAACGGTTCACGGATCGACGCCAGAACACTGCGACCCAGCGAGTCACCGGTCAATGCCGCGGGAATGGTTGGCTTGCCATCTTTATCCAGGGAAGGCTTGCTCAGCGTACTGACGGTGCTGACCACCTGGTTGAAAGCGTCGACAAAGGCCTGGATCGATTTTTTCAAACCGTCACTGTTCGGCCCGACCGTCACAGTGGAAGTACCCGTCGTCACCAGATTCAGTGTCAGACCGGAAATGGCGCTATCCACGGTGTTGGATTTGCTGGAGATAGCCAGCCCGTCAACCGTAAAGCTGGCATTCGCAGCGAGTTCGCCGATGGCACCCGCCGAAGTCCCATCAGGCGTGGGACCCATTTTCTGGCCCGCGGTAATTTCCAGGCCCGGAATACCACTGAGCGTGATATCGGAATTCAAACCGGTCGCGGTAGAGCCCAGGACCAGACGCGAACCGAAGGAGTCAGTGACAATGTTGGCACTGAAGCCATTGGCGCCTTGCTGGGTGTTGATCGCATCCCGCACCGTCTGCAACGTAGCGCCAGGAGGAATGGTGACCGGTCGGGCAATGCCATTTTGAGTGATATTGAGCGTACCGTCCTGAATGGCACTGGTAGGGCCAAGGGCAAACGCAGCGGTCGCCACTTTCGAAGATGTCGCAAGGTTGTTGACCTTGATGACATACGTGCCGTTGACCGCCGAGTTGCTGGCGACAGAGGTCAGCACTTTGGGATCGGAACTCGTGGCGTTGTAACCCAGGAACTGAGGGGTCTTGGTATCACCAAGGTTTTTGATCGCGGCCTGGAAATTCGCCAACACACTCTTGAGGGTCCCGACACCGGAAATCTGCGATGTATTGGTGTTCGTCTGCCGGTTGATCTGGGTTTGCTTGGCCGATTTATCAGCATCAACCAAAGCTTTGACGATAGCCGTGGTGTCAAGGCCGGAGCCTAACCCCAGACCCGGTAGAATTGGACTTGCCATGTAGGACTCCCTTCAGTGTGTCGCCGGCCTTTTGACCATTACAACGCCCAAAAGAACATAGCAACAAAATTCGTGCCAGCTGTCAGACTTTAGCGCTGAACAACAGGCTGCTTGCATCATTCAAACTATTGGCCAGTTTGAGCACTTCTTCGTTGGGGATCTGGCGAACCACTTCACCCGACTCACTGGCGATCACTTTAACGATAACCTTGCCTGAAGGTTCATCGATCGAGAACTCCAGATTGCGCTTGATCGATTGAACGAACTTTTCGATTTCCTGAACGGCCATCTTCAGTTTGTCCTGCTCGCTTTGCGCGTCTTTTGATTCATCCTTGACCGTTGCCACGGTGGCAGCATCGGCTCGAGGCTTTTCCACCGATTGTTCAGCAACAGTCGTCGCCGGCTTCGCGGCAGGATAAGACAAGTTCAGCTTCACGCTCATATCCATGTCCATCACCTCTTAAATTGAAAAAGCGAGAGAGCGCGCGTGCGCACTCCCCCGCCAAAACTTACCCAGCTATTACTGAAGCAGTTTCAGTACAGCGGATGGCAGTTGGTTGGCCTGGGCCAGAACCGAAGTGGAAGCTTGTTGCAGGGTGTTTTGCTTGGTCAGCTGTGCAGTTTCAGCAGCGAAGTCGGTATCTTGTACGCGGCTCAGTGCAGCACTGGCGTTTTCGTTGATGTTCTGCAGGTTGGAGATCGTGGTGGAGAAACGGTTCTGAGCAGCACCGAGGTCAGCACGAGTGGAGTTGATTTTGTCCAGGGCAATGTTGATGGCCGAGATCGCGGACAATACAGAGTTGTGGTTACCCGAGTTGGAAGTACCGGAGATGGTAGTACCGGTCATGCCCAGGGCGCTGGCGTCGAAGCTGGTCGACAGGGTCAGAGTGATCTGGTTGTCGGAAGTAGTGTTCGAACCTACCTGGAATTCCATTGCGCCAGCAGTACCGTCGATCAGCGCTTTGCCGTTCAGGTTGGTGGACTGAGCAATACGGGTCAGTTCTGCAACCGACTGTTGGTATTCTTTGTCCAGAGCGGTACGGTCAGCAGTGCCGTTGGAGTCGTTTCGCGATTGCAGTGCAATTTCACGCATACGTTGCAGAATGTTGGTCGACTCTTGCAGAGCGCCTTCAGCGGTCTGAGCGATCGAAACACCGTCGTTGGCGTTTTTGATAGCCATGGTCTGACCACGGATCTGCGAGGTCATACGGTTAGCGATTTGCAGGCCGGCGGCGTCGTCTTTGGCGCTGTTGATTTTCAGGCCGGAAGACAGGCGAGTCATCGAAGTCGAAAGCGCGTCGGAAGCACGGTTCAGGTTCTTCTGAACGTTCAGCGACGTAGTGTTGGTGTTTACTGTCAAAGCCATGACGAATTCCTCGTTGGTTGGGTACTGCGGCTTCCGGCCCTGGCAACCGCCGGGTATGGCCTAGAGAACCTTCGTAATAGTTATCGTCGCGAATGCAGGTTGCTTTAGGCCATTTTGAAAAAAATTTGCCATCACACTGCCACCCCCCATAAAACAAGGGCTTGGCGGCAAGCCAATCCAAAAAAGTGACGTCAGGGAAATGCCGGTAACGGGACAGCGAGGACTCGCCTGTACCGGCACATTGTCAAAAGCCTTGACCGGCCGTGGTCGCTTCCAGCAATTGGGGCAACTCATAATCAAGATAATCGGCCAGCGCCAACCAGTCCTGCGCCTCCTGACAGGCCTGCATGTCGGTGAGCAACGCCGTCCAGCGGGATTGGACCTCGACAGTCTCGTGCCCCATTGCGGATTGCACATCACTGCAAATCTGGACCATGAGCAGCGCCGCTTCGACATCTCGCCCCAGACGGAACAAAACAGAACACTGCAGCGCTTGGGCAATCAGGGAGGATTCAGTCATCGCGTGAGCTCCGGATGAAACGTCGTGCCGACGATCATCGCCCCTGCCCGACTGCTGTTATAGAAAGCCATCTGAGGATGCCCGGCGATGTACCGTTCCAGCTCGCACAAGTAACTGCGGAAATTGAGCTGCGTCTTGACTCGCTGACCGTGGCCATCGAGCACCCAGTGCCGGGCGGCGCCCACGTTCGGCCCAAGGTCACCGTCATTCCAGCCGGCGTGGGTCTTATTGTTCGGAAAAGCAAAATCGGCGCCGAACAGCGTGATCTGGCTGGCCCCCATGTGTACCGCCAGGTCCACCGCCGGGTGAATCACACTGCCACCGACAAACAGTTGGGCCTTGGGCAACTGCTCGCGTATGTCCCTATAGACAGGGCTGGCGGAATAGGCCACGTAACGCTTGCCCTGCCAGCCTCCCAAGACCTCTGGATCAACCATGGGCATGTAGACCAGCGTGATATCGCGCGTGGCATCGCACGGCAAATGTCGCGTCGAGATACGCTGATCAATCGTGACCACCACATCCGGCTTGATCCCATGCTCGATAAGCGGTCGGTAGGCCGTATCGACGCAAATGAACAACGGCCGCTGCGCCTGTTCGCGTACCGCGCGCAGCGTGTCGAAGTGCTGTTCCAGGCTGGGTCCGGTGGCAATGACAAACACTTCCCTGCCGGAACAGGTGGCAAACAGCTCCGCAGCATCGGCATCGGCGCGAACACGCTCGACACTCGCCTGCAAACGCTCGGCAATCTCCGGATTGTCGGCATTGAATTCGCGATTGTTGAAGGTCAAATGGGTTTCGCTGATCAGCCGGTCGCGGATCTTGGCGTTGTAGTCGTCCGCCAGCACCAGCTCCGAAGGCAGCGCGAAGTACGGCAACTGGATTTCCGCCAGATCGCCGGCGTACAGCAGCACCACTCGTGAATCGGCGAGCCACGACTGTTGATCGAGCAGTTGCAGCACCAGGGAAAACACCGCGCCGTTCAGAATGTGCACGTACAACCGTTCAAGCCCGGTTCGCTCCAGCAATTGCAGCTGCAAATCCCCCAGCCCGGTGCCATAGACATGCACCACCGGACTGTCGACGGGCAGGCTGCCGGCCTGAATCAACGCTTCGCGAGTGCGGTCATGGCGACTGGTCAACTGAATGCCATTGATGCTCAATGTCGAGCCCTGGCCGTCCACCAGATCAGCGCGCAACTCGGTGCTGTTCTCCACCGACAGTCGATGCCAGACCTTGGGCCAACGCCGCTGAATCAACTCGCCGTTGCGCTCAAACAACTCGCTCATGGAGCCTCGCTTTTCATTCGGGCAAAAAAAAAATAGCGCTCAAGGTTACACCTTGAACGCTATTTTTATGCCTGGCTTTTGAAGGATCAAGGGCGATAGATAATCGCCGAGCCCCATGACAAACCAACGCCGAAACCGCTCAACGCCACACGTTTCCAGGTGGAGTCCAGTACGTGTTTCTCCAGCAGCAGCGGGATGCTCGACGAAACGGTGTTGCCGGTCTCGACCATGTCCTTGATGAACTTCTCCGGCTCGCCTTCGAAGCGTCGAGCCACAGCGTCGACAATCGCGGCACTGCCCTGGTGAATGCAGAACGCATCGATATCGTCAGCGGTCAGCTGCGAATCGGTCAGCAGTTCGTGCAAGTGCGCCGGGACTTTCAGCAGCGCGAAGTTGAACACCTGACGGCCGTTCATGAAGAACACCCCGTCGGTCACCTTCAGGTGCGGCGCACCGGAACCGTCGGTGCCGAACTTGGCCTTGCCCAGTTGCCATGGTGCGTTTTCGCCCATCCAGGTTGCAGTGGCGGCATCGCCAAACAGCATGGTGGTGTTGCGGTCTTCCGGGTCGACGATCTTCGAGTACGGATCTGCGGTGATCAGCAGGCCATTCTTCAAGCCTGCGGCTTCCATGAAGCCCTTGATGGCGTAGATGCCGTAGACGTAGCCCGAGCAGCCCAGGGAAATATCGAACGCGGCGACGGTGGTCGGCAGGCCCAGTTTGTCCTGAACGATGGCGGCGGTGTGCGGCAGGCCTTCTTCGTCGCCGTTCTGCGTGACGACGATCAGTACGTCGATGTCTTCACGTTTCAAGTCCGGATTGTTGGCGAACAGCGCATTGGCTGCTTCGACACACAGGTCCGAGGTTTCCTGACCAGCGTCTTTGCGCGGCAGGAAGGCCGAACCGATCTTGCCCAGGATGAATTCTTCATCCTTTTCGAATTTTGCACCTTGTGCGTAATTGTCCACGCCGGCTACAGGAACGTAGCTCGCAATGCTTTTTATGCCAATCATTACGGCTTCCCAATAATAAACAGCCCAATACCACCGCTCGTAATGATTCGAGGGGCGCCGACAAACGGAGAAAAACGCCGCCTCATTGAGGCGACAGCGGGAAGAATAAAAGGCTATCACTGGGCCAAAAACAGGCCAGGCGCCACCTTCCCGATTAATACAATACAGTGAAGATGCGCGTTATGACTCGCAGGTCACTCTATTTTGCCGAATCGGCACCATAAGGGGTTATTCGACCAACGACCAGTCCAGCGGCGTTCCGCGCGGGATAGCCTTACGGGCACGGCGGCCCAGAAGGGTTTCCGCGTGTTTTGGAGCCAACCCCAGCCCCGGACGAATGGCTCGCAGATTAGCGACAGAAAAGGGCTCGCCGGCAGCCATGTCCTGAGTCACGTAGAGCGAGCGGCGGTACATCAGAGACTTGCGCTCGGCGTCCGTCACACCGTAATGCACATGCCCCATGGCCTGCCACGCGCGTTCGGTTTCTATCACCAGGCTGGCGAGCTCCGCCGGCTCCAGCGAAAAACTCGCGTCCACGCCACCGGCACTGCGGTCGAGGGTGAAGTGCTTTTCCACCACCGTCGCCCCGAGAGCCACCGCGGCCACAGACACACCGACGCCCATCGAGTGGTCAGACAGCCCGACTTCACAGCCAAACAATTCGCGCAAATGAGGAATCGTCCGCACGTTGCTGTTGGCGGGCGTCGCCGGGTAGGTGCTGGTGCACTTGAGCAACACCAGATCCTTGCAACCGGCTTCGCGGGCGGCACGTACGGTTTCGTCGAGTTCAGCGATGCTGGCCATGCCGGTAGAAATAATCAATGGCTTGCCGGTCGCAGCGACCCGACGAATCAACGGCAGGTCCGTATTCTCGAAACTGGCGATCTTGTAGGCCGGCACGTCGAGACTTTCGAGGAAGTCCACTGCGGTGTCATCAAACGGCGTGGAAAACGCGAGCATCCCCAGCGCCTTGGCGCGGGCGAAAATCGGCGCGTGCCACTCCCACGGCGTATGCGCTTTTTCGTAGAGCGCGTACAGGGACGATCCGACCCACAGACTGTTCGGGTCCTTGATGAAGAACTCGCCCTCGGACAGGTCCAGGGTCATGGTGTCGGCTGTATAGGTTTGCAGCTTCAAGGCATGCGCACCCGCCTTGGCCGCGGCATCGACGATTTGCAGGGCCATATCCAGTGACTGGTTATGGTTGCCACTCATCTCGGCGATGATGAACGGCGGCGCATCGGCCCCGATCAAGCGGTCGCCAATTTTGAAGCTAGTCATTGCAGTGATCCTTCAATTCGCGCGTGAACACGCAAGCACTCTGAGTGAAACCGGCTTCGCGAAATACCTTCAGCGACGACTGGTTCTCTGGCACCACTTGAGCGGTGATAGTCCGCAGTTGCGGCCAATGGGTGGTCACGAAGGCCTCGCCCCGAGCCAGCAGCGCCCTGCCCCAGCCCAGGCCGATGCGATCTTCAAACAGATAAATCGAGACTTCAGCTTCAAATTCGCTCAAGTCATAACGCAACACGCCCACCGGGCCGTCATCCGCCTCGGCGATCAACAGCAGACGCTGTGTATTGTTCAAACTGGCGGCCAGCCAGTTTTGATGCGACGACCATTCGATCAGCCCGGTCTCCCGCGACCAGCGACGTACCGCTTCGGCATTACGCCCGTCGAACAGAAGCTGCGCATCGTCGGTGGTCGCCGGGCGGATCAGCAACACCGCGCCGGCCAGGGCGGCCGCCACCCGCTGTGCGCCCCGACCATCCACCAGCTGTCGCGAATGCTCGGCCAGACTCTGGCGTATCCCAGGATTGCCCGCGACAAAACCGATGGCCTGCCGCAATTGTTCGACGCTCACCTGCTCACGGGCGCCCAGGTACACATGGGCACCCGAGGCCGCCATGACCTCGCCGTTGGCCTGCTGATTATTCGAGACCGCAATGCAAATCGTCGGCAACCCCAGGGCCGCCCGCTCCCAACTGGTTCCCCCACCGGCGCCGACGAACAGGTCGGCCTCGATCATCAAGCGGAAGAAGTCGCTGACAAAACTGTGCAAGCGCCAGTTGGGATGACTCGCCGCCATGGCCATCATCTTGTCCCATGCCGGGTTATCGGCACCGGCCACGAAATCAACTTCCAGCGCATGGAAATCGGCCATCGCCAACATCGCGTGATAAGTCTGCATCGCTGCATCGAAACCGCCGAAATTGACCAGCACCCGTTTTACCTGGGGCTTGATCGCAATTGCCGGGCAGCAGAACTCATCGCGCAGCATCGCGAATCGCGGGCCGAACAACGTCTGGCAACCGGGCTCAAGCAGCGAACCATAAGCCTCTGGTGTACCCGACAGGTTCTGGTTGAGCAGCAGGTCGACGGCGTACTGGCGAGTGGCGAGGTCGTCCACCGCGGCGATCCGTGGCGCCCAGCGCCGGGCCGCCGTCTGCCAGTGATGGTCGAGCCCATAGTGGTCGACGATGATCCAGTCGAATGCCGGATGGTTTTCCAAGGCGTACGCCAGCGCGTCGATGTCCGCCTGCCACGGCAGCATGGATTCGATGGCTTGTTGCGGGTCTTCGTCGGGATAACGATCGGGCAGCGCAAAGGTTTCGAAACCTTCGGCTGCCAGCATGTCCAGCCGATGCCCCGGCAGTTGGCGGCATGCAAAAGCAACATGCGAGCCCTGTTTGCGCAAAACCCTGGCCAGCGGCAACAAACGAGCGATGTGCCCGCTGCCAATGGTGGGCGACGCGTCGGAGCGAATCAGCACTCTCATTGCAACTCACCACCAGCCTTCAGCGCAGCGTACAAGTATTCGGCGCGTGTCCAGTCTTCGAGGGTGTCGATGTCCTGCACCAGATGCCGCGGCAGGATCACCGGCAGGCTTACCGGGGAAAACAACACGTCGCCGCGCAACCAGGCCTCGCTGCGCCCCCAGTAGAACTGGCCGGCGTCCTGAAAGGCTGCGGGCAGATCCTGCGACCGCGTATTGCGGAATTCCGGGTACAACGATGTCAGCGCGCCCTGCTCGTCGAGGGTCAAGGCGCGCTGCACGGGAAAGCCGAAATCGGTCACGGAAAACGCGAAGGATTTTTCCGGATGCTGCTCCAGCAGTTCAAGTCCCTGACGCAGAAACCCTACCTGCAACAGCGGTGCGGTTGCGTAGATGCAGCAGGCATAGTCGAACGCTGGTAATTGATTCAAGGCATGAACGATCACCGCGGCGGTGCCGGTGAAGTCGTCGGCCAACGACGCAGGACGCAAGAACGGCACCTGAGCCCCGTGATCACGCGCGACCTCGGCGATTTCTTCATCGTCGGTGCTGACGATCACCTGGTCGAACAGTTGCGACTCCAGCGCCGTGCGAATCGAACGAACGATCATCGGCACGCCGTCGAACGGCTTGAGGTTCTTGCGCGGGATTCGCTTGCTGCCGCCGCGGGCCGGAATGATCGCAACGCTGCTCACAACACTACTCCTCAAGAACCAGGCGCCGCAGTTGCGCCACCACATAGTCCTGCTGCTCATCGCTCAGCAAAGGAAACATCGGCAGGCTGATGGCCTCGGCGTAATAACGTTCGGCCTGCGGGAAGTCACCTTCGGCAAACCCCAGGTCGCGATAGTACGGCTGCAAATGCACCGGTATGTAGTGCAGGTTCACACCGACCCCGGCCGCTCGCAAGCCTTCGAACACCTGGCGATGACTGAGGTTGATCCGGTCGGTGTGCAACCGCACCACGTACAGATGCCACGCCGATTCGGCCTCCGGCTGCGCGCCGGGCAAGGTCAGCGGCAAGTACGCCAGCGACCGCTCATAACGCGCCGCCAGTTCACGGCGGCGCGCAATGAAGCCATCGAGCTTGTCCAGCTGCGACAGACCGAGTGCCGCCTGCAGATCGGTGATCCGGTAATTGAAGCCCAGCTCCACCTGCTGGTAGTACCAGGGGCCGTGACTGGCTTCGGTCATCTGTTGCGGATCGCGGGTCATGCCGTGGCTGCGCAGACGCTGCAAGCGCTCGGCCAGTTCAGGGCGGTTGGTCAACACCATGCCCCCTTCGGCGCTGGTGATGATTTTCACCGGGTGAAAACTGAACACCGTCATCGCCGCAAATTCGCCGCAGCCCACCGGGCGTCCGGCATAGGAAGCACCGACCGCGTGGGACGCGTCCTCGATCACCGTAAAACCATAACGTTCGGCCAGCCCGGCGATCATGCGCATGTCGCAGCTCTGCCCGGAAAACGCTACGGCCACCAGCACCTTCGGCAGCGTGCCAGCGCGCTCGGCGGCCTCAAGCTTCGATGCCAGTGCGTAAGCGTCGAGATTCCACGTCAGTGGATCGATGTCGACAAAATCCACCTCGGCGCCGCAATAGCGACCACAGTTGGCCGAAGCCAGAAACGTATTCGGCGTAGTCCATAGCCGATCACCCGGGCCGAGTCCGGCCGCGAGGCAGGCAATGTGCAACGCCGCCGTGGCATTGCACACCGCCACGGCGAAATCAGCCTGGCAACGTTGCGCCAATGCCTGTTCGAAGCGTTCGATGGTCGGCCCTTGAGTGAGCCAGTCCGACTGCAGCACGGCGACCACCGCATCGATATCTGCCTGATCGAGGCTCTGCCGACCGTAGGGAATCATGCCGGCAGTTTCGCGTGCAGTTCAGCGATCTGGCCAACCGACAGGTAGTGCGGATTGGTGTCGGACCGGTACTCGAAGTCTTCTCTGACAGGCCGGCCCTGCTCGCCCAGTTTGTCGACGGCAAAATCCACGTCGACGCTGGTGAAACGAATCGAGGGTTGAATGGTGTAGTGATCAGCAAACTCCAGGGTCATCCGCGCGTCGTCCAGCGGCACCATCAACTCATGGAGTTTTTCTCCCGGACGAATGCCGACGTTCTTGTGCGGTAAATGTTCAGCCATGCCCAGTGCCAGATCGACGATACGAATCGACGGGATCTTGGGCACAAACACTTCACCACCGTGCATGCGGGCGAAGCTGTCGAGCACAAACTGCACACCGTGATCGAGGGTGATCCAGAAACGCGTCATGCGCTCATCGGTGATCGGCAGCTCCGTGGCGCCCTCGGCGATCAGCTTGCTGAAAAACGGCACCACCGAGCCACGCGAACCGGCAACGTTGCCGTAACGGACCACCGAAAAACGGGTGTTCTGGTCGCCGGCGATATTGTTCGCGGCGACGAACAATTTGTCCGACAGCAGCTTGGTCGCGCCGTACAGGTTGATCGGGCTGGCAGCCTTGTCGGTGGACAGTGCGACGACTTTTTTCACGCCGTTGTCGATGGCCGCGGCAATGATATTTTCCGCGCCGTTGACGTTGGTGCGGATGCATTCGGTCGGGTTGTACTCCGCCGCCGGCACTTGTTTGAGTGCCGCGGCATGCACCACGTAATCGATGCCACGCATGGCCTGGCGCAGACGATCAGCATCGCGCACATCACCGAGGAAGTAACGCATGCACGGCGCGTTGAACGTCTGCTGCATCTCGTACTGTTTGAGCTCATCGCGCGAGAACACCACCACCCGCTTCGGCTGATATTGCTCCAGCAGCCGGCGGATGAAATTGCGCCCGAACGAGCCGGTGCCGCCAGAGATGAAAATCGATTTACCGTTGAACATGCCTTGAGTCCTTGTACCTGTCAGTCAGGCTTATGCGAGCAACTGCGCCCAGTTCACCGGGGCCGGTTCACTCAGGGCAAAGCCCGTGCCGGTCAAGGCCAGGTTGTTGTTGTAAGCCTCGTCGTACGCGAAACGCGCCTGCCACTTGTCGCGCAGGGCCGCCACTGCCTGGGGAGCGTCCGGCAAGGTGCCTGGTTGGGTAACTTGCACTTGCGGCGTCCACACCGTGAGCAACCCGGCATCGGCGACTTTCAGGCACAGATCGACATCGGCGTACACGTCATCGAAATGCTCCCGATCCAGACCACCGAGCGCGTCGAATACTTCCTTGCGAATCATCAGGCATGCACCGCTGACGGCCGCGTAATTCTGCTCGACGAGCAGTCTGCGCATGTAGCCCGACGCGTCCTTCTTCTCACCGATGAAGGGCGAAGCAATCCCGCCGTTGAGCCCCAGAATCAACCCGGCACCGGTCACGCTGCCTTCGCGGTCCACTAGTTTGGCACCGACCACGCCGACTTCGGGACGCTGGGCCTGATTGAGTAGCGCCTCGATCCAGTTGGCGTTGACCACTTCGGCGTCCGCCGCCAGCAGCACCAGGTATTCGCCTTGAGCCTCGCCGGCTGCGAGGTTGATCAGGGCCGACGTGCTGAGACGCTGTTCAGCCTTGACCAGACGAATCCGGCCCCGTCCGTTTCGTTCCAGGCTGTCCAGCCAGGTGTGAAGCTCGGCGGACTGGCTGTGGTTATCGGCAATGATAACTTCGTTGTTTTGATAGCGCGTGCGCTGCAAGACACTGACCAGGCAGCGCTGCAAGTGCTCCAGGTTGTCCTGGCTGTGGATGATGACCGATACCTTCGGACGCCCCGCATGGCGGTATTCGATACGCAAACCAGCCGATGCTTCGGCACTGACCTGGGCTTGATAACCGCGGGTCACCAGATGACGGACCAACGTCTGACGCTCGTGCTCGTTGGCTGTCGGCTCAGGAGCGGCGGTGATCAGCAACGGCTCGGCCAAATGGGCAAGGCCGGCCAGGCCACCGGTTTCGATCAGGCGCAGCAGCAGGTCGAACTCGAGCGCCGAGGCGAACTCGCGGGCAAAACCGCCGACTTCCACCAGCGCTTCGCGGCGAATCAGCCAGTGCCGTGCGATGAGTGACGGCAGGCTCTGCAACAGGTCGAGGTTGAAGGCTGGCCGGAACACATCGACCAGCGTGCCATTCTCCTGGCGATGAATTTCGTCCATCGCCACCGCACGGCAACCCTCGGCGTCTTGCAACTCGAGGCTGGCACGCAAGAAGCCGGCAGTGGTGAACTCGTCACCCGCCTCGGCCAGCAGCAACCAGTCCGAAGTCGACTGACGAGCGATCTGGTTCAGCTTGTCGACGTAATTGGCCGCCGTGACCTTGACGAAATGCAGGGTGTTTTGTGCCGTGGTGACTGCCGGCAAGTCGCCCGTGGTGAAGATCACCACCTTGAACGCCCGGAACGCACTTTCCATGAGGCTGTCCAGAGTGACCTGAAGCTTGTCCATGTCTGCGTCCAGATCGAGCAACAGAATGCCGAACTGAGGGCCCCCTTCGTTGGCCGCCAGGTGCTGGTTGATTTTGCGCACCGCGGTGTCGTTCGGTTGCCGGGCCTGCAGCCAGTTTTGCAAACGTCCCGACGGCATTGTGTCGAGCAACTGACGGCTGTCGAAGGTTGGCACGCTGTCCAGACGCTCAACCCAGTCGGTCAGTATCCGGGCATCAGCGGCTTCATCCATATCCAACAGCTGCTGCGCCAGTTTCTGCATCACCCGACGGTTGAACGCTCCCAGGCCAACGGCTTCAATCAGACGGGTCTGGATGGTCGCCGGAGTGTCATTGGAATAGGTGCGCTGCAACGCTTCCTGCTTGAGCAACGCGCCTTCCATTTCTTCGAGTTGCAAGCGCCCCGCCGGCATCGAATGAAGCAGGAATTCGCACTGCGTCAGTTGGTCGAAGAAGGCACTGTTATAGAACGGCATTTCAACGTATTGCTGAGGGCCGAAGACCCGCTTCGGCCCTATCGTCGGATCCGTCCAGTAAGACTCGAAAATCGGCTCGATGGTCAGCGCGTTGCGTTTCGTCAGGCTCTCGGCGAGGGCGGCAAAACTTTGCAGCGCGACCTGCGCGGTCTGGTGTTCATCCAGACCTTTGATGCCGGTCGGCAGCGATGCCAGGAAGCCGGCAAAACGCTCACGGTCGGCGACAGACCGGGCGTCCTTGAGGGCCAGGGTCGTCATGATCTCGGTGTTGTGATCCGAGCGGCCATAGTTGACCTCACGCACCACGTAAGGAATTGGAAGAATCCGCGCCTTGGCCCGGGCGAGCATGTAGTAGACATGCCCGATCTCCTGCCACTGGAAGATCGTTCCTTCAGGCATCGCGGCATACCAGTCACGCAGCAGCGAAGTCCGATGGACCGCATAGAACGGCGGAATGTACTGGCTCACGTAATCGAGTACACGATCCTGACCGAGCTCGGCGTTGTAGTCCTCGTTTACTTTCTTGTCACGAAGGTAGTACTGCACATAGTTGGAGTGGGTCAGGTACATCAGGCAATAGCCATGGCACAGACCGTAGTCGGGGTTGGCTTCGAGGAAGTTCACCGACTCGGTGAGGCCACCATGCATCAGGAAATCATCGTCGGAAGCGAAGACCATGTAAGGCGTGGTGACCTGCTCGACGCCGTACACCAGTTTGGCCTGGATTCCCCAGTAGCCGAATTGCGGCAAATGCCGATAGTCGATGGTGTCCGCAACCGTCGCCGCGCCCTCGAGCGCGATGGCCGACGAATCGAGAACCAGGATCTTGCAAGGCAACGTGCTGTAGTACTGCAATGCCCTGCGCAGGAACGTCGGGCGATTGTGTGTAATCAGCACCAGAGTGAACAGTTCACTCAAGGGCTGCATGTTTTCAGAACCGTAAATGCCTTGCATATCCTTCCCCACCACAGACCGATTGCCTGATTAACGCTTGAATAGAGGTGTCGCTTAACGTACTCGGCGCAGGTAGCCATCCGGCGCGACAGTGATCAGCAGCTTGCTGTGAATGGCCTGGTCGATCTCGAAATCGCGGTTCTCTTCCAGGTAGGCCCAGACCGCAGTTTTCGGGTTGTCACCCTTGCCCCATGGACGGTCCGGGAACGCATCTTCCGGCATGTCTTCGACCACGGTGTCCATGACCACGCAATAGCTGCCCACCGAGACCATCGGTGCATACAGGCGCAGCTCTTCGAGCACGTGTTCGTGGGTGTGATTGGAGTCCAGGACCACCAGCACTTTCTTGCCCTGGATGCGCTCGCGCACCTGGTCGACGATGGCCGTGTCGATGCTCGAACCCTGGATCATCTGGATGCGTTTGCTCATCGGGTGAGCTTCGATCGCTTCGCGGTTGTGCTGGCGGATATCGATGTCGACACCCAGCACTTCGCCATGGCCCATCAGTTCCAGGATCGAGGCGTAAAACACCAGCGAACCGCCGTGGGCGATGCCGGTTTCAACGATCACGTCCGGACGCAGGTTCCAGATGATTTCCTGCATGGCGACCATGTCCTGCGGGAACTGAATGATCGGCCGGCCCATCCAGCTGAAGTTGTAGGTGTACTTGTGTTTGGCCGTGGTGCCGACCCAGCCCAGCGACTCGGCTTGCAGCGCCTTGTCCTTCTTCAGGCCTTCGATGTTGTCTTTTACTTCTTCGCGAAACTGCTCATGGGGATTCATTGAAACGCTCCAAAAAAAATAGGCAAACGGGTTAGTTGAAGACCTTACCGTCGGGGTAAGGCACCACGTTGGTCTTGATGATCCTGGCGGGATTGCCCGCCACGACTGAATAATCCGGGACATCTTTGGTGACGACGGCGCCGGCGCCGATGGTCACCCAGCGTCCGATACGCAAGCGCGGAAGAATGGTGGCGTTGGTGCCGATGAACGTGCCGTCGCCGATCTCCACGCAACCAGCGATGCATACGCCGGGCGCCATGAACACCGAGTGGCCGATTTGCCCTTCATGCCCCACCACGCTGCCGGCGCTGATGCTGGTGTTGTCGCCCAGCGTCACCTCGGCCTGCATGATTACGCCTTCCTGCAGATAACTGCCCTGCCCCATGCGAATCATGGTCAGGTCAATGCCGGGGTGGATGAACTGGCCCAGCGTTGCACCGGCCTCGACCAGTTGGCGAGTGGTCTCGTAGCGCAGTCGGGTGCTGCCGGTGATCAGGTTGACGAAACGTACGTCCGGCCCCTTGAGCTCACTGACCAACGCCGAACCGCCAATGACCGGAACACCAAAAAACGGTGTCCCGTGTTTGTTCGGGTCATTGTCCAGAAACGCAAACTCGACATTCGGTGTGCTGCGCTTCACCGCGTGCAGCATGCGCACCGCTTCCGGGTTGGCCGCGCCCAGCAAGTACATCTTCACAGTGATTGCCTTTTTGCCAGCAGTGTACGCACCACATCCACCACCCGTGCCTGATCGGCGTCAGTCATGTCGTGATAACTCGGCAGGTTGAACGCACGCTCCGGCAAGGCAAACGAAACCGGCGTATCGACCACGTGTTCGCTGAACATGGGCAACGAAGACAGTGGCCAGAAGAACACGCGGGCGTCGATATCGGCGGCCTGGAACGCGGCGATCATCTCGTCGCGATGGATCCCGGTCCCGGCATCGAATACCACCGTGGGCATCCAGTAACCGTTGCGGGCATGGGCAGGTTCTGGGTTCAGCGAAACCCCCGGCAGCGATGACAGCGCGCGGGCGTAATTGGCGAATATCGTCCGCTTGCGTTCGATCAGCTCTTCGATCCGCTCGACCTGAGCGCAGCCGACGGCCGCCTGCAAGTTGCTCATCTTGTATTTGAAGCCAATGAACTCTGGCCAGAATTGTTTGGTGCTGCCCGCGACACGACCATGGTTGGACAACGTCAGGACGCGCTCATACAGGGCTTTATCCAAGGTGACGAAAATGCCGCCCTCGCCGGTGGTCATGGTTTTGGTGCCATGGAATGAAAACGCACCGAACGCCCCCATCGAGCCGGCAGCCTTGCCGCGCCACTGCGAGCCGATGGCTTCGGCGGCGTCTTCGATGACCGGGATACCGTGTTCGCGACCGATCGCCAGCAATGCGTCCATGTCGCACAGATTGCCGTAAAGATGGACCGCGAGAATAGCTTTGGTCTTCGGGGTAATTGCCTGCCTGACGAGCTCCGGATCCAGGCACCAGCTATCCGGCAGAACATCGACAAACACCGGCGTAGCGCCCAGATAGGTAATCGGTGCCGCCGAAGCGATCCAGTTGGTGTTGCCCAAGATCACTTCATCACCCGCGCCGATGTCCAGTGCAGCCATCCCCATGTGCAGCGCGCCGGTGCAGCTCGACGTCGCGATGGCATAGGTCGCACCAAGGTGCTCGGCAAACCCGTGCTCGAAACGCGTCAGGTATTCGTAGCAACGCGCGCCCCAACCGTTCTGCACGGCATCCAGGGCATACCGGGCTTCCAGTTCGCCGACACTCGGTTTGGTGTAGTGAATTCTGCTCATTGAATACTCAACTCCGGAACGGCAACGACAAACTGTGCGCCCCACTCTTTGACCGAGGCGAATTGCTGGGTGATTTCAGGCAACAGGTTCCATGGCAGAACCAGGATGTAGTCGGGTTGTTCGAGGGCGATACGCTCGGGCGACACCACCGGAATCCGGCTGCCAGGCAAGAACTTGCCCTGTTTGTGCGGATTGGCGTCGGCGACCCAGGCCAACAGATCAGGCTTGACCCCGGCGTAGTTGAGCAACGTGTTGCCCTTGGCGGCGGCGCCGTAACCGACCACACGTTTGCCATCGGCTTTCGCCTGCAACAAGAAGCGCAGCAATTGGTGCTTGATGCCCTCGGCGGCTGGCGCGAGGGTCGCGTAGTACTCGGGGGTTTTCACACCGGCGGTGATTTCGGCTTGCAGTTGCTGAGCAACCGCAGGCTGCACGTCACGACGAACGCCATCGGCACGCTGGACGAAAACCCGCAGCGAACCGCCGTGGGTCGACAGCTGACTGACGTCGAACACTTCCAGGCCGTTGCGTTCGCACAATGTCTGCACGGCGGTCAGGGACAGGTAGGAATAGTGCTCGTGATACAGCGTGTCGAACTGTTGCCCGGCCATCAGCGTCAGCAGTTGCGGAAACTCGAACGTCGCCACGCCGGTCGGCTTGAGCAAGGTCGCAAAGCCGCCGAGGAAGTCATTGATGTCCGGCACGTGGGCCAACACGTTGTTGGCAGCCATCAGGTCCGCGGACCAGCCTTCGCTGACCAATTGCGCAGCGGTGTGACGGCCGAAGAACAACTCGCGGATCTCCAGGCCTTTTTCCCGCGCCGCTTGCGCAGTGCTGCGGGTTGGCTCAACGCCCAGGCAAGGAATGCCGCGACCGGCGACGTACTGCAACAGGTAACCGTCGTTGGCAGCGATTTCCACCACACGGCTGTCAGCGGTCAGGCCGAAGCGCTCGACCATCTCGGCGACGTAGCGATCGGCATGCGCCAGCCAGGTGCTGGAGAACGAACTGAAATACGCATACTCAGCGTCGAACAGACTGTCGGCGCTGGTGTAATCCTCGGTTTGCACCAACCAGCACTGCTGACACACCGCAACCTTGAGTGGCACCCACTGTTCAGCCTGTTCCAGCTGATCGGCACGAACGTAGGCGTTCGACGGCGGCGAGGTGCCGAGGTCGATCAGCGGCAGGGCCAAAGGAGTACCGCAACCACGGCAGTTCATAGACGCACTCCAGCGAAACGTTCATCGAGCAAGGGATGGCTGGCGTCCCTGGCTGACAGATTATTGACAGGCAACGGCCAGGCAATCGCCAGCCGTGGATCGTTCACCGACAAGCCGCCTTCATGCTCCGGCGCGTAGTCGGCGCTGTGCAGGTAAAGCAATTCGGCGTCGTCGGTCAGGGTCTGGAAGCCATGGGCAAAACCGGCAGGAATGAGCAGGCTGCGACCGTCACCGGCCCGCAGGTGTTCGGCGTGCCAGTGCAGGAACGTTGCGGAGTCGGGCCGCAAATCCACCGCCACATCCCAGACTTCACCGCGCAGGCAGGTGATCAGCTTGGCTTCCGGCGCGTTGGCATTCTGGTAATGCAGGCCACGCACACTCGCGCGTGCGCGGGTGCAGGAATGGTTGATCTGGCGAATGGAAAACGCTTGGCCGAAGGCGCTCAGGCTGCCCTCGCAGAACAACCGGGCGAAGTGCCCGCGATCATCTTCGAAGCGTTTGTGCTGCACGCTGAACAAGCCCGTCAGCGGCAGCGCCTTCAACGAAAACTCGCTCACAGCGCGCCTCGGTACAGGTTCAACTGACCCAACGTGATGCCACGCATGTCGTCGCCGTTTTGCCAGGCCAGATGCCAGTCGAGGGTCTGGGTCAGGCATTGTTGCAGCGACCAGCGCGGCTGCCAGGCCAACAGTTGGCGGGCGCGGCTGCTGTCCAGGCGCAACAGGCCTGCTTCATGCAGTTCACTCGGTTCGATACGCAATCCGCGCGCTTGTGGCCAGCGGTTGGCGAGCAGCTCGACCACTTCGCCGACGCTGCACATGTCCGCTTCGCTCGGGCCGAAGTTCCACGCACCGGCGAACTCGGGACCTCGCTCGTAAAGAGCGGCGGCCAGCTGCAGATAACCGGCCAGCGGCTCCAGCGCGTGTTGCCACGGGCGGACGGCTTGCGGGTAGCGCAGGGTTACCGGCTCGTCGGCGGACCAGGCTTTCAGGACATCGGGAATCAAACGTTCAGGGGCAAAATCACCGCCGCCCAACACGTTGCCGGCTCGGGCCGTGGCCAGGGCCAGACCGTGTTCGGCATACTTCTCGGCCGGGAAAAACGATGCCGCATACGACTGCGCCAGCAACTCGCAGCAAGCTTTGCTGCTGCTGTAAGGATCGTGGCCGCCGAGGGCTTCGTTTTCACGGTATGGCCACAACCATTCCTGATTGGCGTAGACCTTGTCGGTGGTCACCAGCACGCAGGCGCGCACGCCGCCGACCTGACGGATCGCTTCAAGCAGGTTCAGGGTGCCCATGACGTTGCTGGAGTAAGTCCCCAGCGGATCGCGATAACCCTCGCGCACCAGCGGCTGGGCCGCCAGGTGCAGGACGATTTCCGGTTGGGTGTCGGCGATCAGTTCAAGCAGGGCTCCCAGATCACGCAGGTCGCCGCGCTGATCGTTGATGCCTTCGTGGACACGCGCCAGTTCGAACAGGCTCGGCTCGGTGGACGGATCGAGGGAAAACCCGCTGACTTTCGCGCCGAGGCTTTGCAGCCACAACGTCAGCCAACTGCCTTTGAAACCGGTGTGGCCGGTCAGCAGAACCCGCTTGCCGCGCCAGAATTCCGGGCTCAGTCCCATTGCTTCCATGGGGCCTCCCCGCTCTGCCACAAATGCTCCAGATGGTTTTTATCGCGCAGGGTGTCCATCGGGTGCCAGAAACCATCGTGCTGGTAGGCAGCCAGTTGACCGCTGCTGGCCAGGCCGACCAAAGGCTCGGATTCCCAAACCGTCTCGTCGGCGGTAATCAGCGGCAGGACCTTGGGCGACAGCACAAAGAAGCCACCATTGATCCAGCCTCCGTCACCGCGCGGCTTTTCAGTAAAACCGCGGACCAGGTGACCGTCGCGTTCCAGTGCGCCGTAACGACCGGGCGGCTGAACCGCCGTGACCGTGGCGAGCTTGCCGTGGGACAGGTGGAAGTCCACCAGGGCACCGATGTTCAAATCGGACACGCCGTCGCCGTAGGTGAAGCAGAACGCGTCTTCGTTTTCCAGGTAGCGGCTGGCCCGACGCAAGCGCCCGCCAGTCATGGTGTCTTCACCGGTATCGATGAGCGTGACGCGCCATGGCTCGCTGTAGTTCTGGTGAACGTCCATGCGGTTGTTGCACATGTCGAACGTGACGTCAGAGGTGTGCAGGAAGTAGTTGGCGAAGAAGTCCTTGATCGCGTAGCCCTTGTAGCCCAGGCAAATCACGAAGTCATGGATCCCGTGAGCGGAGTACTGCTTCATGATGTGCCAGAGAATTGGCTTGCCGCCGATTTCAATCATCGGCTTGGGTTTGAGGTGCGACTCCTCACTGATGCGCGTGCCCAGGCCGCCCGCCAAAATAACTGCCTTCATCGTCTCCCCTCTTGTTCGTCACAGGGCTCAGCCAAGCTGTATCAAGCTTTTGCAGGCCTTCTGGATAAAACCTTCAATGCCGCTCAGGGCGCTTCTGGATTCACCGGAAGTGCTCGTTTTATGGCGATATCGGGGGGGCTTGCAGGAAACGCGCCAGCTCTTTCGCTGGGGTGGGTGGGCTCTGGGCCTTGGGTGTATATCCGTTTTTGCGGTTGTGGCGGCTATTGGTTTCGCCCTTACGGCGAGTCACTTTCGAAAAGCCCCAAAGTAACCAAAGGGCTCTTGCCCCTTTCGTTCGGTGCCTCGCTGTGGCTCGGCATGCCCTCGCTCCGGTCCTGCTCCGTGGGCCCGCCGCCATCGGCCATCCATGGCCGGGGGCGGCTTACCCGGCATCCATGCCGGGTTGCCCACTGCGCAGAACCTGCGCTCGGCCTCTCGAGGGGGCGCTCAGATCAAAAGCGGAAGGCGAGCTAACGCTCGGCCTGATGAGTGGTGGGAATCAAAAGCGTACGTGCCCCCCTGTAGGAGCCCGCTTGCCGGCGAAAATCGTCTGGACACCGCGTTCATTCAGACAGCCCGCATTATCGTTGGCGTCCATCGCCAGCAAGCTGGCTCCTACAATTTTGAATTGTGCGAACCCAATCACCGTGTAGGAGCCGGCTTGCTGCGGGCGGCGTTCCGACGATGGCGGTGGGTCAGTCGACGTTTGCATTGGCTGGACGGACGCTATCGCCAGCAAGCCGGCTCCTACAGGGGAGCGGTGTACATATCCGGAATGACTGAACGCAGCAAGGCGAGCTAACGCTCGGCCTGATGAGTGGTGAAAATCAAAAGCGTATGGGATTCCCTGTAGGAGCCGGCTTGCCGGCGAAAATCGTCTGGACAACACGTTCATTCAGACAGCCCGCGTTATCGTTGGCGTCCATCGCCAGCAAGCTGGCTCCTACAATTTTGAATCGTGCGAACCCAATCACCGTGTAGGAGCCGGCTTGCTGCGGGCGGCGTTCCGACGATAGCGGTGGGTCAGTCGACACATCTATCGCCTGAAAGGACGCCATCGCCAGCAAGCCGGCTCCTACAGGGGATAGGTGTACATATCCGGAATGAGGGAACGCGTGCACCAAAGAGCCAGGTCGGCTTTCAGGCCGCCTCGGCGGCTGTGGCGGTGGTCGCCCCCTCGAGAGGCCGAGTGGAGGTTCTGCGCAGTGCGCAACCCGGCATGAATGCCGGGTTAGCCGCGCACGGCCAAGGATGGCCGATCGCGGCGGGCCCACGGAGCAGGACCGGAGCGAGGGTATGGCGAGCCTTAGCGAGGCACCGAACGAAAGGGGCAAAAGCGCTTGGTTACTTGGCGCTTCTCCAAGTGACTCGCCGTAAGGGCGAAACCAATAGCCGCCATAACCGCAGCAACGGATATGCCCCCCAATCGCAACAGAACCCCGAGATCAGCCCGGCAACCAAGCCTCAGCCCAATAATTCAGGTTACTACCCTGCAGCATATAATCGCGCAGCACTTCCTCGCGCAACGCATCACCCATGCGGTAACTCGCATCCGGGTCAGCCAGGTGCATACGAATCGCCTCAAGCCATTCCTCGGTACTGTTACTCACCACCTTGGTACACGGCAGATAACCGCGATAAGCCTCAGTGTCCGTGCAGATCACCGGATAACCGCACGCGCCATATTCCAGCAGTCGCAAGTTGCTCTTGCAGTCGTTGAAGATATGAAACTCCAACGGCGCCAAAGCCAGATCAAGGTTCAGGCTCGCCAGTTTGGCAGGGTAAGCCTGCAAGCCAACGGCGGGATGGAACTCATGCACGAAAGGCTTGAGCGCCGGCGGGCACATGCCGAAGAACACCCATTCCACTTCATCCGCCAGCAGTCGAACGACATCGGCAATGATCGCCAGATCCCCATCGTGACTGGTGCCTCCGCCCCAACCGACCCTCGGCTTGCGCGACGTACGTCGCTGGCTGCTCAGACCCGTCCACAGATACGGAGCGAGCATGTTCGGCACCACGCGAATATCGTCATGCATGCCTTTGAGAGTATCGGCCAGCGGTTGGGTCGACACCACCACCCGGTCGCACAACCCTACTGCACGCCGCACAATTTGCTCAACGCCAACCATGGCCTTGCGCACGTGAGCGTTTTTCTTCGGAACGTCGATGACATAGTCATCGAGCTCGAAGATCCGGAAAGCCCTGGAGCTGTTTTTGACCCGCTCCACTTCATTCACCGCGCCCTCACTGTAGCGCCCTTGCAGGATGATGACGTCCGGCGACTGGCGCTCCAGCTCAATGTCCGAAGGCGTATGGTAAGAAAGATTACCGAGCACTTGACCCGCGGCTTCCAGCTCCAGAAACGGCTGGGTGACACGGTAATGGCCTACGGCGGTCTCGTTGATCGGGATCGCCAGCACCCGTGGCAGCATGTGACGGGCGAACGGATTCCAGTCGCTCTTGTAACCCGGCTCAAGGCTGAAATTATTGGTGCTCAGACTCAGGTTGACGTTGTACGCCGGATCTCTTGCGATGATCGGCAGCCAGCGCTGATAAAACCGCTTCTGCTCAGCCAGCAGATCTGACACCACCGGCCCGCTCTCCGCCTCGGCAGCCACGTGGACCGATTCGGCATACGGCGTCCAGACCACCAGATAGCCCTTCTGCTTCACACGCAGACAGAAATCAGGGCCGCCGAGTCTTTGGGAAAAGGCCTGCTCGTCAAACCCCTGAAGCTCATCGAACACCTGCTTGCGGACCAGCAGGCACTCGGTTCTCACAGCACTCAAATTCTGCACCGCCTGCTGGCGCTGCATATACCCTGGAGCGGTCATCACCTCCCCGCGCCAAGGTACGCCGACAGGGCCGCGCATCCCCAGCACCAGGGCCGAACCTTCGATACGCCCCTGAGGGCTGACCATTCGGCCACCGACGACGCCCACCTCAGGACGCAAGCCGTGATTCAGCAGCTCCCCAAGCCAGTCACGATTGACGATCAGGCTGTCCGGGCTGAGCAACAGCACGTACTCGCCGCGTGCCTGAGCAACGGCGAAGTTCTGCGCCGCTGCCGGGTTATCAGGGTAATCGCACTGCAGCACGCGCAGTTTTTCGCCGCCCATTTGCGACATGGCGGCCAGCCAGTCACGCGCCTCGATCGAGGTGCTTGCGTTGTCGACGATCAACAATTCGTAGTGAGCATAAGCCGTGCGCTCCAGCACACTTTCGATGCAACGCTCAAGCCGACCGAGCTGATCCTGGGCTACTACCACAATGGACACCAGCGGCTGAACGCCATGCCGGTAGTCAATTCGATTGATGAGCGGCACGTTGCCCGGCCGCACCTCGTGTGCCGCACCGATACGATCAAGGTGCGCAGAGAGTACGCGGGAGTTCTGCTCGATAACCTGCGGCAGAGCGAGCCATTGCGCCAGGCCGAACGAGGATTCGACCAGCACTTGGGCGACATGCTCCACGACATGCGGGCCGTGGTTTTCGACGAGGCGCCAGACCAGGTCATGAGGGCTGAGCTCAGCGAAATCCGGGGTGAAACCACCCGCGGCTACAAAGCCTTGACGCTGGATGGCCAGTGTCCGCCCGACATAGGGATAACTGCGAAGCAGGTCCAGATTGAAATCGGGCTTGAGGATCGGCTCGACCGACACGTCATTGCGCAAGCCGCCTTCATCGGTATAGATACACAGCGCGTCGGCACTCTCGACCATCCGTTCGGCCAAAAGCAGCAAGGCCAGTTCATTCAGGCGATCACCGGCCCGCAGCAGATAGAACCAGTCCGCACTGTCGGCCTGCATCAGGCCATTGAGTTGCTCAAGCCCGTCGCCTTGCAAGGCCACACGAATCACGTTGCCCGCAAGGGCACTGGTGCGATTTTCACCCGAGAGCACCAACACCCTTTCGGCGCCATAGACCTGCCGTTCGATGCTCTCCAGTGTGACACCCAGTGCCGCATCGTCAGCGTCGGCATCCATCAGCACCGGCACAATTCGCGGCTGCCATGCCCACGAGGCAAGGCGCGCAGGTAACAGGCGCTGCTGGGCCGGGTTCAGGGTGCGACACGCCAGCCATTGCTGGTACACATCAGCAAAGCAGTCACAGTTTTCACCCACCCGCGAACGGAGCAACGTCGAGGTAAAGCCCAGGGAACGACCCAGCGCCATTTCTTCCCAGTCATACGGCTCACCGAGGGCGGCGCTGGCCAGATCGATAAAGCGAACATGCCCCGGCGCAGGTGCCGGCTCGCCGCTGCGCACCGACAGCATTTGGGTCAGCCAACCGAGCTCGACCGCCACGGCCTGCTCGACCTCCAGTTGATTGCTCAGGCGCGCCGGGTGCAAGCGTTCAAAGCTGAGCACCTGTGCGATAACCGCCAGATTGCCACGACGCAACAGGCAGACAAACAAGGCGAAATCGAGGCGGGCGACAAACCCTTCGCCGACCTGGGTCAACGCGGGCAAATACTCCAGCACCTGATGAGTGCGCATCAGCGCGCCACTCAAATTGCTGAGAAAGTTCAGGGCCGAGCTTTCCAGCACATCCAGCAGATCTTCACCCTTGAACAGCGTATCCCCCGAGACAAAGCTGGAGTTCTCCAGGCGCTCGGGAAGCAGAAGGTAATCGCCGTCGCAATACTGACGCAGGGCAATCACCAGATTCACGTCGTCATGCTCAATGAAACCCTGCACCTGGCGGGCAATGCTCTCAGGCAGCAGTTGATCGTCATCACAGAGAAGCTTGAGGTACTCCCCGGTTGCCTGCTCGGCGCAGGCCATCAGATTCCCCTTGAACCCCAGGCGTTGTTCATTGCGCACATAACGCAATGTCACGGTTGGCGGCACTGTGCAGGCCTGGACCAGCTCATGGATTTCGTCGCTGTCGCTGTCGTCACACACGATCACTTCAAGCGACGCGTAGGTCTGGTTCAGCGCACTTTGCAGCGCTGCCTTAAAGTACAGCGGGTTGTAGGCGGGAATGGCGATGCTGACAAGAGGAGCTGGTTTCACGGCAGGGGAACTCGCGAGCGGTGGGCGCTCACTCTGGAACGAGTGGAGCAGCCCTGAACCGCTGAAAAATGACGGTTTGCACTCGGGTGTATTGAACCTTCGCGCCTATGGCGCGAAGGCCTTGACTCAGACTTTGTTGAACAACCCCAACTGAGCGATTTTGCTGAACGCCAGTTGCGAGGCTTGCAGCATGGTTTGCTGCAAGGTCAGGCGGGTCATCACCGTGGCCGGGTCCGAATCACGGATCGCGCCCTGGGTCTGCGTGTTGGCCAGCACCAGGCTCTGGTTGATATCGGTCTGAGTCGTCAGCGACGCACCGCGACCCCCCACGGAGCTAAGACCCGAGGTCAACTGATCAATGCCACTGGTCAGGTTACCGATACCGGAACCAATGGCCGCGTTGAGTGCTTGAATGGCCTGCGGATTGTTGTTGGTCGGCGTCGACAGCGCGGTTTTCAGCTGGGCGACCGTGTCCAGAACGTTCTGCGTCTGGTGAGTGTTGACCGTAACGGAGAACTGGTCACCAGCCTGCATCGAAGGTGCGCCGCTCAGCGTAAAGTCGACACCCGACGCGGTGGCGACGTTGCCCGCCAGAACACCGCTGGAAACCGGCTTGCTGCTCGCGGTCAGAGGCGCGGCATACAAGTCGAAAGCCGTGGCGCTGGTGAACTTGAGAACGGCCCCGCCTTCCGGAAAGCTGGCGTGGTAGGCGGCACTGTTGGAGATGCTCGTATTGGTGACGACATCGCTGGACAGGTTGCCTGGGGCACGGGTCGCATTGAAGCTGTCTGGCTTGGCCGCCAGGGTGAAGCTGTAGGCATTGGGGGCCGGAGGCGCCGGGAACACGGTCGCCGGAACGTCGCCAGTCTTCATGTTGATGTTCAACTTCAGATCAACACCACGGAAGTTGATTGTCTGTGTGGCGGCACCACCGGAGGAGCTGAACACGCCATTGCCAGAAGCTTCGGCCGTGACGTCATTACCCAGCGAATCGCGGATTTCCAGCTGCGTAGGGCTGAGGAAATTCACGGTGTAGGGCTCGCCGCCACGGAATTTGGCGTTGTAGGTCACGTCCGAATTCACCTGACCATTGGACAGCACCACACGACCGCCATCGACGGCCGGCGTCGGCGTGGTCATGGTGGACTGTGTGCGACTGGTGTTGATGGCTTGCTGGAACACAGCCCAACCGGTGCTGTTGGTGGCCATCGACTGGGTATCGCCAATCGGCAGGTCCAGCGTGACCTGATCACCGTTGTAGCTGTAGGTGCCGTCGGTATTACGCGAGAACGGAACGGTATCGCCCTTGGAGCCGGAGAAAATGTATTTGCCGTTTTCGTCCTTGGTGTTCATCAGGCTCAACAGCTGTTCTTCGATCTGGCTGAGCTCCGAAGCGTTGGCCTGGCGATCGGAATCGGTATAACCGGCGTTGCCGGCACCCAGGGCCAGTTCCTTGGCGCGTTGCAGCACGTTGCCGATACTGGTCATGACGGCTTCAGTCTGGCCAAGCGTGGCTTTGATCGTCGTCATGTTGTTGTTGAACTGATCGAGCATCGAAGCCTGCTGGCCTAGTTGCAGCAGGCGCGAGGCGCCGACCGGATCATCGGCGGCGGTGTTGACGCGAACCAGGCTGCTCGCCTCTTCGCTGCTCTTGACCACGTTGGCGAAGTTCTTCGAATAGTTGGCAGCCGAGGACTCGTAAAACTGGGCGGTAGAAATGCGCATGGGCTACGACTCCTTAAAGACTGTTGATCAGTGTGCTGAAGATTTCCTGCGCAGCCTTGATGATCTGCGAAGACGCGGTGTAGTACTGCTGATACTTGACCAGGTTGCCGGTTTCCTCATCGAGGTCGACACCCGAGAGCGAGTCGCGCGCACCCTTGGCGTTCGCCAGGATGGCTTCGGTCGCCGCGCTGTCGAGCTTGCCCTGTGCAGCCTTGGAACCCACGCCCTCGACCAGTTTGCCGTAAGCGTCGTTCAGGGAAATACCTTTGCTGGCCGAACCGGTGTCCACGGTCTTCGCGGTCTGCAAGCCAGCCAGTGCGGTGCCGTTACGGTTGTCCAGGCTGCCCGGCTGAGTGAGCGAGACGTTGATCGCCGCGCCGCTGCTTGGGGCACCGGCGATGGTCATGCTGAAGGCCGCGGCGTACTGAGTCGCGGGCGGAGCCGGGATCGGTGCACCCGCGGCATCCGTGAGCGGAATGCTCAGGTTCAGGGTATTGGTCTCACCTGGCTTGATGGTACCGCCGCTGATCAGCGCGCCCTTGGCATCCAGGAACTGGTAGGTCTGGCTGGTGCCATCGGCGGACACCGCACCAAATACCACCTTGGTCGGCGTGGAGTTTTTCAGGCCGTTCTGCATCGCGGTGGTGGTCGCCGCGTCGTAGATGTCGAACTTGGTGGTCAGGGTCGGTTGACCGCTGGCCGGGATCGTCAGGGTGCCGCTGCCACTGCCGCTCGCTGCAATCGCCGCGCCCAGCGGTGCCGCGATGGCCAGACGCTTGGAGTCGGTCATCTCGGTCTTGATGTTCGCCGCAGCATCGCGGGTCGGGGTGATCCTGAAGGTGTCGCCCGCCGTGGCAGAAGCCGCGTTGAACTTCATCTCGACGCCGTCGATGACCGGTGCCGTTACCGGCGCTACCGTGCTGAAGGAGCCCATCGGCGTGTTGTCCGGCAGGCGCTGAACGGTGTAATCGGTCGCGGTGGTGAACGTGACCTTGTAATCGTTGATGGTCAGCTTGCCGGTGTCCTTGATGCTCACATCAAAGTTACCGGTGCCCACGTTGTTCAGGCTGGCGACGCTGCGTTCAGAGACCAGCTTGGCCGAGTTGATGTTGTTGAACAGGTTCGAACCGAAGGCGCCGTTCTTGTCGATGCCCTGGGCCTGAAGGCTGTTCATCTGGTCGGCGACGACCAGGGCCACACGACCCAATTCGTTCATGGCCGGGTCCAGCACGGTGCTGCGATAACGCAACAACCCGCCGATTTCGCCGCCGGTCATGATCGCGGTGATATCAATGGTGCTCGAACCGCGATTGAGTTGCAGCGACAAGCGGCCCGGATCGTCTTTGCCCGGTACCACTTCAAGTTTGTTGACCGTGTTACCCATGACCAGCGGCTGACCGCTGCCCAGGTAAATGTCGAGATTGCCTTCACGCTCCACCACCTGCGCACCGGTGAAGGTCGCCAACTGGCGCACGGTTTCGTTACGGGCGTCGAGCAGTTCGTTCGGCATGCCGCCGGAACTGGAAACCTCGGAGATCTTCTGGTTCAACTGCGCCACGGTAGCGGCCAGCTTGTTGACCTGATCCGCCATGTTCGTCAGGTTGCCGTTGATATTGGCATTCTGCTGGGTCAACTGCGCGGAGACCGAGTTGAAACGGTTGCTCAAGGCCTGGGCATCGCTGAGCAGCAACTGGCGGGACGCGTCGTCACCGGGTTTGGCGTTGACGTTCTGCACCGAGGCAAAAAACTTGGTCAGTGCGCCGTTCAGGCCGGTGCTGGTGTCGGAGAGCAATTTGTCCAGCGGCGTGACCTGATTCAGGTAGGCGGCCGAATCGCTGTTGAGCGAGGTGGTGGTCTGCAACTGAGCATCGAGGTAGCTGTTGTACACGCGACGCACATCGGCCAGGGTCGTGCCGGTGCCGATGTAGACATTGCCGAACTGCTGCGAGGCCTTGGTGCCCTGCACTGTTTGCTGGCGCGAGTACCCGGCGGTGTCGACGTTGGCAATGTTGTTGCCGGTGGTCATCAACGAGGATTGGCCAGCGGCCAGACCCGACATCCCGATATTGAGCAAACTCATGGTTCGACCTTAATCCTTGTGCCTATAAAGGCGTGGTGGAAACGCCCGCCGCAGCGTAGTTCTGGTAACTCGTCATCTGCTTGGCTATCTGCGAAATCTTGCTCGCGTAGTCCGGGTCGGTTGCGTAACCGGCCTTTTGCAACTCGCGTACAAACTGTTCTGGGTTATCGGCCGACTTCACGACATCTTGATAGCGATTGTTGGTTTGCAACAAAGTCACAAGGTCATGGAAGCTGTCCTTGTAAGAGCCATAGGAACGGAACTCGGCCGTCTCCTTGACCATCGCGCCATTTCTGAATTCGCTGGTGATCGCCCGCGCCGAATCGCCCTTCCAGCTGCTGCTGGCCTTGATGCCGAACAGGTTGTGGCTGCTGCTGCCATCCTGTGCGCGCATGACCGATTTGCCCCAGCCGGTTTCCAGCGCCGCTTGAGCCACCAGGTAACGCGGATCGACGCCGATGCGCTCGGCGGCTTCCTTGGCCATCGGCAACATGGTGTTGACGAACTGATCGGCAGAACTGAAGGCTTTTTTCGCCGGTGCCAACGGTATCTGAGCGATGGCACGACCATGAATCTGCAAACCGGCGTTCGCTGATGCTTGCGCAGTCGCCAGCCAGTCACCGTTGAACAAAGGCCCCGAACCGGTCGGCGTGTTGCGCTCTGCCAATCGAGTGTTATTGAGCGGCGCGGCGGCCGTCGTCGCCGAAGGCACCAGGCCTGCCAGCAAGCGGTCAGCCAGCTTCGGTGGCAACGCCAGGCGCCGCTGATTGATCAGCGCCATGTCGTTGCGATGTGCGCCCTCGCCTGCCGCCTGTGGAGCGCTGATCGAGCGCGAAGCCCACAACGGACGCTGGCCATTGACTCGCGACAGCGGCCCATTGGTCGCGACCGTGCCCGCCGCCACCGGCGTCTGCACCGCCGCTTTTGCCGCTTCCTGCTTGGCCGCCGACAGCGTTGCAGCTTCGCCCGGCGCCAATGGTTTGTTCTTCGACATCTGGCGCATCAGCACGTCCGCCAGACCAATACCACCGCCCTCGCGGGACATGGAAACGGCCAACTGCTGGTCGTACATTTCCTGGTACTGCTTGGCCGCCGGCGTGTTGAGCGGGTTGCCCTCGGCCAGCGTGTCGGTCGCCTTGCGCATGGACTTGAGCATTTCACCGAGGAACAGCGACTCGAATTCCTGCGCCACTTTGCGCAGGTTTTCGTCACTGTTCTTGTCGCCGACCTTGAGCTGATTCAGACGATTGAGGTCCGAATAGGACCCCGAATCGGCGCTACTGACCAGACCACTCTTGTGCATATCCATGGTCGCCGGCCTCAGATCACGATCAGGTCGGCTTGCAACGCGCCGGCCTGTTTCAGTGCTTCAAGGATTGCCATCAAGTCACCTGGCGCCGCGCCGACCTGGTTCACCGCACGCACGATCTCGTCGAGGGTGGTGCCCGGGCCGAACTTGAACATCGGCTTGGCTTCCTGCTGGGCGTTGACCCGCGAGCGCGGCACAACAGCGGTCTGACCATTGGACAGAGGGCCGGGCTGGCTGACGATCGGGTCTTCGGTGATGGTCACGGTCAGGCTGCCGTGAGTCACGGCGGCCGGGGACACCTTGACGTTCTGGCCGATCACGATGGTGCCGGTGCGGGAGTTGATGATGACTTTCGCCACCGCCTGACCCGGATCGACTTCAAGGTTCTCGATGATCGACAGATAGTCGACGCGCTGGCCCGGATCCAGTGGCGCACTGACGCGAATCGAACCGCCGTCGATGGCCTGGGCAACGCCAGGGCCGAGCATGTCGTTGATCTTGTCGACGATGCGCTTGGCGGTGGTGAAGTCGGAACGGTTGAGGTTCAACGTCAGACTGTTGCCCTGGTTGAAACCGCTCGGCACCGAACGCTCGACCGACGCACCACCGGGGATGCGACCGGCCGACGGAACGTTGACGGTGATCTTCGAACCGTCACGACCTTCAGCATCAAAACCGCCGACGACCAGGTTGCCCTGGGCGACCGCGTAAACGTTGCCGTCGATACCCTTGAGCGGCGTCAGCAGCAAGGTGCCGCCACGCAGGCTCTTGGAGTTACCGATGGAGGACACGGTAATGTCCACCTGCTGACCCGGTTTGGCGAAGGCCGGCAAGTCGGCACTGATCGATACCGCCGCGACGTTTTTCAACTGCACGTTGCCCGAACCGGGCGGCACCTTGATGCCGAACTGCGAGAGCATGTTGTTGAAGGTTTGCAGGGTGAACGGCGTCTGCGTCGTCTGGTCGCCGGTACCGTTGAGCCCGACCACCAGGCCGTAGCCGATCAATTGGTTGGAACGTACGCCGGAAATACTGGCGATATCCTTCAGCCGCTCGGCCTGAGCACCAAAGGCTGCGGACATCAGGAACGCAGCCACCATCAGGTGTTTGAAATTCAACGTGACCACCTAGAAAGGGAACAGCGGG
This sequence comes from Pseudomonas sp. PDM02, assembly GCF_014852285.1. Lineage (NCBI taxonomy): Bacteria > Pseudomonadati > Pseudomonadota > Gammaproteobacteria > Pseudomonadales > Pseudomonadaceae > Pseudomonas > Pseudomonas sp. PDM02. Next base: position 122,131 of record NZ_JACVBL010000001.1, on the reverse strand, counting down.
CTGAGGAAGAAACGGTCGAACCAGCCTGGCTGACTCGCATCGGCAAACGAACCGGTGCCCGAATAGGTGATGCGTGCATCGGCGATGCGCGTTGACGAAACCGTGTTGTCGGTCGCGATGTCATCGGCCCGGACCAGGCCCGCGATCCGTACCAGTTCATCACCGGTATTGAGGGTCATCCACTTCTCGCCGCGCACGGCAATGATGCCGTTGGGCAAGACGTCGGCGACGGTCACGGTGATCGAACCGGTCAGGCTGTTGCCCTGCCCGGCCTTGCTGTCGCCCTTGGTCGCGCGGTCGCCGCTGTAACTCGCATTCAGTGTCAGATCATTCTCATTGAATGGGTTGTTAGTGTTGGGCACCACACCGAACAACGACGTCAGGCCAATGCCGGCCTTGCTGTTCTTGGCCACTTGCGAGTTGGCGTTTTTACTGGCCTGGGTTTTTTCGTTCAGGGTGATGGTGATGATGTCACCGACCCGGAACGCCTTGCGGTCGCTGTACAGGTTCTGTTCGAAACCGGCCTGGTAGATCGAGCCGTTGTTCGCGGCAGCCGGCAATGGCGTACGCGGCAACACCGGGGCGTAGTAAGGGTCATTGGGCTTGGGCGTCGGACCGACGCAACCCGCCAGCGCGACGACGCCACTCAGTGCCAGGACAGATACAAAGCGATTCATGACCCTACCTCACGGTGTTGCAGGCGGCCTCATGACCGCCTCATAGACTTGATTACAGATTCTGCGTTACGAACGAGAGCATCTGGTCGGCGGTGGAGATCACCTTGGAGTTCATCTCGTAGGCGCGCTGAGTGGTGATCATGTTGACCATCTCTTCAACGGTGCTGACGTTGGAAGTTTCCAGGGTGTTCTGCAGCGTGGTACCGAAACCGGCCAGGCCTGGCGTGCCGACTTGCGGCGCGCCGCTGGCGGCGGTTTCCAGGAACAGGTTGTTACCCACCGCTTGCAGGCCGGCCGGGTTGATGAAGTCGGCGGTTTGCAGGTTGCCGATCACCTGGGATGCCGGGTTGCCGGCAATGGTGATGGACACGGTGCCGTCGCGACCGACCGTGAAGGTCTGCGCGTCGTTCGGAATGACAATGGCCGGCTCGAGGGCGAAGCCGTTGGCGTTCACGATCTGGCCGTTGGAGTCGAGGTGGAACGTACCGTCACGGGTGTAGGACGTGGTGCCGTCCGGTTGCAGGATCTGGAAGAAACCGCGACCGTCGATGGCCATGTCCAACGGCTGCTCGGTAGTTTGCAGGCTACCGGCGTTGAAGTTTTTCTGGGTGCCGACAATGCGCACACCGGTACCCAATTGCAGACCCGACGGCAGTTCGCTGTCCTGGGTCGACTGGGCGCCTGGCTGGCGTTTGATCTGGTACAGCAGGTCCTGGAACTCGGCGCGATCACGTTTGAAACCCGTGGTCGACACGTTCGCCAGGTTGTTGGAAATGGTGGTCAGGTTAGTGTCCTGGGCGGACAGACCTGTTTTGGCAACCCATAGAGCCGGAAGCATTCGATTCTCCTCGTGCGCCTGTTTTACGGCGCGACGTTCTGATAATTAGCTGATCTGCAAGACCCGAGCCATGGCCTGGTCATCGTCTTTGGCGGTGTTCATCATCTTGATGTGCAGTTCGAACTGCTTGGCCAGCGCCAGTACCGAAGTCATCTCTTCCACGGCATTGACGTTGCTCGACTCCAGGAACCCGGACACCAGTTTGACGCTGGCATCGGCTTGCGCCGGCTTGCCATCCTTGGTGTGGATCGAACCGTCCAGGCCTTTGGTCATGTTCTTGAAATCCGGATTGACCAGCTTGATGCGGTCGACTTCAGCCATCACGCGAGGGCCTTCGCCCATCGCACGAATGCTGACGGTGCCGTCTTCACCCACTTCGATTTGCTGCTCGGGCGGCACGGAAATCGGCCCGCCGTTGCCCATCACCGGCATACCGTTGCCGGCCCGCAACACGCCCAGAGCGTCAACGTTCAGGCTGCCGGTGCGCACGTAGCTTTCACCGCCGTCGGGGTTCTGAACCGCGATCCAGCCGTTGCCCTGCACCGCGACGTCGAGGTCGCGACCGGTTTGAACCAGAGAGCCCGCGGAGAAGTCGGTGGCCGGACGTTCGGACATCGCAAACGCACGCGCCGGAAAGCTGTCACCGAACACCGGCATCGAACGCGCCTGCTCCAGGTCTTTCTGGAAGCCGTTGGTGGAGATGTTCGCCAGGTTGTTCGCATGAGCCTTCTGCGCCAGTGCATTCTGGCTGGCGCCGGTCATTGCCACATAAAGGTACTTGTCCACACTCTTTCCTCTGCATGCCGGACGTTTGCCGCCCACCGCTGTACTGCTGAGCGATAAGCAATTTGCAGACCAACTTTTTTCTGGCGGCGCGGAGCCCGGCAAACAAAGGACTTGGGGCGTTCAGGGGGAAATGGGGGAATGTGTCAAAGACGAAAAACCGGCGGTGTTATGCCGGTAAGTGGCAACGCATGATCCAAAGGTTGCCCGTGCCGGCCCCTTCGCGAGCAAGCCCGCTCCCACATTTGACCGCGTTTCTTCAGGAGAAACTCGCACGAGTGTGGGAGCGGGCTTGCTCGCGAAGAGGCCGGCACAAACACAGCAAACGTCAGCTAGGACTCAGTCTTGCCGACTTCATACTCACGCAACTTGTTGGCAATGGTTGTGTGCGAAACCCCCAACCGCTTGCCCAGTTGGCGACTGCTCGGATGCTCCGAATACAAACGCTCCAGCACCGCTTTTTCAAAACGCCCGACAATCTCATCCAGCCCGCCTTCAAGCGAAAAATCGCCAAGCGGCTGACGCACGCCATAATCCGGCAGGCGAATATGTTCAGCCTTGACCGTCCCGCCCTCGCATAACGAAACCGCCTGGAACAGCACGTTTTCCAACTGCCGGACGTTGCCCGGCCAATGGTAGTGACTGAGCCGCTCCATGGCCGCCGGCGCCAGTTTCGGCAGCGCACAACCGATCTGCCGACTGGCCTGATCAAGGAAGTGCTCCACCAACGGCGTCAAACCATCCAGGCATTCGCGCAGTGGCGGGATATGCAGCGAAAGCACGTTCAAACGGTGATACAAATCCTGGCGAAACTCGCCACGAGCGCACAATTCCGACAGGTCGACCTGGGTGGCACAGATCACTCGCACATCGAGGTAAACCTCTTCATCACTGCCTACACGACGGAAGCATCCGTCCTGCAGGAATCTGAGTAATTTCACCTGCAGGCGTGGGCTCATTTCCCCCACGCCATCGAGAAACAGCGTACCGCCCGCCGTCAGCTCCAACAGCCCGAGCTTGCCTTCGGCACGGGCGCCTTCAAACGCACCGGGGCCGTAGCCGAACAGTTCAGTCTCGGCCATGGACTCCGGCAGGCCGGCGCAATTGAGCGCCATCAGCGGCGACTGCCCCCGGGGGCTCGCCAGGTGGCAGGCGCGTGCCAGCAATTCCTTGCCGGTGCCGGTTTCGCCTTCTATCAATAGCGGCGCATCCAGCGGTGCCATGCGCCGGGCTTCACGCACCACCGCCGCCATCACTTTCGAGCTTTGGAAGATGCTGTCGAACCCGCGCAGTTCCTGTTTGCGCACGTTGTAAATGCGCTCCCCTACCCGGTCAGCACGGTGCAGCGTCAGCACCGCGCCGGCCATGGCCTCGCTGTCGTCATGCTCCGATTGCAGCGGCGCGATGTCGGCCAGAAACACGTCGCCCTTGACCTTGACCCGCAGCCCGTTGATCCGCGACTTGTTGGCGCGCACCAGTTCCGGCAAATCGAAATCCTCGGCGTAACGCGACAAGGGAATCCCCGGCACCTCATCGACACGCACGCCGAGCAACTGCGCCGCCGCGCGGTTAGCCGCAACAATCGAGCCGCCCATGTCGATCGACAACACCGGAAATTCCAGGGCACCGAGCAAAGCATTAAGCTCCATGTGCCGACGCTCGCTCGGCATGAGGCCTACACGCTTGACGCCAAAGACCCCGGCAATCGACTCGAATTTCGGACGCAACGCCTGGAACTGAATATTGATCAGGTTCGGACAATGCAGGTAGATCGCGTTGCCATGCTCGCCACCCACTTCACCTCGAGCGACGTTGATCCCGTACTCGACCAGTAAATTGAGAATGTCGCGCAGGATGCCGATGCGGTTCTGGCAGTGGACTTTGATACGCATAAAAGGCCCAAAGATAAATTAAGGCGATGGATCGCTCCCTGTAGGAGCTGGCTTGCCGGCGATGGCGTCCTTGAGAACGCTATCGCCGGCAAGCCGTCTCCTACATACAGCGGCTTACCAATCAATCGAGGCCCACAAGGGAAATATTTCTCTGGGTGCGCTCAGATAGTCGTCAAGATTATGTGACACCCGCAAGCCATTTCAAACCCGAAAAACTCATGCGCAGCGCCACAGTCGCCAATCCGTAACGAAAAGTTTACGAAAACCAACGAAATTTCCTACATGCGACGGTTTACACGTGCTGCAACATCGCAATTCCTGAGGTATTTCTAAGTCCATAGCAGGACATAACAAGAACGAAATCCCCTAGCAGGAGAGCAGCATGAAGCAGACGCAGTACGTGGCTCGCGAGCCCGATGCGCAAGGTTTTATCGACTACCCCGCCGAAGAACACGCGGTGTGGAACACGCTGATCACTCGCCAACTGAAAGTGATCGAAGGGCGTGCGTGCCAGGAATACCTGGACGGTATCGAAAAACTCGGCCTGCCCCACGACCGCATTCCGCAACTCGGTGAAATCAACAAAGTCCTCGGTGAAACCACCGGCTGGCAGGTTGCCCGAGTACCCGCACTGATTCCTTTCCAGACCTTCTTTGAATTACTGGCCAACAAGCAGTTTCCGGTGGCGACGTTTATTCGTACCCGCGAAGAGCTGGATTACCTGCAAGAGCCGGACATTTTCCACGAGATCTTTGGTCACTGCCCGCTGCTGACCAACCCTTGGTTCGCCGAATTCACCCACACCTACGGCAAACTCGGCCTGAAGGCTTCCAAGGAAGAACGCGTGTACCTGGCGCGCCTGTACTGGATGACCATCGAGTTCGGCCTGGTCGATACCCCCGAAGGCCAGCGCATTTACGGCGGCGGCATTCTTTCCTCACCGAAAGAAACCGTTTACAGCCTGTCGAACGAACCTGAGCATCAAGCCTTCGACCCGCTGGAATGCATGCGCACGCCTTACCGCATCGACATCCTGCAACCGCTGTATTTCGTCTTGCCGAACCTCAAGCGTCTGTTCGACCTCGCCCACGAAGACATCATGGGCATGGTCAAGCAAGGCATGCAGCTGGGCTTGCACGCACCGAAATTTCCGCCGAAAGCCGCGTGATCCGCAGCTTTTAGAATCAAGTGAGCCTGTCAGGAATCGACGCTTTGGTTTAGCGTGGTTGCACTGACGGCCGATTTCCAATCATTCGAATTCAGGAACACATCATGTCCACATTGAACCAAGCCCATTGCGAAGCCTGCCGCGCCGACGCCCCTCAGGTCAGCGACGAAGAGCTGCCGGTACTGATCAAGCAGATCCCGGACTGGAACATCGAAGTCCGCGACAGCGTCATGCAGCTGGAGAAGGTTTTCCTGTTCAAGAACTTCAAGCACGCGCTGGCGTTCACCAACGCCGTCGGTGAAATCTCCGAGGCTGAAGGTCACCACCCGGGCCTGCTGACCGAATGGGGCAAAGTCACCGTGACCTGGTGGAGCCACTCCATCAAAGGCCTGCACCGCAACGATTTCATCATGGCCGCGCGCACTGACGAAGTGGCCAAGGACGCCGAGGGCCGCAAATAATGCATTTCGACGCCATAGGTCGAGTACCCGGCGACCCGATTCTCGGCCTGATGGAGGCCTATGCGCAGGACCCCAACCCGCGCAAATTCGACCTTGGCGTGGGCGTCTATAAAGACGCCTTTGGCCTGACGCCGATTCCCCAGGCCGTGAAGATTGCCGAGCAGCGCCTGGTGGATCGCCAGACCACCAAGACCTACATCGGCGGTCACGGCGAACCGGCGTTCGGCAAAGCCATCAACGAGTTGGTGCTCGGCGCCGATTCTGCGCTGATCGCCGAACAACGGGCCGGCGCCACCCAGACGCCGGGCGGCACCGGTGCGCTGCGCTTGAGCGCGGACTTCATCGCCCAGTGCCTGCCGGGTCGTGGCGTGTGGTTGAGCAACCCGACCTGGCCGATTCACGAAACCATTTTCGCCACGGCCGGGGTCAAGGTTAATCACTACCCTTATGTCGGCAGCGACAACCGCCTCGATGTTGAAGCGATGCTGGCAGCACTCAACGAAGCCCCTGAGGGCGATGTGGTTTTGCTGCACGCTTGCTGCCACAACCCGACCGGTTTCGATCTGTCCCATGACGACTGGCGCCGGGTACTGGAAGTGGTGCGCAGTCGCAATCTGGTGCCGCTGATCGACTTCGCCTATCAGGGTTTCGGCGACGGACTGGAGCAGGATGCGTGGTCGACCCGGTTGTTCGCTGCTGAACTGCCGGAAGTGTTGATCACCAGCTCCTGCTCGAAGAACTTCGGCCTGTACCGCGACCGTACGGGTGCGCTGATTGTCTGCGCGAAGACGGCTGACAAACTGGTGGATATCCGCAGCCAACTGGCCAATATCGCCCGTAACTTGTGGTCGACGCCACCGGATCACGGCGCCGCCGTCGTGGCAACGATCCTCGGCGATCCAGAGCTGAAAAGCCTCTGGGCCGACGAAGTGGAAGCCATGCGCTTGCGTATCGCCCAACTGCGCAGCGGCCTGGTCGAGGCGCTGGAGCCTCATGGTTTGCGCGAGCGCTTTGCGCACATTGGTGTGCAACGCGGCATGTTTTCCTACACCGGATTGACGCCTGACCAGGTTAAACAGTTGCGTGATCATCACAGCGTTTACATGGTCGGTACCGGCCGGGCGAACGTGGCGGGGATTGATGCGACGCGTCTTGATCTGCTGGCCGAAGCCATCGCAAAAGTCTGCAAGTAATCTCAAGAACTCTGTAGTTCCCTTGTGGGAGCGAGCCTGCTCGCGATAGCGGTGTATCAGTCGACATAGACGTTGACTGACACTCCGCTATCGCGAGCAGGCTCGCTCCCACATTTGTTTTGCGGTGTGCCCTCTTCCACACCTGTCTAGACAAGCCCATCCGTCGTAACAATTGGATATAAAAGTCTGATTGTCATTTCTCCTGCTGTATCCTGCCCAGGCTTTGTAAAAGCGCGGATCTACCAGATCTATCAACAGACTTTGCGAGGAGCGCGAAACATGCACGAGATCCCTAATCTCCCCTTCCCAAGCCTGCACGAAACTGAGCAGACACCCACGCAGCAAGCCGGCGCCCAACAGCCCGAGCCGAAAGAAGCCACTGAACGCCGCCAGGCCGACAGCGAAGACTGAAACACCCGCAATGCCAGACCGTGTGGAAAGCGCTAACATGCGCTTTCCACACCGCCTGAACCCTTGAGCTGCACACCATGACCGATGACTTTAGCGAGACCCAGGCCAGCGTTCTGATCGGCACCGCCGAGAAGATGATCGAGATCTGGAATCGCCTCTCCCCCGAGAAACAAGCGGCATTGCTCGCCCGTTTCGGCAGCGAAGAAAATGCCCTGGCCGCCCTGGTCACGACGCAACTGGTCGCCCCCGCCAAACCCTGATTCACCCCCCACCCGGCAAATAGTTTTACTTTTCCACGCCCCGCGGCCTCTCGCGCCGCTATCATAAGCAGCCTATCTATCCTGCTTTCCCGTGGACCTTTACCCATGTCTGAAAACCAGCGCCCCCTGGCGGTCACGCTGCAAGTCGTTTCCATCGTCCTGTTCACTTTTATCGGCTACCTCAACATCGGCATTCCCCTGGCCGTATTGCCCGGCTACGTCCACAGCGATCTGGGTTTCGGTGCCGTAGTCGCCGGCCTGGTGATCAGCGTGCAATACCTGGCCACCCTGCTCAGCCGTCCATACGCCGGGAAAATCATTGATAACAAGGGCAGCAAACTGGCGGTCATGTATGGCCTCGCCGGTTGCGGTCTGAGCGGCGTATTCATGCTGATTTCGGCCTGGACCCAAAGCCTGCCGATGCTGAGCCTGATCAGCCTGTTGATCGGTCGCCTGGTACTCGGCAGCGCGGAAAGTCTGGTGGGTTCGGGCTCGATCGGCTGGGGCATCGGCCGGGTCGGCGCGGCGAACACCGCCAAAGTGATCTCGTGGAACGGCATCGCCAGTTATGGCGCACTGGCCGTCGGCGCACCGCTTGGCGTGTTGCTGGTCAGTCAGTTGGGCTTGTGGAGCATGGGCGTGAGCATCGTGTTGCTGGCCGTGCTGGGCCTGGCGCTGGCCTGGCCGAAAACCGCCGCGCCCATCGTGGCCGGGGAACGATTGCCGTTCATGCATGTGCTCGGTCGAGTGCTGCCGCACGGTTGCGGCCTGGCACTGGGTTCGATCGGCTTCGGCACCATCGCCACCTTCATCACCTTGTATTACGCCACGCAACACTGGGACAACGCGGTGTTGTGCCTGAGCCTGTTTGGCGCGAGCTTCATCGGCGCGCGGCTGTTGTTCGGCAACTTGATCAACCGACTCGGTGGTTTTCGTGTGGCGATTGCCTGCCTGTCGGTGGAAACCCTGGGGCTGTTGCTGCTGTGGCTGGCACCGGATGCTCATTGGGCCTTGGCCGGCGCGGCGCTGAGCGGTTTCGGTTTTTCCCTGGTGTTCCCGGCGCTGGGTGTGGAAGCGGTCAATCTGGTGCCAGCGTCCAGCCGTGGCGCTGCGGTTGGCGCGTATTCGCTGTTCATCGATTTGTCGCTGGGGATTACCGGACCGTTGGCGGGCGCGATTGCCGCCGGATTTGGTTTTGCTTCGATCTTCCTGTTCGCCGCAATCGCCGCTTTGAGCGGTTTGGCACTGAGCGTTTACCTGTACAGGCAAGCGCCCAAATATCGTGAAGAGCGAGACGCCCGCTAGAAATCGACCTTGCCGCGCCCGGCCTTGATGCTGCCGCGCTTGGTCTTGGATTCGAGCCGACGCTTCTTCGAGCCGAGGGTCGGTTTGGTCGGACGGCGTTTCTTTTCGACCTTGGTGGCGCTGAGGATCAACTCGGTCAGCCGCTCCAGCGCATCGGCGCGATTGGCCTCCTGCGTGCGGTATTGCTGGGCCTTGATGATCAACACGCCGTCGCTAGTGATGCGGCTGTCACGCAGCGCCAGCAGCCGCTCCTTGTAGAACTCGGGCAAGGACGAGGCCGGAATGTCGAAGCGCAGGTGCACGGCACTGGAGACCTTGTTGACGTTCTGCCCACCGGCGCCTTGGGCGCGGATGGCCGTCAATTCGATCTCGGCATCCGGCAGATGCACGTTGTTGGAAATCACCAGCATGGAAAAACGTCCGTATTCAGAGTGCGCAGGATACCGCGAATAGATTGAAGGAATGCGGACCTTGTGGGAGCGAGGCTTGCCCGCGAAGAAGACGCCGCAACTCATCTGATAAACCGCGTTATCGTTCTTCGCGGGCAAGCCTCGCTCCTACGGGGTTTGGCGTCGCTCACAAAAAACCCGGCACATGGCCGGGTTTGTTGTGTCTGCGCGCTGCGTTATTTCACTGCAGCCTGCAACGTTTGTTGAGCACTGCGCTTGTTCTTGATGCCGTAGCAAACCCACATGAACACGACCCACACCGGAATCGCGTACACCGAAACCTGAATGCCCGGGATCAACAGCATCACGCCAAGGATGAACACCACGAACGCCAGGCAGATGTAGTTTCCGTACGGATACCACAGGGCCTTGAACAGCGGCGTCTGCCTGGTCTTGTTCATGTGCTGGCGGAACTTGAAGTGCGAATAGCTGATCATCGCCCAGTTGATCACCAACGTGGCCACCACCAGCGACATCAACAGTTCCAGCGCGTTTTGCGGGATCAGGTAGTTCAACAGCACCGCAATCAGCGTCACCGCCGCCGAAGCGAGGATCGAACGCACCGGCACGCCGCGCTTGTCGATCTTCGCCAGGGCTTTCGGCGCATCGCCCTGCTCGGCCATGCCCAGCAGCATGCGGCTGTTGCAGTAGGTGCCGCTGTTGTACACCGACAACGCCGCGGTCAGCACCACGAAGTTGAGGATGTGCGCGGCGGTGTTGCTGCCGAGCATCGAGAACACTTGCACGAACGGGCTGCCGCTGTAGGAATCGCCGGAGGCGTTCAGGGTCGCCAGCAGGCTGTCCCATGGCGTCAGCGACAGCAGGATGACCAATGCGCCGATGTAGAAAATCAGGATCCGGTAGATCACCTGGTTGATCGCTTTCGGGATCACGGTTTTCGGTTTGTCCGCTTCTGCTGCGGTGAAGCCGAGCATTTCCAGGCCGCCGAAGCTGAACATGATGATCGCCATGGCCATCACCAGACCACTGACGCCATTCGGGAAGAAACCACCGTGGGACCACAGGTTGGTCACCGACGCTTCCGGGCCACCGTGCCCGCTGACCAGCAGATAGCTGCCCAGGGCAATCATGCCAACGATCGCCACGACCTTGATGATCGCGAACCAGAACTCCGCCTCGCCAAAGACTTTGACGTTGGCCAGGTTAATGAGGTTGATCAGCACAAAGAACCCGGCTGCCGAGACCCAGGTCGGGATGTCCGGCGCCCAGTAGTGGATGTACTTGCCGACGGCGGTCAGCTCCGACATGCCCACCAGAATGTACAGGATCCAGCAGTTCCAGCCCGACAGGAAACCGGCGAAACCGCCCCAGTATTTGTGCGCGAAGTGGCTGAAGGAACCGGCCACCGGCTCTTCGACGATCATTTCGCCGAGCTGGCGCATGATCATGAAGGCAATGAAGCCGCAGATGGCGTAGCCGAGGATCATCGACGGGCCAGCGGATTTCAGTACACCGGCCGAGCCGAGGAACAGGCCGGTACCAATCGCGCCACCGAGGGCGATCAGTTGAATATGACGATTCTTCAGGCCGCGTTTCAGCTCGCCTGAATGCGAGTTTTGTCCACTCATGAAAAGGGTCTCACGCAAGGTTTGATGATGTTCATTAGACGTTGCTGCTCGGTTGCGACTTTAAGCAGCGCCGATCAAACCCCAGCGCAGGCACCAGGAGTTCAGCGTATTTACAACGGTCATGCGTCACCTGTTTGTTTTTATCTGTGACGAAATCGAACCCGACACGCTCGTGACGCGGCGGAGTGAACAAGGCGGATAGCCTTGAGGTTTGCGCAGGTGCGCAGGAGGTCACAGGTAAAACGCGGCGCATTGTACACCGCTAACCCCCTGCTGCCAGACACCGCTGGATCAGCGCGTCGGTTGCCGGGATTGCCTGTGTCCGCCCCGAGGGTTTCGGGCGGCTGCAAAAAGAGAGTCAGACCTTTGCGGGTCGTCGGCGTGAGCGATAGGAAAACCGCCCCACGGGGAGAGATGGAGATGAGTCACGGCGTACATTGCGCCTCCTTTTTGTTATGCACCTGCACGACAGGCATGGGGCGCATGACACCCTTCTGGAGCCGCTGAAACAAGCGGGCCAGAGAGCTGAAAAAGGTCTAAAGGCTCATAGAGCGGAAGAAGTTTCTTACGGTTATCGCCGGAGGGTGGTTTCGCGAGGCCAATCGGCAGAAATCGTCAGGTTTTCTTTACGAGGCGTAACACCTATTTTCCACGCTGACTTTGGCAGTGCTCCCACTGACGCCTTCGCGGGCAAGCCTCGCTCCTACAGGTATCGCGGCTCGCGGAAACGGCACCGAACCTGTAGGAGCGAGGCTTGCCCGCGAAGACGGATTCACAGACAACTCACCACTTAAGTCAGGGCCAAAAAAAACGCCAACCCGAAGGTTGGCGTTTTTCATCTGCCGCTCAGCCCTTACTCAGGCTTGCGACGACCGAAGCCCGGACGCTGGCCCGAACCGGCTGGCGCGCCGCGGCGCTTGCCCGATGGTTTGTCACCCTCGACCAGCTTGATCCCCGGACGTTTTGGCGCTGGCTTGGCCGGGCGCTTGGTGTCCGATGGACGATCCGCCACTGGCGTACCGCGACCTGACTCACCACGACCCGCAGGGGCACCGCGGCCTTCGCCACGCTCAGTGCGACCGTTGGCCGGACGCGGCGTGCGTGGACCACGCTCGCCGTCGGCGCGTGGCGCTGCTGGCTTGCGGGCTGGACGCTCGCCTTCGATATGCGGTTCACGGGTATCGCGCGGCGTAGCAGCGGACTGGTTACCGATGGCAGGACGCAACGAACGCACGCGCTCGGTCTTACCCATCGGACGCGACGATTTACGCTGCATACGGTCGAGCTTGTCTTTGCTCTTGGCGTTCATCTGCGGCATGGCCACAGGCGTCAGACCCACTTCCGCACTCAGAATGTCGACTTCGTACTGGCTCATTTCGCGCCAGCGACCCATCGGCAGGTCAGAGTTGAGGAACACCGGACCGAAACGCACGCGCTTCAGACGGCTGACCACCAGGCCCTGGGATTCCCACAGACGACGAACTTCGCGGTTGCGACCTTCCATCACCACGCAGTGGTACCAGTGGTTGAAACCTTCGCCACCTGGCGCTTGCTTGATGTCGGTGAACTTGGCCGGGCCGTCTTCAAGGACGACACCTGCCTTCAGACGCTCGATCATCTCGTCATCGACTTCGCCACGAACACGTACCGCGTATTCACGGTCCATTTCGTAGGAAGGGTGCATCAGGCGGTTGGCCAGTTCACCGTCGGTGGTGAACATCAGCAGGCCGGTGGTGTTGATGTCCAGACGACCGATGTTGATCCAGCGACCTTCTTTGGGCCGTGGCATCTTGTCGAACACGGTCGGACGGCCTTCCGGGTCAAGGCGGGTGCAGATTTCACCGTCGGGCTTGTTGTACATGATCACGCGGCGTACCGACTCGGCGGCTTCTTCGCGCTTGATCACCTTGCCATCGATGGTGATGGCGTCGTGCATGTCGACGCGCTGCCCGAGGGTGGCGTCTTTGCCGTTGACCTTGATGCGGCCGTGGCTGATCCAGGCTTCTACGTCACGGCGCGAGCCGACGCCGATACGGGCGAGGACTTTCTGCAGTTTCTCGCCTGCTGGGCCGATTTCCTGGTCGTCTTTCTGGTCGTTGATACTCATCTGGGCACCTCCCGGTGTGGTCTGTTCAGGCTTTGCCTGAAGAGTTGAAAGCTTGTACTTGGGCGAAGGGATCGCCGAAGGGTCGCGAATCATACGCTCATGTCGGCGTTTGCGCATCAGAGACTAGCTGATGAATGGCCAGTTACCCGGATTTCCGCCGACCGGTGGTACCGAGGTTGATCAGACGCAGCGCCGCTTCGGTGAGGACTGGGCAGACGCTGATGCAGGGGGCTTTCCAACGCAACCTTGTAGGAGCCGGCTTGCTGGCGATGGCGGTGGGTCAGTCGACATGTTTAGCGGCTGATATACCGCTATCGCCAGCAAGCCGGCTCCTACAAGGGGCTCATCGTCTACGAGATTTGGGTCAGTCTTCGAACTCGCGGCGTTCGGCTTCGATGGCTTCGGCGAGGGCCCGGGCTTCGGCTTCTTCATCGGACAACTCGGGTTCAGGCTCGGGTTTCGGCTGTTCGAGCGCGGCGACGGCGGCCAGGAGCTTTTCGCGCGCCTCAGCCACACCGAGCACATCATCTTCCCGTTCTTCTTCGACGGTGGCTTCTGGTTCGACTTGAAGTTCAGCCTCAATGACCGCTTCCGGCTGCGCCAAAACCTCTTCGGTCACGCTCATCTCGCCATCACGCAAAATGTCATCGAAGTCGGTCTTGAGCCCCTCCTCCATGGTATCCAGCTCCAGCAACAACGTATGGAAACTGGTTTCTTCCTTCGGCTCTTCCGGCTCGGCGCTGGCGTCCGCCAGTTCCTGCAAACCGGCTGGCACGGGCGCATCGTCGAAGTCGAGCACCGGGTCAGGCTCCAGCTCGCGCAGTTCTGCGAGCGGCGGCAGATCGTCAAGATTCTTCAGGTTGAAATGATCGAGAAACGCCTTCGTCGTCGCAAACATCGCCGGCTTACCGGGCACGTCGCGATAACCGACGATGCGAATCCACTCCCGTTCCAGCAACGTCTTGACGATGTGACTGTTGACCGCCACGCCCCGCACGTCTTCGATCTCGCCACGGGTGATCGGCTGGCGATAGGCAATCAGGGCCATGGTTTCGAGCATGGCGCGGGAATACCGCTGCGGGCGCTCTTCCCACAAACGCCCGACCCATGGCGAGAATTTTTCGCGGATCTGCAGGCGATAGCCGGAGGCGACTTCCTTCAGCTCGAACGCACGGCCGTCACAGGACTTGGCCAGAATCGCCAAGGCTTTCTTGAAGACCGGCGGCTCTGGCCGCTCGCCCTCCTCAAAGAGTTCGAACAGGCGTTCAAGCGATTGCGGTTTTCCCGAGGCCAACAGAAAGGCTTCAAGCAATGGCGCCAGCTCGCGGGGTTCAGTCAGGTTCATGATTCAACTCGTTATTCGGCTCGGGCTCGCACGTGGATCGCCGCGAACGGCTCATTCTGCACCAGCTCGACCAAGGATTCCTTGACCAGTTCGAGGATCGCCATAAAGGTCACCACCACCCCCAGGCGCCCTTCTTCAGCGGTGAACAGCTCGACAAAGGGCACGAAACCGCCACCCTTGAGCCGCTCCAGCACGTCGCTCATGCGCTCGCGCGTGGACAGCGCCTCGCGGCTGACCTGGTGGCTTTCGAACATGTCGCCACGGCGCAGCACCTCGGCCATGGACATCAACAACTCGGACAGACTCACATCCGGCAACAGCTTGCGCGCCCGTGCTTCCGGGGCATCCAGCTTGGGCACCACCACATCACGACCGACGCGGCTCAGGCCATCGATGCCTTCGGCGGCTGCCTTGAAGCGTTCGTATTCCTGCAAGCGACGGATCAGTTCGGCGCGCGGGTCGTCTTCTTCGTCTTCGATGGTTTCGGCGCGCGGCAACAGCATCCGCGATTTGATTTCGGCCAGCATCGCGGCCATCACCAGGTACTCGGCGGCCAGCTCCAGGCGCACCGACTGCATCAACTCGACGTAACCCATGTACTGACGGGTGATTTCCGCCACCGGGATGTCGAGGATGTTGATGTTCTGTTTGCGGATCAGGTACAGCAGCAGATCGAGGGGGCCTTCGAAGGCTTCGAGAAAAACCTCGAGCGCATCCGGCGGAATGTACAGGTCCAGCGGCATTTCCAGCACCGCCTGGCCATAGACCATGGCGAACGGCAGTTCTTGCTGGGCGCCGGCCTGACTGTCGATAACGGGTTCTACTGCAGACATTTACGCCTCGGCCATGAACGGCGTCGGGTCGCCGCAACCGACGCGGATCACTTCCGGCTCGCCATCGGCGAGGTTGATCACCGTGGATGCCTTGATGCCGCCGAAACCGCCGTCGATGATCAGGTCCACTTGATGCTCGAGCAATTGGCGCATTTCGTAAGGATCGCTCAGCGGGTCGGTGTCGCCCGGCATGATCAGCGTCACGCTCATCAGCGGTTCGCCGAGTTCTTCCAGCAGCGCCAGGGCAATCGGATGGCTTGGCACACGCAGGCCGATGGTGCGTTTTTTCGGGTGCAACAACAGCCGCGGGACTTCACGGGTGGCGTTGAGAATGAAGGTGTAAGGCCCCGGCAGGTGCGCCTTGAGCACGCGGAAGGTGCCGGTGTCGATCTTGGCGAACAGCCCGAGTTGCGACAGGTCGCAGCAAATCAGCGCGAAGTTGTGCTTCTCGTCCAGTTGACGCAACCGGCGCACACGCTCCACGGCATTCTTGTCGCCGATCTGGCAACCAATGGCGTAGGAAGAGTCTGTGGGATAAATCACCACCCCGCCGTTGCGGATGATCTCGACAGCCTGTTTGATCAGGCGCGCTTGCGGGTTTTCCGGATGTATCTGGAAAAATTGACTCACATTCTCTACCTGTTCAGACGGCGGCAATAATTGGGTCATGTTTGAATCGACACCACAGTGGTGGCAGATCCTCCGGGAGCGGGCGGTATTCACCGATCTCGGACCAGCCTCCAGGGCCATGAAAATCACTGCCAGCGCTGACCAGCAGACCGAACTCACGGGCGAGAATAGCCAGGCTGCCCACTTGCTCGGCGGGCTGATGGCCATTGACCACTTCGATAGCGTGGCCCCCAGCTTGAATATAGTCAGAAATCAGGCGGCGACGCTTGCTGCGAGTGAAATCGTAATGCCAGGGATGCGCCAGGCTCACCCAGGCTTTTGCGGCGCGCAGGGTTTCGACGGTCTCTTCCAGGGTCGGCCAGTGTTGCTTGACGTCCCCCAGCTTGCCGGCGCCCAGCCATTTGCGGAACGCTTCGGCGCGATCCTTGACGAAACCTTCACGCACCATCCAGTCAGCGAAGTGTGGGCGGGCCGGCGCGTTGCCGCTGTCGCCCAGTTCCTGTTGAATCGCCCGGGCGCCTTCCAGCGCGCCCGGCATGCCCTTCAACGCCAGTTTGCGGCTTATTTCTTCGGAACGTAGCCAACGGCCATCGTGCAACTTGGCGATGGCATCGACCAACGGCGCGGCATTGACATCAAATCCGTAGCCCAGCACATGAATGGTTGCGCCGCCCCAGGTGCAGGACAACTCGACGCCGTTGACCAGTTGCATCCCCAGCGCCGTTGCGGCGCTACGGGCCTCATCGAGGCCTTCAAGGGTGTCGTGATCGGTCAAGGCCAGGACTCGCACGCCTTTCTCGAACGCACGCGCAACCAGAACCGCAGGCGCCAGGGCGCCATCGGAGGCCGTGCTATGGCAGTGCAAATCAACATTCACAGGGATGTGTAACCTCAAATCAGCCGGCGCTATCGCGCGCCCATATGTTTGTTATTATGCCGCCACATCCTGCTTCTGGCTGCCACTGTGAAACAATTCATCGATTTCATCCCGCTCCTGCTGTTTTTCATCGTATTCAAAATCGATCCACGGGTCGTCGACATCGCCGGTCATCCAGTGACTGTAGGCGGTATTTACAGCGCCACGGCAATGCTGATCATCAGCTCCCTGGTGGTGTACGGCACGCTCTTCATCAAGCAGCGCAAGCTGGAAAAAAGCCAATGGCTGACGCTCATCGCGTGCCTGGTCTTCGGTAGCCTGACACTGGCATTCCACAGCGAGACCTTCCTGAAATGGAAAGCCCCGGTGGTCAACTGGCTGTTTGCCCTGGCATTCATCGGCAGCCACTTCATCGGTGACCAGTTGCTGATCAAGCGCATCATGGGCCACGCACTGACCCTGCCGGACCAGGTCTGGACTCGCCTGAACATCGCCTGGATCGCATTTTTCCTGTTCTGCGGTGCCGCCAACCTGTTTGTCGCGTTCACGTTTCAGGAATACTGGGTCGACTTCAAAGTCTTCGGCAGCCTGGGCATGACGCTGTTGTTCCTGGTCGCTCAGGGTATTTACCTGTCCCGCCACCTGCACGACGCCGATACCACTACGCCAAAAACCGAGGACTGACATGCTTTACGCAATCATTGCCACAGACGTCGCCAACTCCCTGGAAGCCCGCCTGGCCGCACGGCCTGCACACCTTGAGCGCCTGCAAGTGCTCAAGGGCGAAGGTCGTATTGTACTGGCCGGCCCAAACCCGGCGGTCGACAGCAATGACCCGGGCGCTGCGGGTTTCACCGGCAGCCTGATCGTCGCCGAATTCGATTCCCTGAGCGCCGCCCAGGCCTGGGCCGACGCCGACCCGTACATCGCTGCAGGCGTCTACGCCAACGTTTTGGTCAAGCCGTTCAAGCAAGTCCTCCCGTAAAATCCCCCCGTGCGATGAACCTTCCCGGTTCATCGCGCTCTCAATCGCTCATTATTCTCGTTTGCCTGCCGACAACCTGCCCAATAATCGATTGGATTCAGGAGCTCCGATGCGCAAAGGTCCGTTGTGTCTGATGTTGGTCACGTTGTCGATCGTGGCGCCCGCCCACGGTGAAGAAAGTGCCGCCGGTGGTAGTTCGACGCCTCTGTCCTTGAGCGCCGGGAGCCAGATCAGCGAGTTGCAGCAACGCTTGAAGGTGAGCGAACAGCAACGAGAAGAACTGAGCAAACAACTGCAAAGTGCAGATGCCGAACGCGAAAGCCCTCAGCTGAGCCGGTTGCGCCAGGAGAATCAGCGTCTGAAGCTGCAACTCAAGGAAGCCCAGGCCAGCAGTCCGCTGCCGCGCTTTTTGACAGACCAGCAGCAATGGTTCGTGATCGGCGCAGGAGTTGCGCTATTGGCCCTGCTCTGCGGTATCTTCGCCAGTGGTGCAAGTCGAAAACGTCGACAATGGCTAAATTGAGTGAGTCATGAGCGAGCTGTTATTAATTGATGACGATCAGGAGCTGTGTGAGCTTCTGGTCAGTTGGCTGAGCCAGGAAGGCTTTCATGTCCGGGCTTGCCACGACGGTCAGAGTGCTCGTCGCGCGCTGGCCGAAACGTCCCCGGCGGCGGTGGTGCTGGATGTGATGCTGCCGGACGGCAGCGGCCTGGAACTGCTCAAGCAATTGCGCAGCGACCATCCGGAATTGCCGGTGCTGATGCTCTCGGCCCGCGGCGAACCTCTGGACCGCATCCTGGGCCTGGAACTCGGCGCCGACGATTACCTGGCCAAACCGTGCGACCCACGGGAACTGACCGCCCGCCTGCGCGCCGTCTTGCGCCGCAGTCATCCTGCGGCGGTGTCCAGCCAGCTTGAACTGGGCGATCTGTGTTTCAGCCCGGTGCGCGGCGTGGTCAGCATCGATGAACAGGAATTCACTCTCACCGTCTCCGAAAGCCGCTTGCTCGAAGCCTTGCTCAAGCAGCCGGGCGAGCCGCTGGACAAACAGGAACTGGCGCAGATCGCCCTCGGTCGCAAGCTCACCCTGTACGACCGCAGCCTGGACATGCACGTCAGCAACCTGCGCAAAAAGATCGGTCCCCACCCCGACGGCCGCCCGCGCATCGTCGCCCTGCGCAGCCGTGGCTATTACTACAGCCTCTGATCCCCAGCGATGACCGCGTCGTCTGCATCGCCGGCAAGCCGGCTCCTACAGGGTCGGTGTTGTGTCAGGTAAATACAGCCCCCTGTAGGAGCCGGCTTGCTGCGGGCGGCGTTCCGACGATAGCGGAGTGTCAGTTAGCATAGTCTCCGCCTGATCCACCGCCATCGCCAGCAAGCCGGCTCCTACAAGGTCGGTGTGGTGTCAGGTCAATACGGCGCCGGGGTTTGTCAGGTGGATGCCAAATCGTCTTTACCCAAGCTTTACGCTCCGTTGACCGCCGCTGACCTTGATCTGCGTAATCTCTACTCATCCGGAACGTACCGGGAACGAGACAAGGAGATTCACCATGCGCAAGACTCTTATCGCTCTGATGTTCGCTGCCGCCCTGCCAACCGTTGCCATGGCCATGCCTGAAGGCGCCGGCCCGATGGGTGGTTCGATGGACGGCTCGCGCCACGGCGGTCAGATGCACGGCATGCACGGCAAAGGCCCGTACAGCCAACTGGACCTGAGCCGCGAACAGCGCGAGCAGATCCGCAAGATCATGGGCGAGCAGATGCACGAGCGTAAGCAAGTGGTCGACAAATACCTGGAAAAACTCTCGCCAGCCGACCAGAAAGCCATGAAAGATGAAATGGCCGCCAACCACAAGAAAGCCGAGGCCGATGTGCGCGCCCTGCTGAAACCGGATCAACAGAAGCAATTCGACGAGATCCAGAAAAAACAGGCTGAGCGCCGTGCCGAATGGGCCGAGTTCAAGGCCTGGAAAGCGCAACAACCGCAAAAAGCGCAATAATGCGCTGACCCCGGACCCAACGGCTAACCCCGTTGGGTCTGATACCACCCTGTTCAATGTGGGAGCGAGACCGGCTTGCCGGCGATAGCGATGTGTCAGTCAACACAACTGTTGAATGTGACGCCGCCATCGCCGGCAAGCCGGTCTCGCTCCCACATGGAATTCAGTCAGCTTGAGGATTTTCTGTGCGCTCATTGTTCTGGCGTATCCTGGCCAGCTTCTGGCTGGCCATCGCTCTGGTGGCAGGGTTGTCCATTCTGCTCGGGCACATGCTCAACCAGGACGCGTGGATTCTCAGTCGCCACCCGGGCCTCAATACCCTGCCCGAAGAATGGACGCAAACCTACGAAGCCCAGGGCGAAGAAGCCGCCCAGGACATTCTCGAACAGCGCAAACGCCAGTATCACATCGACGTTCAGGTGCTCAACGAAAGCGGTGACCCGCTCGTTCGCGGCACCTTTCCGCGCCGCGCCGCCGCCTTCGAAGCACGGCAGAACAACGATGACCGGCGCCTGCCGTGGCGGCGTCTGACCGCCGAGTACACCAGTGAAAAAACCGGCGACACCTACCTGCTGATTTATCGTATTCCGCACCCGGAGCTGGACTCATGGCACCGCGAAAGCCTGCTCTGGCCACTGAGTGCGCTGGGCATCGCGCTCGTGGTGCTGACCCTGTTCAGCCTGTTCGTGACCCTGTCCATCACCCGCCCGCTAAGCCGCTTGCGCGGCGCGGTACATGATCTGGGGCAAACCACCTATCAGCAGAACAGCCTGGTGAAACTGGCCAACCGTCGCGATGAGTTCGGCGTGCTCGCCAACGATTTCAACCGCATGGGCTCACGGCTGCAAAGCCTGATCGGCAGTCAGCGCCAATTGCTGCGCGATGTGTCCCACGAATTGCGCTCACCGCTTGCCCGGTTGCGCATAGCGCTGGCACTGGCCGAACGGGCCAACCCAGAAGAACGGGAAAAACTCTGGCCACGCCTGACCCGCGAGTGCGACCGCCTCGAAGCGCTGATCAGCGAGATCCTGGTACTGGCACGGGTCGATGCCGACAACGCCAGCGCAGAAGACGTTGATCTGAATGCGCTGCTCAACTCGCTGCAAAAGGATGCGCAACTGGGTTCGCCGGAGCAGAACGTTCGCCTCGACGCGGAACCGCAACTGAATCTCAAAGGCTGGCCGACGATGATCGAGCGCGCCGTGGACAATCTGCTGCGCAACGCCCAGCGCTTCAACCCGGTGGGGCAATCGATTGAAATGCAGGCAGTGCGTCAGGGTGAGCGGATTGTGGTGAGCGTGCGTGACCATGGGCCAGGGGTCGACGCCGAGCATCTGAGCCAGTTGGGTGAGCCGTTTTATCGGGCGCCGGGGCAGACGGCAGCGGGACATGGCTTGGGATTGGCCATTGCACGCCGGGCGGCGGAGCGGCATGGCGGGAGTCTGGTGTTGGCCAATCATCCGGATGGCGGGTTCATTGCCAGCCTGGAATTGCCATTGGTACCCGGGGCTGTCGTCCAACCCTAAAAGCTTCGCGGGCAAGCCTCGCTCCTACAGGTCATAGGTGCTCACGGTATCGCGGCACAACGCAAACTGTAGGAGCGAGGCTTGCCCGCGAAGCATTTGATCTTAGGGTTTGGAAGGCCAGGCGCTGACGAATTCAGCCAGATCGACTTTCTCCGCCACGCGCGGTTCTTTCAGCGGCGTGCCCAGGTACAGGAAAGCAATCACCTCTTCCCCTTCAGCCAACCCCAACCCTTTGGCCACATGCGCCGAATACGCCAGCTCACCGGTGCGCCAGACCGCGCCAATACCTTGCGCATAGGCTGCCAGCAGAATCCCGTGGGCCGCACAGCCGGCCGCCAGCAACTGCTCGGACTTCGGATACTTGACGTGATCCTGCAACCGCGCGATCACCACAACCACCAACGGTGCGCGCAGCGGACCATTGCGGGCCTTGTCCAGCACCGCTTCGGACGCTTCGCTGTCCTGCAGTTTCGCGGTTTCGGCCAGCAACTCGCCCATTTGCTCGCGCGCTGTGCCTTCGACTGTCAGGAAGCGCCAAGGCTGCAAGTGGCCGTGATCCGGCGCACGCATCGCGGCGTTAAACAGCACTTCGCGCTGCTCGGCGGTAGGGGCCGGGTCGATCAGTCGTGGAACGGAAACACGGTTGAGCAAAGCGTCGAGAGCCTGCATCGGCCACCTCCTGAAAAAAATGTCCGGCTATTCTAGCTGCAAGTGCCACGGGGATGCCGGTTTACATGCCCTGCCCCACGGGTAGAATGGCGCCCTTCCTACTTTCAGCCCGAGCGGACTTCATGGCGTTGCCGACCTTACGTCTCATTGGTTTCATCATCGGCCTCTTCCTGATCACGCTGGCAATCGCCATGGTCGTGCCCATGGCCACCCTGTTGATTTTCGATCGCACCGGCGATCTGCCGTCGTTCCTCTGGGCCAGCATGATCACCTTTGTCGCCGGCCTGGCGCTGGTGATCCCCGGCCGCCCCGAGCACGTGCACTTGCGCCCGCGGGACATGTACCTGCTGACCGTCAGCAGTTGGCTGGTGGTGTGCATCTTCGCGGCGCTGCCATTCCTGCTGACCCAGCACATCAGCTACACCGACTCATTCTTCGAAAGCATGTCCGGGATTACGGCCACCGGCTCAACGGTACTCAATCACCTCGACGACATGTCCCCCGGCATCCTGATGTGGCGCTCGTTGCTGCACTGGATCGGTGGCATCGGTTTTATCGGCATGGCCGTCGCGATTCTGCCGTTGCTGCGTATCGGTGGCATGCGGCTGTTTCAGACCGAGTCGTCGGACCGTTCCGAAAAAGTCATGCCCCGTTCGCACATGGTGGCGCGTTTGATCGTAGCGGCCTACGTCGGCATCACCATTTTCGGCAGCCTGGCGTTCTGGTGGGCCGGGATGAGTCCGTTCGATGCGATCAACCACGCGATGTCGGCCATTTCCACTGGCGGTTTCTCCACGTCCGACCAGTCACTGGCCAAGTGGACGCAACCGGCGGTGCACTGGGTGGCGATCGTCATCATGATTCTCGGCAGCTTGCCGTTCACCCTGTACGTGGCAACGTTGCGCGGCAACCGCAAGGCGCTGATCAAGGATGAACAGGTTCAAGGTTTGCTCGGCATGTTGCTGGTGACGTGGCTGGTGCTCACCACCTGGTACTGGTGGACCACTCAGTTGCATTGGCTGGACGCGCTACGGCATGTGGCGCTGAACGTGACGTCGGTGGTGACCACCACCGGTTTCGCACTCGGGGACTACAGCCTGTGGGGTAATTTCTCGCTGATGCTGTTCTTTTATCTGGGCTTTGTCGGCGGCTGCTCGGGATCGACTGCAGGCGGGATCAAGATTTTCCGTTTCCAGGTCGCCTACATTCTGCTCAAGGCCAACCTTAACCAGTTGATTCACCCGCGCGCGGTGATCAAGCAGAAGTACAACGGCCATCGCCTCGATGAAGAGATCGTGCGTTCGATCCTGACCTTTTCGTTCTTCTTCACCATTACCATCTGTGTGATCGCCCTGCTGTTGTCGCTGCTCGGCGTCGACTGGATGACCGCGCTGACCGGCGCCGCCAGTACCGTTTCCGGGGTCGGCCCGGGGCTGGGCGAAACCATTGGCCCGGCGGGCAACTTCGCCACCCTTCCGGATGCCGCCAAGTGGATTCTGTCGTTCGGCATGCTGCTCGGCCGACTGGAGATCATTACGGTGTTTGTTCTGTGTATTCCGGCGTTCTGGCGTCACTGACCTGGTTCGGCGCATCCATCAGCCGCACCCGGTACTCGCCGGGGGTGGCATCGAACCAGCGTCGGAAGGCGCGGAAGAAATTGCTCGGATCGGCGAACCCCAACAGGTAGGCAATTTCCAGCAGGGTCATGCTCGGTTGCGCCAAATACTGCTCGGCCAGTTCGCGCCTGGTGTCATCGAGCAGCGTCTGAAAACTCGTGCCCTCTTCCTGCAAGCGTCGCTGCAACGTCCGTTGCGACAAGTGCAGCGTCTGCGCCACGGTATCGCGCTTGGGCTCGCCCTGGGGCAGTAAACGGCACAACACCTGACGCGCCTTGTGGGTCACGCGGCTTTCGGAAAAGCGCGCCAGGTATTCCCCGGCAAAGCGGTCATGCAGCAGCGCCATGGCCTCATTGGCGGTTGGCAGCGGTGCTTCCATGTCGGCGCGCTCGAAAATCAGCGCGTCATAAGGCGCGTTGAACACCAGCGGCGCATGGAAGGCTTGTTTATACGGTTCGAGATCGACGGGCTGTTCGCCCTGCACCAACACCTTGCGCGGTTGCAGGGTGCGCCCGGTCAGCCAGCCGCACAGCGCCAGCGCGCAGGCCAGCGAGGCTTCGGCACTTTGTCGGGTCGGCGGCAGATGGTCGCCGTGGACCGTCAGAATCAGGGCATACCCCTCATCTAGCAGACGGAAACTCAGGTCGGCACTTTCGGCGATGATCCGCTGATAACGCACCAGCCGCTGAAAGCCTTCGGCCAGGGTCTGACTGGACATCAAGGCGTACCCAGCCACGTGGAATGACGCCGGTCGTACTACCTTGCCCATGTTCAGGCCAATCGCCGGGTTACCGGACAGCTCGACCGCGCGCTGCCACAGACGTGTCATGGAATCTTGCGGGAAGCGCGCATCCGGATCGTCCAGTGACGCGTAGTCGAGCCCCAGCTGCTTGAACAGAACCCGGCAATCCAGGCCGTCCATCTCCAGTGCTTTGACAATCCCCATCGCCCAGCTTGCAGAAGTCGTTCGTTCGCTCATGGCGTTTACTTACATGATGAGCCGCATGCTACGGCCAATTTCCGAAGGATACTAAAGTGGCGCACATTGTCACTGGCTGATGCCAATGATCACTCTAGACTCAAATAAGCTACCCGCAGAACAACTTGCAGTCAGAACAATAACCACAGAGATCGCAGTCGTGGAAAACATCAGACGTTTCAACAGCTTCGCTGAGTTTTACCCGTATTACCTCAGCGAACACAGCAACAGTACCTGCCGACGATTGCACTTTATTGGCACGACGCTGGTTATTTGCATTCTGGCGCTGACCATCGGCAAAGGTGCCTGGTCGATGCTGCTGGCCATTCCGCTGGCGGGCTACAGCTTCGCCTGGGTCGGGCATTTCTTCTTTGAAAAGAATCGTCCTGCAACCTTTCAACATCCGTTTTACAGCTTGCTCGGCGATTTTGTGATGTTTCGCGACATGATTCTGGGCCGCGTACCGTTCTAGGCGCAGCCGCTATAGAAAAGCAAAGAGAGACTAGCCGATGAATGCCAATGCCCGCTTCACCCACATGCAGGACGGCACGCAGGAAGACTGGGCGATCATCGCCGCCGACTTCAGTGCCTACGCGAGGCAATTACCACAACGGATCATGGCGCACCTGAAACTGCTGGAGGGTGATTTTGGCGGGTTCCCGGTGGATCGCCTGACCCACTCCCTGCAAACCGCCAGCCGCGCCTGGCGCGATGGCCGCGACGAAGAGTACGTGGTGTGCGCCCTGCTTCACGACATCGGTGACACGTTGGGCTCCTACAACCACCCGGACATCGCGGCGGCGATCCTCAAGCCATTTGTCAGCGCCGAGAATGTGTGGATGGTGGAGAAACACGGGATTTTCCAGGGGTACTACTTTTTCCATCACTTGGGGATGGACCGGCATTTACGCGAGCAATTCAGCGGGCATCCGCAGTATCAGGCGACCATCGAGTTTTGCGCGAAGTATGATGCGGCGGCGTTTGATCCCGAGTATGAAACGTTACCGCTGAGCTTCTTCGAGCCGATGATGGAGCGGTTGTTTGCTCATCCGAAGAACTCGATTTACAGGGCGGCGATGCAAGAACACGCGCCGGCCTGACAGATTTGCGGTGTCAGGACTGGCCTCATCGCGGGCAAGCCTCGCTCCTACAGGCTTGCGCTGGCCCTGTAGGAGCGAGGCTTGCCCGCGAAGGCGTCTGACCTGACTACGCCGGTTCGGCGACTTTGATGGCCTTCAACTCCGCCTCCCGCGCCTGGGCATCCGCCAACCGGTACAACTCGATCGAGCCATCCCAATGCTCGATCAGCGCCGTACACGACTCCACCCAATCCCCGCAATTGAGGTAATCCACCTCGCCCACCTTGCGAATCTCGGCATGGTGAATGTGCCCGCACACCACGCCGTGCAATTCGCGTTTGACGCATTCGTGGGCGATGGCTTCTTCGAAGTCGCTGATGAAGCTGACCGCGGTTTTCACTTTGTGCTTGAGGTACGCCGACAGCGACCAGTAGCCGTAGCCATACCGGGCGCGCCAATGGTTGAGCCAGCGGTTGAGGGTCAGGGTGAACTCGTAGGCCGAGTCGCCGAGGAACGCCAGCCAGCGGTGATAGCGGGTAATCACGTCAAACTGGTCGCCGTGGATCACCAGCAAATGACGGCCGTCGGCGGTCACGTGCACGGCTTCATCCACCAACTGGATGTTGCCCAGAATCAGCTTCGAGTAACGGCGCAGGAATTCGTCGTGGTTGCCGGTGACATAAATCACCTCGGTGCCGCGCTTGCTCATGGTCAACAGACGGCGGATCACATTGGTGTGCGCCTGGGGCCAGTACATGCCGCCGCGCAGCTTCCAGCCATCGATGATGTCGCCGACCAGGTAGATCTTGTCCGCGTGGTAGCCCTTGAGAAACTGCGACAAGTGCTCGGCCTGGCAATCCCGGGTGCCCAGATGCACATCGGAAATCCACAAGGTCCGCACACGTTGCTTACGACTGGGTTTGGCGAGCTCGGCGCTGGTCATGGGCAACCCTCTGCGATTGTTTGCGCAAGCTTGCGCCGGTCGGGTTAATTGCCCATGACAGGGACAAGTCAGTCCTGTGACAACGCACATGAGTGCCCGCGGTGTAGACTGGCAGCCTTAATCGGGAGACCTGCGATGAGACCGATCCTCACGCTGCGCCAATACACTCACGACCTGATCGTCCACAGCCACGACCACGCGCAACTGGTGTTCGGGTTGTCGGGTGCGCTGGATTTCGAGGTCGACGGGCATGGCAGCCAGGTGGTTCAGCAGAGTTTCGTGGTCGTCCCGTCCGGCTTCCATCATGCGTGCGGCAGCGCCAATGGCAGCCGCTGCCTGGTGCTGGACGTGCCGAGCGATCAATGGGTGGTTCAGTCCCTTGGCGAGCATGCCGATGCCAGCCGCCGCTTGCTCGACAACGCCGGGCGCCTGCCGCTGGATGCCGGGCAAAGCCAATTGGTCAGTTGGTTGGCGGGCAGTCAGGTCAGCGACCCGCTGATCGCGCAACAAGGCGCGGTACTGTTGCTGGCCAGCCTCAACAACGCCAAAAGCGAAGGGGTGGGCGGTCGGCGTCTGCCGTACGCCGCATTGAATGCGCACATCGATCAATACGCGGCCTATCCGTTGCAAGTGGCCGATCTGGCGCGCATTGCCGGGCTGTCCAGTGCTCGGCTGCATGCGCGATTTGTCGCTGAATGCGGGCAGACGCCGATGGACTACATCCGCAGCCGTCGCTTGCACATGGCCGTGAGTATGTTGCGCGATTCGGCATTGCCCATCGGCGAGATTGCGAGTCGGGTCGGCTACAGCTCCCAAAGTGCATTTTCAGCGGCGGTGCTGCGGGAGTTTGGTGTCTCACCCGGCAAATTGCGGCGCGAGGCTGGCGACAAATGATGCGAGCCTGACGACAGACAGGCATACCGACAGCCCTCTAGACTGCACCTCTGTTGGTTATGTTTATCAAGGATCGCAATGACTCCCCGTACCGCCCTGGGCGCACTGCATATCGGCGCATTGATGTTTGGCCTGACCGGCGTGTTCGGCAAACTCGCCGCCGCCTCCCCCGCCGTTATCGTCTTCGGTCGTGCGGCCTTTGCCGTGCTCGCCCTGGCCCTTTTCGCACGGTTCGCCAGCCACACCCGCTGGCAAAAACTCGACGCCGTGGACTGGCGCCGATTGCTGCTCAGCGGTTTGTTGCTGGCCGGACACTGGGTGAGTTTCTTCATTGCGGTAAAGGTGGCGGGCGTGGCGATCGCGACCCTCGGTTTTGCCAGTTTCCCGGCGTTCACCGTGATCCTGGAAGGGTTGATCTTCCGCGAGCGGATTCGCGCCAACGAGATCCTGCTGGTGGTGCTGGTGAGTGTCGGGCTGGTGCTGGTCACGCCAGACTTCGATCTGGCCAGCGGCGCCACCACCGGCCTGTTGTGGGCGGTAGGTTCTGGCCTGCTGTTCGCGTTGCTGTCGCTGACCAACCGCGCCAGTTCCGGGAGAATTCCGCCGGTACAGGCTGCGCTGTGTCAGAACGTAGTGGTCGCGTTGTGTTTGCTGCCGGTGGCGGCACCGCAACTGAGCGAAGTACGCACCATTGACTGGCTGTGGATCGGCCTGCTGGGAATATTCTGTACCGGCGTTGCTCACAGTCTGTTCGTCGCCAGCCTCGCGGTGATCAAGGCACGAACCGCCGCCGTGGTGTTTGCGCTGGAGCCGGTGTACGGCATCACCATGGCGTGGTTGCTGTTCAATGAAAACCCAACGCTGCGCATGCTGATCGGCGGCGCGTTGATCATCGTCGCGATTGTCGTGTCCAGCAGGCTCTCCGGCGGTTCAAGCAAGAAAGCGGTTGCTGCCGAAGCCGCGTCTCACTGAGTGCGGTCGTTGTGGCCCAGGTCGCGGTCCGGATCAATCTGATCGCGGACCCGCTGCTTGAGCACCTTGGCCTCCGGAAAACCGCCGTCAGCCTTGCGCTCCCAGATCTGCACATCGTTACAGAAAATGTGAAACACGCCACCGGTGCCCGGCACCAGCGACACCTTGCCCAAATCGTCGCCAAAGGTACTGAGCAGTTCTTGCGCCAACCACGCCGCACGCAACAGCCATTGGCATTGCGTGCAGTAAGTGATGACGATTTCCGGTTTATGCGCGGTCATGACGGGCGAAACTCCTGAGCCAAGGGGCACCGCCATGATAGAGCGTCAGCGGATACCGGCCAACAACGTCCGTGCAGTCTGTTTGAGTGGCTCATCACCGTCCTTGAGCAACTCGTTCAGCAGTTCGATGGCGCTGTCCAGATCGCCGTCATCGATGCAGGTCTGAGCCTGTTCCAGTTTGCCTGCGTTGGTCGGTTCCACCGGTTTCGGTCCCAGCGGTACAAGCTCAAGCGACTGACTTGCATCGGCGAATTCGTTGAGAAAATCGTCGTCCAGAGACTGTGAGTCCGGTTCGGCGATCCATTCCAGCTCGGGCTCGCCCAGGGTCGGTTCTTCGGGTTTGGGCGATTCGTCCGAGGGTTTAGGGTTTTCGAATGGACTGACCAGGTCCCAACTCGAATCCATCGACAGGTCCTCCAGGTTCAACTGGAACTCATCGCCCGGCGCTGCTTCGGATTTTACCGGTGTCGTGATAACGCTGGTCACCGCCTCGGGCACCGCGCTGTTCACCTTCGGGTAGCGGGCACGGATTTCCTGAAGTTGCCGGGAATCGAACCCGGTGTCTCGCAAGCTGCTCTCCTGCACATCATAGGCTGGCACATCCCCTTGTTTACCGAGGACTTCCAACAGTTGCACCGCCAGATCCGTGCGCTGTGGTTCCTTGACCAGGGCTTCTCGCAACAATGCCGCCGCTTCGGAAAAACGCCCATACGTCAGGTAAATGCCCACACCCTCCAGCACATCGCCAGACGGCGTCTCTTCGTGATGGACAGGGACGGCCCTCACAGTTGGCGCTACGGTTCGATCAAGCACCGGTTCATGCCGCGACGGTAAAACCGGGAGATCTTCGGGCAATGCCTGAATCTGCTGTCGTTGCCGACGAACAATCAGCCCCATCAACAGCAACAGCAACGCCAGCAACCCGATAATCAGCGGCCAGTTGAACGCCTCGGGCTCTTGTGCCACGACCGGGGCCGGCACCACTGCTTGCGGCGTGACCGGCGGTGCTTGCTGGACCTCCGCCAGGCGGGTTTGCAATTCGGTGATCTGTTTTTTTTGGCCGGCGATCTGTTCGTCTTGAGCCTGCAGCTTCGCATTCAACTCATCGACGTTTTTTTGCAGTTGCTGATTTTGCTGCACGCTGGCAGCCAGCTGTTCTGCGACAGGATCAATCACCGGTACAGCGGCCGGTGGCTCAACCTTCGCCTGGGCGGTTTTCTTCGCTACGGGTGGAGGCGCAACGGCAGGTGTAACGCTCGGGAATGGAGAGTTCGGTGAACTGGCGGCGGGTTCGTCAGTGACCGGAGTAATGCCCGGCGTTCCCGGAGGATCGATCAGCACGGTGTACTCGCGCAGCACACGGCCGTTCGGCTGGTTCAGTTGCACAAGAAAATTCAGGAAGGGTTCGTTGACCGCTTTGTTGGAGCTCACCCGGATCAGGCTGCGATTGCCCCGCAGGATCGGTGTGAACTTCAGGTCATTGAGAAAGAAAAGCCGTTCGACACCGGCACGGCTGAACTCGTCTGCCGTCGCCAGGCTGACCGACAACTCGCCCTCCTCCAGACCGGCGGCATCCACCAGGGCGATGTCGGCACGCAACGGTTGATTGAGCGCCGAATGCAGGGTGATTTCACCCAGGCCCAGTGCAGGCGCCAATGCCGAGTAGCTGACAAACCCACCGGCCAGCAGCAGCCTGGCGCAACACCGCAATACAACGTGCCAACTCTCAAGCATGAGCATCCCTTAGATAACCAGAACCAACCAGTGCGTGTTCGCACATCCGTTACGAACACGATATTGCCTGGTAGTTCTTTATAGTCTGCCCAACGGGGTATCTCAAAAAGCCGGCGCTTGCTTATGCCTCAAGATTTTTCCAGGTTGGCCAGTATGTGCCCGTGGACTCGCATACAGACCTTCAAATCCGCCTCATCGACGCCGTCGAACAGCTCGTGGCGCAGTTGAGTGGCAATGGTTTCAATTTGTTCGATCAGGGGAAGGGCCGGTGCACAGAGGACGATTTTTTTTGCCCGGCGATCTTCGAGCACTGCCTGGCGCTGAACCAGGCCCTGGCTTTCCAGGCTGTCGAGCAGTCGTGCCAGGGTAGGCCCTTCGACGCCGACGCTTTGCGCCAATTCACGTTGGGTCGGGGCGTCGTCAAAACGCGCGAGGTGCAGCAGCACCAGCCAGCGCGCCTGAGACAAACCCAGGCCGGCCAGACGGCGGTCCAGTTCGGCACGCCAGCCGCGGGACATCTGGGCCAGTTGCATGCCAAAGCGGTGTTGATCGGTTAACGGCATAAAACACTCATGGTTAGACTGAAATAGAGAAAAACTAATTATTAGTCAGCTAAGCATGACCCTTGGCTTGAGGCAAGGTTTGCTCTGTACTGAATCGTTACATCAATACAACCGTTTCAGGATTTGAGCGTCAGATCTCGAATTCCGATTGCAGTGCGGCACGTACGCAGTACAAAACACCTTCCGGCACACGACCGGCGAACAGCGCAGCAATCTCCGCCACCGGCGGCAACTCACCCTCGCCGTCGAGGAACGCGTCCTGCACTTCCCCCATCAAGTCTTCGGGCAGATCAAGCGCCTGTTCCAGCGACAACTGCTGCTTGCCAATGGCCTCGGCGAGCATGGTGTAGACATTCTTTTCCGAACATTGCAGCTGACCGGCGATTTGCAGCGGCGTCATGCCGGCCCGCGCGAGCGTTATCAATTCGTGGCGCACGTCGGCCACCACTTTTGGTGCCTCGACCTGACCGCCGAGGACTTCGAGGAAGGCCTCGCCGTAACGCTCCAGTTTGCGCGCACCGACACCGCTGACCGTGGCCATTTCCGACAGCGAGGTCGGCTGGCTGCGGAGCATTTCCAGCAAGGTCGAGTCGGGGAAGATGACGTACGGCGGCACCCCATGCTCCTCGGCGAGCTTGCGGCGCAAGGCGCGCAAGGCTTCCCACTGTTCGCGCTCTTCGCCGCGAACCAGTTGGCTCGCCTGGCTCTTGCTGCTTTTCGCCGTGGTTTGCGGCTTGAGGTCGCGACGCAGTTCCAGGGTCACTTCACCCTTGAGCAGCGGTCGGCAGGTGTCACTCAGGCGCAGGCCGCCATAGCCTTCGAGATCGATGTCGGCCAGACCGCGAGCCACCAATTGGCGAAACAGGGAGCGCCACTCACTCTCGCCCATCGCCTTGCCGACACCGTAAACCGACAGGTGCTGATGGCCAAAGCTGCGGACCTTTTCGTTGTCCTTGCCCAGCAACACATCCACCAGATGCCCAACGCCGTAACGCTGGCCGGTGCGATAAATCGCCGAGAGCGCCTGGCGGGCCGGTTCGGTAGCGTCCCAGGTCTGCACGCCGTCAACGCAGTTGTCGCAGTGACCGCAGGGCTCGGGCATGTCTTCGTCGAAGTAGGCCAGCAAGGTTTGACGACGGCAGCGGGTTTCTTCGCAGAGCGAGAGCATGGCATCAAGCTTGTGATGCTCCAGACGCTTGTGGCGCTCGTCACCTTCGGAGTTCTGCAACATCTGCTTGAGCATCACCACGTCTTGCAGGCCGTAAGCCATCCAGGCATCCGCCGGCAGACCGTCACGGCCGCCGCGACCGGTTTCCTGGTAGTAAGCCTCAAGGGATTTCGGCAAATCGAGGTGAGCAACAAAACGTACGTTGGGTTTGTCGATGCCCATGCCGAACGCCACGGTGGCAACCATGATCAGGCCTTCCTCGTTGAGGAAGCGCTTCTGGTGCAGCGCTCGTGTTTCGTTAGGCAGGCCGGCGTGGTACGGCAGCGCCGGGAAACCCTGTTCACTGAGGAACACCGCCACTTCGTCGACTTTCTTGCGTGACAGGCAATAGACAATGCCAGCATCGCTGCGCCGCTCCGCGAGGAACGCCAACAACTGTTTGCGCGGCTGCTCCTTGGGCACGATGCGGTAAAAAATGTTCGGGCGGTCGAAACTGGAAAGGAAGCGCTCGGCATCCTGCAGGTGCAAACGATCGACGATTTCTTCGCGAGTACGCTTGTCCGCCGTCGCGGTCAGGGCGATGCGTGGAACATTGGGAAACAGTTCCGCCAACTGGCCCAGTTGCAGATACTCACGGCGGAAGTCGTGGCCCCATTGGGACACGCAGTGGGCTTCGTCGATGGCGAACAGGGCAATTTCAAGGCTTTGCAGGAAGGCCAGCATGCGTGGCTGGACCAGACGTTCCGGCGCGAGGTAGAGCATCTTCACTTCACCGCGCTTGATCCGCGCAGCGAGATCGCGCTGCTGCTCGGCGCTCAGCGTGGAGTTCAACGCAGCGGCAGCGACGCCCAATTCTTCGAGGGTCGCGACCTGGTCGTCCATCAACGCGATCAGCGGCGACACCACCACCGCCAGTCCTTCGCGCAGCAGCGCCGGCACCTGGAAGCACAGGGATTTACCGCCACCGGTAGGCATCAGCACCAGGGCGTCGCCGCCACTGGCCACGCGCTCAATGATTGCACCCTGACGGCCACGGAAACTGTCGTAGCCGAAGATGTCCTTGAGGACGCGTTGAGCCTGTTCGAGCATAAAAACTCCAAAAATCACCGAAACATCCCTGCAAGGCTGGTTCAGAACCACGCGGGCTGCACTGACAAATCGTAAGTGCGCATTGCATGACGCTTCACATTTCAGCCGCGACGCCAGCAGGGCATCACAAAGCGCGGGAGTATACCCGAGGGCTTCCTTGCAAAGGGCGCCGCTTAGAAGAGGATGTTGTGTACATATCCGTTTCTGCGGTAACGGCTGCTATTGGTTTCGCCCTTACGGCGAGTTACTTGGAAAAGCGCCAAGTAACCAAGCGCTCTTGCCCCTTTCGTTCGGTGGCTCGCTAATGCTCGCCATGCCCTCGCTCCGGTCCTGCTCCGTGGGCCCGCCGCCATCGGCCATCCCTGGCCGGGGGCGGCTAACCCGGCATCCATGCCGGGTTGCCCACTGCGCAGAACCTCCACTCGGCCTCTCGAGGGGGCGACTACCGCCACAGCCGCCGAGGCGGCCTGAAAGCCGACCTGGCTCTTTGGTGGGCCGCGTTGTCCTTCTTGGCTGCGCTCACTCATTCCGAATCTGTACACCGCCTCCCTGTAGGAGCCGGCTTGCTGGCGATGGACGTCAACGATAACGCGGGCTGTCTGAATGAGCGCGTTGTCCGGTCGTTTTTCGCGGGCAAGCCTCGCTCCTACAGGGAATCGCGTGTGCTTTTGATTTCCACCACTCATCAGGCCGAGCGTTAGCTCGCCTTCCGCTTTTGATCTGAGCGCCCCCTCGAGAGGCCGAGTGGAGGTTCTGCGCAGTGGGCAACCCGGCATGGATGCCGGGTTAGCCGCCCCCGGCCAGGGATGGCCGATGGCGGCGGGCCCACGGAGCAGGACCGGAGCGAGGGCATGCCGAGCCTTAGCGAGGCACCGAACGAAAGGGGCAAGAGCCCTTGGTTACTTGGGGCTCTTCCAAGTGACTCGCCGTAAGGGCGAAACCGATAGCAGCCATCACCACAGAAACGGATATGTACACCATCAAAATCCTCGCCGACAGACACACAGCATTCGCGAGCAGGCTCGCTCCCACAAGGATTGCGGTGTTCCGTGAGGTCACTGAGCGCAAATATGCCGCGCGGCTGGCCTGAGTGCTCAAGAAGGCCTAGAATTCCCGCATCTGTTAATTCCCAAGGTAGCCCTTTAATGTCCTTCGCTGAGCAACTAACCCGCCTGCAAGTCTTCCTCGACGCCGATGAACTGCATGACGAGGCGCTGGACTACGTGGCCGCCCACGGCTACCTCACCGCGCTGTCGATCTGTTCCGAAAGCGTTCCCGACCGTGAATGGATCGACGCCCTCTTCGCCGAAGAGCCGCATTACGCCGACGACACCGAGCGTGAAGCCATCGAATCCACCCTGCTGGCCCTCAAGGCTCACATCGCCCGCCAACTGGCGTCCGATGAAGAGTTCGAGCTGCCGTGCGAACTGGACCTTGGCGAAGATCCGGACGATTCCGATCTGCGCGGCTGGTGCATCGGTTTCATGGAAGGCGTGTTCCTGCGCGAAGCGGCCTGGTTCGAAACCGCCGAAGACGAAGTCAGCGAAATGCTGCTGCCGATCATGGTCGGTTCGGGTCTGTTCGACGAGCAGCCCGAGTTCTCCGACATCGCAGCCGACGCCAACCTGATGGACGATATGATCGTGCAGATCCCGGAAGCACTGACCGCGCTGTACCTGCTGTGCAACGCGCCAGACGAAAAACCGGCGATCCTCAAGCCACGTCACCACTAAGGTTTTGCCTATGGACAACCCCATAGGCAACCGCTCCCTGATGTTGCGTTACGGGCTGCTGGCCATCGGCTGGCTGAGCGTAGCGCTGGGGGTGATCGGGATTTTCCTTCCGGTATTGCCCACCACGCCTTTCCTGCTGCTGGCGGCCGCCTGCTTCGCCCGCAGTTCGCCGCGTTTTTACAACTGGCTGGTGGAGCATCCACGGCTGGGTCCGTGGATTCGCGACTACCTCGACGGCAACGGCATTCCGCTCAAGGGCAAGGTCTACGCCATCGGCCTGATGTGGGCGAGTATTCTGTTGTCCTGCTACCTGGTGCCCCTGCCGTGGGCACGCGGGTTCATGCTGACCAGTGCGGTGCTGGTGACGGTATATATTCTTCGGCAAAAAACACTCTGAAAATCCAGGCCATTGCGATGTGATGCTGGCCGTCACTCCAACCGCTTATCGGAAACCCTCCCACAACTGTTATTTCTGACAGTAGTCAATGCTGATGCTTCACGCATTAAATCAATCCGGCACTCACACCAGGACCGGAGTCCATCACCATGACAGCCAGACAACCGAACGTCCCGTCGGGCACTGCGCCCGAGGAAACAGATTTGACATTGAGTATCACAGCCGTCTGGGACTCCGAAGGGGTCCTTGTAGGTCAAAACCGCGAGACCTCCGACACCTTCTTCAAGGTCGGTGGAACCGCTGAGCCGAACAAGCCGATTCTGGTACGGGACGGCTTCAGTGTATTGGCACCCGCCCAAAGCGACGTGGACGGCATTTGGAAGACCGAGTTGTTCGAAGTCAGGGAAGTCAAACGCTACAGCCTGACGGCCTTGGGTGATTACGGCAGTAAGCCCGTTTCTACCCCCCCTCGAAACTTCACCGTGGTCGCCGACGCCCCCATCATCGAGTCCCTGAAAGATGAGGAGGGAACGATTGATGAAGGCGCAACGACCTACTACCGATTGGTGAACGTCACAGGTAAAGCCCTCCCGAATCAGAGAGTTCAGGCGTTCAATGGCAGCACACCACTTGAAGAGGCGCCGGTTAGTCCAGGTGGCGATTACACACTTGAACTCAAGAATCTGCTGGTAGGCACCTCCTACACCATCACCGTCAAGGCACTCTACGGCGAAGGTAAAACATCCGAACCACGAAGCTTCGCCGTTGCAGCTGACATCGGCTTGTCTCTCGATGCTGTCGGTGACTCGGACGGCAATCCTGTCAACGAAGGTGACACTACCTCCGACCAAAACCTCACCGTCGTGGGCAAGTGCAGGCCAGGCAAGAATGTTCAACTCCTCGACCACGACGACCCAGAAGGATTTCCGCCGGCGACCGCCAAGGGTAACGGAGAGTGGGAAATCAAAATCAAACTGGACCCTGGCGACTACGAACTGAAAGTCCAAAAACTATACGGTGACGGGGAGGTAACCCCTACGCCCAGAACCTTTACCGTTAAAGGAGCGGATCTTGTAACGCTGGACACCGTGACTGACCCCCATGGAAAAACCGTCGATGACGGCGGTTTCACCTATGAGAGCAACCTGATTGTCAGAGGCGAAGGCGAAGCAGGCGAGTACGTCGAGATCTTCAACGGCGACGACTCTTTAGGTGAGGGGCAAATCGGAGCTGACGGCTACGAAGTCCCCATCGGCCCGCTGCCACTCGATAATTATCGCCTTGTTGCCAAGGCAAAATACCCCGATGGCGGTGAGTCTGGCCCGTACTCGTTTGAGGTCAGAAAATCCATCGCACCACGCGAAACCCAAGTGCATGATGCCAAAGATGAAATCGTCGATAACGGTCACACCACCTCCAGTTATGTAAGAGTCGGCGGCAAAACCGAACCGCTATCGTCGGTCAACCTCAAGGTCAACGGGACCGTCGACCCGAAAGCAGAGTTGGCCAACGAGGATGGAAATTGGGCGACACTTCTCACCGGTTTAGAAGTAGGCAGAACCTATGTGGTCAGTGGCGTTGCTTCCGACGATCATAACGCCGAATCGAATAAAGTAAGGTTCATGCGCGTTTCGGCGAACGGCTCTACCGACAGCTAGCAAAGTCCGTTGCCGGCAGTGCAAAAAAAACCGCTAATTAGCGGTTTTTTTGTCCCTCACATTTTAAAACCGATAGTCCACACCAACGGTGAAGGCCATTGGCTGTTCGATGTTTTTACCCTTGGCATAATCGACGCCGACATCAAAACGCAACTTCTCGGAAAACGAAGCGGTCAACC
Organism: Pseudomonas sp. PDM02; assembly: GCF_014852285.1. Taxonomy (NCBI): domain Bacteria; kingdom Pseudomonadati; phylum Pseudomonadota; class Gammaproteobacteria; order Pseudomonadales; family Pseudomonadaceae; genus Pseudomonas; species Pseudomonas sp. PDM02. The sequence continues at coordinate 84,844 of NZ_JACVBL010000001.1, read as the reverse complement.
CGATACCGGCTTCAATACCGGAACCCGCAAGGTTGGTATTGATCGAGTTTCCATTGACCCGCACGTTGTTATCGTTCGATGCAAATTCATGGACCACCGCCACTCGCCCGTATGGACGCAACTGAGTGTCGCCCAGGTTGATGCTTCGACCCGCCATGACGCCGAGCTTTGTGCGCAACGAATGCGTGTCGTCACCTTCAGCGTTCATGCCATTGTCCAAGTAATAGTTTTCTCCCTGGATGATTGCAGCGGAGACCTGAACAGAAGGTTTGGCAAACCAGCCATCCCCCAGATCAATTTGGCGCCCCCCTTCTACCATCGCACTCACAGCCGAGTTGTTGTAATCGCCTTCGGCACGTTTGCCATCGCTCATACCGACTTTGGACTCGTTACGGAAATGGTTGAACTTCAGGGCGCCATCAACGAAGTAGCCATTGTCCTGATTCAGCCAGCCGAAATAGGGACCGAAGTAGTAGCTGTCAACCGTGGCCGAAGTGCCGCCGCTGAGATTCAGATCGGACTGGCTGTAACCTGCCAGCATACCGACAGTCCAGGGACTGTCGCCCAGTCGGGTATCGGCGCCCAGAGTGAAACCCTGTTGCTCTTGACGATAACCCACACCCATCGAACCGTCGTCAACGTTCCACTTGTTGCCATAAGCTCGTACCCACAGGCCATGGCGTTTGTCATCCGCCTGCAACTCGCCCATGCGGTTTTCCAGCGACTTCAACTCGCCATAGGACACGGTAAGGGCTGTCTGAAACAATGCCGCTACCGATTGAGCACCGGAACTGAGCCGGGTGGTAGGGTTCAGGTAATACTCCGCTTCGCCGGAGGCATTGGTTCTTTCAGCTAAATCGTATTGCCATGTCCCCACATCGACCCGGCCACCCAACAGCGCGAAATCTGCCTGGTTATTGCCGATCTGCACCAGCGTCAATTGTCGAGGAGACGTCGCGTCCTTGCCCGAAGCGTTGACGGCCAATTCATAGCTGCCAGTGGCCGCACCGGCTTTCAGCAAGTCACTTTCACCGGTCTGGAAGTTGCCCTGCATGGCAATGATGCCGCTGCCATTGAGCGTACCCACCTCAAGTTGACGATTCGCACGTGGCACGCCAAGCGCACCGAAATTAACCGTGCTGTCGCTCAACGTCAGGGTGCCGATGCGGTCATCGCCAACCATGGTCAGGCTCGAACCGCTGTTAAGGCTGAGGTTGCTGTTGTTCAGGCGTCCGGTGAACGATGAGCGATTGTTCAAGGTGACATTGGCCGTCGAGCCGTTCTCGCGCAGGATATCGCCTACCATCGAAGCGCTATTGAAGGTGAGATTGACGGTGCTATTGCCAGTCACTTACACATTGTCTTGCAAGGTGCTGTTCGCAACCCGCATGTTCGCCGTCGAGGCGCCTTCTACTTCGAGTACATTGCCGTTTCCGCCAATCAGCGTGGAGTTGTTCAACACCTCGATGGTGGCGTTGATGCCCTGCTCCACAACAATGGCCGCTCCATTGCGCCCTTCAGCTGTCGAGTTATCCAGCACCAATGTGTTAGCGCCGACGCCGGCAGGGTCCCTGTCCATTATCACGCCAGCCCTGTCACCGCTAATACGAGAACCGGCCGATGCGAGCACTTCACCGCCGCGCACGTTCAAGCCAACACTGCCGACGTCGGTTCCCGTCAAGCTCGTATTGAACAGGGTAAGAGTGCTGAAGCCTGTCACCCTGGCGCCGAGTTCACCGCCATGGAACTCACTGTTTGTGGCAGAAACAACCGAACCTTGTAGCGAGTTGTTGACCCGATTGACCACCAGGCCGTCTGTATCGCTGAAAACCTTGGTGGACTTGATGGTCGCACTGCTGTTGGTAATCGATATACCTTCAATGCCAGTGTCGGCATTAATGGTCCCGCCGTCGATGTTTAGCGTAGATCCGGTTTCGACAAAGATACTCTTGGTGGTACTACCTGCCACATTCAAAGTGCTGTTGTTGCGCACCAGATAATCAGTAACGGGGGTTCCCGTATCGATATCCTTAATGTTGCCGTTATCGATAATATCAGCAGCAAATAGCGACGAGTTTACGAAAAAAAATGCTGGCAGCATTGCCAGTTTCTTGAATGAGCCTGTGCCTGCGGCTGTACGCGGCCTGATATTTTTAAAAGTCATGTTCGTGCGTCCTGTTCGTCAGTTCGTCAACCTCATCGAATTGCGGGTGACGTCGAGAGGTGCGCACGATACCGGCTCGTCTTACAGAAAAATGTAGGATTAATCTCTCTGAGCATGAGGAAATCACCCCGCGTCAAACCAGAGAGCTCAATAAAATAAAACTAAAAACACGCCGTAAAAAAAGGAGGCGCATAAAGCGCCTCCACTTCAGTTACTCCAACGGAGGGACAACACATGACCCGCCTTCACCCTCCCTCATATGCACCTGAACCAAATGCCTATCGGATTTTGTTGGAACCCCCCCTAGCGTCACAGTATATTCAACTGCACCGTAGGCACTGCCAGTCTGATCGAAGACAGCGAATGGGAAATTGATATAGGCGCCATCGATGGACTCCCGCTCACTGATTTTGTAATTAACCTTGTCGGTTACACCAACGATTGGAGTAATACCAGCGGCATCTGAATACGCCTGATAAACAAGCTCGATATCTTGATCCGCCAGTTGAGCATCCGGTGGAATAAAGACAATAATTGCCAATCCACCGCCCGAAACTCTGCGAACGGAATTACAGTTAAGATAACCAAAGTCCTCATCAAGATGCTGGAATACCGGATCAGACACATCAACATCATGAATTTGAACATCAACTTCTGTCGGCAGAGAAACAGCATAGCCATCCGCAACAGCATCAAAGGCGATGTAGTGAACCAGCGTATCGATATCATTGCCTGATTCATTAACTAACGCCCATGGGACCGTGAAAGTAATTTCAAAACCGGTGGCTTCGGTACCAAGAACGGTGTAACGCCCGCCTTCATTCGGCGCGGCAGATACCGGAACTTCTACGCCGTTCCAGTAAAGCTGCACTTCTTCGCCTGCTTTAGACCCAGCGTACAAAAGTACAGTGACTGTCACTGGCCCCGACGAGTCAACTTTACGTATCACATTGTCCTCAGGTGTAACGGTGCCTTTCGCCGTCACCTTAGGCAAACTTTCGTCCGGTGGCCCTGGTTCTTCAGGGTTTATGGTGCCGGGCCTTCTCAAATCTTTGTTGACAAGTGTAACGAGAGGGCCTGCATCAGGGTAGAGCTTGTTACCACGCCGAACCCGCAGCCCTACCGGGACGTCATCCTTAAAGGCAACACCGTTATAGACGTCTCTAAAATGCACGTCAGTAAAAACTGGAAAACCAGTGATCAACTTTTCCTGTTGTACCTTGCCATCCCAGGTAATTTGCATATAGTCACGACCGGACACATAACCCACATACTGTTCTTTGATGCCAACTCCCACGCCGGTAACGGTCTGCGCGTCAATCAAGCTGATGACCCCGTCGTCATCGAACAGTGGAACAAAGGCTGGTACCAACACCGGAGGATCAGTCAGAACCAAGTCAAGATGCAGACGATCCGATTGCGTCGATCGATTGCCTTTACGGTCAGTATGATCAGTCCAAAGCGCTTTAGGGATTTCCTCCGTGCCTACCATCTCTTTGGTTAAACGGAACACCGGCGCAGTAATCGGGCTTTTGAGAGTCTCTGAACCGACCAATACGGTATCGTTTATGCGTGAACCAAACCAACAGCGGATGACATCACCAATTTTGTTGGCTTGAGTCAGCGGCGCTGTCACTTCTATATATCCGTGAAGATCTAGGTATTCCTTGGTAATTTCAGTAACCGGGGCAGTCGGCTTAATGGGCGGAGGTGCTTCCCTGTCGACATTGACAGTCAATGGAGTGACTACAGCTCCGGTATTCCCCCCATGATTAATACGGTACTTTAACTCGTGCTTACCGGCTTTATCTGTCAATCCGGCAGGCAACGTCAAATTAAAAGGGAAATCAGCAGGATTAACGGGGGTTCTATAACGCTGACTTGGCTCATTCAGCACAGTCCCGTTCCACATAAGCCGAATGATCCCGTCGATGGGAGGATTAGTTTGCTGCGACTGTTCAAACTGGTCTATCTGGACCTTAAGTGGCAAACCCTGAAACTGGAAATGAAGCTGATTCACATCATCATCGACTTCATGGTTCATGAAGGCGTTATCCGAGTGTAGTCTTGGCGGAGCAGCCGGTACTGGGTTTGCTGAAAATCGCAGCTTTCGGTAAGCCAGTGCGTTTTCCTGTTCCTTCGTCAGTCGAGTCAGCTTGATGTAGTTCGACATATTATCGTTCCTTTCAGTGCCTGGGCTTTACCTGCCCTTAGGTATAACAACCCAGCGCCTGACCAACGACTGCAAGGCGCCGATAAACAACCTGCTTTGCAAACATTCGCTACAACTAAAAACCTGCAACCTCATGGTTGGATTTAAAGACAGGCCGCTAGCGCTGGCTACTGTCAGAAATCACAGGTTTTGCTACCGCCGGTCGGACATTTCCCTAAACAACGCACAACAAAAAACCCGCCATCCCTTACACAGGGATGGCGGGTTTTGTTGTTTAAGGTTTCAGGTCACACGGTATCCACCTTCAACGAGTGGTCATTCAGCATGCCGTTGATGATGGTCGCCGTATCCGCTCCGGCAATCACCCCACCCGCGCCCGGTGTCACACCGTAATGGCTGGCCAGGTCCACACCGGCCAAGTCGATAGTCTGGTTTGGCGCAGCACCCGCCATGCCGCTGACGTCGATGCTGGTGACCAGTGAATCGCCGCTGCCGGTGACTTTGAAGTGCAGGTAGTCATCCAGCGACGCCGCCGTGCCGTTCTCCCCTTGCAACAGTTGCGACAGGTCGAGTTTGTCGGTGCCTGGCGTGAAGTCGGTGACCACGTCGTGGCCGCTGTTGCCTTTGAGCCACAGGAAGGAGTCGGCACCGGCACCACCGGTGAGGGTGTTGTTGCCGAGGCCGCCGATGAGCACGTCATCGCCGCCGCCACCGTTGAGCACGTCGTTGCCGAGGCCGCCGGTGATGATGTTGTTGTGGCTGTCGCCGGTCAGTTTGTCATCGAAGCTGGAACCGGTGAGGTTTTCGATGGCGGTCAGGGTATCGGTGCCGGCACCCACGGTGTTTTGCGCGCCGAGCAGGCTCAGATCCACTTTGACCCCGGCGGTGGCGTGGGCGTAGCTCGCGGTGTCGATACCGGTGCCGCCGTCGAGCAGGTCGTTGCCCGCGCCGCTGTAGAGCAAGTCATTGCCGGCGCCACCGTGCAGCTCGTTGTTGCCTGCACCGGCAGTGAGCACATCGTTGCCGTCGCCGGCGTTGATCACGTTGTTGCCGGTGCCCGCCACCAGCATGTCGTCACCCGTTGTGCCGGTGAGGGTGTGACCGTCCTGATAGCTGATGGTCACCGCTGTGCTGTCGTCGACGGCGTAGGCGCCGTGATAGTCCGGGGTGGTGTTGTGGGCGCCGGAGTAGTCGACGGTCATGGTCAGTTGATAATTTTCCGTGCCCTTGCCGTTGCCATGCCCGCCGTCATCGATGTTGATGATATGGATCTGGTAGGTGCCGTCTACTGCGGCGGTGATGGTCTGGCCATCGCCGATGCCGATGAACGAGCCGCCGTTGACCGAGTACTCCATGGTGACGTGACCGCCCGCCAGGTTGTGATCGAGGTTCAGGGTTTCACCCTGTTTGAGGGTGACGGTGATGTGGTCCTCGTCATTGGTGTTGCCGTTGCCGTTGCCGTTGCCGTTGTTGTTGTTGTTGTTGTTGTTGTTGTTGTTTTTGACTTCGCCCAACGCTCCGCTGACCACCAGCACCGCGGTCATGGCTGCGGTGTTGGCGACGAATGCGCTGCGCGCGATGGTCACCGATTGAGCGTTGTTGCCGGTGAAGCTGTAGCTCTGGTTGCTGCCGGTAAAGTCCGCACCTTTGACAATCCAGCCAGTGTTGAAGGTGGTTGGCGATACGGTCAGCGGGTTGGAGTTGGCATCGATGTCGTTGGCCAGCAGCACGTCGCCCGGCACCGTGACGTTGCCCGACAGGACGTTGGTGATGATGGCGACGCCATTGTCGCTGACTGCGTTGATGCAGCCGTTGCTGACGTCGATGGTGATGGTCGTGGTGCTTTCGTCGCCGTCGTTATCACGCAGGGTGTAGGTGAACACGTCGGTCGCACCTGGGCCGTTCACGGCATTCGGGGTGCTGTGGTATTCGACGTTGCCCTGGGCGTCAAGGGTCAGGTAACCGTAGGTGCCGTTGATGTGAGTGTTGAGCCCGCCGTTGACCGGGGTCGAAGTATCCGAGCCGGCGCGCACGCCGACCACGCCACCGCCGAGCAAGGGTCCATCGGAGCCGGCGACGTCATTCCACAGCACGTTGCCACTGACGGTGCCGCCCTCCACCACCGACGTTGCCTCTGGGTTGGCGTTCGGCGTGTCATCGACGATGTTGACGTTGATCTGCCCGTTCGCAGTGCTGCCGTTGACATCTTTGGCCGCCACGTCGAAGTGCTCGGAGATGCTGTCGGCACCACCGGCATTCGGGTGGTCGCTGTCGTAACGCAACGTGTAGCTGTAACTCACCACACCGGTGGCCGGGTTGTAACCGGTGATGGTGAAGATCGCACCGGTATCGGTCTCGCTCGATTGCGGGAAACCTGCCGCCACGCCCGCCGTAACCACGGCGATGCCGCCCACGGTGAGGGTCAGTAGGCCATCCGGCGCGTTGACGTTGAAGGTGCCGGTCTGGGTCAGCGCCGGGGCATCCGGGTCGGTGCCGTAGGTGAGGTTTTTTTCGTAGACGGTCAGTTCACCGCCATACGCGTCGAGGCCGCTGAGGGTCACCGGGCTGATGCAGCCGTTGCTGACGTCGATGGTGATGGTCGTGGTGCTTTCGTCACCGTCGTCATCGCGCAGGGTATAGGTGAACACGTCGGTCGCACCGGGGCCGTTCACGGCATTCGGGGTGCTGTGGTATTCGGCGTTGCCCTGGGCGTCCAGGGTCAGGTAACCGTAGGTTCCGTTGATGTGGGTGTTGAGGCCGCCGTTGACCGGCGTCGAGGTGTCCGAGCCGGCGCGCACGCCGACCACGCCACCGCCGAGCAAGGGGCCGTCGGCGCCGGCGACGTCATTCCACAGCACGTTGCCACTGACGGTGCCGCCCTCCACCACCGACGTTGCCTCAGGGTTGGCATTCGGCGTGTCATCGACGATGTTGACGTTGATCTGCCCGGTCGCGGTGCTGCCATTCACATCCTTGGCCGCCACGTCGAAGTGCTCGGAGATGCTGTCGGCACCACCGGGATTCGGGTGGTCGCTGTCGTAACGCAACGTGTAGCTGTAGCTCACCACGCCGGTGGCCGGGTTGTAACCGGTGATGGTGAAGATCGCGCCGGTATCGGTCTCGCTCGATTGCGGGAAACCTGCCGCCACGCCGGCAGTGACCACGGCGATACCGCCCACGGTGAGGGTCAGCAGGCCATCCGGCGCGTTGACGTTGAAGGTGCCGGTCTGGGTCAGCGCCGGGGCATCCGGGTCGGTGCCGTAAGTGAGGTTTTTTTCGTAGACGGTCAGTTCACCGTCACACACGTCGAGGCCGCTGAGGGTGACCGGGCTGATGCAGCCGTTGCTGACGTCAATGGTGATCGTCGTGGTGCTTTCGTCACCGTCGTTATCGCGCAGGGTGTAGGTGAACACGTCGGTCGCGCCCGGGCCGTTCACCCCGTTCGGGTAGCTGTGGTATTCGGCGTTGCCCTGTGCGTCCAGGGTCAGGTAACCGTAGGTGCCGTTGATATGGGTATTGAGGCCGCCGTTGACCGGAGTCGAGGTGTCCGAACCGGCGCGCACGCCGACCACGCCACCGCCGAGCAAGGGGCCATCGGCACCGGCGACGTCGTTCCACAACACGTTGCCGCTGACGGTGCCGCCCTCCACCACCGAGGTCGCGTCAGGGCTGGCGTTCGGCGTGTCATCGACAATGTTGACGTTGATCTGCCCGGTTGCGGTGCTGCCGTCGACATCCTTGGCCACCACGTCGAAGTGTTCGGAAATGCTGTCGGCACCGCCGGCATTCGGGTGGTCGCTGTCGTAACGCAACGTGTAGCTGTAGCTCACCACGCCGGTCGCCGGGTTGTAACCGGTGATGGTGAAGATGGCGCCGGTGTCGGTCTCGCTCGATTGCGGGAAACCTGCCGCCACACCCGCAGTGACCACGGCGATGCCGCCGACGGTGAGGGTTAGCAGGCCATCCGGCGCGTTGACGTTGAAGGTGCCGGTCTGGGTCAGGGCCGGTGCGTCCGGGTCGGTGCCGTAGGTGAGGTTTTTCTCGTAGACGGTCAGCTCGCCGCCCTCTACGTCGAGGCCGTTGAGGGTCACCGGGCTGTTATGGATGTTCAGCTCCAGCGTCGCAGTGCTGATGTCGCCGTCGGCATCGGTGAGGGTGTAGTTGAATTTCTCCTTCCCCTCGCCGCCATTGTGCAGCGCCTTGAAATCGGCATCGCTGATGTTCAGCGTGTAGGTGTAGGTGCCGTTGGCATTCAGTACCAGGGTGCCGTAAGTCCCGGTGAACGTGCCCGCGGTAATCGGTCCGCTGTCCGGCCCGGTCGGCACGCGGTCCGCGCCTTGCACGTCGTTGCTCAGGACGTTGCCTTCGAGGGGCAGGTGCGTTGGCGTGGCGACACCGTCGTTGCTGTCATCCATCGCTTTGGGCACGTCGTCGACGATGTTGACCTTGATCGTGCTGGTGACGGTGTTGCCCAGGGAGTCGGTGGCCTGGTAAGTGAAGCTTTCGCTCAGGGTGTTGACGCCGTTGTCCGCGTGCGGCGTGGTGCTGGCCGGTGAGGTCAGGGTGTAGGTGTAAGTGCCGTTGGGGTTGAGCAGGATCTGGCCATAGGTTCCGGTGGCGCTGCCGACCAGGGTGTAGGTGATCGCGCCCGTCGCGCCGCTGACCGAGCCGACCAGTGTGCCGCTGGCAGTTTCGCCGATATGGCCCGGCTCGCTACCGGTGACGGTGCCTGCCGCGAGGTCCTGGCCATCCTTGCTCAGGTCGAGGGCTTTTTCGTAGACGGTGACGTCGTTGTCGGTGGCTGCCGTGATGCAGCCGTTGCTGACGTCAATGGTGATCGTCGTGGTGCTTTCGTCACCGTCGTTATCGCGCAGGGTGTAGGTGAACACGTCGGTCGCGCCGGGGCCGTTCACCCCGTTCGGGTAGCTGTGATATTCCGCGTTGCCCTGGGCGTCCAGGGTCAGGTAACCGTAGGTGCCGTTGATGTGAGTGTTGAGCCCGCCGTTGACCGGGGTCGAGGTGTCCGAGCCGGCGCGCACGCCGACCACCCCACCGCCGAGCAAGGGTCCGTCGGCGCCGGCGACGTCGTTCCACAGCACGTTGCCGCTGACGGTGCCGCCCTCCACCACCGAGGTCGCGTCCGGGTTGGCGTTCGGTGTGTCATCGACGATGTTGACGTTGATCTGCCCGGTTGCGGTGCTGCCGTCGACATCCTTGGCCACCACGTCGAAGTGCTCGGAGATGCTGTCGGCACCACCGGGATTCGGGTGGTCGCTGTCGTAACGCAGCGTGTAGCTGTAACTCACCACACCGGTCGCCGGGTTGTAACCGGTGATGGTGAAGATCGCGCCGGTGTCGGTCTCGCTCGATTGCGGGAAACCTGCCGCCACGCCTGCGGTGACCACGGCGATGCCGCCCACGGTGAGGGTTTGCAGACCGTCCAGCGCGGTGACGGTGAAGGTGCCGGATTGGGTCAGCGCCGGTGCGTCCGGGTCAGTGCCGTAGGTGAGGTTTTTTTCGTAGACGGTCAGCTCGCCGCCCTCTACGTCGAGGCCATCCAGGGTGACGGGATTGTCTGGAGTATCCGGAATGTCCGGACGATCCGGGGTATCCGCCACAATCGGTGCAGCGGTCGCATTGCCGCCATTGTCCGGATCACCGGCGTCCGGATCACCGGCCAGACGCTCCCGGGGAAATTCGGGAACACCATTGAAGCCCGCAGTGGGAAAACCGACAGTCGGATCGACCCGCCCAGCCACTTCCTCCAGCAGCACAAAACTATGGCCGCCACCCAATGCACCGCCGGGCGCACCCGGTGTGCCCGGCCCCGCCGCGGTCGCTTCAGCGGTTTGGGTCGGGTCGTCGCCCGCAGCGATGGCTTTTTGCACTCGCTCGACATCTGACAGTTGAGCCTGAGTCGGCGTGGTCGCTTCAGGTGTGTTCACATGGGAGGCGTGATCCACCAGCAACTGAGGGTTCATTTGCAGGCTGCTGCCACGCCCGAGCGTCAGTTCCTGGCCATTTTGCAGGTGCACCGCCACCGCGCCTTCGGCCCCGGTGATCAGTTGATCGCCGGCAAACAGCCGGTCCCCCTCGATCAGCACACGCCGGGTACCGTCGCTCCCCTGGGCGAACACCTGACCAATGACCTTACTGACGATACCGATGAGCGTAGCCATGTGCACTTCCTCCGCTGCCGACTGCCGTCGGCATCCTGTTGTTTGCGAAGAACGTGCTCATGGGTCAAGCGGTGGCCGGCGAGCCTCTTCCGGGGAGCAGCTCGTCAACACCAAGCCACTGCCCTGGCGACTATCTCGCCAAGCGTGTCGCTCACGGGCGACGTGTCCGCTACGGAATAAAACCCTCTGCAATCAAAGGCATCGGGATCCTGTTCGGTAACACCTCGTCCAGTGAGCGATGCGTAACGGTTCTGAACCAACCAAGTGACAAAAAACCGTCACCAAGAAAACCGTTTCGCGTCCCTCCCCTCCAGCACTTCTACGCCCTAGTCGATATGTGGGTGGAACTTTCCTTTTGCCCTTTCGAGCGCCCTAACGCTCATAAATCAAGGGCTTTCGACGTGAACAATGTGCTGGATTTTGCAGAGCGCATAAGTTTTTTTTGGCATAAACCTTATGAGAAATCCTTCTTAGATTCTTCCCAGAATGTTCTTAGCTCTGTTGTAACGAGCATGAAACGGTTTCACCTATAAATGTCGTCAAATAATTGGCGACTAATAAGCACCATTAGGACTCAGGGAGATGTACCCATGCGCCGATTGAACCCCATCTGCAGTGCGATTCTATTGGCGATGGCCTGTACTTCTCAGGCTCACGCCATGTCACTGACCGAGGCGATCCAGAGCACCCTTGCGACCCACCCGGAACTGGCGTCGCGGGTGGACAGCCGTCTGTCGGCCGATGAAGACGTGAAAGTCGCCAAGGGGGGCTTTTATCCTTCCGTGGACCTGAATGCCTCGTACGGGCGCGGGTACAGCGATAACACCAACACCCGGGCCTTCGGCAATCACCACACGGAAATCCTGAATTACACCCAATCGGAACTGCGTCTGCGGCAGATGCTGTTCGATGGCTTCAACACGTCCAACGAAGTCGAACGCACCAAAGGCGTGGTTAATTCACGGGCCTATTACGCACAGGGCACCGCTCAGGATCTGGCCCTGCGTACCATCGAGGTTTACCTCGAAGTGCTCAAGCGCCGCGAACTGGTGACGCTGGCCAAGAACAACCTGCAAGCCCACCTGCGGGTCAACGACCAGATCGGCCTGCGCACCCAGCGCGGGATCGGCAGCACCGCTGACGCCGACCAGTCCGTGGCGCGTCGGGCCCTCGCGGAAAACAACCTCGACACCGCCGAAGTCGATCTTGCCGATGCCGAAGCGAATTTCTACGCCGTCACGGGGCGCATGCCCGATGAACTGGAAACGCTGCCATCGATTCGCGGCGAATTGCCGGCCACGATCCGGGATGCCCAACAGAGCATGGTCGACAACAACCCGTACCTGAAATCGGCCCAGGCGGATGTGCAATCGGCCGAGAGCCAGTACGAAGTCGCCAAGTCGCCGTTCTACCCACGCTTCGACGCTGAAGCCGCGGTGGGAGCGAATAACAACATCGCCGGTGAAGAAGGCCACGACAACGAATGGCGCGTCGGCGTCGTGATGAACTACAACCTGTTCCGCGGCGGCAGCGACAAGGCACGACTGGCCTCCGACGCGCACAAGATCAACCAGGCCATGGACATCCGCAACAATGCCCTGCGCCAACTCAACGAGAACATTCACCTGGCCTGGAACGCCATGGTCAACGCGAAAAAACAAACCCCGACTGCCCGCGAATACGCCGAAACCACCACCCGTGTACGGGCGGCGTATCAGGACCAGTTCGGCCTCGGCCAACGGACCCTGCTTGACGTGCTCGACAGCGAAAACGAACTCTACAACGCCAACCGTCGCTATACCGAAGTGCGCTACACCGAGGAATTCTCGATGTACCGCGTGCTGGCAAACATGGGCCAGTTGCTGAGCAAACAACGCGTGGTACTGCCCGCCGACGCGATTGCCCGGACCGAAGTGAAAAACGAAGCCCGTTTGCCTGAACTGAAGTAGCGTACTGGAGCGAGCAATGTGACCAGCATGGAATCCGGCAACACTGGTGTCGATCCGCGGCTGAGCTTCGATGACCCGCTCCTGGACGGTCTGTTGATTCTCTGCAAACTTCATGGCGCGACGGTCAGTCGCGCCAGCCTGAGTGCCGGGCTGCCAATGGCACACCAACGCCTGAGCCTGGACCTGCTGCCGCGCGCAGCGGCCCGGGCCAGTTTGCAGGCGCGTTTGTTGCGCCGTGAACTGGACGACATTTCTGCGCTAAACCTGCCGGTGCTGCTGATCCTCGACAACGGTCGCACCGCCGTGCTGCGTCGCTTTGGCGATGATGGCCGCCTGCTGATTCTGCCGAGCGAAGCCGACGGCGGCGAGCAATGGGTCAGCCGTGAAGAGCTGGCCGAAAGCTACAGCGGCCAGGCCTTGTTCGCCCGGCCACGGCATGAACTCGAAGACCTGCGTTCGCCTCTGGTGCCGCGTGTGGAGGCGTGGTTTCGCGACACCTTGAAGCTGTCGAAATGGCTGTACAGCGATGCGATCCTGGCGAGTTTTCTGATCAACCTGCTGGGGTTGATGGTGCCGCTGTTCGTGATGCAGACCTACGACCGAGTGGTGCCGAACCAGGCCACTTCGACCCTGTGGGTGCTGTCCATCGGCTTGCTGATCGGCACCGGTTTCGAGCTGGCATTGCGGGTGGTCCGCGCGCATTTGCTGGACACCGCCGGCAAGAAGACCGACGTGATCCTGTCCGCGACCTTGTTCGAACGCATCACCGGCATGTCGATGAAAGCGCGGCCAGCGACCATCGGCGGTTTCGCCCAGAGCATCCATGACTTCCAGGGCCTGCGCGAATTCCTCACCGCCGTTACGCTGACCAGCCTGATCGACCTGCCCTTCGCCGCACTGATGCTGGTGGTGATCGGACTGCTCGGTGGCTGGCTGGTAGTCATTCCGTTGCTGGCGTTTCCGATCACGATCCTGTTCGCGATGGTGATTCAGGTGCGGCTGCGCGACACCGTGCAAAAAAGCCTGACCCTCGGCGCCGAACGCCAGGCGTTGCTGATCGAAACCCTCGGCGGCCTGGAAACCCTCAAGGCCTGCAGCGCCGAAAGCGAGCGCCAGCACAAATGGGAAAGCACCCACGGCGCCCTCACCCGCCTCGACAGCCATGCGCGCAATCTCTCGGCGCTGGCCACCAACGGCACGCTGTTCATCCAGCAGTTCTCCGGCATGGCGACCATCATTGCCGGGGTCTACAGCATCATCGCCGGCAACCTCAGCGTCGGCGCGCTGGTGGCGACCTACATGCTCGGCAGCCGCGTACTTGCGCCGCTGGGGCAGATCGCCGGGTTGATCACGCGCTATCAGCAAGCGCAACTGACCATGAAAAGCACCGACGCACTGATGGGCCTGCCGCAGGAGCGCGATGCGAAACAGCGGCCATTGGAGCGCACACAACTGCAAGGCGCCCTCGACGTCAGCGGCGTGACCTTTCGCTACAACGGCCAGAATGCACCAGCGCTGGCCAACATCAGTTTCAGCCTCAAACCCGGTGAGCGGGTCGGCATCATCGGTCGCAGCGGCTCGGGCAAAAGCACCCTGGGGCGACTGGTCATGGGGTTCTACGAACCGGAGGAAGGCCAGTTGCTGCTCGATGGCCTGGACCTGCGGCAACTGGACGTCGCCGACCTGCGCCAGCAGATCGGTTACGTCGCCCATGACCTGCCGTTACTGGCCGGCAGCCTGCGCGACAACCTGACCCTCGGCGCACGCTACATCAGCGATGCGCGGATGCTGGAAGTGGCCGAACTGACCGGCGTCACCGAGCTCGCGCGTCAACACCCACAAGGGTTTGACCGGCCCGTCGGCGAACGCGGGCAGTTGCTGTCGGGCGGGCAACGCCAGGCGGTATTGCTGGCCCGCGCCTTGTTGCTCGACCCGCCGATCATGCTGCTCGACGAACCCACCAGCGCCATGGACAACAGCAGCGAAGATGTTTTGCGGCAAAAACTTCACGGTTGGGTCCAGGGCAAAACCTTGCTGCTGGTGACCCACCGCACCTCGATGCTCAGCCTGGTGGATCGGCTGGTGGTGCTGGACAACGGGCGGATCGTCGCCGACGGTCCGAAAGAAGCGGTCATCGATGCACTGCGCAAGGGCCGTGTCGGCTCTGCGGCCGTCTAGGAGTCCGCTCATGTCATCGTCACAAAGCTCACGCGGCTACTTCGACAGCTTCAGCAAAAGCGCCGAAAGCGAGTTCATGCCGGAAACGGCCGGCGCTTCGTTGCAGGATTCACCGCGCTGGTCGCGGATCACCGTGTGGCTCGCCGCTGCGTTGATCATCAGCGCCGTGGTCTGGGCCAAATTCGCCGTGTTGCAGGAAGTCACCATGGGCGAAGGCAAGGCGATTCCGTCGAGCAAGGTTCAGGTGATCCAGAACCTGGAGGGCGGCATCGTCACCGAGATTTTCGTGCGCGAAGGACAAATGGTGAACAAGGGCGACACGCTGCTGCGCCTGGATGACACGCGGTTTCTGTCGAACAAGGGCGAGAGTGAAGCGGATCGTTATGCCTTGACCGCGCAGGTCGAACGCCTGTCTGCCGAGGCCGAGGGACGGCCGTTCAGTTTGTCGCCGGAGGTGATCGCCAAAGCCCCGCAAGTGGCCGAGGACGAGCGCTCGCTGTACGAACAACGGCAACGCCGGTTGGCCAGCGAGCAACGCACCCTGACCGAACAGCTGCGGCAGAAAACCCAGGAACTGGCGGAGTTCCGCTCCAAACAGGGTCAATACAGTTCAAGCCTGGCGCTGTTGCAACAGGAAATGAACATGTCTGCGCCACTGGTGGGCACCGGGGCGGTGTCGCCGGTTGAAATCCTGCGGCTCAAACGCAGCGCGGTGGAAATCCGTGGTTCGCTGAATGCCACGACCTTGGCGATTCCTCGCGCCGAGTCGGCGATCAACGAGATCAAAAGCAAGATCGACGAGTCGGAACAAACCTTCCGTTCGGACGCGGCGAAAGAGCTGAATGAGAAACGCACCGAGCTGTCGAAAATCACCGCATCGAGCATCGCCATCGACGACCGCGTGAGCCGCACCACGGTGGTATCGCCGGTGCACGGGATTATCAAAGTGCTGAAGGTCAACACCATCGGCGGCGTGGTCCAGCCGGGCAGCGACATGGTGGAAATCGTGCCCATCGAAGACAACCTGCTGATCGAAGCCAAGGTGCGCCCGCAAGACGTGGCGTTCCTGCATCCGGGGCAGAAAGCGATGGTCAAGTTCAGTGCGTACGACTACACGATTTATGGTGGGTTGAGTGCCAGGCTTGAACTGATTGGTGCGGACACGATTACTGACGACAAGGGCAACAGCTTCTATCTGATTCAGGTGCGGACCGATAAAAACCATTTGGGCGGGGATGTGAAACCGCTGCTGATCATTCCGGGGATGGTGGCGACGGTGGATATCATTACCGGGGAGAAAAGTGTGCTGGATTATCTGCTGAAACCGGTGCTTAAGGCCCGGACAGAGGCGATGCGGGAGCGGTAATCACTTTCCGAAAAATTTGGTGTTTGACCCGGCCTCTTCGCGGGCAAGCCTCGCTCCTACAGGTTATGCGTTGATTCCGACATTACGCATACCTGTAGGAGCGAGGCTTGCCCGCGAAGAGGCCCTCACTGACGACTATTGCGGACCGTGGTTGCGCTGAAAAACCTCCTCCCCCATCGCCGCAATCTGCCCCTCGATCAACGCCTCGAACGGTTTCAACAACGGCTCGAAACTGACAGGCGCTTCCAGCGTCTGCAACGCCTGCACAATCGCCTCCACCGTCGACAACGCCCCCGGTGCCGGCGCCTTGCGCAACCGATAACGCGACACACCGCCATCCGCCAATGTCACTCGGGGCAATGCCGCCAGCAGCGGATTGAGGTGCAGCATTTTGCGCGCCTTGCGCCAGGTGCCATCCGGAACGACCAACAAGAGTGGCTCATCGTTTGCGGCGTACGCCTGCATCGGTTGCGCATCATCGGCCGGAAACAATAATCGCGCCTGATAGCCCGGCTGATTCAATAGCGCCGGCAAATCCTCGAACACCTCACCCACAATCAACTCGGCATTCTTCAACCCCAACGCCGCCAGCCTTGCGGTGTTCAGTGCATGGTTCACTTCGCTCGGATGCTGCAACAGCAACACCCGAGTGCGGCTGTCGAGGCTCGGGATCAATGGGCACAGGCAGTGGGTTTGCGGGCGCAGGCAGCGCGGGCATTGGATTCTGGACATGGTTTCAAGCCTGATTGAGCTGCGCCTTGAGCAGGTCGCGGAAGGTCTGGATCAACGGTTCGCGGCTGCGGCCCCGGCGCATGATCATCGAAAACGGCGCCTGGTAACCGAAGGTCGCCGGCAGCAACACGCGCAAATCACCCTTGTCGGCCCAGGCCTGGGCGTAATGCTCCGGCAGGTAACCGATGTAGGCGCCGGACAGCACCAGAATCAACTGCGCCTCCATACTTTCCACGGTCGCGGCACTGTGCTTGAAGCCGTGGCGCGCCAGTTCGGCCTGGCTCCAATAGCCGCGACCGACCATGCGCTGCTGGGTGATGACCTGTTCGGGAATGCGCCGCTCGGTGAATAGCGGATGACGGCTGCTGCAATACAGCCAGTGTTGCTCGCGGTACAACGGCATGTAGACCAGCCCGCTCATGCGCGTGGAAAACGCACCGATGGCCAGGTCGAGGCGGTTGTCCTGCACGCCGAGTTGCAGCTCGTACGGGCTCATCACCGACAGGTGCAAATGCACGGCCGGGTGTTCCTGGCTGTAGGCGCCGATGGCTTCGGCGAACGGCAAGGCCTTGTCGCTGACGGTGGAGTCGATGACGCCGAGGTTCAGCGTACCGCGCAATTCGCCCTTCAGCGCCGCCGCGTATTGCTCGAAGCCTTCAAGTTCGCCGAGCAGGCGCAGGGTTTCCTGATGGAACAGCTCGCCTTTGCTGGTCAGGCTGAAACCGCCGCGCCCGCGATGGCACAGCACCAGACCGAGGGCCGCTTCGAGCTGGCTCATGTAGGTGCTGATCGCCGAGGTCGAGAGGTTGAGCTCTTGCTGGGCGTTGGCAAACCCCTGATGGCGGACCACGCTGACGAAGATGCGTAATAGTTTCAGGTCGGGTAAAGCGTTGGCCATGGGGGCTCCGTAGCGTGTATCGGTGAGTCCGCGTTGTTTGACGGCGGTTGCTGCGCAACCGATCGCCAGCAAGCCGGCTCCTACAGGTCGGCGCCGATTTCGAGACACACACAAATCCTGTAGGAGCGAGGCTTGTCCGCGAAGAGGACCTCCGGACAGACGAGAAGTCTATCCCCCCTCCCGCCATTAGTTTAGAAAAATCTGAACTAAGTATTTGTCCGTAGCGATTCTTCCCGGCCACTACATTTCGCAGAATCGGCCCCTAACGGTGCCCGAGCCTCCCCGGTGCGGTGCAACCGACATAAATAAAACAACGACGATGAGGCCTTACCCGTGGACAAGATTCTTCACCAACCACTGGGCGGCAACGAAATGCCGCGCTTCGGCGGCATCGCCACCATGCTCCGACTCCCCCATGTACCTACCGCTGCCGGCCTGGACGCTGCCTTTATCGGCATCCCACTGGACATCGGTACTTCCCTGCGCCCTGGCACCCGTTTCGGGCCGCGTGAAATCCGCGCCGAATCGGTCATGATCCGCCCGTACAACATGGCCACCGGTGCGGCACCGTTCGACTCGCTCTCGGTTGCCGACATCGGCGACATCGCGATCAACACCTTCAACCTGCTCGACGCCGTGCGGATCATCGAAGAGTCTTACGACAATATCCTTGAACACGATGTGATCCCCCTGACCCTCGGCGGCGACCACACCATCACCCTGCCGATCCTGCGTGCCATCCACAAAAAGCACGGCAAGGTCGGCCTGGTGCACATCGACGCTCACGCCGATGTGAACGATCACATGTTCGGCGAGAAAATCGCCCACGGCACCACCTTCCGTCGCGCCGTCGAAGAAGGTCTTCTGGATTGCGACCGTGTAGTGCAAATTGGCCTGCGCGCTCAGGGCTACACCGCCGATGACTTCAACTGGAGCCGCAATCAGGGCTTCCGTGTGGTTCAGGCCGAAGAATGCTGGCACAAATCCCTGGCCCCCCTGATGGCCGAAGTTCGCGAGAAAGTCGGCGGCGGTCCGGTGTACCTGAGCTTCGATATCGACGGTATCGACCCGGCCTGGGCACCTGGCACCGGCACTCCGGAAATCGGCGGCCTGACCACCATTCAGGCAATCGAGATCGTTCGTGGCTGCCAAGGTCTCGACCTGGTCGGTTGCGACCTGGTAGAAGTCTCGCCCGCTTATGACACCACCGGCAACACCTCGCTGCTGGGCGCCAACCTGCTGTACGAAATGCTCTGCGTACTGCCTGGCGTGGCCCACCGCTGAGGATTGGTCATGAACGAACGTGATCAGGTTCTGCACGCTGCCGCCGATCTGGTGGCAGCCTTTGCCCGTAATGATCGCGAAGCCTACTTCGGCGCCTTCAGCGCCGATGCCAGCTTCGTCTTCTACACCCTCGAGCAGCCTCTGCTGTCGCGCGATGCCTATCAGGCGTTGTGGGACACCTGGCGTGCCGAGGATGGCTTCGAGGTGCTGTCGTGCACCTCGAGCAACGCTTTCGTCAGCCTGCAGGGTGACGTCGCGATTTTCATCCATGACGTGGCCACCGAGCTGCGCATGCAAGGGGAGCAACACTTCAGCCAGGAGCGCGAGACGATTGTTTTCAAGAAACAAGCGTCTGGCCAAGAACAACAAGGCCTATGGCTGGCCTGCCACGAACATTTGTCCGCAATGCCGGAAGGGCTGCCAACCCCTTAGCCAAACAGGTGACGCTCACACACGATGAGCGCGCCTTTATGATCGGAGCAGATCATGAATAACAACAACAACGACCAAAGCCTTACGCACATTGAAACCTACGGGGTCGAACAGATCCCGGACAACGAACGCACCGCAGGCCCGACGGACTTGTTCCGGATGATCTTCGGCGGTTCCAATACCTTTGCCACCGCCGTGCTCGGCAGTTTCCCGGTGCTGTTCGGCCTGTCATTCCAGGCGGGCGTCTGGGCGATTGTGCTGGGCGTGTTGCTGGGTTCGTTGATCCTCGCGCCGATGGGCCTGTTCGGCCCGATCAATGGCACCAACAACGCCGTGTCTTCCGGTGCGCACTTCGGCGTGCACGGGCGGATCGTCGGTTCGTTCCTGTCGCTGTTGACCGCCATCGCCTTCTTCTCGCTCTCGGTGTGGAGTTCGGGTGATGCGCTGATCGGTGGCGCAAAACGCCTGATCGGCCTGCCGGAAACCGACCTGACCCTGGGCCTGGCCTACGGTCTGTTCGCGATCCTGGTGCTGACAGTTTGCATCTACGGCTTCCGTTTCCTGCTGTGGGTCAACAAGATCGCGGTGTGGAGCGCCAGCCTGCTGTTCCTGCTGGGCATCTTCGCTTTCGCCGGTCCTTTCGATGTGAACTACGCCGGTACCGTGAGCATGGGCCAACCGGGTTTCTGGGCTGCCTTCATCGGCGCTGCGCTGGTGGCGATGAGCAACCCGATTTCCTTCGGCGCGTTCCTCGGCGACTGGTCGCGTTACATCCCGCGTGAAACCTCCAAGCGCCGGATCATGGCCGCGGTGGTGATCTCGCAGATCGCAACGTTCATCCCGTTCCTGTTCGGCCTCGCCACCGCCACTATCGTAGCGATCAAGGCGCCGGACTACATCGCCGCGAACAACTACGTCGGCGGCCTGCTGGCCGTCTCGCCGAGCTGGTTCTTCCTGCCGGTGTGCCTGATTGCGGTGATCGGCGGCATGTCCACCGGCACCACCTCGCTGTATGGCACCGGGCTGGACATGTCCAGCGTGTTCCCGCGTGTGCTGTCGCGGGTCAAGGCCACCCTGTTGATCGGTGTGATGTCGATTGCCTTCATCTTCATCGGACGCTTTGCGGCGAACCTGGTGCAGAGCGTGTCGACCTTCGCCGTGCTGATCATCACCTGCACCACTCCGTGGATGGTGATCATGATCATCGGCCTGCTGGTGCGCCGCGGCTTCTATTGCCCGGATGACCTGCAAGTGTTCACCCGCGGCGAGAAAGGCGGTCGTTACTGGTTCACCCACGGCTGGAACTGGCGTGGGCTGGGTGCCTGGATCCCGAGTGCATTGGTCGGTTTGTGCTTTGTGAACCTGCCGGGGCAATTCGTGGGTGTACTGGGGAACCTGGCGGATGGCATCGACATCAGCCTGCCGGTAACCCTCGGCCTGGCGTCGCTGGTGTACCTGGCGCTGCTGAGCCTGTTCCCGGAATCGGCTGCGGTGTTCGGCCCGAATGATCCACGCAGCAAGAGCACGGATTCGCTCGGTAAACCGGCGTTGCGACAAGCCGCCTGATTAAACGCATTACCTGTGGTTAGGGATGACCTGTAGGAGCGAGGCTTGCCCGCGAAGGCGGCGGCACATTCAACATCAATGTTGACTGACACACCGCCTTCGCGGGCAAGCCTCGCTCCTACATGGATGGGTTTTTCCACAGGGATTGATTTCAGCCTCACCATAAAAAAGACAATCGGAGACACGCCATCATGGCATTGGATTTATTCGTCGTACTCATCTACGCCGCCGCGATGCTGATACTCGGCTACTACGGCATGCGCAAGGCCAAGACCAACGAAGACTTTTTGGTCGCCGGTCGTAACCTCGGTCCGAGCCTGTACATGGGCACCATGGCCGCTACCGTTCTGGGCGGCGCATCTACCGTCGGCACCGTACGCCTGGGCTACGTCCATGGCATTTCCGGTTTCTGGCTCTGCGCGGCTCTCGGTTGCGGGATCGTGGCGCTGAACCTGTTCCTCGCCAAACCGCTGCTGAAACTGAAAATCTACACCGTTACCCAGGTGCTGGAAAAACGCTACAACCCGATGGCCCGCTCCGCGAGCGCGGTGATCATGCTGGCGTATGCACTGATGATTGGCGTGGTTTCGATCCTGGCCATCGGCACCGTGCTGCAAGTGCTGTTCGACCTGCCGTTCTGGCTGTCGGTTTTGGTCGGCGGTGGCGTGGTGGTGATTTATTCGGCGATTGGCGGCATGTGGTCCCTGACCCTGACCGACATCGTCCAGTTCGTCATCAAGACCGTGGGCCTGATGTTCATCCTGCTGCCGATCTGCCTGTACCGCGTCGGCGGCTGGGATCAGTTGGTGGCCAAACTGCCGGAGGCGAGCTTCAGCTTCACCACCATCGGCTGGGACACCATCATCACCTACTTCGTGATCTACTTCTTCGGCATCCTGATCGGTCAGGACATCTGGCAACGGGTGTTCACCGTCAAGACCGCCAAGGTCGCGCAATACGCCGGTACTGCCGCAGGCATCTACTGCATCATCTACGGTCTGGCGTGCGCCCTGATCGGCATGGCCGCTCACGTACTGATCCCGGATCTGGACAACGTCAACAACGCTTTCGCCGCCATCGTCAAACTGTCGCTGCCGGACGGTATCCGTGGCCTGGTCATCGCCGCTGCACTGGCCGCCATGATGTCCACCGCCAGCGCAGGCCTGTTGGCTGCCGCCACTACTCTGAGCGAAGACCTGCTACCTAAACTGCGTGGCGGTAAACAGTCGAGCCTGAGCCTGAACCGCCTGGTGACGCTGCTGACCGGTATTGTCGTGCTGGGTATCGCCCTGGTGGTGAACGATGTGATCAGCGCCCTGACCCTGGCCTACAACCTGTTGGTCGGCGGCATGCTGATCCCGCTGATGGGTGCGATTTTCTGGAAACGCGCCACTACCGCCGGCGCCATCGCCAGCATGGGCCTGGGCTTCGCCACTGCGCTGCTGTTCATGGTCAAGGACGGTCTGGATGCCAACACCCCGATCTACTACAGCCTGCTCGCAGGTCTGGTGAGCTTCATTGTGGTGAGCCTGATGTCTCGCCGCCCGGCTGCGGTGGCGAACGCCATCTAAGCTTTCTATAACGACTTGATGCTTTCTTCGACGGGTGTGGCGTCGGTTGCCACACCCGTTTTTTTTCGCCTGGAGAAAACCTTTGATGAAGATTGTTTCTCGCGATCAGTGGTTCGAGGTCAAGCAACTCAGCGACGGCATCCGTCTGATTCACGAGCCTTACATCCGTCCCTTCTACCGCTGCAACCTCTGGCACATTCAGGGCCGCGACAAGGACCTGCTGCTGGACAGCGGCTCCGGTTTGGTGAGCCTGCGCGAGCAACTGCCGTGGATCACCGAACGGCCATTGGTGGCGGTGGCCAGTCATTGCCATTTCGACCACATCGCCGGCCATCACGAATTTGCCGAACGCCTGGTGCATCCGGCCGAGGCCGACATCCTGGCGGCACCTGACGGCGAAAACGATTTGAGCCGGGCATTTGTCGGCGACGATATGTTCGAGGCGCATCCTGATTGCCCGCTGTGTTACGCCGAGTACCGGGTCAAAGCCGCGCCGGCCACGGGAATGATCGAGGAAGGTGACGTGCTGGATCTGGGCAATCGCGTATTGCAGGTGCTGCACACGCCAGGACATTCACCGGGCGGCATCAGCCTGTATGAAGCGGCGACCGAAACCCTGTTCAGCGGCGACATCATCTACGACGGGCCGCTGATCGAAGACGCTTACCATTCCAACCTCGACGACTACGCGCGCAGTCTGCAGCGCTTGCGTGAGTTGCCGATCCGCACCGTGCATGGCGGGCATTTCGGCAGTTTTTCCGGGGAACATCTGCGTACGATGATTGATGAGTGGCAGCGCTCGCATGGCTGACGCCTGCTGTACTCGACACCAGGGAAAACAACAGGCATTTAGCGCAGAGGAAGAGCGGATGCTCAAAATCGCCAGGACGGCGAATGATCTGAGTCGGTTTTTGATGGAGATCGGGCGACACTGATTTCGCCCGATTTTTGAATTTACACCTGCTACGCAGCCGAATGCAGCCGTCGACAGCTGCTACAACACGGCTGCGGTGTTCCAGACCTTGACGTTACCGACGACGCTGCTGGCGTCGACGCTGTTCATCGTCAGTGCGAATAGGCACAGGTTGCAGAGGCGGTTCGATCAAACCGAGTGCGACACCCAGGTCATGCAGCCAGTTTTGAATTTTCTCTTTCATGGTGCCCCCTTCAGGGTAGTGCCGAGCGGCTGAAATTCTGTAGCCCCTTCGCACTGATAATAGTCCGAAGTCCTACGAAATGCTCGGCAAAATCCGCAATGATCTGTTACTGAATTGATCAAAATACCTGACCATTAGCTCAGGCAATCGCCTGGGCCTGAATCGACACCCTGGGTAGACCGGTCACTGCTGGCCAAGGGCTTTGCGCAAACGACGGCGCACCCACTGCTCAGCGCTGACAAACGTAATGCCGAGCAGCACCAGCACGGCACCGATGACAAAGTTGAGACTCAGCACCTCACCCAGCAACACCACACCGAACGTGACGCCGAACAACGGCGTCATGAACGAAAACACTGCGAGGTTCGCCGCCAGATACCGGCGCAACAGCCAAAACCACGTCAGGTAACTGAAAAACGAGACCACCAGCCCCTGGAACAGCACGCTGGCCACGGCCACGGTGGTCAGACTGACGTGGGTAACCTGGCCACTCAGCATCGCGATCAGCAGCAGGCCGACGAAACCGACAATCAACTGATAGAACAACGTGAGCGTCACCGGCGCTTCCGACAGGCGCGAGGCCCGCACCACGACCGTGGTCGCCCCCCAGGAGGCACCGGCCAATACGCCCAGCGCATCGCCCATCAACATGCGGTGATCGAGGTTGTCCCAGGACACCCCGCCGGCAAACGCGATGGCAATCCCGACAAACGCCAGAAAAATCCCCAACCATTGCACCGGCCTTAAACGCTCACTCGGCAACAGCCAGTGCACGCCCAGCGCGGTGAAGATCGGCGCCGTGTAAAGGAACACTGACATGTGTGCGGCTGTGGTCAGCTGCAAGCCTTCGGAAATGAAGAAAAATTCCAGTCCAAACAGCGCGCCGGCCAGTAGTCCACCGCGCCACGTATGGCTGACCTGATCCCAACCGCCCTTCCAGCAGATCAGCAATCCTACAAGCAACGCAGAAATGCCTGACCGACCGGCCGCCTGCATGACTGGCGCGATGTCCGGCGCCGCCCACTTGATCATGACTTGCTGTACGCCCCAGATCAGGCACAACCCGACCATCACTTGCAGGGCAAACCCATCGGCGCTACGCCGGGTGGCGCTCACCGGAACACCTCGACAATACAATCCATGGCAGTGACTCACAGTAGAAAGCAAAGCCCCGACTCAAGGTCGGGGCAAATATTTATGCTGTCGATTATTAACCAGATGGCCAGAAAAAGTAGCCTGTGGGAGACCTTCAAGTCACCACGGACGCCATCTTGCGCGACGTCACTTCAGTTCAATGCGATCGGCATGAATGACGATCTGGCCATTCTTGTACAACGCGCCGATGGCCTTCTTGAAGTTGCCCTTGCTGACACCGAACATGCTGGTGATCACCGCCGGATCGCTCTTGTCGCTCACCGGCAGCGCGCCGTTGTTGTCGCGCAACTTGGCGAGGATCTTCGAGTTCAGGCTGGTGGCGGCTTCTTCGCCCACTGGTTGCAGACTCAGGCTGATCTTGCCGTCGGCACGGACTTCTTTGATGAAGCCCTTCTCTTCCTTACCGGCGCGCATGAACTTGAAGATTTCGTTCTTGTGGATCAAGCCCCAGTGCTTGTTGTTGATGATTGCCTTGAAGCCCATATCGGTGGCTTCGGCAACCAGCAGATCAACTTCCTGGCCAGGGGTGTAGTTGGCCGGGGTCTTGTCCAGGTAACGGTCCAGACGCGCGGTCGCGGTGATACGACGGGTGTGCTTGTCGAGGTAGACATGCACCACGACGTACTCGCCCGCGGTCATCTGACGCTTTTCTTCGGAAAACGGCAGCAACAGATCCTTCGGCAAGCCCCAATCCAGGAAGACGCCGATGCTGTTGACTTCAACGACTTTCAAACTGGCGAATTCACCGACCTGAACTTTCGGCTTTTCGGTAGTTGCGATGAGTTTGTCATCGCTGTCCAGATAAACAAAAACGTTGAGCCAGTCTTCATCTTCGCTGGGAATATCTTTGGGAATATAACGATTAGGCAGAAGGATTTCGCCGTCCGCACCACCGTCCAGATATAAACCGAAGTTAGTGTGTTTAACCACTTGCAAACTGTTGTAACGCCCGACTAAAGCCATTTCCAATACCCTCATTGCGTGGGCGGCATTCTACCCGTTTTTGCAGGCCGCGTTCGGCGCCCGGCCCGGTGGCGCGAGAAAATCCTCTGGGGGCCTTAATTTTCCTGGGGTTTGACAGGCGGGTCTGGCCGCTCGTCAGGCCGACCTGTCGATTCATCGCCCTTCCAGCCAGGTAAAAATCCATTCTTCCCTACCGATGTTCTTATTTAAAACAGCAGCTTAGGGACATAACTCGAATAATAACTTGCGATTAATAGCGCTTTTGTGATGTGTATTTCAGGGGGATATTTGCCAAGCAATTGTCAAGTATTTCCTGTACGATGCGTGGCCAAGTTAATTTTCTACAGGTTAATGGCCGCCATGCGCGTAAAAGCATCCACCAGCAAAGCAAAGCCAGCTCCAGCCGTTGAAACCAGCGAATCGATCAACAATCAGATTGCTGCGTTCCTCAAATCCGGCGGCGAGATCCAGCAAATTGCCAAAGGCGTCAGCGGCCAGACGTTCGGCCCGTCCAAGCAGATTACCTTGGGCAAAAAATAACACCCGCGTTACCTGGTCCCTAAGCGCTTTGAGCTTCGAAGCGCTTGGACTGGAACCCTCCCCGCAACACCCCGCCAAACCCCATCAATATTTCAAAAATCGACGAACGGCCCTCGATGCCGAGCATTCGCCGGTAGCTCCGCCTATTCCGGGCACAACCGTCAGTGCGATGGCCTGGTCACCCTCAAGGCTGAACGCGCGTTTTATTGATTGGCTGAACTGGCAGGCTCATCCTGCGATCACATGAGAACCTACGCTTTCGCAAGGACTCGCCCATGTCGCGCTGGTTGAAGTGTCTCGCCGTCGTCATCACCCTCAGTCTTGCCCTCGGTGCCTGCAGCCGCATGGGCCTGGCCTATCGCAACCTCGACGTGATCATCCCGTGGACGCTCAGCGATTACCTGGACATGAACGGCGAGCAGAAAGGCTGGTTCAACGAGCGCCTCAAGGAACACCTGAGCTGGCACTGCACCACGCAACTGCCAGGCTATCTCGACTGGCTGGACCGTTTGCAGGTGATGGTCGAAACCAATCAGGTCACCGACGCCGCGCTGCAATCCCGCACCCAGGAAGCCAAACAAGCCATCGCCCAGACTGCCCGGGAAATCACCCCGTCGGCCATCGAGTTGTTGCAGGGGCTGGACGACAAACAAGTCGCGGAAATGAACGAAGCCTTCGCCAAGGACCAGCGCAAACGCCAGCAGGACTACGTGAAACCGTCGCTCGTTCAGCAGATCAAGGAACGTAGTCAGCGCATGGAAAAACGTCTGGACGGCTGGATCGGGCCGCTGAGCCCGCCCCAACAACAACGGGTCGTTGCCTGGTCAAATGCGTTGGGCGACCAGAACACGCAATGGATTGCCAACCGCGTGCATTGGCAGAAACAGTTCAGCGCGGCGGTTGCGCAGCGTCAGAGTCCTGGATTCCCACAGCGCATCGAGACGCTTCTGGTGAATCGCGAGAGCTTATGGACAGCTGATTACCGCAAGGCCTACGCCAACACCGAAGCACAGGCACGAAGCCTGTTTGTGGATTTGATGGCCGAAAGCACACCGGCTCAACGCCAGCGGCTGCTGAAAAAAATCGAAGGAGTGCGCAAAGACTTCAACGACTTGAAGTGCCTTAAGGCAGCACAACAGAGCTAAGAACAACACAAAAACAATGTGGGAGCGAGCCTGCTCGCGATGGCGGTGTTTCAGACAACATCGATGTCGACTGACACACCGCCATCGCGAGCAGGCTCGCTCCCACATTGGTAATCGAAGTTCTTCAGGCAATCTGCGCGTGGGACGCCACCTCATCAAACGTCACCTCATCCAGCGCATCGTCCTGCTCATCCAGCACCTGCCGCGGATGATCATTGCCCGGAATGCTGCTGTCGATCAGGCTCAACAACCTCGAACCCCGCATCGTCAGCCTGTAATTCGAACCGGTTCCACCCTGCTCTTCAGGTCGAGGCTCGATGTAGCCACGCGCCAACAGTAACTTTTCATACTCGCCGGCCACCGCTTTCAGGTGATCCAGGTTCTCAGTCTCTTCGCCCTCCATGGCTTTCTCCGCCGCGTACTGCTCGGCATAGGGCCGTGGCGTGAAGCTGGGTGCTGCGTTCTGCACTTCGTGCAGCAGGCGTTCAATCAAATCCCAGTTATAAGTCGTCATCCTGTCCAACCTCCAAAACCCGTGAGTGTGATGGCCTTCATAGCTTGTGACCGACAGTGCTCGCCGCCGTTCAGCGCAGTTCTTTAACGGCGCTGACCGGCGGTATGTCGAATTTGGCATAGGTCAAACGACAAGGTTGTGTCAGTCACCGCCCAGCATTGCGCAGGAGAAAACCCGATGAACGTTCAGAACCATCCGGTCGTGTCGCGAGAAGAATGGCTCGCCGCCCGCAAACAACACCTGGCCCACGAAAAAGCCTTCACCCGGGAACGGGACAAACTCAGCGCCGAACGCCGCGCCCTGCCCTGGGTGAAAATCGACAAGGACTATCACTTCCAGGGCCCCAATGGTGAATTGAAGCTGGCCGACCTGTTCGGCGGTCGCAGCCAACTGGTCATCTACCACTTCATGTTTGCCGACGGCTGGGACGAAGGCTGCCCCGGTTGCTCATTCCTGTCCGACCACATCGACGGCGCCAACCAGCACCTGGCGCATCACGACGTGGCGGTGGTGGCGGTCTCCCACGCACCCTTCGCCGAATTCCAGGCGTTCAAGCGACGTATGGGATGGACATTCGATTGGGTGTCGTCAGAAGGTTGCGACTTTAACTACGACTTTGGCGTCTCGGCCCGAGCTGAAGATGTTGCCGCCGGAAAAGCCACCTACAACTACGAAAAAACTGACGGCGCCGAAGAAGAACTCCCAGGCCTCAGCGTGTTTTATCGCAACGAAGCAGGCGAGATTTTTCACACCTATTCAACTTATGCCCGTGGCCTGGACATGCTGGTCGGCGCCTATAACTACCTCGACCTGACGCCCAAGGGGCGCAACGAAGAGCAGATCATGGAATGGGTAAGGCATCACGACAGGTATGAAGACAAAGCTTCTTCGAGCTGCTGTCACGGGGGATAAATCGCATCGTGATGCACGCCTGATTTCCCCTCGCGTCGAAACGTCCGCGACTAGTGGAAGTCATCGGTAGTCGTTTACAAGCGCAAGCTGTGAAGCAAATGAAAAGGGCGACCTATTGGTCGCCCTTTTCATGGAGTACAAAAAACTGCGTACATCACGCGACGACGCCAACAATTCCATCCTCAACATTCTGGAAGTAATACAACCCTTCCAGCACACCAGAAATAGCTGACAATTCGAAAAGAACTTCAGAGGTGAATGAAACAGGCAACACCAAGCGCAATGCCTGCAACTCTGAAGGGTACGCAGACCATGCCGGTTGGAACATCCCGCCCCAGAACGTCACGCATCCAGCTGTTCCGACAAACACAACCGGCTGCAGATCACCGATATGGTCACTCGCGCGCCAATACACATAACCCACGTAACGCGAACCATCTTTTCCTTCAAAAACAGTTCTGACGATGATTTGAAAGTCAGCCTCAATCACTTCTCTTGAGGGCACCGGGCGAACCGTCAGTTCGTTCTGCACGGTATCGTCCATGGGGAAATACCAAACTCCTTGGGCAAGCAGATCCTGTGCAGTCAAGTCGTATATCTGTTTGTCACACATAGCGTATCTGCAAGCCCCGGCTGAAAAAAAGCGCTTACTTAGGAATGATAATGGGGATGATCATCGGCGAAGGCGCCGCCGGCGGGTTCATCATCCCTTCGCTTTTCACGACAAGCACACCCTTGCTCTTGATCGATTCGAACAATCGCTCGGTCGCCGCACTATCGCCATAACCACCTTCGTCAATCGAAGCACTCAGCGCCAACTGTCGACGCGCCTCGGTCAATTGGACCTGACTGGCGCGGAGGAATGAAGCAATCGAAATCGTTTTAAGCGTCGACAAATCAACGTGCACGATCTCCACATACTTCAGCGTCTTGGCGTCCCAACCCTGCACATACAGCTCATTCGCAGTCAGCGCATAGGTACAGAAATGGTAACTGCCAGTATTTGAGCCAGGCGTCGCGACGATCAGCGTGCACCGCCCGTGCTGAAGAATCGGACCAGTCAATGCAGGGAAATCCTGAACAATCTGCGCAGGGAATTGAGCCCGATCGTAATAGATCGTCGCCTTGTCATAGGGCGTCGTGTTGCACCCCGAGAGCAGTACAAACGCAGCCAAGAGAAACCAGAAAGCCAAAAAACGCATTGAGTAGTCCCTTACTGGATAAGAAAAACATTGAGTTTCGGGTGGCAATGAATCACCCATTTGCAGCGCGCGACTACTTCACCGGTATATACGAATACCCCTTCACCATGGCTTTCCCGTCCTTGGCATCCCGCACCCGCACCATCTCCGCCGCGTACTCCTGCGTGTATTCAACGAAGTACTCTTTACCCGGCTCGACCGAGAGGGTCAGAAATACGTTTCGGGGATGCGGACGCGGCCCGGCCGATACCTTGTGCAGGCCCGGACTTACCAGCACCCAGGAATAGGTCTTGTCATTAAGCCCCACCACCGCACTGTCATTGATGCTGAACACGCTGTCATAAAAGCTGCCTTGAATGACCTGGGTCCGCATCATGTAAACCAACGCCTTGCCCTGAGGTGGCGCCGGTGGCTCGAAATAAGGCTGGCTGGAGCTAGTGTGACCGCAGCCGGCCAACAACAGCATGAGCAACAACGCCGGAATACTTTTCATTACTGCGCTCATTTGTTTTGCCCCAGTAACTGGTTGATCACCGGCCCCATCTTTTCCTCGACCGACGCCACTTTGGACGGATCAAAACCGCCCTCGCCCGTCAGGTGGTATTGCCCGAAACCGATCTGCTGATCGCCCTTGAAGAGCCGGACATTGGCATCGGACAAGTACGGGGAAAAGTCCCAGGAACGAATAGCGGTGTAAGTCAGGCGATACTCACAACTGTCCGGAATGGGCGTCGCGTAAAGCCGACTGTCGATGTTGTGCTTGCGCAACAGCGTCTGCAGGCCATCGACGAAATCGCCCACCACCACTTTCGGGTTCTCTTCGATGCAGAGTTGGGAGATTTTATATTGAGGTGCGACCGGCTCGACCTTGATGTTGGTACAACCGGCCAATACCAGTAGAAGGCTTGCCGTGATGGCTCTGGACAGCATATTCGGTCCCTGAATCCAGAATGATGGCGCAATGATGCCGCATACTAGATCAGCAGAATTTCGGGGTCAATTTACGTCGTTTGACGCGGAGCAGATCGCAAGAAGCTCGCGTTTAGGCCCCACGAGAACGGCACTGTTCTCAGCAAAAATTGCGCAGCCAATGAAAACGGGCGACCTTTTGGGTCGCCCGTTTTTTTATCGCGTGAGCAATAGATGAATCCACTTCACACCGCAGGTACGCTCGCCACGGGAATACGTTGATCAGGCTGGGTGACATCGTAAACATGCTGTTCGCAATCGGTGCCAATAAACTGGAACTCAACCAGGTAAACCTTGGCTCTTTCCGGGATGAAGGAACTTTGCAGCGGACCGCAGCTATACAAGCCGCTTGCCACCCTGCTATTCGAATATCCCGACACCTGAAACGCCTTATCGGCATCGGCCTGTGCTTCCAACTGCGGGAAGCGTTTGACCGTAGCACTGTTGGCTACTTCGTTGAGTTTGGCGATCCAGCCGAACACCTTGCCCTGGCCCGAATCCACTACAGTTCCAAGCAACTCCATTCGCTGGTCAGGATCGGCGGCACGCTTGACTGAAAACTGTACAGGATGGGTGCTGCCTGTAGCTTTCATGATGACCTTGGCGTGCTGTGCATCGACTGCCACCGTGTTCTGGCGCAGTTGAATGCCGTCTTTCAGCAGGCTGGGGGAAGAGTCCCTGACGTTGGAATGGCAGCCGGTCAATGCGACAGCCAGGGTCAGTGGTAGCAGTGTGATTTTCTTCACGTATAGATTTCCTTATAAACGCGTATCTTTTGACTGATAAGAGGACTTACACCAAGTGGCACGTTCTAAACGCTGAACCACTGAACGCGGCGGGGAGATTTTGCAGGGAAAAATGGGAGGAAAAGGAGGCCAGACCACGTTTTCTACCTAAAAATTGAGAGTTTACTCGGTCTCCCGGCCTCAAGATACGTGCTGTGCGAGGCATACAGCGAGTCCTTTCATACAAGTCAACCCGAATGCTTAGTCACCCCAAGAAAAATATAACTCCTTTATATTTTCTATCATTTCGACCAATCAAAATATACCTCAGACAAACTAGTCCGCCCCCGTCACCCCCACTAATTAATAATATCCAGCAACTTACCCTTAAGGACACTTGCAGATTTAACCGCATTAGGATCCACCGCCAAATCATCTTCACTCTCTAACAATAGAGACATCATTTTTTTGGCGAGAATAATATTCCCACTCCAATAATTTGGCGATAGCCGCGATACCGCCCCAAGCAACTCAGCATCATCTATGAAGCCCGACAGCAAATCTTGCTCTAGAGTAGAAACCACTATTGGCAATAAGTCAGACATAAATAATTCTTGCCTCACTGCACGACATAGGTCCTCCATCGGAAGATCTTCAAGAGGTATATCGCGAATGGAAAGATACCATTGAGTCAAGGATGACATTTCAGCCTCGGGTTGCCACGAGCTATTATTTTCTTTCGCTACTGACCGAAATGTCTTTTTCATATACCAATCCCAGAAATTTCATCTTCAATTAGTTTAATCGGAGAAAATGGGAACAAACCACGTTTACCACCTGAAAAACTGAATGTTTTCTCGATCTCCCCGGGCATCCTATCTGGGTTCATCGTCCAGATATAACGTGATCGACCGCTGACTAAATACTCCTAAACACGCACCACCATAGCCCCCATTAAAACCTCTTTAGATAATAAACCTTGATTCATAAGCAATACTAAGCAGTTGCAGTTGCTGTTTCTGTTGGCTTTTTACCTAACCTGTGACTTTAAAAGCCTCAGTTATTTTCTTTACCACTCCCCCATCCACATTTTTCTCCATGGAAATGAAACATCCTTCAAATGACCCGCTCGTCAAAACCAACTTATGCCCCGCATAACAAACAATAACCAACACTGAATACGGGCCAGACTCACGACTTTCCACTTTAGAATTT
This sequence comes from Pseudomonas sp. PDM02, assembly GCF_014852285.1. Taxonomy (NCBI): domain Bacteria; kingdom Pseudomonadati; phylum Pseudomonadota; class Gammaproteobacteria; order Pseudomonadales; family Pseudomonadaceae; genus Pseudomonas; species Pseudomonas sp. PDM02. Next base: position 51,855 of record NZ_JACVBL010000001.1, on the reverse strand, counting down.
AGAGCTCTAAGTACAACATCAACAAACTCTTCAAACCGCTCTTCCTCATAACCCTCAAAAAACATGAACCGATTTGACTCAGAGCACGACTCAGAAACATTCATACGTCTACATCCCTAAACCATTATAGAAAAAAGGGGCCATACCACGTTTCCCCTATCATTTCGGCCAATCAAAATATGCTTTAGAAAATATGGTCTATCCCAATTTTCCATGGCATCACAAAAAAAGTGGTCTGTCCTCGTTATCTATGAAAGAGTGTTTGGTGATTGCGGCGGAGTAAAACTTATGAAAATCCCCGGCAGTGCCGGGGATATTTTCATGCAGAATTAGAAAGCGAGGCTATTCAAAAGCTCTTTTACTTTCGCGGTATCTTCGGGATGACATTGAAGATATTTTTCGCAAGCCAACCGAATACATTTAGAGCAAACCGTTTCGTTCACAACAACTGTGTCTTCATCCCTAGGGGGATAGCCATAAGCAAACTCAACCCCTTCGAAGTGTTCTTCATCGAACGGGCTATTTTCATCAGGAAAGTTACAGTACGCACCATCCGTACTGAACCCCCACCTTTTCACAATATAGCCAACCGCCTCAATGAAATAACCACCATCATACATTCTGTCGAAATACCCTTTAACAACCCAATAAGGGTCTGACTCATTATATGGCTGACCGAACAACTCTCTCATATAAACACACTACCTTATTTAGGGTGGAGGTTGCTCACAGCCCCAGCAGCCTTATCTAAATACACCCTGAAAGCCCCCCGATTGTAGCATCGTACTATCGACCCTGCGGTCTCGCCAACTACGCCTGTTGCTTTTACAACAATGAATTTTAGGGAAAACCTAAGCCCCCTTATTATTTACACCATGTAACCCGCAGACCTCATCAGCAACAGCACCGTCTCATCAAATTCTTGATCCGATATACCTCTAATAGATTTGGCACTCTTCCACTTCCATATTACAGGAAGAATTCTGCTATCCAGACGATCAAACTCTTCCAAAAAGATATCTGCTAAAGCGTATTTATCTAAATCATGGCCGACCTCCAGCATCATATTCAACACGATGCTTGGCGACTTCCGATCCAGTATTTTCGCTAACAAATTTCTATTTTCCGAAAGTGACATAGGTAATTTCACCAATGGTGTCAATTTTTTCGACCTTCCTGCATCCGTATTTCTGGGATATTTGGCCTGTCCAGGTATTCAAAGCAGCATTGTCTTTTAACATTCCATTGGCAAAGGGGAAATGGGGACAGACCACGTTACCCCACACAGCTGCTGGTGAATAAATACTTTGTCCTTCTTCACCGAATGCTTTTGGGAAAAACGGGGACAGACCACGTTTTCCATTAAAAAATTGAAGGTTTGCTCGGTCTCCCCGGGCGTCCTCGCTGGGCTCGCCGTCCTATCATAGCTTCAATTTCAGCAGCAAATCGCGAGCCACCAAGCGCATAGTTACCATTGGTGGCAGCCCGAATCTGGTTAACCAACCCTGTCTCCAACTCGTTTCTAAAAAGCTCTCTATAGGCATTTGCGGTCGATATATTCGCTCCACCAAGCGACAGGTACTGAGCATGCGGGGTAATGAAATACGAAAACTCTGATTGTGCGTTATTGCGATAACTCGACCAACGATATTCCCCAGGATGCGCTACCATTTTTGCTCGAACAGGATTCATTTCAATATAACGATAGCAGGCCAAAACATAGCTATCACTTTGAACAAGGCTTGAACGAAAGCGCCCCTCCCATAAAGTCCCACTACGTCCATATGTACGATTCACGTACTGCACATATCGTTGCCCTACACCCTTCATAAGCAAACTGGCACCACTTTGCTCTTGAGGACTAATCAACAAATGGACATGATTACTCATCAAACACCACGCATGAACTTCACACCCATTTTTATTGGCTTGCTCAGCTAGCAGCTCTATATAAAAAAGATAGTCCTCCTCAGAGAAGAAACAAACCGATCGATTATTTCCTCGTTGAATTAGATGCAAGGGTACACCCGGCATCAAGATACGTGCTCTGCGAGGCATATGGTGAGTCCTTTCATACCAGTCAAATTGAAAGCTTAGTCAACTTAAGAAAAAGCATAATTTCTTTCTATTTCCTATCATTTCGGCCAATCAAAATATGCTTTAGAAAATGTCGTCTATCCCAATTATCCATGGCATCACAAAAATGTGGTCTGTCCCCGTTACCCCTTAATACCCCTTAATATATCAGTCAAACCTCCCTTTGAAGTCATCGACAGCTTTACCTTTCTCCTTCAGGAGTGACAGCACAAACGGCTCATCCACTTTCAGCAAAAAATCAATAGCATCAGTAATTTTCCAGCTATGCATCGCAGGATTATCAATTATCGAAACAAGATGCTGTTTTATAAGAGGCACGTATTCAAAAAACTGTTCTCGTTCAACAAAGTCAAAAACATTGGCTATTTCAAACGGCATGTGACCAGACAACATTATTATCTTGGACAATAGAGCATAAACTTGAGCTCTTGCCTCTTGCGCACGACCACTGTCAGCCGAGTTCGAAAAATACCTGATAACGGTCATCAGTACTTGATGATAAGTATCATCATACCCACGTAATCGGTGAGGGTAGGAGTCTTCAATATTTTTGTAATTATCCATGCACTGTTCCAGTGCAAGCAGACCTTCATGCACTCCCCAACTGGTCAGCAACTTGGCAGCCAAAAAGCGTTCCGTGTCGTCATCCGTATGAGACAACAAGTCCCTTACAGCATTGATTCTTTCCTCGGGAACATCTTCCAAATCAAGGTCTCCGGCATCAACCGCATAGTCCGCATAATTCGGCACGCTATTCAACAGATCGTAAATTTTACGTTCCATCATCAGCCTCTATTTTCTAACGGGATTAATATATGTGGACGGGGAAAATGGGGAAAGACCACGTTTTCCACCTGAAAAACTGAATGTTTGCTCGGTCTCCCAGCATAAAGATACGTGCTCTGCGAGGCATTTGGTGAGTCTTTTCATACAAGGCAATCCGAAAGCGTAGACAACCTAAGAAAAAATATAATTCCTTTCTATTTTATTCCATATCGGCCAATTAAAATATGCTTTAGAAATGTGGTCTATCCCAATTATCCATGGCATCACAAAAACGTGGTCTGTCCCCGTTATCCCAGCATCATATTCAACACGATGCTTGGCGACTTCCCATCCAGTATTTGCGCTAACACATATCTATTTTCCGAAAGTGACATAGGTAATTTAACCAATGGTGTCAATTTTTTCGACCTTCGTGCATCCGTATATCTGGGATATTTGGCCTATCCAGGTATTCAAAGCAGCATTGTCTTTTGACATTCCATTGGCAAAACCACGTTTTCTATACAGGAAATGTGGTCTGTCCCTGTTACCCCCACCCTACATTCTTTTTTACTTTAAGCATTCAACACTGCAAAGCTTACATCACCGGACCTCAAAAATTCTTGAAAACAAGAAATAACGATATCTATATTTCTTGTGACGAAACTCGCCGGATAGTAATCGCCCAGAACATCAACCAATTTTGCTCCAGCCGACGTATTATTAAGAGTACGCACAACATGCTCACCATCATCAAGGTATTGGTTCAGCATCAGAATATAATTTCCAGAATCAGCATAAAGATTGATTTCGTAAGGTCCGGCTTCAGGTGCCGGGGAAATAGACAACGAAGCGACGCCGTCGACTTTACTATATTCACATATAATGGACCTTACATCTTCCATGGTCGGCTGATCAATGAGAGGGATTTGCGATCTGCCATGCTCAGGACTAAGGGTATACCCTCCGATGATCATCTATTTTTTCTCCTTAATAGACTTCACACCTGACTCCCAGTAATGGGAAAAATGGGGACAGACCACGTTTTCCAGTTATCTCGCCTAGAGGGTGCAAAAACACCAGCGCAAAAGCTGCGCCATATTAAGCATGCTTTTGCAAGCTTACTTATAAATTTTTCAAGGATAAATAAAGTCTATACTTATTTTAACCTTAACCAAATCCAAGACCACCTCACAGCCATTCCAAACAGGCAGCCCCCCTGTAAGTTTATTCTCAACATACCAACTGCGCAGCTCCGTTAAAAGATCTAAAATATCTGTATTTGCTCGTCCACCTGCCGTAAACCAGGCAACATCACCTTGTTCATCAACATAGTCATACTCATACTCACAGCTATCCAGCTCTTGGGATAACTGTGCACGCATTATAACTTTACAGGCTCCTTCGGGAGCAACCTCAAACAAAATAACCCCAATATCATTGTAAATATCATCATCGCTACGCATCAATTTCCACCCGGTGAGTTTTTAAATACAATCTCTTTTGGACGAGCGCCACCTATTGAATACTCCACATTAAAGCTATCTGGCCGAACATTTATTCCAGAATACACGGGCTCAATTTTCACACTAACTTGTTTGCCTTCTTTAAGTGCGGACGCCCATGTATTTTCCATAGACTTCCAAGTACCTTTATTCAAATTACCATTCATGGGAAGGAGGTTCAACCTCTCTCCTGGCCCATTGAATATACTAGCAATTAAGTGTCCGCCTTCATCCCCACTGACGCCACACTTGCCTGCCACACATTGCTGATATGTATTCCGATCATTTTTAGTCAATGAAAGACTTGACTCGACCTTCTCAACACGTCCCAAACCATCTGTTTGATAGGTCTTGTTTCCATCCACTTTATAAATCGTATTTGGCTCAGGCTTATTGAGATCTTTGGACCATGCTCCCTTGCCACCAGAGCTTACTTCGACCTCTCGTAAAGTCTGGCTTGCGCCTTTTACACCATCAACTACAACCGCACCGTCCTTCTTAACCCCCGAAACCAGAACCGAAGCCCCGGTCCCCTCCAGGTACTTCCCTGCCCCCTTGAGCAACGCGATTTCCAGCGCGGCCTTAGCTGCCTCTGTCCCATAGTCGCGAAGCGGGTTCACCTCACCAGGGTAGGTAGCACTGTCAAAAGACGCGAGAACCCTACTTCCTTGGGTGTAATCGTAGGGGGCAAACAATTGCCCCGTGGCCTGCCATCCATCAACAAAGGAGGCCGCGCCACCCAACCCCGAAAACGCAGGTATAGCGCACCCAACTCCGCTCACACAAGCCGGCGTGGTGAGTATCGCACCACCGAACCCGGCAGCGGCTCCTATCGCTCCAAGTACCGCCCGGCTGGCCCGTGCTGACTGTTTGAGATCCTTATCGTTGAGCAGCAGGTCGTCATTGACCTGATCCCACTTTGAGTATTCATCAAAGGCACCGGTAGCAAACAACGCACTCTGAGCATCCTTGAAACCTTTCCCATCGGTTTCAAGCGTTTTAATCGCCTGATAGTTCGGGTCATCCACCGGTACCGAGGCAGCGCAATGAACCAAAGCACATGCAGCCGCTTTGAGTTCATAGGCCTTCTCTGGCGACTCTTTTTGTAACTTCTCAAGAGCAATGGTTTCTTTTTGATGTAGCTGACGATTGTATTCGTCGGCCATCAACGCCACCCATGAGGCTTTGTTGACATCACCACCAGCCAGCCCGGCAGCCGTCAAACCGACAATCTGAGAAAACGCTTGCCGTAGCTCAGGTTGCGCATCGAAGGTGGTGTTGAGTACTCCAGCCAAGGCCTGGCTGGCACCTGCCGCGATGGCACCGCTCTTGAAGTCGCCACCGGTCGCGCTGGAAACCGCGCCTCCCATTAACGCGTGCATGGCAGTGCGAGCAATACCGCCTTCGGCCCACATGGCCATGCCTGCGGTATCACCCGCGTTCTTCGCGGTCTGCCAGTGTTCCTGAGCATAGCCGCCGACAAAATTGAACGCTGTGGCAGCAGCGACGTTCCCGGCTTGAGAAACCAGTCCTTCTTTTAGGTTCTGACTGAGGCTTCCCCCATCAATGGCTGTTTTGATCGCTCCCGCCGCAATACCCTGAGCCCCGGCATGCAGGGCAAAGCCACCAATTCCCTGAAGCGTACTTAGATCAAAACCTTTTGTGAGGTTGTTGAACGGCACCGTATGGCCGCCGAGCATGGGATCGATAACGCCTTTAGCAAAGCCCGCAGTAGCACCCGAGATGACGGCATTCTTTAAACTGTCGCTGCTGAATGTTTCTTTAAATGCAGCACCCAAATTGCCTTTGTTGTTGATCGTGCTGACTGCCGCAGTGCCAGCCATTGAGGTCAACATCCCCGTCGCGATCACGTTACCCAGTCCTGCGGCTGTAGCCGAGGTGGCAGCAGCAGTGGCGGTGGCTGCGGTGGCTGCCGAAGCTGCCGCCATGGTCCCACCGGCGGTAGCTCCCATCGCTGTACTTGCAGAAGCCACCGCAGCACTGGCTGCCCCCGCCGTCAGTACGGTCACAATGATAATGATCGCCAGCATCGCGCCCTGACCCAGGCTGGAGTTGCTGTATTTAAAGGACTCGTGTGTCTCCTTGATCAGTTGCCAATCCACATCCCCACGCTTCTCAGCCTCTTTAAGCCACGCAAGTTGCGGATCGGCCTTGACCATCGCATCGATGGTCTGACTTACCGATTGTTGATCGACCTGTTTGATGTCGATTTTCAGGCCTTCGACCGCTTTGATCACCAACCGCCCCTGAGCTACCAGTTGGCTTTGGCGCAATGTTTCGTCGGTATTGCCCTTACCCTTGGCGCTCGTCCATGCGAGGTTGTTGCTGCTCTTTATATGGCTTTCGTCATGAAAGTCCTTCACCGCTTCAAACGTGATACTGCCGCCACTGTCGAGCGTCAGGTCCTTACCACTATTGAGCTTGGCCACCTGATACAACTGATCACGCCCTGGTCGTAACCGAGGCTAGTGCCGTATTCAGCGAACACCGGGCGCAGCCATTCGGCGCTCACTGGACGGGTCCAGCGCAGATCGTTGCGCCAGTAACCGCCACTGTCGCCCGACAAGGATTGGTCCTTGTAGCCACGAATCGACGATTGCCCGCCGAGGCTGGTGCGTTGCGGACTGAACAACACGTCTTCACTGCGCTGGCCGGTCATCAGGCTGGTGAAACTGAACGACTCGCCCCACACCTTGAACGGTTGCAGGTAGGACGCGACGGCCATGTATTTGCGGTAACGCGCATCCGGCTCGCCGGGGGCGGGATGGTCATTGCCCTGAGCATCGAGTGCGCCGATGCCTTCCTGCATACCCAGGTCGAGGTTGACGAACGCGCTGCCGACGCGCCGACCGTGATTGATGCCGAACTGCGACTCGGTAATCCGGTTGCTGCTGAACTTGAGCTTGCTGTCTTCAATGAAGTTGTTGGTGCGCAAATAAGAGAGGCCGGCGCTGAGTGAGGTCTTGCTCATGGCATCGCGGTGGATCACCCGCTCGGCCCGCAGCTGATGGTTTTCGGTGTCGCCGGTCAGCTTGAAGGGGTAATCGTTGGCGACAAGCTGCGTGCGGTACTCGTTCTGGGTGTAGGTGTAACTGAAGTCCCACCAGCCCCACGGCAGGCTGTAATACAGCGTTGCGTTGTTGGATGTGTGCTGGTGATCGGTCATCACATCGCCACCGCCGCGCAGCATCAACTGATCGGCCAGCCCCAGCGGACTGTCCCAGTCCAGCGTCGTGCGCCACTGCTGCTCGCCGGTGCTGCGCTGACCGTCGTTGCTGCGCGACAACCCGACGCGCCAAGGCTTTTGCGGTGTGTTCTTGACCAGGATTTCGCTGCCGCCGACGTTCTGGCCCGGGGTCAATTCCATCTGCGCCTGATTCGACGGCAAGCGGTTGAGCTGATCAACCATCTGTTCAATTTCACGCAGATTGACCAATCCGCCACTCTGGCCCGGAAAAGCCATGGCCAGTTCGCGGTCCGAGAGTTGGCTGCCCTGCGCACCTTTCAGACCTTCAAGCCGCCCTTCAACGACCAAGACTTTTAAATGCCCACCGGACAAGTCCTGCTGCGGCAAGTAAGCGCGGCTGGTCACCAGGCCTTTTTCGATGTAGCGAGTGGTGATGACCTTGAGCAATTCGTTGAGCTGAGAGACGCCCAGGCATTGGCCGATGTAGGGCTTGAGCAAGCGTTCGCGTTCACCGGCAGAAAGGCTGTCGGTGCCTTTGAGTTCGATGTCCTGGATAGGGAAGCAACGGCTGTCGGCAGGTGCCGAGGGCTGGACCGGTTTCACTTCCTTGCCGGGCAACTCTTTAAGCTCTTCGAGGCGCCGACGCTGCTCTTCGAGCAGACGATCCTGGCGTTCACGGATGAGGTCGGTTTCACCGGGAGTGGGCGCGGCATGAGCGAGATTCAGTGGAGAAAGGCACAGCAAAGCCAGGCACAACCTCGCCACGAGGGCGGGCAGAGACATGTTCGATCCCTCGAATTAGGGCGTAATAGCAAAATAGTGGCGCGATGTTAGATGGCCACTATCCTGACGTCAATTATTCATCCTGCCAGGAAACGCAAACCGATGAGCGCTATCGCCTGAAGCAGAGCAATCCGGGAAACGGCAGGAAACCTCAGAGCGCATGCCGGAAGAAAAACCAAGGGCAACAGGACGATTCCCAGGCGCTGTTTCCACCGTGTGCAGCAAGCGGAACTTTAAGGTCCCGAGTGGCCTCAACCGATTAACCGCCCAAAACGGAACCGAGGCCCATTCCATGAAAACCTTGCTGAAACTCACCCTCGCCGCCACCCTCGCTTGCGCCCTCCCCGCCTGGGCTTGCACACCCGAGGAGGCCACCGCCAAACGCGAACAACTGGCCAAGGAAGTGGCCAAGCTCACCGAGCAGAATCCGAAGAAGGCCAAGGAGATCAACGATGAATTGCAGAAAATGGATTTGGGCACGGCCAGCGCCGATCTGCCGGACAAGTGCCAGTTGATCGATCAGCGAATGAAGGAGCTGGAAACAGCGGATAAAAAAGCCGAAAACTGACCTGTAGGAGCCGGCTTGCTGGCGATCGCCTCAACGCGGTGTGTCAGGGAGAATCGCCAGCAAGCCGGCTCCTACAAGGGATTGCATTCCAATTTGCGGGAGAAAAAAAACCGGACATTTGTCCGGTTTTTTTATGGGATCGCTACGGCGCTTTATTCAGCAGCCGGGGCTTCCGGCTTGCGGCGCTTGAGCGGGGCCATGCCGTCCTTGCTGACCAGCGACAAGGCGTCGGTCTTCGGGCGGTTGGCGATTTTGCGCTTGGTCGGTGCCTTGGCGCCGGTTTTCTTCTTCTCGCCCTTGGCGTCGACCTTTTTCTTCTTCACGCCAACCGCTTTGCCCGAGGCCTTGACCTTCTTCGGTCCGCCATAGGTGCCTTTGACTTCCTTGATGGTGCGGCGCTCGAAGCTCTGCTTGAGGTAGCGCTCGATGCTCGACATCAGGTTCCAGTCGCCGTGGCAGATCAGCGAGATGGCCAGGCCATCGTTGCCGGCACGACCGGTGCGACCGATGCGGTGAACGTATTCGTCGCCGCTGCGCGGCATGTCGAAGTTGATCACCAGGTCCAGGCCGTCAACGTCCAGGCCGCGAGCGGCAACGTCGGTGGCCACGAGGATTTTCACGCCGCCTTGCTTCAGGCGATCGATCGCCAGCTTGCGGTCTTTCTGGTCCTTGTCACCGTGCAGGACGAACGCTTTGTATTCCTGCGCCACCAGGCGGCCGTAGATACGGTCGGCCATGGCCCGGGTGTTGGTGAACACGATGGCCTTCTGATAGGTCTCGTTGGCCAGCAGCCAGTTCACGATCTGCTCTTTGTGCTGGTTGTGGTCAGCGGTGATGATCTGCTGACGAGTGGTCGCATTCAGGTCGCTGACGTTGTTCAGCTGCAGGTGTTCCGGGTTGTTCAGAACCTTGGCAACCATCTCGCGCAGGCCCGAACCGCCAGTGGTGGCGGAGAACAGCATGGTCTGCTGGCGATTGGTGCACTCGTCCACCAGACGCTGCACGTCTTCGGCAAAGCCCATGTCGAGCATGCGGTCGGCTTCGTCGAGCACCAGCACTTCGACTTCTTTCAGGTCGAGGTTGCCGGCGTTCAGTTGCTCGATCATCCGGCCCGGCGTACCGATCAGGATGTCCGGCACCTTGCGCAGCATGGCGGCCTGGACCTTGAAGTCTTCACCGCCGGTGATCAGGCCGGATTTGATGAAAGTAAATTGCGCAAAGCGCTCGACTTCCTTGATGGTCTGCTGGGCCAGCTCGCGAGTCGGCAGCAGGATCAGGGTCTTGATGCTGACGCGGATTTTCGCCGGGCCGATCAGACGGTTGAGGATCGGCAAAACGAAAGCAGCGGTTTTGCCGCTACCGGTTTGCGCTGTCACCCGCAGGTCACGCCCTTGGAGCGCCAGCGGAATAGCCGCTGCTTGCACAGGCGTTGGCTCGACAAATTTAAGCTCGGCCACGGCTTTGAGCAGGCGTTCGTGCAGGGCGAATTGGGAAAACACGGGTGCTACCTCGAAGAAATACAAAAAAACAGCTGCATAGGGTAACGGTTTCGAGCGCGAAGGCCGAGTTTCTTTATGCAATCGACCGTAAACAGTGGCTTTTTTGTTGCCTCTTTTGTCCTTAAACGTCATGCAAAGCGTCTTAAATGCTCTAATCGCTCCGACACGGACAATAGAAGAAACGGTTTTACCCATGGATATCAAACAGCTCTGGCTCAACGTCCAAGACATCTGGGGTGCTCTCGATCAGCATCCGCTCCTGCATTCCGGCCTCGGGCTGCTTCTGTTGCTGGTGGTGGCGCTGACCCTCGGACGAGTGGCGCGTTACCTGATCCTGCACGCGACCAAAATGCTCGGCCGCCAACCGGCGTTGCACTGGGTCAACGACTTTCGCCAGAACAAGGTGTTTCATCGCCTGGCGCAGATGACGCCGTCGCTGGTGATCCAGTTCGGCTTGCACCTGGTGCCGGAGCTGGGCAAAACCAGCCTGATTTTCCTCGGCAACGTCGCACTGGCCTTCACCATTCTGTTCCTGGTGCTGGCGATCAGCGCCCTGCTCAATGCGTTGCTGGACATCTACGCCCGCACCGAACACGCCCGCACCCGCTCGATCAAAGGCTACGTGCAACTGGCGAAAATGGTTTTGTACGTATTTGGCGCGATCATTATCGTCGCCACGTTGATCGACCGTTCGCCACTGTTGCTGCTGTCGGGTCTGGGCGCCATGTCGGCGGTGATTCTGTTGGTCTACAAGGACACATTGTTGTCGTTTGTCGCCAGCGTGCAGTTGACCAGCAACGACATGCTGCGGGTCGGCGACTGGATCGAGATGCCGCAAGTCGGCGCCGATGGCGATGTGGTGGACATCACGCTGCACACGGTCAAGGTGCAGAACTTCGACAAGACCATCGTTTCGATTCCGACCTGGCGCCTGATGTCCGAGTCGTTCAAGAACTGGCGCGGCATGCAGCAGTCCGGCGGACGACGGATCAAGCGCAGCCTGTTCATCGACGCCAGCGGCGTGCGATTCATCCGTGATGACGAAGAGCAAAAACTGTCTCAGGTGCACCTGCTGACTGACTACATCAGCCGCAAACAGGCTGAACTCAAGGCCTGGAACGAGGCTCAGGGCAACGTCGCGGCAATGTCGGCCAACCGTCGGCGGATGACCAACATCGGGACCTTCCGCGCCTACGCGCTGGCGTATTTGAAAAGCCATCCGGAGGTCCAGCCGAACATGACCTGCATGGTGCGGCAGATGCAGACCACGGCGCAGGGGATTCCGCTGGAAATCTATTGCTTCACCCGCACCACGGCGTGGGCGGATTACGAGCGGATTCAGGGGGATATTTTCGATTATCTGCTGGCGGTGCTGCCGGAGTTTGGCTTGAGCCTTTATCAGCAGCCGAGTGGCGGGGATCTGCGGGCCGGGTTGCTCCCGGCGATGCTAGGCGCAAGCCACATCCCCGAACCCGAAAAACACATCATGTAACCCCCAAACCCTTGTAGGAGCGAGGCTTGCCCGCGAAGGCGGTGTGTCAGGCAACATTAATGTCGACAGACACACCGCCTTCGCGGGCAAGTCGGACCGCCGCATCGCTCGCTCCTACAGGGGTAGTGGTGTCAGTTGATTTTTCGCTGCGGCGCCTTGTGCACCATGGTGTAGGCGTAATCCACACCCATGCCATACGCGCCGCTGTGTTCCAGCACCAGTTCCATTACCGCCTCGTAAGTGTCTTTGTGTGCCCAGTCACGCTGGTATTCCAGCAGCACTTGTTGCCAGGTGACCGGCACCGCGCCTGCCTGAATCATCCGCTGCACCGACATGTCGTGAGCTTCTTTGGTGGTGCCGCCAGACGCGTCGGTCACGATGTACACCTCGTAGCCTTCAGCCAGGGCTTCCAGCGCCGGGAAGGTCAGGCAGACTTCAGTCCAGAGCGCAGCAATGATCAGCTTCTTGCGGCCGGTGGCTTTCACCGCGTCAACCAGCGCCTTGTCTTCCCAGGAGTTCATCGAGGTGCGCTCGATCGGCTTCTGCTCTGGGTGAACAGCCAGCAACTCCGGCCAGATAAAACCGCTGAAGCTTTCGGTTTCCACCGAGGTGTAGATCGTCGGCACGTTGAAGATCTTGGCGGCCTTGGCCAGGCCGACGGTGTTGTTCTTCAGGGTCTGACGGTCGATCGACTGCACGCCGAAAGCCATTTGCGGCTGGTGGTCAATCAGGATCAGAGCGGAGTTGGTTGGGTTGAGCAGTTCACGAATAGACATGGCGCGTTCCTTTTGATGTCGATAATTCAAATCAGTAATGGGTTAGTCGACGCGGCTTCCAGAGGCTTTGTCGTCGGCTTGGATGTCACTTTAGGGGCTAGCAAGGAAAGGGACAATTACCTAAAATAGAGAATCATTGATTCTAAAATAGGGACAATCATGGATCGCATCGAATGCATGCGCGCGTTCGTCGTCACGGTCGGCGAGAACGGCTTTGCCGCCGCTGCACGGGCAATGGATGTGCCGCGATCAAAAGTCAGTAAACAGATTCAGGCGCTGGAAGAAGCCATCGGCGTGCAACTGTTGCAACGCACCACGCGCAGCCTGCACCTGACCGAGGCAGGCGCGGAGTATTTCGACGCGGCGCGGGAAGTACTGGCCTCGCTGGACGAGGCCGAACAGCGTGCCCGTAACGGCATCGGCGAGTTACGCGGGGTGCTGCGGGTCAATGCGCCGATGTCCTTCGGGTTGCGCCGGCTGGGGCCGCTGATTCCGCTGTTTCATGAACAACACCCGAACATAGAGCTGCAACTGGTGCTCAGCGATCAGCAGGTTGACCCGGTGCGCGGTGGTTTCGACGTGACCATCCGCATCGCCAGCATGCCGGACTCGACAATGATTGCCCGGCAACTGGCGCCGGCCCCGCGAATCATGGTCGCCTCACCTGCGTATCTCGAACGCGCAGGCACTCCGCAGACGCCGCAGGATCTGCGCGCCCATCAATGTTTGAACTACGGGTATTTGCAAAGCGGCGTGAGTTTGCAGCTGTGCAATGGCAAGGAAACCCAGCGGGTCAACGTCACGGGCCCGCTGCACGCCAACAATGGCGACTTGCTCGCCCAGGCTGCCGAAGCCGGCATGGGCATCGCGCTGTTGCCCAATTTCATCGTCGAGGATGCGCTGGCGGCTGGCCGGTTGGTGCCGGTGATGTGTGAATGGCAGGCGCCTGCGATCACGATTAACGCGGTCTATCCATCGGCACGCCGGGTGCCGCAGAAGACCCGGACGTTCATCGAATTTCTGGTGGCGCAACTGGCAGAGAAATAACACGTCCCTTGTAGGAGCGAGGCTTGCCCGCGAAGGCGGAGTGTCAGTCAACATACCTGTTGCCTGTCACACCGCGATCGCCGGCAAGCCGGCTCCTACAGGAGTCAGGTGATTGCCAACGACTTTCGTACACCCAACCGGCTGATCCACACCGCCATCAAAATCACCGATCCGCCAAAGAACAACCGCCCCAGCTCTTCATGCTGATTCCAGATCAGCAGATTGATCAGCAACCCCACCGGCACATGCAGATTGTTCATCACCGCCAGCGTCCCGCCATTCACCAGGCACGCGCCCTTGTTCCACCAGTACAACCCCAGCGCGGTCGAGACCAGGCCGAGGAACACCAGCACGCCCCATTGCAGCGGTGCTTCGGGCAGGAAGTTCTGTTTGCCAAACAACAGAAACGCCGGCAACGCCACCGCCAGAGCGCCGAGATAGAAATAACCGAAGCGCCGGTAATGCGGCAGATCGCTTGGATGACGCGCCACCAGGTGCTTATAAAGCACCTGCCCGGCGGCGTAGGTGAAGTTGGCCAGTTGCAGCAGCAGGAACCCCATGAAGAAATCCGGGTTGATCCGGTCGTAGCGAATCACCGCCGCGCCGAGCACCGCCACCAGCGCCGCGACCAGGGCCCATGGGTTGAAGCGCCGGTTCAGCGCGTCTTCGATCAGCGTCACATGCAGCGGCGTAAGGATGGTGAACAGCAACACCTCTGGCACCGTCAGCACCCGGAAGCTCAGGTACAGGCAGACGTAAGTCACGCCGAACTGCAACGCACCGATCAGCAGCATGCCGCGCATGAACGCAGGCTCCACCGAGCGCCAGCGCGTCAACGGAATAAACACCAGCCCCGCCAGCAGCACGCGCACCAGCACCGCGAAGTAACTGTCGACATGACCGGCCAGGTATTCGCCGATCAGACTGAAGGAAAACGCCTGGATCAGCGTGACAAAAAGTAGATAGCCCATGCTCGCCTCGTTTTGAATGGCGGCGACGATAGCGGGTTTTGCCGACGATCGCGAGAACACACAGATCCCTGTAGGAGCGAAGCTTGCTCGCGAAGACGGTGTGTCAGCCGCTATCTCTGTTGACTGTGACACCGTCTTCGCGAGCAAGCTTCGCTCCTACAGGTTTGTGGCAAACCACTAAATCGCAGGCAAAAAAAAGCCCGATCTCGCTAAAGCGTTCAATCGGGCTACAGCACTCAGGAGCAACAAGTGCAAAGGGAGGTCGATGCGCGTACAGGCTTGAAGGGTTGCGCCAGGTCACTAGACCATCCAGCGATTATCTGGCGATTAAAGCCTCAGGCCACTTGGGAAAGCTTGGCGTTGGCCTGGTTCAGGCCCTTCTCATGGAAGTCACCGCCCAGGTTCATGCCTTCTGCGTGGATGAAGGTCACATCGTGGATTCCGATGAAACCCATGACCTGACGCAGGTACGGTTCCTGATGATCCGCTGTGCTGCCGGCGTAGATCCCGCCGCGAGCGGTCAGCACGTAAGCGCGTTTGCCGCTGAGCAGGCCTTGCGGGCCGGTGTCGGTGTATTTGAAGGTCACACCGGCTCGCAGCACGTGGTCGAGCCAGGCTTTCAGCGTGCTGGGGATCGCGAAGTTGTACATCGGTGCGGCCATGACCAATACGTCGGCGGCCAGCAATTCATCAGTCAACTGGTTGGAGCGCTCCAGGGAAGCCTGTTCGATGTCGTTGCGCTGCTCGGCGGGTTTCATCCAGCCGCCCAGCAGGTTGATATCCAGGTGCGGCACCGGATTGACAGCCAGGTCACGTACGGTGATCTGGTCGTTCGGGTGAGCGGTTTTCCACTGGTTGATGAAGGTCTGGGTCAGTTGACGCGAAACCGAGTCTTGCTGACGGGCGCTGCTTTCGATGATCAGAACGCGGGACATGGGATGTAGCCTCCATCTGAGAATGCTGTAAGTCGATGGAGTGAAGGTTAAACAGAGTCATATCGATGAAAAAGCGCAAATAACTGCTATAACCCATCAATAAATTCGTTTATAAGCTGAGCATGACCTGTGGGAGCGGGCTTGCTCGCGAAAGCGGTGTGTCATTCAACCAATATGTCGACTGATACACCGCTTTCGCGAGCAAGCCCGCTCCCACAGGATCTCGGTGTTATTTGGGGGTGCAGGTCAGGTTGATGCGCATCTTGATGATGGTCCGGTTGAACTTGGCAGTGGCATTTTTGTGCTTGCCGGCAGCCACTTCGATATTGCGGGTGCGCGGCGCTTCCGGACCGTTATTGAAAACCACCTTACAGACTGCATCGGTGCTGCCGAAGTTGTTGACCTGTATGGAGGCGATGTCGGTATCCGTGTCATACGCGTTGTAGTCGATGTCCATGCCGTTCAGCTGTTTTTGTACGTCGATCGGGTAGGCAAACGCAGTCAACGGCAACATCGCCAGCACCACACAACAGAATTTTTTCATTCGGCAGTCTCCAATAAGGACCGCCAGCTTAGGACAAGAGGAGCTCAAGATGAAAGCGCCCCGCGTGACCCTTGATCAATGGCGAACGTTACAGGCCGTGGTCGACCACGGCGGTTTCGCCCAGGCCGCCGAAGCGCTGCATCGCTCGCAATCGTCGGTCAGCTACACCGTGGCGCGCATGCAGGATCAACTCGGCGTGCCATTGCTGCGCATCGACGGCCGCAAGGCGGTACTGACCGAGGCCGGCGGCGTCTTGCTGCGTCGCTCGCGGCAACTGGTGAAACAGGCCAGCCAACTGGAAGACCTGGCGCATCACATGGAACAAGGCTGGGAAGCCGAAGTGCGTTTGGTGGTCGACGCCGCCTACCCCAGCGCCCGCCTTGTCCGCGCCTTGACCGCGTTCATGCCACAAAGCCGTGGCTGCCGCGTGCGTCTGCGCGAAGAAGTATTGTCGGGCGTGGAGGAAGTCCTGCTCGAAGGCGTGGCCGATCTGGCGATCACCGGCTTTAGTATTCCCGGCTATCTGGGCGCGGAGTTGAGCGACGTTGAATTCGTCGCCGTCGCCCACCCCGAGCACGCCCTGCATCGATTGAACCGTGAACTGAATTTCCAGGACCTGGAAAGCCAGATGCAGGTGGTGATCCGCGACTCCGGCCGTCAACAGCCACGCGACGTCGGCTGGCTCGGCGCCGAACAGCGCTGGACCGTCGGCAGCCTGGCCACCGCCGCGACGTTTGTCAGCAGCGGCCTGGGATTTGCCTGGTTGCCGCGGCACATGATCGAACGCGAACTGAAGGAAGGTACGCTCAAGCTGCTACCGTTGGATCAGGGCGGTAGCCGGAACCCGAGTTTCTACCTGTATTCAAACAAGGAAAAACCCTTGGGCCCGGCCACGCAAATCCTCATCGAACTGCTGCGCACCTTCGACACCGCGCCGCTGGATGCGCCCTTCGCTGCCCCAGAACAAGCCTGACACGGAGTGATCGCATGGCCTATTTCGAACACGAAGGTTGCAACCTGCACTATGAGGAATATGGTCACGGCACGCCGTTGCTGCTGGTTCACGGGCTCGGTTCCAGCACCCTGGACTGGGAAAAACAGATCCCGGCATTGGCGACCCGCTACCGGGTGATCGTCCCGGATGTGCGCGGCCACGGTCGCTCCGACAAACCCCGAGAGCGCTACAGCATCGCCGGGTTCAGCGCCGACATGGTTGCCCTGATCGAACATCTGAACCTCGGCCCCGCACATTACGTGGGACTTTCGATGGGCGGCATGATCGGCTTCCAACTGGCGGTGGATCAGCCGCAATTGCTCAAGAGCCTGTGCATCGTCAACAGCGCGCCCGAGGTCAAATTGCGCAGCCGCGACGATTACTGGCAATGGTTCAAGCGCTGGAGCCTGATGCGTGCGCTTAGCCTGGGCACCATCGGCAAGGCCCTTGGTGGCAAACTGTTCCCCAAGCCGGAACAGGCTGAATTGCGTCAAAAGATGGCCGAACGCTGGGCAAAAAACGACAAACATGCTTATCTCGCCAGCTTCGACGCGATTGTTGGTTGGGGGGTTCAGGAACGACTTTCCAGGGTGTCCTGTCCAACCCTCATTGTCAGCGCCGACCGCGACTACACGCCGGTCGCGCTGAAAGAGAACTATGTAAAACTGCTGCCCGATGCGCGGCTGGTGGTGATCGCCGATTCGCGTCACGCCACCCCGCTGGATCAACCCGAACGCTTCAACCAAACCCTGCTCGAGTTTCTCACCGCAGTCGACACCACCACACTCAGGATCACTGACCCATGCTGAAAAAAATCGCCCTCGTCGCTGGCACCGTTCTGTTTGCCGCCAACCTGATGGCCGCTACGCCCGCCAAGGCGCCGCACGTTTTGCTGGAGACCACCAACGGCCAGATCGAAATCGAACTGGACCCGGTCAAGGCGCCGATCAGTACCAAGAACTTTCTTGAGTACGTCGACAGCGGCTTCTACAACAACACGATTTTCCACCGTGTGATCCCGGGCTTCATGGCCCAGGGCGGCGGTTTCACTGCGCAGATGGCGCAAAAAGACACCAAGGCACCGATCAAGAACGAAGCCAGCAACGGCCTGCATAACGTGCGCGGCACCTTGTCGATGGCACGTACGTCGAACCCGGATTCGGCCACCAGCCAGTTCTTCATCAACGTCGCCGACAATGCGTTCCTCGACCCGGGTCGCGACGCCGGTTACGCGGTGTTCGCCAAAGTGGTCAAGGGCATGGACGTGGTGGACATCATCGTCAACTCCCAGACCACCACCAAAAGCGGCATGCAGAACGTGCCTATCGACCCGGTGCTGATCAAGTCGGCCAAGCGCATCGACTAAGATCCACAGGCACAGGGATGTTGAGCGGCCGCCGGCATTCGGCGCCGCTCATAGTGTTTAAAGGAGAGCCCGCACGCGGGCGGAGAACTGATGCTTTATCGCCGTTTTGAACAATTGATTGACGTGTTCCGTGACGCCCCGACGGCGGCTCCGCCCGACCGTGTTTTCCCCTTCTATACCTATTACCTGAAGCAGGTCTGGCCGAGTTTCGCCGCCCTGCTGACCGTCGGCCTGTTCGGTGCATTGATCGAAGTGGCGCTGTTCAGCTACCTGAGCCGCATCATCGACCTGGCCCAAGGCACGCCGAACGTCAATTTCTTCAAGGAACACGGCATCGAACTGGCCTGGATGGCCGTCGTGGCGCTGATCCTGCGCCCGGTGTTCGTGGGCCTGCATGACTTGCTGGTGCACCAGACCCTGAGCCCGAGCATGACCAGCATGATCCGCTGGCAAAACCACAGCTACGTGCTCAAACAGAGCCTGAATTTTTTCCAGAACGACTTCGCCGGGCGCATCGCCCAACGCATCATGCAGACCGGCAACTCGCTGCGCGATTCCGCCGTGCAAGCGGTGGATGCGTTGTGGCATGTGCTGATCTACGCGATCAGTTCGCTGGTGCTGTTCGCCGAGGCCGACTGGCGCCTGATGATCCCGTTGTTGACCTGGATCGCCGCCTACATCGGCGCCCTCTACTACTTCGTGCCACGGGTGAAAGAGCGCTCCGTGGTGTCTTCGGATGCGCGTTCCAAGCTCATGGGCCGGATCGTCGACGGCTACACCAACATCACCACGCTGAAGCTGTTCGCCCACACCAACTTCGAGCAGCAATACGCCAAGGAAGCCATCGAAGAACAGACGGTCAAAGCCCAACTGGCTGGCCGCGTGGTCACCAGCATGGACGTGGTCATCACCAGCATGAACGGCTTGCTGATCGTCAGCACCACGGGCCTGGCGCTGTGGCTGTGGACGCAGTCGCTGATCACGGTGGGCGCCATTGCGCTGGCCACCGGCCTGGTGATCCGGATCGTCAACATGTCCGGCTGGATCATGTGGGTGGTTACCGGCATTTTCGAAAACATCGGCATGGTTCAGGACGGTTTGCAGACCATTTCACAACCGGTCAGCGTCACTGATCACGCAGAGGCCAAACCGCTGACCGTCGCCCGGGGCGAAGTGCGTTTCGAGCACGTGGATTTTCACTATGGCAAGAAGAGCGGGATCATTGGCGACCTCAACCTGACGATCAAACCGGGTGAAAAAATCGGATTGATCGGCCCGTCCGGCGCCGGTAAATCGACTCTGGTCAACCTGCTGCTGCGCCTCTATGACGTGCAGGGCGGGCGGATCGTGATCGACGGCCAGAACATCGCCGAAGTCGGCCAGGAAAGCCTGCGCGAGCGCATCGGCATGATCACCCAGGACACGTCGCTGCTGCACCGTTCGATCCGCGACAATTTGCTCTATGGCAAACCGGACGCCACCGATGCCGAACTCTGGGAAGCGGTGCACAAGGCCCGGGCCGACGAGTTTATCCCGTTGCTCTCGGACGCCGAGGGACGCACCGGTTTCGATGCGCATGTCGGTGAGCGTGGGGTGAAGCTCTCCGGTGGTCAGCGTCAGCGGATCGCCATCGCTCGCGTGCTGCTCAAGGACGCACCGATTCTGATCATGGACGAAGCGACTTCGGCGCTGGATTCGGAGGTCGAAGCGGCGATTCAGGAAAGCCTGGAAACCCTGATGCAGGGTAAAACCGTGATTGCCATTGCTCACCGGCTCTCGACCATCGCCCGGATGGACCGGCTGGTGGTGCTTGAGAAAGGCAAGATTGCCGAGACGGGGACCCATGCTGAGTTGCTGGCGCATGGCGGGTTGTATGCGCGGTTGTGGCAGCATCAGACTGGGGGGTTTGTTGGGATCGATTGATTGGGGATTGGGGTTGGGATTGGGGGCATATCCGTTGCTGCGGTAACGGCCGCTATGGGTTTCGCCCTTACGGCGAGTCACTTGGAGAAGCGCCAAGTAACCAAGCGCTCTTGCCCCTTTCGTTCGGTGCCTCGCTAAGGCTCGGCATGCCCTCGCTCCGGTCCTGCTCCGTGGGCCCGCCGCCATCGGCCATCCCTGGCCGGGGGCGGCTAACCCGGCATCCATGCCGGGTTGCCCACTGCGCAGAACCTCCACTCGGCCTCTCGAGGGGGCGTGTACCTCAAGATCAAAAGCGGAAGGCGAGCTAACGCTCGGCCTGATGAGTGGTGAAAATCAAAAGCGTACGTGCCCCCTGTAGGAGCCGGCTTGCCGGCGATAGCGGTGGGTCAGTCGACGTATTTATCGCCTGAAAGGACGCCATCGCCAGCAAGCTGGCTCCTACAAGGGAAATGCATAGGTGTCTGGAGAAATACGATCCCCTGTAGGAGCCGGCTTGCTGGCGATAGCGGTGGGTCAGTCGACACATCTATCGCCTGAAAGGACGCCATCGCCAGCAAGCCGGCTCCTACAGGGGAGCGGTGTTCATGTCCAGAATGAGTGAGCGCAGCAGAGAAGAAGAAGAAGAAGAAGAACGCGGACAGCTGAGAGCCAGGTCGGCTTTCAGGCCGCCTCGGCGGCTGTGGCGGTAGTCGCCCCCTCGAGAGGCCGAGCGCAGGTTCTGCGTAGTGGGCAACCCGGCATGGATGCCGGGTTAGCCGCCCCCGGCCATGGATGGCCGATGGCGGCGGGCCCACGGAGCAGGACCGGAGCGAGGGCATGCCGAGCCACAGCGAGGCACCGAACGAAAGGGGCAAGAGCCTTTTGGTTACTTTGGGGCTTTTCCAAAGTGACTCGCTGTAAGAGCGAAACCAATAGCCGCCATTACCGCAGTAACGGATATGCCCCCAACCCACAAACCCCCATCAACCCCAGCCCCCAACAGCTCTAAGCCCACTGGAATTCCAGAAAAACCCTGCTGTACTCAGCCAAGGTTCTGGAGATGAGCCTGTCGTAAATCTGCAGGATGCATAACTCGATACAGTCTCGATAGGAAACCTATCAAGGACACTCTCATGTCTCTGTTCAAACGTTCAGTCACTGAGTTGTTAGGTACGTTCTGGCTGGTGTTGGGGGGTTGCGGCAGTGCGGTTCTGGCCGCGTCTTCTCCGCTTGGAATCGGAGTGCTCGGTGTGGCCATCGCGTTTGGTCTCACCGTACTGACCATGGCCTTCGCCATCGGCCACATCTCCGGTTGCCATCTCAACCCCGCCGTATCGGTCGGTTTGTCAGTCGGTGGCCGATTCCCCGCCAAGGAACTGCCCGCCTACATCATCGCCCAGGTCATCGGCGGGATCATCGCCGCCGCGTTGATCTACTACATCGCCAGCGGCAAGGAAGGCTTCGACCTCTCCGCCGGCCTGGCCTCCAACGGCTACGGCGAACACTCCCCCGGCAAATACTCGATGGCTGCAGGCTTTGTCTGTGAGCTGGTGATGACGGCGATGTTTGTGCTGATCATCCTCGGCGCCACCGACAAACGTGCGCCGGCCGGGCTGGCACCGATCGCCATCGGCCTGGCCCTGACACTGATCCACCTGATCTCGATTCCCATCACCAACACCTCGGTCAACCCGGCCCGCAGTACCGGCCCGGCCCTGATTGTCGGCGGCTGGGCGATCGCGCAATTGTGGATGTTCTGGGTCGCGCCGCTGCTGGGTGCGGTGGTTGGTGGTGTGACGTATCGGTGGCTGGGCAAGGAAGGCACTTGACCCCATGGAAGAGGATCAGTCCTGTCGGTAAGGCAAGGCGGTCCTCGCTTCCTCGGCATAGGCCAGGACGCCGAGACGCTCCTGATGAAGGAAGTCTTTGACGGCGGCTTTCAAGCCGGGATGGCGCAAGTAGTGCCAGGAATGGGTGATCACTGGTTCAAACCCGCGAATCAGTTTGTGCTCACCCTGAGCACCGGCATCGAAACGCTGAAAACCGTTGGCAATTGCGTAGTCCATCCCTTGATAGAAACACGTCTCGAAATGCAGACGATCGAACTCCGCCAGACAGCCCCAGTATCGCCCGTAAAAACTGTCGCCGCCCACCAGGCTGAAGGCCATGGCCACCGGCCGTGAGCCCTGTTTGGCCAGGACCACGCGAATCGATTCCGGCATGCGCTCGGCCAACAGACTGAAAAATTCCCGCGTCAGATAGGGCCGTTGCCGGCGCACCGCGTAGGTGTTGGCATAACAGGCGTAAACGAAATCCCACTGCGCCTGATCCAGTTGCTTGCCTTCCAGCCACTCGAAATCAAACCCCTGCCCCGCCACTTGCTCGCGCTCTTTGCGCATCTGCTTGCGCTTGCGCGAACTGAGGACGTCGAGGAAGTCCTGAAAATCCCGATAGCCGCGATTTTGCCAGTGGTACTGACAGCCGATGCGCTGCAGCCAGCCGGGTTGTTCGGCCAGCGCCGCGTCGGTGAACGGATCGGTGAAATTGATGTGCGCACTGGAGAGTTCTTCGATCTCGAGGTAGCCCGGCAAACTCTTCAGCAGTTCGAAACCGTCCTCGACCGAGGCCGCCAGCAAGCGCGGTCCGCTGACCGGGCTGAACGGCACGGCGGTCAACAGTTTGGGGTAATAGTCGATGCCGGCACGCTCGCAGGCATCGGCCCAGGCGTGATCGAACACGTACTCGCCATAGGAATGCCATTTGCGGTAACTGGGCAGCGCGGCGATCAACCGGTCCCCGTCCATGTGCAACAGATGCTCGGGCTGCCAACCGGAATGCGCGCCGACGCTGCCACTGTCTTCCAGTGCACTGAGAAAGGCATGGCGCAGAAACGGCTGGGTTTGCGGCACCAGGGCATCCCAGGTGTGCGGGGCTATTTCGGACAGACGTTCCAGGCGTTGCAGCGGCATCACTTCCCTCTCCACTTCTTGGCGTAAAAGCCTCGCGAGTATCGCCTATCGAGGCGCAATCCACACTCGTGATCCGCCGACAGGGCCCGGAATAGAAAGTTCCTTCGCACTTTGTATCGTCATCGAGCCGCCATCACTTTGCCACTGCCTTGTCATAAACCATCGCGATACTGGCGCCAGTTTTTAGAGCGTCGGGTTCTTAGCCCGATCACTGTTTTCCGTCCGACATCGGTCGGTTGTGCCCTGGATGGCTAAGTCATCCCCTCTCATCTTCGGAGATTGATATGCGTCTTGCTTCCACGAAAACTGCGGCGGCCCTGTGTGGCGGTCTGCTGCTGGCCATGAGTGTTCCGGCCAGCGCCGCAGTCGACGCCAAACTGCTCGACATGCTGAAGGCTAACGGTTCGATTACCAACGCGCAGTACAGCGAGTTGCAAGCCGAGCTGGCCAGGGATCAGAAGGATCAGCAAATCGCCCGTCAGGCTCAGCAAGAGACTAACGAGCAGATCGCGGCCACCGCGAAGAAAACCGAAGCACTGAGCACCTTCGACCAGAAACTGGCGTGGGCTGCCAAGACCCAGTTCAAGGGTGACGTGCGTTTCCGCCAGGAAACGGTCAAGAACGACGGTGTTTCCAACACCGGCGACCAGGATCGTCAACGTATTCGCGTCCGCCTGGGTGCCTACACTGCAATCAACCCGCAAGTGGACACCGGCATCCGTATTGCCACTGGCAGCGACAACGACTCTCGTTCCACCAACCAGAGCCTGGATGGCAACTTCACCAAGAAGGATATCTGGCTGGACCAGGGTTACGTCGACTACCACCCTGACGCCATCAAGAATCTGCACTTGATCGGCGGCAAGATGGCGCAACCATGGGTGAGCATGGGCGACATCATCTGGGATAGCGACATCAACCCGGAAGGTCTGGCAGTGACTTACAAATACCCGCTGGGCGGCAGCACCGAGCTGTTCGGTAGCGCCGGCCACTTCACCCTCAAGGACAACGTCGACGGCGAAGGCAAGCAGTTCCGCCACGACCTGCGTCTGTACTCAGGCCAGTTGGGCGCGCGTTTCGCGATCACTGACAACCTGAAAATGACCTTGGGTGGCAGTCTCTACGCTTACGACAACGACAACGACATCAACAATACCTGTGCGGCGAACACCTGCCGACTGGCCATTAACGGCAACACGGCGAACGAACAGTTCAAACTGTACGAAGGCTTTGGTCAGCTCGACATCGGCGGCCTGCCAATGCCATTGTCGATCTACGGTCAAGTCGTCAACAACGACGATGCCAGCAACGATCAGGACATGGGCTGGTTGGCCGGTGTCAAGACCAACGTCTTCGGCTTCGGCGTGGACTACAACTATCGTGACGTACAGCGTAACGCCGTGGTCGGCGCCTTCACCGACTCTGACTTCGCCAACGGTTTCACCGGTTCGCGCGGCAGCAAGTTGAAAGTGAGCTACGAGATCGACAAGAACTTCGCCCTCGGCGCGACGTACTTCATGGCTGATTCCGACTACACCAACGCCACCCTGCGCGACTCGAAAATCAACACCCTGCAACTGGATGCCGAAGCCAAGTTCTGATCCCTGCTACACGGTTCGGGCAAGGACGCCCAAACTGCTTTTACAAACTCGCGCTGCTGTATCGGTCCCCATCATCCGTCCGATACCGCAGCGCGAGTTTTTTTATGCAAAAAAAAGATCGCAGCCTTCGCAGGCTGCGATCTTTTCATTTACCGCGACAACTCAACGCTTGCGCAGAATCACGCTACCAATCGAATAACCGGCGCCGAACGAGCTGAGCACCGCCAGCGAACCCGCCGCCAGATCATCCTGGTTCTTGTGAAACGCAATCACCGAGCCCGCAGAGCTGGTGTTGGCGTAGGTGTCGAGAATCACCGGGGCTTCTGCTTCGGTGGCTTCGCGGCCCAGCAGTTTCCTCACGATCAAGTGGTTCATGCTGAGGTTGGCCTGGTGCAGCCAGAAGCGCTTCACGTCGCCGACGTTGAGCTGGTTCTCTTCCAGGTGCGCACCGATCAGCTCGGCCACCATCGGGCAGACTTCCTTGAACACCTTGCGGCCTTCCTGCACGAACAGTTTGTCCTTGGCACCGATGCCCTCTTCCGCCGCGCGGTTGAGGAAGCCGAAGTTGTTGCGGATGTTGTTGGAGAACTTGGTCAGCAGCTTGGTGCTGACCACGTCGAACTGGTACTTGGACGTCGCCAGGTCCGCTCGTTCGATGATCACTGCAGTGGCCGCGTCGCCGAAGATGAAGTGGCTGTCGCGGTCACGGAAGTTCAGGTGACCGGTGCAGACTTCCGGGTTGACCATCAGCACTGCCCGGGCCTGGCCCAGTTGCACGCTGTTGGCCGCCGCTTGAATGCCGAAGGTCGCCGAGGAGCAGGCCACGTTCATGTCGAAACCGAAACCCTGGATGCCCAGGGCTTCCTGGACTTCGATGGCGATGGCCGGGTAGGCGCGTTGCAGGTTGGAGCAGGCAACGATCACGCCGTCGATGTCGGCCGCGGTTTTGCCAGCACGCTGCAAGGCTTGCTCGGCGGCGCCGATGGCCATCTGGCAGAGGACCGACCACTCGTCGTTCGAGCGCTCCGGCAGACGTGGCGTCATGCGTTGCGGGTCGAGAATGCCGTCCTTGTCCATGACGAATCGGCTTTTGATACCGGAGGCTTTTTCGATAAACGCGGCGCTGGATTCGGTCAATGCCTCGACTTCGCCACGGGCGATGGCGTCGGCGTTGTCGGCGTTGAACTGCGCGACGTAAGCGTTGAAAGACTGCACCAGCTCTTCGTTGGAAATGCTGTTGGCCGGGGTGTACAGGCCGGTGCCGCTGATGACGACGTTATGCATGGTCGTTTCTCTAATCTGTTCAGGCAGAAAGCATTGGCACCGACGTACCAATACATAAAGGGTCTGTTCCCGTCACAGGAAGCAAACCTGGCATCGCTTTATTCCGAACCGCCCGAACCTGTGGAGGCTCAAAACCGCGGGGCCGGCGTTTATAGGCGCGAAGTTTGCCATAAACGTTAGGTTTTGGCCCCTTTTGCGAGTGCAACGGCACTACGGTTCAAGTAATGACAAACGGCAGATATCCAACCTGTAGGAGCACGGCTTGCCGGCGAAGGCGGCCTTGAACCTTGCATCGCACTCAAAGACGCCTTCGCCGGCAAGCCGTGCTCCTACAGGTTTTAGGGTTCGACCTGGGTCCATTGCTTGTTCAGACGTTTGTCGGAGATCGGCACCTTGGTCCCCAACTGTTGGGCGAACAGCGAAACCCGGTACTCCTCCAGCCACCAGCGATAGAGCTCCAGCTGCGGATCGCGTTTACCTTCCTGGGCGTGTTTGTTGGCGCGAGTCTGGTATTGAGTCCAGAGGCCGGACAACTCACCGCTCCAGACCCGATCCTTCTGCACCTGCGCAGCCAGCTTCTCGAAGCGCTGCTCGATGGCTTTCAGGTAACGCGGCAGTTCCTTGAGCCACTGCATCGGCGTTTCGCGGACGAACCCCGGATACACCAGATGACTGAGCTGCTGCTTGATGTCATTCAACGCCACGGCCTGCGCCAGATCGATCTTGCCCTTGAAGCGTTTTTGCAGGCCGTGCCAGAGCTTGAGAATCTCCAGGGTCAGCTTCGCCAGACGCTCGGCATGCTCGGTCCAGCCGCCGCGTTTGCGTTCGGCCAGCGCCGCCAATCCGGCGCCATCACGCGGCAACGGGTCTTCGCCGTCGAGGATGCAGCTGTCGAGACTGGCCAGCAGAATGTCTTCCACCAGACTGTCGACGCGACCCATGTCGCGGTACATCAGGCCCAGCTCGGTCAGGCCCGGCAACTTGCCGCGCAGGAACTTCGCCGGTTCCGCCAGTTGTTGCATCAGCAGGCGCTGCAACGCGCGGCGATGTTGGAACTCGGCTTCGGCCGGTGTCGAGAACCGCCCTTCCTTGACCGTGCCGGCCTCTTCGACCAGCGCCGGATACACCGTCATCGAAAGCCCGGCAATCTTCTGTTGGGTCTTTTCCGCCACGGCGGCGAAGACTTTCGCCTCCACCGGTTGCTGGCTTTTTGCCGTTTGCGGGACGGCCAATGCCGCCTGGCTGGCTTCAGCGAATCGCGCGGTGAGTTCCGCCAGATTTCGTCCTTCGCCGAGGAACTTGCCCTGGCCATCGACGATTTCCAGGTTCATCCGCAGGTGATTTTCGACCTGCTGCGCCGCTTCGGCCCATGCTTCATCGCTGACCCGCGCACCGGTCATGCGCAGCAACTCGCGCCCCAATGCCTGAGGCAACGAACCCTCGGCAAAGGTCATGCGCTGCAACGCGGCTTTGACGAAGTCCGGCACCGGTACGAAATTCTTGCGCAGCGCCTTGGGCAGGTTGCGCACCAAGGCAATGCACTTGGCCTCGATCACGCCGGGCACCAGCCACTCCAGACGTTCCGGCGGCAGCATCGGCAACAGCGGCGCCGGCACGCGCAGGGTCACGCCGTCACGCGGGTGGTTCGGTTCGAAATGGTAACTGAGCGCCAGTTCCAGATCGCCGATGTGCAAGGTGTCCGGGTAATGCAGCGCGGTGACTTCACTGGCCTCGCGGGCCAACACGTCTTCTTCGCGCATGATCAGCAGTTGCGGGTCTTTCTGGCTGTTGACCCGATACCAGCTGTCGAAGGTCGCGGTCTGGTGAATCTCCGCCGGCAGTCGCGCATCGTAGAAGGTGAACAGGGTTTCTTCGTCGGCCAGAATGTCGCGACGGCGAGCCTTGGCTTCCAGCTCGTCGAGTTGTTCCAGCAGTTGCTGGTTGGCGGTCAGGCACTTGGCTTTGGATTGAATCTCGCCGCGTACCAGGCCTTCGCGAATGAAAAACTCACGGGACACCACCGGATCGATCGGCCCGTAATGCACCGGCCGACGACCGACCACGATCAGCCCGAACAAGGTGATCTGCTCGAACGCCACGACCTGCCCGCGCTTCTTCTCCCAATGGGGTTCGAAGTGGTTTTTCTTGATCAGGTGCCCGGCGAGCGGCTCGATCCAGTCGGCATCGATCTTGGCAACCATGCGCGCGTAGAGCTTGGTGGTTTCCACCAGTTCGGCGGTCATCAGCCATTGCGGGCGCTTTTTGCCGAGGCCCGATGACGGGTGAATCCAGAAGCGCCGCTGCCGGGCACCGAGGTAATCGCCTTCATCGGTTTTCTGCCCGATCTGGCTGAGCAGGCCCGAGAGCACAGCTTTGTGCAGCTTCGGGTAATCCGCCGGCTCTTTGTTCAGGCTCAACTGCATGTCGCGGCAGATCAAACTCAACTGACGGTGCGAGTCGCGCCACTCGCGCAGCCGCAGGTAGTTGAGGAAATTCTTGCGGCACCAGTTACGCAGCGGACTGGCCGTCAGCGCCTGGCGCTGTTCTTCAAAACCACGCCACAGATTGACCAGCCCGGCGAAGTCCGAGTCCACGTCCTTCCATTGCGCATGCGCCTGATCCGCCGCTTGCTGACGCTCTGGCGGACGCTCGCGCGGGTCTTGAATCGACATCGCACTGGCGACGATCAGCACTTCCTGCAAGCTGCCGAGTTTCGCCGCTTCGAGCAGCATGCGGCCCATGCGCGGGTCCACCGGCAGGCGCGCCAATTGACGCCCCAGCGGGGTCAGCTGGCTGTTGCGGTCCACCGCCGACAGCTCTTGCAGCAGGTTGAAACCGTCGCTGATGGCCTTGCCATCGGGTGGCTCGATAAACGGGAAATCGGTGATCTCGCCGAGGCGCAGATGCAGCATCTGCAAAATCACCGCCGCGAGGTTAGTCCGCAGGATTTCCGGGTCGGTAAATTCCGGGCGACCGATGAAGTCTTCTTCGCTGAACAGCCGTACGCAAATGCCTGGCTCAACCCGACCGCATCGACCTTTACGCTGGTTGGCGCTGGCCTGGGAAATCGCTTCGATGGGCAGGCGCTGGACCTTGGCGCGGTAGCTGTAGCGGCTGATGCGCGCGGTGCCGCTGTCGATCACGTAACGAATGCCCGGCACGGTCAGCGACGTTTCGGCGACGTTGGTCGCCAGCACCACGCGACGCCCCGGGTGCGACTGGAAAATCCGCTGCTGTTCGGCCGGCGACAAGCGTGCGTACAACGGCAGGATTTCGGTGTGTTTGAGTTGCGCCTTGCGCAGCATGTCCGCGGCGTCGCGAATCTCGCGCTCGCCGGGCAAGAACACCAGCACGTCGCCGGGGCTCTTGCGCTCGCTGCGTTCGAACGCGGCGATTTCGTCGAGGGTGGCGAGGATCGCCTGATCCACGGTCAGGTCATCCTCGACGCGGTTGCCCTCTTCATCCTGTTCCAGGGTCAGCGGGCGATACCAGGTTTCCACCGGGAAGGTACGACCGGAGACCTCAACGATGGGCGCATCGTCAAAGTGCTTGGAGAAACGCTCCAGGTCGATGGTCGCCGAGGTGATGATGACCTTCAGGTCCGGACGACGGGGCAGCAGGGTTTTCAGGTAACCGAGCAGGAAGTCGATGTTGAGGCTGCGTTCGTGGGCTTCGTCAACGATGATCGTGTCGTAGCGTTCGAGGTAGCGGTCGTTCTGGGTTTCCGCCAGCAGGATGCCGTCGGTCATCAGTTTGATCAGCGTATTGGAATCGCTCTGATCCTCGAACCGCACCTGATAGCCGACCAGCGCGCCCAATGGCGTCGCCAGTTCTTCGGCAACCCGGCTCGCCACGCTGCGCGCCGCGATTCGACGCGGCTGGGTGTGGCCGATCAGGCCATGCTGGCCGCGACCGATTTCCAGGCAGATCTTCGGCAACTGGGTGGTTTTGCCCGAGCCGGTTTCACCGGCGATGATCAGCACCTGATGCTTGAGCAGCGCTTCCTTGATTTCATCGCGCTTGGCGGCGATGGGCAGGCTGTCGTCGTAACGAATCACCGGCAGGCTGGCGCGTCGCGCCAACACCTGATCACAGGACGCCTGCATGCGCGCCACCCACTGGGCCAGCTTGGCTTCGTCGGGTTTCTTGCGCAGCTCAAGCAACTGCCGACGCAGCCGGTGGCGGTCGGCGAGCATGGCGTGATCGAGGTTTTTCAGCAGTTTGTCGAGTGAAGGCGATTCGTCAGTCATCAGGTACGCAATAAGTCGTCTAGTGGCGCAGGGGGCGGATTGTCGCAGATTTTACGACCGCTGCGCGGCCGAATCGCGAGCAGGCTCGCTCCCACACTGGATCTGCAGCGACCACAAAATCGGGGCACCGCGGTCAAATGTGGGAGCGAGCCTGCTCGCGATTCGATTGCGCAGCAATCGCAGAGAACTACTCGGTATCCATGCCCTTGCGCCGATACGGGAACACGTCGATCACCTTGCCGGCACGAATCGCCTCTTGCAGACTTTTCCAGTAATCGGCGTTGTACAACTCGCCGTGCAACTGATCGAACAAGCGCCGCTGCGCGGAATCGGCAAACAGA
This sequence comes from Pseudomonas sp. PDM02, assembly GCF_014852285.1. NCBI lineage: Bacteria > Pseudomonadati > Pseudomonadota > Gammaproteobacteria > Pseudomonadales > Pseudomonadaceae > Pseudomonas > Pseudomonas sp. PDM02. The sequence continues at coordinate 20,958 of NZ_JACVBL010000001.1, read as the reverse complement.
AACGGCGGGAACTCCTCGGGGAATACGTCCAGCGGCCCGATCGAATACCACGGCTCGGACGCCATTTCGTCTTCCGGCGTGCGCGGTTGCGGGATGTGGCGGAAGTTGGCTTCGGTCAGGAAGCAGATCTCGTCGTAGTCATAAAACACCACGCGACCGTGACGGGTGACGCCGAAGTTTTTCAGCAGCATGTCGCCGGGAAAAATGTTCGCCGCCGCCAGTTGCTTGATCGCCAGGCCGTAATCTTCCAGCGCATCGTGAACCTGCGCCTCGTTGGCGTTTTCCAGGTACAGGTTCAACGGCGTCATCCGCCGCTCGGTCCAGCAGTGGCGGATCAATACGGTGTCGCCTTCCACCGATACGGTAGACGCCGCCACGTCCAGCAATTCTTCCAGACACGCCGGCTCGAACTTGCTCAACGGAAAACGGAAATCGGCGAATTCCTGGGTATCGGCCATGCGCCCGACGCGGTCGACGCTTTTCACCAGCCGGTACTTCTCGATCACCGTCGCGCGGTCGACGTTTTTCGACGGCGAGAAACGGTCCTTGATGATTTTGAACACGGTGTTGAAACCCGGCAGCGTGAACACGCTCATCACCATGCCGCGCACGCCGGGGGCCATGATGAACTGGTCGTCGGTGCTGGCCAAGTGGTTGATCAGCGCCCGGTAGAACTCCGACTTGCCGTGCTTGTAGAACCCGATCGAGGTGTACAGCTCGGCGATGTGCTTGCCCGGCAAGATCCGCCGCAGGAAACCGATGAACTCCGCCGGCACCGGCACATCGACCATGAAGTAGGAACGGGTGAACGAGAAGATGATCGACACGTCGGCTTCGTCGGTAATCAACGCATCGATCTGGATGCCGCGGCCCTCAAGGTGCAGCAGCGGAATCGCCAGCGGCCATTGCTCATCGGTGGTGTAGATGCGCCCGACCAGATAAGCGCCCTTGTTGCGGTACAACACCGAGGAAAACAGCTCGACGCTCAGCTCGGGATCCTTGCACACCCAGTCCGGCAGGTTCTCGCGCAGCTGTGCTTCGAGGCGACGCAGATCGCCCGCGAGGTCGGCGTAATCCTCGCTGAAACGGTAGTCGGCAAAAATGCTCGCCAACATGCCCGACAACTGGCCTTGAGGTTTGTAGGTGCGGGTTTGCGCGGCGCGCGCCCGGCGCAGGCTAGGCCGGGTGGTGTGGATGAACATGCAGCCGTCGCTGATCAGGTCGTGGCTGAACAGCCCGCAGAAGATCGAGTTGTACCAGGTCTCGGACAGTTCATCGTCGAAGCGCAGGTCGATCAGGCTGATGTAGGCGCTTTTGACCAGTGGCCAGCAGCTGACATCCAGCGTGTCGGCGTCGAACGCGATGCGCAGCCGGTCCACCGTTTCGCTGACTTTCTCTTCGTAGAGGTTGATCCGCGCCGCCGAGGCGATTTGCGTTTCCTGCCATTGGGCTTGCTCGAAACGCGCCCGGGCACCGTCGGTGATCTGCCGGAAATGCTCGCGGTAATCGTCAAAGCCATCGAGGATCATTCGGGCGATGTCGGCGGCTGGCCATTGCTGCGGCATGGTGAGACCTCTACGGGAATTCGGAAGGCCTGAGCTTAGCCAGTGAACCGGGTGCAGGAGAAGCCTAATTTCGGTCCGAAAACGAATGAATCGCTCATGGGCGCAGTTTTTTCAGACTTTTTTTAATCGACCGTTCGGTCAGTAAACAACCTCGCCAGTCCCCCTCGATCCAATTAATCGATTCATCTACAGCCCTCTGATCATCAGGCGTTCGGATCCAATTCACGCTCAGGCAAATGTCAGCCGCCAGGTTTTCTGCTTTTTCCTGAAAGCCTTCCCGCCTGAAAAGGGCTCTCGAACTGGTCTTACCAAGATAATGGCACTTTGATATACACCCCACGTTCACCCGCCTAAAAACAAGATCCTCGGTCCACGAGGACTACCTCTCAAAATGCCCAAGGAGCACATAAGATGCCTATAAGGAACATGCGCATAGGTTTGCGCGCGAGCTTGAGTTTTGCTGTGCTGGCCAGCCTGCTGGTGCTGGTCGGGATGTTCGGCCTGGGTCAGATGGCGACCCTGCGCGAAAGTGCATCGGTCATCGAGGAATCGTGGATGCCGAGCATCGAGAGCATCCATGACAGCGCGTCCAACATCGCCACCATCCGCCTGGAATCGTTGCGGTTGATCGCCAACAGCCAGAGCGCTGTGCGGGAAAGGAGCAAAGGCATCCTCAACGTGCAACGCCAGGAATTGCAAAAACGCCTCAACGACCACAAGACGCTGCTGTCCAGCGACCAGGAACGGGCCATGCTCGACAGCCTGAATACCGCCGTCGCGAAGTACCTGGCCATCCTCGACCAGATCCTCGCGCAGATCGATGCCGGCCAGGATGAGCAGGCCTACGCCCGCCTCAACAGTGAACTGGCCCCGCAGGGCATCGTGCTGGATAAATCCCTGGAGTCGATGATCAGTTTCAATCAGCAAGGCGCCGATACCGCTGCGGACGCCGCCGCGTTGATGTACCAGCGCGCGCAATGGATCGTCGGCACGATCATCGTGATTGCGTTGCTTGCCACGCTGCTGTTGGCCTGGTTGCTGACGCGCAGCATCACCACGCCGATCAATCAGGCGCTGCAGGTCGCACGCCGGATTGCCGCGGGCGACCTCAGCGGACAGATTGCCAGCCACGGCAAGGACGAAGCCGCGCAATTGCTCAACGCCCTCGCCGACATGCAAGGCAACCTGCGCACGACCATTCGCGGCATCAGCGACTCGGCGCGCCAACTGGCGTCGGCAGCCGAGGAGATGAGTTCGGTGATGGAGGAAAGCACGCGCGGCCTGCAGCAGCAGAACGACCAGATCGAGATGGCCGCCACCGCCGTCACCGAGATGAGCACTGCAGTGGACGAAGTCGCCGCGAATGCCGTGTCCAGCGCCGAGGCCTCCCAGGCGTCGAACGAGGACAGCAAGCACGGCCACGTGCAGGTCACTGAAACCATCACCGCGATTCAGGGGCTGGTCAGCGAAGTGCTCGGCGCCTCGGAACGGGCCGAGGGCCTGGCGGTTCAGGCGCAGGACATCAGCAAAGTGCTGGAAGTGATTCGCGGCATCGCCGGGCAGACCAACCTGTTGGCGCTCAATGCGGCCATCGAAGCCGCACGCGCCGGTGAAGCCGGGCGCGGGTTTGCCGTGGTGGCCGATGAAGTGCGCTCGCTGGCGCAACGCACCCAGAACTCCACCGAAGAAATCGAGCTGATGATCAACAACATCCAGCACGGCACCGGGGCCACGGTCAGCGCGCTGCAAAGCAGTGCCGAACACGCCAGCCAGACCTTGCGTCGGGCCAACAGTGCCGGCAGCGCCCTGGAGAAAATCACCGCATCGATCTCGCAGATCAACGAACGCAATCTGGTCATCGCCAGCGCCGCCGAACAGCAAGCGCTGGTGGCCCGGGAAGTCGATCAGAACCTGGTGACCATTCGCGATCTCTCGACCCAGACCGCCGCCGGCGCCACCCAGACTTCGGCCGCCAGTCAGGAATTGTCGCGGCTGGCAATCGACCTCAACGGTCTGGTGACACGTTTCATAATTTGATGCCGGTTTTTCGGTTGCCATAGGCAAGGCTCTCGGCAACACTCTCGTCCCCATCAAGGAAGGAGTGCACCGTGAGCCCTGTCGATATCGTTCGTTTACTGTCGCTGGCGGCCATTTGGGGCGCGAGTTTCCTGTTCATGCGCATCATCGCCCCAGTGATTGGCAGCATCCCCACGGCGTTTTTCCGCGTGTCGATTGCGGCGGTCGGGTTGCTGATGATTGTCGGGTTGATGCGCATCAGCTGGGATTTCAAGGGCAAGCTCAAAACCGTGATGCTGCTCGGGGTGATCAACTCCGGGATTCCGGCGACCCTCTATTCAGTGGCAGCCCAGGTGCTGCCCGCCGGCTACTCGGCAATCTTCAACGCCACCACGCCACTGATGGGCGTGTTGATCGGCGGCCTGTTCTTCAGTGAGCGGCTCACTGCCGCCAAGCTCGGCGGGGTGTTTCTCGGTTTGTTCGGTGTTGGCGTGCTGACCCGTGCTGGCCCGGTGGCCTTCGACCTGCAACTGCTGATGGGCGCCCTCGCCTGCCTGCTCGCCACCACCTGTTATGGTTTTGCCGGGTTCCTCGCCCGCCGCTGGCTCGATCAGGCCGGCGGGCTCGACAGTCGTCTTTCGGCACTGGGCAGCATGCTCGGGGCGACCTTGTTCCTGCTGCCGCTGTTCGGCTACAGCGTGATCAGCCAGCCACCGGCGAGCTGGGGCGGCTGGAGCGTGTGGCTGTCGTTGCTGGGATTGGGGCTAGGGTGCACGGCGTTTGCGTACATTATTTACTTCCGCCTGCTCAGCTCGATCGGGCCTTTGAAATCGATGACAACGACGTTCCTGATTCCGCCGTTCGGGGTGTTGTGGGGGGCGTTGCTGCTGGATGAGCCGTTGTCGATGGCGCATGTGTATGGCGGGGTGTTGATTGCGGCGGCGTTGTGGTTGGTGTTGAAGCCTTCGGTGATGAAGGTCGCCGAGGTGACCGCCAAATAGAGTTGTGGTGCTGCTGATGACGCCTTCGCGGGCAAGTCGGATCGCCGCACCGCTCGCTCCTACGGGTTTTGTGCAGGACCTGTAGGAGCGAGGCTTGCCCGCGAAGGCGATCGCCAGTGCACTACAAGGCTGACTGACTCACTTCACCATCCACCAACCGCCGAATCCCCAGCGGATTCGCGTTCTGCAACGCCTCGGGCAACAACGCATCCGGGTAATTCTGGAAGCACACCGGCCGTAGGAATCGATCAATCGCCAGCGTCCCCACCGACGTCCCGCGAGAATCCGACGTTGCCGGATACGGCCCGCCATGCACCATCGCCTCGCAGACTTCGACCCCGGTCGGATAGCCGTTGAGCAAGATCCGCCCGACTTTTTCCTGTAGCAATTGCGCCAGCCAGCGGTATTCCAGCAGCTCTTCGGCCTCGCCGATCAGCGTCGCCGTCAATTGCCCGCGCAGGCCGTGCAGCGCCGCCGCGAGCTGCGCCCGATCCTCGACTTCGATGACGATGGTGGTCGGCCCGAACACTTCTTCCTGAAGCAACTCATCGCCCTTGAGCAGCAGGCTGACATCGGCCTTGAACACCTGCGGTTGCGCCTGATTGCCCTGCTGCGGTTTGCCCGCCAGGTGCGTCAGCCCCGGATGTTCGTGCAATTCCCCAAGGCCTTGGCTGTAGCTGACCAGCGCGCCGGCATTGAGCATGGTTTGTGCCGGCTGCTCGTTCATGTTGGCGCAGAACTGTTGAAGGAATGCGCTGAACTGTTGCGAACGCAAACCGATGACCAAACCCGGATTGGTGCAGAACTGCCCGCAGCCCAAGGTCACCGAACCGGCCAGTTGCGCCGCGATCTGCTCGCCCCGCACGGCGAGGGCTTCGGGCAACAGGAACACCGGGTTGATGCTCGACATTTCGGCGAACACCGGGATCGGTTGCGGCCGGGTCGCGGCCATGTGGCTCAGGGCATTGCCGCCCTTGAGCGAACCGGTGAAGCCCACGGCCTGAATAGCCGGGTGCTTGACCAGCCACTCACCGACGCCACCGCCATAAATCATGTTGAACACACCGGCCGGCATGCCCGTGCGTTCAGCGGCGCGGATGATGGCGTCCGCGACCCGTTCGGCGGTTGCCATGTGTCCGCTGTGCGCCTTGAATACCACCGGACAACCGGCGGCCAGTGCCGAAGCGGTATCGCCACCCGCCGTGGAAAAAGCGAGCGGAAAGTTGCTGGCGCCGAACACCGCCACCGGGCCGATGGCGATGCGGTACTGACGCAGATCCGGACGCGGCAACGGTTGGCGATCCGGCAACGCCCGATCAATCCGCGCACCGTAGAAATCACCGCGCCGCAGGACCTTGGCGAACAGGCGCATCTGGCCGCTGGTGCGCCCGCGCTCGCCCTGGATACGCCCGGCCGGCAGTGCCGTTTCCCGGCAGACCGTGGCGACGAAATCATCGCCCAGCGCATCGATTTCATCGGCGATGGCGTCAAGAAACGCCGCGCGTTTTTCCGCGCTCAGGTTGCGGTAGATCGGGTACGCCGCAGCGGCGGCTTTGGCGGCGGCATCCACTTCGGCTTCAGTCGCCTGGAAGAAGGTGCCGGGCAGCGGCTCGCCGGTTGTGGCGTCGAGGCTTTGCAGTTGCAACGTGCCGTTGGCGCTGCGCTGTCCGCCGATGTAGTTGTGTCCAAGTAACGTGGTCATGAGGTAATTCCTGATCAATTAGCACGGACCTGTAGGAGCCGGCTTGCTGGCGATGGCGTAGGGTCAGCCAACATAAATTTCGCCTGACAAATCGCTATCGCCAGCAAGCCGGCTCCTACAGGGATCAAGCGTTCCGCCAGTTTTAGAGCGAACGCACGTGGCCAATGGCCAACGGCTGGGCGCTTTCGCCGATGCCGTTTTCCAACGGTGCGCCAAACGCGTCGAGGCTGATCTGGAAGCGATCACCCGGCTGGGTTTTCACGCCATCGGCAAACGACAGCGTCGCAGTGCCGAAGTAATGCACGTGGACATCGCCCGGACGCAAAAACTGCGCGTATTTGAAGTGATGGAATTCGAGGTTGGCGAGGCTGTGGCACATGTTGTCTTCGCCGCTGAGAAACTCTTTTTCCCAGAGGGTTTCGCCGTTGCGGATGATGCGGCTGGTGCCCGCCAGATGACGGGGCAATTCACCGACACGCAGCTCCGGACCATAGGCGCAGAAACGCAGTTTCGAGTGCGCGAGGTACAGGTAATTGCGCCGCTCCATGACATGGTCGGAGAACTCGTTACCCAAGGCATAACCGACACGATACGGCAGACCGTCATCGCCAATCACATAGAGGCCGGTCAGCTCCGGCTCTTCACCGGCGTCTTCGGCAAACGGCGGCACCGGGAAATCCGCGCCGGGGCGCACAACGATGCTGCCGTCGCCTTTGTAGAACCATTCCGGCTGCGCGCCAACCTGTCCGGCTGCGGGTTTGCCACCCTCCAGGCCCCACTTGAAAATGCGCATGGTGTCGGTCATGCCGGCTTCAACGGCGCCATCCTGCTGGTGCATTTTGTCCCGCGCCGAGGCGCTGCCGAGGTGGGTCAGGCCGGTGCCGCTGATCAGGCAGTGCGCCGGGTCTTCGTGATCCAGCGGCGGCAGGACGTTGCCCTGCTGCAACAGTTGCGCGTAATCCGGGCCAGGCTCAGTGCCGCGTTGGGCCACTTCTTCTTGCAGGCTGCGTTGGGCGCGGATCGCCGCGAGAGCCAGTTCACGGGTGCTGCGGGTGCCTTTGAGCACCTGGACCTGCGAGCCCTCGACGACGCCGACCTGGCGCTCGCCGGCAGTGTTTTCAAATTGAATCAGGCGCATGTCGGCCCTCCAGAAAGTCGTGAATGGCGCCGCTCACGAGCGGCGCCTCAAGGTCACTCGATGATGTTGAAGTCGCTCAGGTATTCATCGGAGATTTCCAGGCCCAGGCCCGGCTTGTTGTCGTCGAGCTGGATGTAGCCGTTGACCGGTTGCGGCTCGCCCTTGAACACGTAGTAGAAGAGTTCGTTGCCGACCTCGACGTCGAAGACCGGGAAGAACTCGGCCATCGGTGAAGCGGTGGTGGACATGGTCAGGTGATAGTTGTGCATCTGCCCCGCGTGCGGAATCACCGGCACCGACCAGGCTTCGGCCATGGCGTTGATCTTGCGCGCAGCGGTGATGCCGCCCACACGGTTGGTGTCGTACTGGATCACGTCGACGGCGCGGCGTTCCAGCAGGTCTTTGAAGCCGTAGGAGGTGAATTCGTGCTCGCCGCCGGAGATCGGCATGATCCCCATTTTTTTCAGCTCGATGTAGCCTTCGATGTCGTCGGCGATCACCGGTTCTTCGAGCCAGCGCGGTTCGAATTCGGCGAGTTTCGGCAACATGCGCCGTGCGTATTCCAGGGTCCAGCCCATGTAGCATTCGAGCATGATGTCGATGTCCGGGCCGGCGAGTTCACGCAGTGCGCGCACTTGTTCGATATTTTTGCGCATGCCCGCCGGGCCATCTTTCGGGCCGTAGCCGAAGCGCATTTTCAGCGCGGTGAAACCCTGGTTCAGATAGCCCTGGGCTTCTTCGAGGAACAGGTCGAGGTTGTCGTTGGCGTAGAGTTTGGAGGCGTAGGTCCAGATCTTTTCCTTGGTGCGACCACCGAGCAACTTGAACACCGGTTTGTTGACCGCTTTGCCCATGATGTCCCAGATCGCGATGTCGATCGCCGAGATCGCCGCCATGCCGATGCCTTTACGGCCCCAGGCGTGGCTCTGGCGGTACATCTTCTGCCAGATGTATTCGTTGTCGAACGGGTCTTCGCCAATCGCAATCGGCGCCAGGTAGGTGTCGATGATTTCCTTGGCCACACGCGGCGCCAGGGCGCAGTTACCGATGCCGACGAGACCGGTGTCGGTCTCGACTTCCACCACCAGCCAGCCGTGGAAACGGAACGAACCCATGGCGTCGCCACGTTCGAACAGGATGTCGCTGGCGTTGGTGCAGAAGTGCGCTTGTGGTGGGACGACTTTGCCTTTCCACTCGAAAACGCGGGTACGGATTGCTTTGATTTTCATGAATTCAATTCCTTGCTAACGCTTGGGTAGTGATCAGCCAACCTGAGCCGGTGTGAGCTGCGAGGGGGATTTAGGGGTGTGGGTGCTGCGAAGTCGGGACAACAGGACGGCGCCGACAATGCCGACCAGGGCCAGGGCGAACATGCCGGCGCGGGGGTCGGCGAAGCTGGTTTCCATCACGGTTTTCAGGTTCGGCGCGACGAAGCCGCCGAGGTTGCCGATGGAGTTGATCAGGGCAATCCCGCCGGCTGCGGCGGCACCGCTGAGGTAGCTGGTGGGAATGGTCCAGAACAGTGGCTGCACCGAGACGAAACCGGCAGCGGCGAAGCAGAAGGCGATGACCACCGGAACCATGCTGGTGCCCAGCGCCGAGGCGGCAATGCCGAGGGCGGCCATGGTCAGCATGCACACGGCGAGGCGACGATGTTGCCCGGTGCGGTCGGCGTAGCGAGTGACGAGACGGGTCACGACCAGGGCGCAGATCCACGGAATCGCGGTGATCAGGCCGACGTTGAGGCCGACGTGGCCGTCAAGCAATCCGGCGATGCGCGTCGGCAGGTAAAACACCACGCCGTACACGCTCATCTGAATGGTGAAATACGCCAGGCAGAATTGCAGCACCCGAGGGTTGCGCAGCGCACTGAGAAAACCATGGGGGCTGCTGTCTTTTTTCTTCGCGTCTTCTTCGCTGAGCGCGGTTTGCAGCGCCTGCTTTTCATCAACGCTCAACCACGTGGCATCGGCCGGGCGGTTGACCAGATAGAAGTACGCAGCGATGCCGACCACCGACGCCATCAACCCTTCGACGACGAACAACCATTGCCAGTTGGTCAGGCCGAACACGCCGTGGAAGTCCAGCAACCAGCCCGACAGCGGGCTGCCCAGCACCAGCGCCAGGGGCAAGCCGAAGTAGAACAGACCGAGCGCCTGGCCACGGCTTTGCGCCGGGAACCAGTAGGTGAGGTAAAGGATGATCCCCGGGAAGAAGCCGGCTTCGGCGACCCCCAGCAGGAAGCGCAGGACGTAAAAGGTTTCGGCGTTGTGGGCGAACATCATTGCCGCCGACACCAGGCCCCAGGTGACCATGATCCGGCACAGCCAGACCTTCGCGCCGAGGCGGTGCAGCATGTAGTTGCTCGGCACTTCGAAGAACGCGTAGCCGATGAAGAAGATGCTCGCGCCGAACGCGAACGCGGCATCGCCCAAACCGGTGTCGGCCTGCAACGCGGCTTTGGCGAAGCCGACGTTGGAGCGATCGATGAAGGCGAGGATGTACATCAGGATCAGAAACGGCAGCAGACGCAGCCGGCTTTTGGAGATGGCACTGGACAGAGCCAGGGCGAAATCTGGACGAGTCATGTGAAGGTTCCTTTGCTGCCGGTATGTGCCTTGCGGAAGTGACAAGGCGGGCTTTTTGTAGTTGTTGAATCGTGCGATCGAGGCAGCTCGGGTGGCCGGCTCTGGTCATTCGATGGAGCGACTTTAGCCAGCGCACAGGGCGACGGATAATCACTTATGCACATCCATCGATAACCTGGGGTGATAGGTAAGTGCGGTTATTGCCTAGATCGAGTTATCAGGCGCCCCCTAAAACAACTGTGGGAGCGAGCCTGCTCGCGAAGGCGATCTGACAGGCACATTGCAGTGACTGATAGAGCGCTATCGCGAGCAGGCTCGCTCCCACATGGGGTTTTGCGTTGATTGAACAACCTGGCAGCACTACGCATTACTGTAGGAGCCGGCTTGCTGCGGGCGGCGTTCCGACGATAGCGGTCTGACAGTCACTTCATCTGTGTCTGTCAGGCCCTCATCGCCAGCAAGCCGGCTCCTACAGTGGGATTGCGTGTGTCAGTGAATTTTGTGGGGGGTCAGTAGTGGTTGGTGCCCATGCGGCAGGCGATTTCGAAGGCCTGGCGGATCGCGCCGGGGTTGGCTTTGCCCTGGCCGGCGATATCAAACGCAGTGCCATGGGCCGGTGTGGTGATGGGGATAGGCAAGCCACCCTGCACCGTCACCCCACGGGAGAAGCCCATCAACTTGATCGCGATCTGTCCCTGGTCGTGGTACATCGTCACCACCGCGTCAAAGGCGCTCGCATCGCCCTGTACCTTGAGGAAAATCGTGTCGCCCGGATACGGCCCTTCCGCCGCAATCCCCAACGCCTGCGCCGAACGTACGGCCGGGCCGATGATGTCCAGTTCTTCGCGACCGAACGAGCCGTTGTCGCCGTTGTGCGGGTTCAGACCGCACACGCCGATGCGCGGTTTCGCCAGGCCGTTGCGCTTGAGCGCGGTGTCGATCAGCTGGATCGCTTCCACCACCCGCGCTTGCGTCAGCATGCCCGGCACCTCGGCCAAGGCCACATGCGAGGTCACCCGCGACGTCCAGAGGTTGTCGAGCACGTTGAATTCGCAGAACGGCCCGTGGAAATCCAGCAGCTCGGCGAACCAGTGCAACTCGTCGTTGTGGGCCATGCCGGCCATGTGCAGCGAGGTCTTGTTCAGCGGCCCGAACAGCACCGCACCCGTGGTGCCGGCCTCGGTGAGGCGCAGGGCTTTTTCCAGAGTGTCGAGGCTGTAGCGGCCACCAATGACGCTGGCTTCACTGCGCGGGAATTCGCCGATGGTGTCGCCGCGAAAGTCATAGAACAACGGCGTGTCATCGACAAATGACAGCTGATCCAGCGACTCGACGCGACGGTACGGAAATTCCACCCCGGCGATGCGCATGCCGCGCCGCATTTCCGCCTCGTCGGCAATCAGGATCACGTTGGCCTGGCTGCGAACCTGAGGCTCCGCGAGCAGGCGTGCGATCAGTTCCGGGCCGATGCCCGCCGGGTCGCCCAGGACCATGGCGATGGTTGTCTTGCTCATGCTTCACTCCTCAAGGGTTCGGGCCATGTACGGTCAATGGCGCTAGGCTCGCAGCGATAAACCCGCTGCGCGTTGCTGTAGAACAGGCGCTCCTGATCCGCCCATGGCAGGTCAGCAACGATGGATTTGAAACCGCTGTAGATGTCGTCGAACGAGCCGCACAGGCTGTCTACCGGAAAGTTGCTGGCGAACATCACTCTCTCGGTGCCGAACATGGCGATCACTTCGCGCACGATCCAGGCATTGTCTTTGGCGCGCCACGCCTGCCCTTTCAGGCCCAGGCCGGAAACCTTCACCTGCACGTTCGGCCACTCGGCCAGTCGTGCCATCGCCAGACGCCATCCCGCCAGGCCTTCGGCGCTGCGGTCATTGGGCAACCCGGCGTGGTTGAGAATCAGCGTGGTGCCAGGAAAGTCCCGGGCCAGCCGTTCGGCTTCGTAGAGGTTCCACCAGGGTGTCTGCAAATCGAAATGCAGCCCCAGCCCTTGCAGCGCGGCGTAACTACGGCGCCAGTGTTCATCGCTCATCAGGCTGCGCAGATGGCCCACCTGCGCCGTCGAAGTCGGGCCACCGGGTTTGTGGCGCACGCTGCGTACGCACTTGAAACTCGCCTGCTCGGTGAGCACCGCGATGGCGTCCGGATGATCGAGCCAGGCCTGCGCGACGATTGCATTCGGTACGCCGTAACGCGCCGCCAAACCTTCAATGAATCGGGTTTCGCCAATCGGATCTTGCGGGTCCCATTCGGTCTCGATGTACACCGTTTGCACGACGTTATGCGGCCCGGCATCGGCGAAGTAATCGTCGGGAAAATAGCGCCGCTTGATCGCGCTGTAGTCGCCGTAGCGAAACGGGATCCTGGCTTCAGGCGCGAGCCACGGATGGTGATTGATCGTCGGGTCCCAGAAGTGGTGATGGGCGTCGATGATCGGCCCCGTATACAACTCAGTCATGGCGCACCTCGTCGAGGCTGATGAACAGCGTGGCAAAAACGAAGACCGCCGAACACGCCGCAAAGAACCCCAGCACCGGCGCGAATCCACCGGCCATTTGCAGGATCACGCCGACCAGGATCGGCACCGCAATCCCGCCCGTGCTGCCGGCCATGTTCATCACGCCGCCGATCAGGCCGACCCGCGCCGGCGCCGCCAGCAATGCCGGGAAACTCCAGTAGAGGCTGCCCCACATCAGGAAAAACGCAGTCATGGCCAACAACGCCACGGCAGCAAAAGGGTTAGTCAGGGTCGGCAATAACAGGAACGCGCCGAGGGCCACCAGGCCGGAAAACGCCAGCAGACTCTTGACCGCCACACCGCGACTGACGCCTTTGCGGATCAGCCCGTCGCAGAGGAAACCACCGGTCAACGAGCCGAGCGCACCGCAGACAAAAATCACGAACGTCGCCGCGCCAATGCCCTTGATATCGAAGCCGCGAGCCTGCGCCAGATAACTCGGGCCCCAGGTCAGCAAGCCGAAATACACCATCGCCCAACTGGCGCGGCCGATCAGCAAACCGCTCAGGGAACGCGCCGCAATGCCCAGGCCTTTGACTGGCACCCGCGCCGCTTCGGCTGCTGGCGTGGCGCGTCCGGCGTTGATCTTCTCGAGCTCTTCGGCATTCACTTGCGGGTGGCTGGCCGGGTCATCGCGCAGATACCGCCGCGCCAGCCACGCCAGTACCAGCGTCGCGATACCGGCGATCACGAACGCCAGGCGCCATGAGTCCAGCGACGCGATCAGATAAGCAATGATTAGCCCGCCCAACGCCACGCCCAACGGGCTGCCGCTGTCCATCAGCACCGCGCCGCGACTGCGCTCGCTTGGCGCCAGCCACAACGAAATCAGCTTGCCACCCGACGGGAACAAGGGAGCCTCGGCAGCACCGAGTGCAACGCGGGCGAACAACAATGACAAGCCGCCCGTGGCAAATGCCGCCAACACTTGAAACGTCCCCCACAACCCGGTGGACCAACTGATGACCCGATGCGGGCCGAAGCGGTCGATCATCCAGCCGCCGGGAATCTGCAACAGCGCATAGGCCCAGAAGAAGCTGCTGAGGATCAGGCCTTGCATGCTCGGCGACAGGGAAAACTCATGGGCGATGGTCGGCATCGCAATGGACAGCGACACCCGGTCGATGAGGTTGACCATGGTCAGCGCGAAGATGATCGCGAAGATCCGCCAGCGCACATTGCTGGCCTTGGTGGTGCCGGTCTGCGGTTCGGCCGCTGCGGCGGGTTGGGCAACTGCGCCGGGCAATTGCAGGGAAGCACTGGGACGAGCCATGGTGCGTACCTCGAATTTATTATTTTTGTGAAGTTGCAAACACCGACCTTGTAGGAGCCGGCTTGCTGGCGATTGCGGTGGGTCAGGCGCTATCAATGTTGACTGATACACCGCTATCGCCAGCAAGCCGGCTCCTACAGTGATGGAGGTGCATCAATCGATATTGATGGCGCCTGACATTCCGCTATCGCCGGCAAGCCGGCTCCTACAGGGTTCGCGTTTTGCCGCGTTTTCACGGCATTGGTGAGCACTATCGAAGGCTCACTGATAACCGTCTAATCAAAACTTGAAATAAGGCGATAGCCTCGGGTTATGTCATGCCCTGCTTTCAGGGGGCTTTCAATGAATAAGGCCTGCACACACTTTCCACTCAAACTGCTCTGGCGCAAGGCCTGCGGTGATCATCACGATTTTTCCCCTCCCGAGCTATAACCCCAGGCTATCGGTGTATGTATTGTTTTGACTAGACGCGACGCCTGCGGCTTCCCACACTCGGGCCAGGCTTGCAGCTTTACCGCTCAGACAAGTCACTCATAACAACTACAAAAACGAGGCCCTTCCATGCGAAATGCATTCGTCCGTCGCACATCCCGTCTGTTTCTTGGCTGCACGCTGGTCGCCACCGGCGCCCTTCCCGCTCTCGCTCATGCAGCCTGGCAACCAGACAAGAACGTCGAAATCGTCGTCGCTGGCGGTCCCGGTGGCGGCACTGACCAGCTCGGCCGTTTGATCCAGTCGATCATCACCACCCACAAGCTGCTCGACGTGAATACCATCGTCCTCAACAAGGGCGGCGGCAATGGCGCCGAAGCTTTCCTCGACCTGAAAATGAACAAGGGCGATCCGGAAAAACTGGTGATCGGCACCAACAACATCTACTTGTTGCCGCTGGTGTCCAAGCTCGGCTACCAATGGCAGGAACTGACCCCCATCGCCGCCGTGGCCGAGGACGACTTCATTCTCTGGAGCTACAAAGACGCACCGTGGAAGGACGCCAAGGGCTTCTACGAAGCGGTCAAGGCTGACCCGTCGAACCTGCGCATGGGCGGCAGCCAGTCCAAGGACGTGGACCAGACCCTCACCTTGCTGTTGAACCAGACCACTAACAGCAAACTGGTGTACATCCCGTTCAAGAGCGGCAGCGAAGCCGCGACCCAACTGGCCGGCAAACACATCGCCGCCAACGTCAACAACCCCAGCGAAAGCATCAGCCAATGGCGCGGTGATCAGGTCGAGCCACTGTGCGTGTTCAGTAAAGAGCGCATGAGCTACACCGAGAAAGTCGCCGGCGACAAATCCTGGGCCGATGTGCCGACTTGCCACGAGCAGGGCTTGGGCATCGATCAGTACCGCTTCCCGCGCACCGTATTCATGCCCGGCGAAGTCACCGCCGAGCAACGGGCGTTCTATGTCGAGCTGATGCGCAAAGTCACCGAAACCCCGGAGTTCAAGGCCTACGTCAAACAGAACGCACTGGTGCCCACCTTCCTCGAAGGCGAGCCGCTGACCGCCTACATTGAGAAAGACACCGCCCGCGTCACCCCGGTGTTCAAAGAAGCCGGCTGGCTGAAAAACTGAGTTGCCGACGGCCGTCCGCCTGCGCACGGCCGTCACCTCTGGAGGTGTCTTCATGTCCCATTCTTCGGATTCACCGGCACTGGTCGGTACCCGCTGGGTCGAACTCGGCCTGACCGTCTTCACTGCGCTGATTGGCGTGGTGGTGATGTTTGGCAGTGTCGAACAAGGTATCGGCTGGGGCGATTCCGGCCCCGAGCCGGGTTACTTCCCCTTCTACATCGGCCTGATGCTCAGCGCCGCAAGCGTGGCCAACGGCGTGTTGACCCTGGTGCGCTGGCACGCCCTGAGCATTGCATTCGTCAGCCGCAGTGCGTTCAAGCAAGTGTTGTCGGTGTTCATCCCGATTGCGCTGTTCGTTGGCGCCATGCCGTTCACCGGCATCTACGTGGCGTCGGCCTGCTTCATCGCCTGGTTCATGTGGCGTGACAAGGTCCGCGCCAAGCCTTACGGCAAACTGATGATCGGCAGCGTGTCCCTCGGCGCGGTGCTGGCCAGCTACCTGATTTTCGCGCTGTGGTTCAAGGTCCCGCTGGATGCCGGCCCGATGGGCGACTGGATTGCCCTGGCCGGGAGAAATTTCAAATGAGCGAGTTCGATTCCCTGCTGCAAGGCATGAACCTGATCCTGACCCCGGGCCACATCGGCCTGATGGTGATCGGCGTGCTGCTGGGCATTCTGGTCGGCGTACTGCCCGGCCTCGGTGCCCCCAACGGCGTGGCGTTGTTGCTGCCGCTGACGTTCACCATGTCGCCGGTGTCGGCGATCATTCTGCTGTCGTGCATGTATTGGGGCGCGCTGTTTGGCGGCTCGATCACCTCGATCCTGTTCAACATCCCCGGCGAGCCCTCATCGGTGGCGACGACCTTCGACGGCTACCCGATGGCCCGTGAAGGCCGCGCCGCCGAAGCCCTCACCGCCGCGTTCAGTTCGGCGCTTATCGGCGCATTGGCCGGGGTGTTGTTGCTGACCTTTCTATCGACAAAGATTGCTGCCTTCGCCATGTCGTTCAGTTCACCGGAGTTCTTCGCGGTGTACCTGTTGGCGTTCTGCACCTTCATCGGCATGAGCAAGAACCCGCCGCTGAAAACCGTGGTGGCGATGATGATCGGTTTCGCCATGGCGGCGGTCGGCATGGACACCGTATCCGGCAACCTGCGCCTGACCTTCGACCAGCCGATCCTGATGACTGGCATCAGCTTCGAAGTGGCGGTGATCGGCCTGTTCGGCATCGGCGAAATCCTTTGCACGGTCGAGGAAGGCCTGGTGTTTCGCGGCGAGCATGCGCGCATTACACCGATGGTGATTCTGCGTACCTGGGCCAAGTTGCCGCGTTACTGGTGGACGATTGTGCGCAGCACGCTGGTTGGTTGCTGGATGGGCATCACGCCCGGCGGCCCTACGGCGGCTTCGTTCATGAGCTACAGCCTGGCGCGGCGCTTCTCGAAGAATCGCGAGAACTTCGGCAAGGGTGAACTCGAAGGCGTGATCGCTCCGGAAACCGCTGACCACGCCGCCGGCACCAGCGCCCTGCTGCCGATGCTGACCTTGGGCATTCCCGGTTCCGCTACGGCAGCGGTGATGCTCGGTGGCTTGATGATCTGGGGCTTGCACCCTGGCCCGACGTTGTTCGTCGAGCAGCACGATTTTGTCTGGGGGCTTATCGCGAGCATGTACCTGGGCAACGTGGTGAGCCTGATCGTGGTGTTGGCTACCGTGCCGCTGTTCGCTTCGATCCTGCGCATTCCGTTCTCGATCATTGCGCCGATCATCATCATGGTCTGCGCCATCGGTGCCTACTCGGTGCACAACTCGTTCTTCGACGTGGTGCTGATGCTGGGCTTCGGCGCGCTGGGGTACCTGTTCAAGAAACTCGGTTACCCGATTGCGCCGCTGGTGTTGGCGGCTGTTCTAGGGGACAAGGCTGAGGATGCGTTCCGTCAATCGATGCTGTTTTCTGACGGCCACTTGGGGATTTTCTGGTCCAACCCGCTGGTGGGCAGCCTGACCACGGCGGCGCTGCTGATGCTGTTCTGGCCGCTGATTTCCAAAGGGTTGAGCAGCCTGATGGGCCTGCGCAAACCCCACGTCGCCAAGACCAAATCGGTGCTGTGACACAGCAATGCTGGCAACGCCTGACATTTGTTGTCAGGCTTGCCGCAGTCTTTTTCGCGAGCGCGGCCCATGACCCGAATTCCTGATGCCAATGTGATCCACAGTCGACTGCGTCTGCGCCAATTGCGGTTGATGCTGGCGTTGCAGGAATTAGGCTCGCTGCGCCGCGCCGCCGACCACATCGGCATGACCCAACCGGCGGCGACCAAGATGTTGCACGAGGCCGAGGACTTGCTCGGCGTCGAACTCTTCGAACGTCTGCCTCGGGGCATGCGCTCTACCCCGTTCGGGGAGACCGTCATCTACTACGCGCGCATGGTGTTTGCCGAACTCAGCGGCATGCGTGAAGAACTGGTCGCCCTGGAATCCGGCAACCTCGGGCGGGTCGCCGTCGGGGCGATTCCGGCGTTGGCCTCGGGGTTGCTGACTCGCACCATCGCCACCTTGAAGAAAAGCCATCCTCGGTTGTCGATGAGCATTCAGGTCGACACCAGTGATGTACTGGTGCAGGCACTGTTGCAGGATCAGCTCGACATTGTGCTGGGGCGGATTCCGGCGGGTGCACGGGCTGAAGAGTTGCTGTTCGATAGCTTGGGTGAAGAGGAGCTGTGCGTGATTGCCGGTGCGCAGAATCCATTGGCTCGGGAGAAGAACCTGAGCTGGGCGGAATTGCAGAACATGACTTGGGTGTTGCAGCAGCAACCGAGCCCGATGCGCGCGATCATCAATCAGGTGTTTCACAATGCGCGGGTCGACATTCCCAGCAGCATCGTCGAGACCACGTCGATCATGACCTTGCTGTCGTTGATCCAGCAGACCGACATGCTCGGCGTCACGCCGGTGTCGGTGGTCGAGGATTATCCGGGGCGTGATTTGCTGGCGGTGTTGCCGATCAAGTTTGAAGCGCGGTTGCCGCCGTATGGGTTGATTACCCGGCGTCATCGTATTCAGTCTTCGGCGATGCAGGCGTTTATGAATTCGGTGCGGGCTGAGCATGCTTTGAGTAAGTAGGCCTTTGGGTATGCGTATATATCCGTTGCTTCGGTAACGGCGGCTATTGGTTTCGCCCTTACGGCGAGTCACTTGGAAGAGCCCCAAGTAACCAAGGGCTCTTGCCCCTTTCGTTCGGTGGCTCGCTAATGCTCGCCATGCCCTCGCTCCGGTCCTGCTCCGTGGGCCCGCCGCCATCGGCCATCCCTGGCCGGGGGCGGCTAACCCGGCATCCATGCCGGGTTGCCCACTGCGCAGAACCTCCACTCGGCCTCTCGAGGGGGCGACTACCGCCACAGCCGCCGAGGCGGCCTGAAAGCCGGCCTGGCTCTTTTGATGTCCGCGTTGTCCTTCTCTGATGCGTTCACTCATTCCGGACATTGGCACCGCTCCCCTGTAGGAGCCGGCTTGCTAGCGATAGCGTCTGTCCAGCCAATACATACGTGACTGATCCACCGCTATCGCCGGCAAGCCAGCTCCTACAGTTGATCGTATTTATCCAAACACATACGCATTTCCCTTGTAGGAGCCAGCTTGCTGGCGATAGCGTCCGTCCAGCCAATAAATAGGTTGACCGACCCACCGCCATCGCCAGCAAGCCGGCTCCTACAGGGGTCTGTGTTTGCTTTTGATTTCCACCACTCATCAGGCCGAGCGTTAGCTCGCCTTCCGCTTTTGATCTGAGCGCCCCCTCGAGAGGCCGAGTGGAGGTTCTGCGCAGTGGGCAACCCGGCATGGATGCCGGGTTAGCCGCCCCCGGCCAGGGATGGCCGATGGCGGCGGGCCCACGGAGCAGGACCGGAGCGAGGGCATGCCGAGCCTAGGCGAGGCACCGAACGAAAGGGGCAAGAGCCCTTGGTTACTTGGCGCTTTTCCAAGTAACTCGCCGTAAGGGCGAAACCAATAGCCGCCATCACAAAAAAAACGGATATGCCCGCCAACCGCTCTACCGCGCCTGACGAAACACAACCCCCAGACCAACAATAATCAGCACCATCCCCACCATGCTCAACACCGCAAGTTGGTTGCCGAAAAACAGATAATCCATCACCGCCGTCACCGCCGGCACCAGATAAAACAGACTGGTGACATTCACCAGATTGCCCCGGGCGATCAGCCGATACAGCAACAACGTCGCCAACACCGACACCACCAGCCCCATCCACAACACCGGCACGATAAAACCGCTGCTGCGTTCAAAGTGAAACGGCTGGAACGGCACGAAAATCCCGCACAACAACAGCCCCGCCAGATACTGCACCGGCAGCGTACCGAGGGGATTATCGGTGATGCGTTTCTGCATGATCGAACCGAACGTCATGCTCGCCAACGCCAGCAAACCGAAAAACATCCCGGCCAGCGACATGCCGGCCAGACCAATGCCCTGATACACCACCATGATCAATCCGGCCAAACCCAGCATCAAACCGAACACCCGGTTCGCTGAGCGCTGGCGCTCCATGATCACCACCGTGAGGATGGGCTGCACACCCATGATCGTGGCCATCACGCCCGGCGTGACCTTCAGGTCCAGGGCCAGCAGATAGAAAATCTGATAAGCGCCCAGCAACACCACACCAGTGGCCATCGCATACAGCATCGGCTTGCCACCCTTGGGCAGTTTCAGCTTGAGCAATGGCACCAGCAGCACCAATCCACAAAGCGCGATGGCGAAACGAATCAGCAAAAAAGCAAAGGGGGACGCGTGGGCCAAGCCCCATTTGGAGAAGATCGCCCCGCTGCTCCACAGCAAAACGAACAGGCTCGTGGACGCCGCCGCGAGCGCGGATTTTTTCGAAAGGACAAACATGAATACCACCTGTAGTCAGGCATAAAAAGCCAACTCAGCCGAAGCTGAAATCCAGTAGTTTTTCAGGCGAACGCTTTTAGAAGGGCAAGGGAACAGCAGGGAAAGCTGATCAGCCCGAAACGCCAACGCCCGGCGGTGATACGACTGCGTACACCGGCGTGCTACGGACAGGTGGGGGGTAATGACTGATCTGCGCAGGCTGCTGATCCCCGCACGGCACGACGCCAGCGTGGACCGCTGAATCGACTACCGCGTTGATGAGGGAAGCAGGCATGGGCTGATCTTTTTTGATGGGATGGACGGTGAATGGAAATCACCGAGCGCCGACTATAACCAGCGCTCGACATGGATTGCAATGACTTGGACAAAGGGCCAGTAGATACAGCTTTAGACCTGCTGCTTACTCTGAGGGAAAGGAAATCGCCCACTGAGGGGGACAGGGAATGCAAGAGATCAAATGCCAAGGGAACGGACGCATCTTCGGTATCAATTGTATAAATCGAGAGCTAGAAAACTGGCCACCGCCAGCACTGTAGTGGTCAACTAATCCCGGACACGACGTTAAGTTTTTCCTCGGCCCGCGCTGGTGCCAACCCATCGTTGAATTGATGAGGCCGAATCCAGTTGTAGCGATGCATCAAAAAATGGCTTATATCGC
>NZ_JACVBL010000019.1:0-131094 GCF_014852285.1 Pseudomonas sp. PDM02 | reverse complement strand
GGGCAACCCGGCATGGATGCCGGGTTAGCCGCGCACGGCCAAGGATGGCCGATCGCGGCGGGCCCACGGAGCAGGACCGGAGCGAGGGCATGCCGAGCATTAGCGAGGCACCGAACGAAAGGGGCAAAAGCGCTTTGGTTACTTTCGCGCTTTTCGAAAGTGACTCGCTGTAAAAGCGAAACCGTCAGTGGCCGTTACCGCAAAAACGGATATGCCCCCAACCCAACCCACCCCAACCCCACATCAAGCCATCAAAGCTCGAACCGCAGCTCCGGCCAGATCGGCGAAGTACCGCGCTTTTGCGACTCCAGAATAGCCCGGCACAACGAACACAGCCGCTGGTCCTGAAACACTCGGCGATCAACGCTCGACCAGCGCGGTTGCGCGGGCAACAGGCTGCCGCACAAGGTGCGATCGGCCGAGCCGCCCAGCTCCAGCTGACGGGTCACCAGATGTACCCGCACTTCCTGGCAGGCGAACAGATCCAGCTGTTCGTCAGGCTCGATCAGTTGATAGGCAAAAAGTGACCAGGCGGGACGCGGCATCGGGGGCTCCAAATCGGGGGCGCCACCTTAGCCGAAACACCGCCGCTAGAAAAGCGTCAAAGCAGCGGTTTCAGTGTCGGCCAGACATTTTCCAGCAACTTGTCCTGAGCGCCCGCAGCCGGGTGCAGGCCGTCTGACTGCATCAGCTCAGGATGCCCGCCCACGCCCTCGAGGAAAAACGGCACCAGCGGGATTTTTTTCTCGGCGGCGACGTTGCTGAAAGCCTCAGCGAAGACCTTGTTGTAGCGCGCACCGTAGTTGGGTGGCAGTTGCATGCCGAGTAGTAGCACTTTGGCGCCACTGGCCTTGGAGCTGTTGATCATCGCTGCAAGGTTTTGTTGCAATTGTGTTGGCAGCATTCCGCGCAGCCCGTCATTGCCACCCAACTCGAGGATCACCAACTCCGGTTTATGCTCTGCAAGCAGCGCAGGCAGGCGCGCCCGGCCTCCGGCGCTGGTGTCGCCGCTGATGGACGCATTGACCACCTTATCGTCGAAACCTTCGCGCTTGAGCCGTTGCTCAAGCAGCGACACCCATCCCTCGCGGGTATCCAGTCCGAAACCGGCGCTGATACTATCGCCAACGATCAGGACAGTACCCGCCGCTGCGTTCTGGGCCATGCACATCAAGGCCAGGCCAGCACTCAAAAACCACACTCGCATCGGATTCTCCATGGGCGCAAGCATTCTCACCGCGAAGGACCTCAGCAAAGTGGTTCCCAGCGCGGAAGGTGATCTGACTATCCTGCACGAACTCAGCCTGGAACTGAACAAGGGCGACAGCCTGGCCATCGTTGGCGCGTCCGGCTCGGGAAAATCCACCCTCCTCGGCCTGCTCGCCGGCCTCGACTTGCCGAGCAGCGGTGAAGTCACCCTCGCAGGCCAGGGCCTGAGCAATCTCGATGAAGACCAACGCGCACGCATTCGCGCCGAACACGTCGGTTTTGTCTTTCAATCATTCCAGTTGCTCGACAGCCTCAACGCCCTGGAAAACGTCATGTTGCCGCTGGAACTCGATGGCCGCAAAGACGCCCGTGAGCGCGCCACCGAATTGCTGCGACGGGTCGGTTTGGGCCAACGCCTGACCCACTCGCCCCGCCAGCTCTCCGGTGGCGAGCAGCAACGCGTGGCGATTGCCCGTGCGTTTGCCGCCGAGCCCGATGTGCTGTTCGCCGACGAACCCACCGGCAACCTCGACAGCCACACCGGCGAGCGCATCAGCGATCTGTTGTTCGAACTGAACAAGGAACGCGGCACGACCCTGGTGCTGGTGACCCACGATGAACGTCTGGCACATCGTTGCCGGCGCCTGATCCGCCTTGAAGCCGGCCTGCTGGTCGCCCCTCTGGAGCCTTGATGGCACGCCTGCCGCTGTTGCGCCTGTTCAGTCTCGCCATCCGCCAACTGCTGCGCGACGCCCGCGCCGGTGAGTTGCGGGTGTTGTTCTTCGCTTTGCTGGTGGCGGTGGCGGCGAGTACCGCCATCGGTTACTTCGGCGCCCGCCTGAATGGCGCCATGATGCTGCGCGCCACCGAATTTCTCGGCGCCGACCTGCTGCTCGAAGGCAGTTCGCCGGCGCGCCCCGAACAGATCAAAAGCGGCACGGATCTGGGCCTCGAACATGCGCAGGTGGTGGAGTTCTCCAGCGTAATCGCCACCGACAATGGCATTCAGCTGTCCAGCATCAAAGCCGCCGACGACATCTACCCACTGCGCGGCGAGCTGAAAAGTGCCGCCGCGCCCTTCGCCGCGGAAGAATCCGGAGGCGGACCGAAACCCGGCGAAGCCTGGGTTGAAGCGCGACTGCTGACCGCGCTGGACTTGAAGATCGGCGACAGCATCGACGTCGGCATGCGCACCCTGAAACTGGCACGCGTGCTGACCTATGAACCGGATCGTGCCGGCAACTTCTACAGCCTGACGCCACGGGTGCTGATCAACCTCAGCGATCTCGCGGCGACCGGCGTGGTGCAGCCCGGCAGCCGCGTCAGCTACCGCGAACTCTGGCGCGGCAAGGCCGAAGCGCTGGAAACCTACCGTCAATTGATCAAACCCGGCCTCGCCGCCAATCAACGCATTCAAGACGCCCGCGATGGCAACCGGCAGATCGGCGGCGCACTGGGCAAAGCCGAGCGCTACTTGAACATGGCGAGTCTGGTCGCGGTGTTGTTATCCGGTGTCGCGGTGGCGCTGTCGGCGACGCGCTTCGCCACCCGCCGCTTCGATGCCAGTGCACTTTTGCGTTGCCTCGGGCTGTCCCGTCGGGAAACCATGGTGCTGTTCAGTTTGCAGCTGACGGTTCTCGGACTGTTGGCCAGCATCAGCGGCGCCTTGCTCGGCTGGCTGGCGCAACTCGGGTTGTTCGCGCTGCTGCATGATTTGTTGCCGGCCGATGTTCCACCGGGCGGCCTGCTTCCGGCCATCGCCGGGATCGGCACCGGACTGGTGGCACTGGCCGGTTTTGCCTTGCCGCCACTGGCTGCGTTGAGTCGGGTCCCGCCATTGCGCGTATTGCGCCGCGACATGCTGCCGATTCCTTCCAGCACCTGGATGGTCTACGGCGCGGCACTGGGCGCTCTCGGGCTGATCATGTGGCGCCTGAGCCTGGATTTGGTACTGACCTTCGCCCTGCTCGGCGGCGGCGTGATCGCGGCGCTGGTGCTGGGCGGCCTGCTATTGCTGCTACTGAAGAGCCTGCGCCGGATGCTCGCACGCGCTTCGTTGCCGTGGCGTCTCGGCCTGGGTCAATTGCTGCGTCATCCACTGGCGGCAGCCGGCCAATCGCTGGCCTTCGGTCTGATCCTGCTGTCCATGGCGCTGATCGCTTTGCTGCGCGGCGAATTACTGGACACCTGGCAAAACCAGTTGCCGAAAAACGCGCCGAATTACTTCGCGCTGAACATCCTGCCGGCGGAAAAACAGGCATTCACCGATCGCCTGATCGAACTGTCGGCACAATCGGCGCCGTTGTACCCGGTGGTGCCGGGGCGATTGATCAGCATCAATGGCGAACCGGTGCAGGACATCGTCAGCAAGGACTCGGCCGGTGATCGGGCGATTCAGCGCGACCTCAGCCTGACCTGGGCGGCAGACCTGCCGGCTGGAAACAAACTCACCGCCGGCAACTGGTGGGGCGATCAGGCGCCGGACGACGTTCCCGGTGTGTCGGTGGAAGGCAAAGTCGCCGAGAGCCTGAAGCTCAAGCTCGGCGATCACTTGGTCTTCACCGTCGGCGGGGTCAATCGCGAAGCGAAGGTCACCAGCCTGCGGGAGATCAACTGGGACAACTTCCAGCCGAACTTCTTCATGATTTTCCAGCCCGGCACATTGAAGGATCTGCCAGCGACCTACCTGACCAGTTTCTATCTGGCGGCGGGCCACGACCAGCAGATCGTCGACCTGTCCCGCGCCTTCCCGGCGGTGACCATCCTGCAAGTCGAAGCCTTGCTGGCGCAGCTGCGCAGCATCCTCGCCCAGGTCACCCTGGCGGTGGAATACGTGTTGTTGTTTGTGTTGGCGGCGGGGATGGCGGTGTTGTTCTCGGGCCTGCAAGCCACGCTGGATGAACGCATTCGCCAAGGCGCATTGTTGCGGGCACTGGGGGCCGAGCGCCAGTTGCTGGTCAAGGCCCGACGGATCGAGTTCGGCCTGCTTGGCGCGGTCAGCGGATTGCTGGCAGCGCTGGGCTCGGAGTTGGTGAGCCTGGTGCTGTACCGTTACGCCTTCGACTTGCCGTGGCACCCGCATCCGTGGCTGCTGGTGTTGCCACTGATCGGCGCCGTGCTGATCGGCGGTGCCGGCGTGTTTGGCACCCGACGTGCCTTGAACGCCAGCCCCCTGACAGTCTTGCGCGAGGGTTGATAGACTCAACTCTTCTCAACCACAAGAAGTTGCCATGAGCCGTTATCGCCCTCCCCGCACCGCTGGCACCGCGCTGATCACCCCTGAAGGTGAAGCGCGGATGCGGGCCGAGTTCCATGAGCT
Source organism: Pseudomonas sp. PDM02 (assembly GCF_014852285.1). Classification (NCBI taxonomy): domain Bacteria; kingdom Pseudomonadati; phylum Pseudomonadota; class Gammaproteobacteria; order Pseudomonadales; family Pseudomonadaceae; genus Pseudomonas; species Pseudomonas sp. PDM02. The sequence continues at coordinate 126,566 of NZ_JACVBL010000019.1, read as the reverse complement.
CTGGCATGTGCGCCGACCGCAGGTCACGCAATCGGTCAGCGAGGCCGCGGCGCAGGGTGATCGCTCCGAGAACGCCGAATACACCTACGGCAAAAAGATGCTGCGCGAAATCGACAGTCGCGTGCGCTTTCTCACCAAACGGCTGGAAGCGCTCAAGGTGGTCAGCGAAAAGCCCAGCGATCCGAACAAAGTCTACTTCGGAGCCTGGGTCACCATCGAAGACGAGGACGGCAAGGAGTCGCGCTACCGCATCGTCGGGCCGGATGAACTGGACTTGAAACTGGGCCTGATCAGCATCGACTCACCGCTGGCACGCGCCCTGATCGGCAAGGCACTGGACGCCGAAGTTCGGGTCCAGACGCCTACCGGCGAACAGTGCGTGTATATCGTGGCGATTGATTACCCATAAGCCTTAACGGCGGGTGATCAGCCCTTGCCGGGCGACGCGGGTCAGTTGCCTGATCATCTCTGGCGCATCTTCGAGTGCGGGCGACTGAATCACCGCCAGGTCGAAACTGTCGCTGGCAAAACGCGCCAGTGACTCACCGTCTTCGACAAACTGGATCAGGAAAGCTGCGGGCCCACCGGTGCGACGTGGCCAACCATCGAGGTAACGCAGGAGCGTCGGCTGATGTTTGCCGCCAAGCAGGATTTTTGGATTGCGCTGGGTCAGATGTGCCGTGATCGGCGCGGGGCGTACAACGGGGTTTAGTGCATTCATCGTGTCGTGTCTCTGCCTCAAAAGTCTGCATGGCAGGTGAGAGGCAACACCGAACCAGCGCTTTAGCGGTATTTCGAAGCCTGTTTCAAGCTTCTATCGGCAACTGAATGAGTCACCTGGCGCCCCGCAAGTAGCTGTTTAAATCGGCGCATGAGCAGCATCCTAGAGAAGCTGACCGGACAGTGTCAAGAATGACGCACAACAAAAAAGGCCCGCGCAATGCGGGCCTTTTCGTTGAGCCAGAGCGATCAACCAGCGATGGCGCGATCAACCGACAGCTTGCCGGCGCCTTCGAACAGCACCGCGATGCTGCCACCCAGCAGGGCCAGGGCGAATTCATAACCGTTGTTGGCCATGAACAGACCGTTGCTGATATGCACGCTGAAGATGGCGACCAGCGACAGGAACGTCAGGCCAAGCGCCGCAGGGCGGACCAGCAAGCCGATGATCAAGGCCAGACCGGCGAAGAACTCGGTACCACCGGCCAACGTGGCCATCAGGTAACCCGGTGCCAGGCCGATGCTTTCCATGTACTGCGCGGTGCCCGCCAGACCGTAGCCGCCGAAAGCGCCGAAGAGTTTCTGCGAGCCGTGGGCAGCGAAGATGATGCCGACGAAGATCCGCAGGACAGTCAGGCCGTAGCCAGCGCGGGTAAACAGTACCTTGTTGATCAGTGAGCTCATGCTGTGTCATCCATTGTGTGTTTGTGTGTTGGTTGGCCGCTATATTAATCAATAAATTAAATGCTAAAAGCGCAAATTTTTCGCCATAACAATCAGTTTATTCGATCACTTCCTTAAGGCTACTTTCTGCCCCTGGGGCTCCAACGACTCCCGCTCCCGATCGAACGCCAAGTAATACTTGTTCACGCTATTAACATAGCTGACAGGTCCCATTCCCACCTGCTCCATGGCGATGCGCTCGACCTGGAAGAACCATTGATTGGGATTCAAGCCTCGCCGACGCGCCTCGGCGCGCATGCCCTGAACCCGCTCCGGCCCGATGTTGTAAGCCGCCAGCACGAACGCCATGCGCTCACGCTCGTTGAGTTTGGGGCTGGCGAAAAACTTGCGGCGGATCATCGCCAGGTATTTGGCCCCGGCCTGCACATTGGCATCGAGGTCCTGAATGTTGTTGACCCCTACCCGCTGGGCCGCGGACGGAGTGATCTGCATCAGGCCAGTGGGGCCACCGCCGCTTCGTGCGCGGGGTTGCAACGCGGACTCCTTGAAGGCCAATGCCGCTAGATTCAACCAATCCATGCCTTGGGCATCGGCGTGTTTCTGCAATACCGGTCTGAGTTTTTCCAGGCGCTGGCGATCAGTCTTGGCCAGTGGGTAATGAACTTGATAGAGACGACGATAGATGCGCAGGAACGCCGCGTCCTGATCCGAAGGCTTTTTGTACCCGATCAGGAAGCGATCGATGCTCGCCCGCAGCATCGAGGCATCGCGGCGTACGAACCAGAATTCTTCCCCCGGCTCGCTGATCAGCACCTGCCGATCGAAACGCAACTTGGGCAGGATCTTGCCCCAGCGTTCGGCAATCGGCTGCTCGACGATGGTCAGGTGAAAAATCCCGCCCTGAACCATTTCCAGCACGTCTTCGACCGCCAGGCTCGGATCGACCCACTCGATCTTCACCGGTGCCAGTTTGTGCAAGGCAAGCTTTTGATTGATCTGACTGATCGCCTCCCCGGCGGCGCTGCCGGTGGGTAGCGCCAGGGTTTTACCGGACAGTTGTTCGAGGCGGGTGTAGCGTTTCTCGCCCTTGATTCCGACCAGGACCAGAGGAATGTCGCTGGCAATCGGTTCGCTGGTGCTGACAGCGTAGCCCGGTTGCAGATCGAGCAACTCGCCCGGTGCAACCAGATCCCCCTCCCCGCGCTGCAACGCGCCGAGCAGTTGATCCTTGGCTTTGGGAATGATCTTGAGCGTTACTTCCTGACCGTCACGGGCATGGCCGTTGAGGTATTGCTCGAAGGCACGCAAGCGATGGTATTCGACGCCGATGGCCTGGCCCTGGACTTCGCCGGAGCTGTTGCGGCTCTGGTTGACCAGCACCTTCAGCACTCGGCTGCTGCGGATTTCCTGCAGATCGCGCACCTGGGCCGCCGGCACGGCTTGCAGCGGGCCGGCCAGCCGCGCAACCGCCGGCATCGGCAGCAGCAACGAACCACACAGCAGTAACAAAATCGAGGGACGTGTCATCCACTCTCCGGAAAGAATACTGGGCCAATTTCAAAAAAATGTTTGAAATCGAACGACAGAAACAGAGCGCCTTGAGCGCTGGCAAAGTGCGAAAGACTGGCACAGTGATGGCATGCTGACCACCCCAGCTTGTCTCGCGGCATCAAAAGACAGCTTTAACTCGTTGTAGTTCTTGGCTTTTCTTATAAATCTACAGCTCTGATATGCTTTCCGGCCTTTGGTCCGAGGTAGCACCATGCAACTCATCGATATCGGCGTCAACCTGACCAACCCCAGTTTTGCCGACAAACACCAGGCTGTACTCGACCGCGCCTATGCCGCCGGAGTCTGCCAATTGGTGCTCACCGGCACCAATGTCGAAGGTAGCGAACAGGCGCTGGAACTGTGCCGGCAATTGGATGACACGGCGCAACGGTTGTTCGCCACCGCCGGCATTCACCCTCACGCAGCCAGCGACTGGAACGCCGACAGCGCCCAGCACCTGCGCAGTTTGCTCAAAGAGCCGAACGTAGTGGCGGTGGGTGAATGCGGGCTGGATTTCAATCGCGATTTCTCGCCGCGTCCGCAACAGGAAAAAGTCCTCGAAGAACACTTGGCGATGGCGGTCGATCTGCAACTGCCGGTGTTTCTCCACGAACGTGATGCCAGTCAGCGCTTGCTGGAAATCCTGCGCGATTACCGCGACCAATTGCCGGCCGCCGTGGTGCATTGCTTCACCGGCGAAAAGAAGGCGCTGTTCAGCTACCTCGACCTGGACTTGCACATCGGCATCACCGGCTGGATCTGCGACGAGCGTCGGGGCACGCATTTGCATCCGTTGGTGAAAGAAATCAAACGCGGGCGGTTGATGCTGGAGAGCGATGCACCGTATCTGCTGCCGCGCAGCTTGCGACCCAAGCCGAAAAATGGTCGCAACGAACCGGCGTACCTGACTGAAGTGTTGCGGGAAGTGGCGTTGCATCGCGGGGAAAGCGAGGAAGAGCTGGCGGCCCACAGCACCGCGTGTGCGCGGGCTTTTTACGGACTGCCAGTGGTCGACTGAAACGCAATCAACTGTAGGAGCGAGCCCGCTCGCGATGGACTAATGAACACCGTGTTTATCCAGTAAACACGCGTTATCGTTGGCGACCATCGCGAGCAGGCTCGCTCCTACAATTAATGGCTGCGCATCATTTCCTTCGGCACATACTTGCCGATCTCGAACTTGCCGATCGCCGCACGGTGCACTTCATCCGGGCCATCGGCCAGGCGCAGCGTGCGCTGCATCGCATACATGTAGGCCAGCGGGAAATCGTTGGAAACCCCTGCCCCGCCATGGATCTGGATCGCCCGGTCGATGACGCGCAACGCCACGTTCGGTGCCACCACCTTGATCTGCGCGATTTCGCTCTTCGCCACTTTGTTGCCGACGGTGTCCATCATGTACGCCGCTTTCAAAGTCAGCAGGCGTGCCATGTCGATTTCCATCCGCGAGTCGGCGATTTTGTCGATGTTGCCGCCCAGGCGCGCCAGGGGTTTGCCGAACGCAGTGCGATTCACCGAGCGCTTGCACATCAGTTCCAGCGCACGCTCAGCCATGCCGATCGAACGCATGCAGTGGTGAATCCGGCCCGGGCCAAGGCGACCTTGAGCAATTTCGAAGCCGCGTCCTTCGCCCAACAGGACGTTTTCGTACGGCACGCGGACGTTTTCGAACAGCACTTCGGCGTGACCGTGAGGCGCGTCGTCGTAACCGAATACCGGTAGCGGACGAACGATCTTCACGCCCGGTGCATCCACCGGCACCAGAATCATCGAGTGCTGGGCGTGGCGTGGCGCATCAGGATTGCTCAGGCCCATGAAGATCAGAATCTTGCAGCGTGGATCGCAGGCACCCGAGGTCCACCACTTTTTGCCGTTGATCACCCACTCATCACCGTCACGCACGGCGCGGGCGGCCATGTTGGTGGCGTCGGACGAAGCCACGTCCGGTTCGGTCATGGCGAACGCCGAGCGGATCTCGCCGCGTAGCAGCGGTTCGAGCCAGCGTTGTTTCTGTTCTTCGTTGGCGTAGCGCACCAGCACTTCCATGTTGCCGGTGTCGGGCGCCGAGCAGTTGAATGGCTCAGGCCCCAGCAGCGAGCGGCCCATGATTTCTGCCAATGGTGCGTATTCGAGGTTGGTCAGGCCGGCGCCGAGTTCGGACTCAGGCAGAAACAAATTCCACAGGCCTTCAGCCTTGGCCTTGAGTTTCAGTTCTTCCATGATCGCAGTCGGCTGCCAGCGGTCGCCCTCGGCAACCTGGCGCTCGAACACGGCTTCGGCGGGATAAACGTAGGTGTCCATGAACGCGGTCACGCGCTCACGCAGTTCTTGCACCTTGGGCGAATAAGCGAAATCCATGAGCAGCTACCTTCTGGGGGGAGGTTGTTTAGGTCATGCAATCGATGCTAGAACAGCTACGAAAATTTACCTAGCCTATTCTCGGCGTGTATTAACATTCATCACCGATATATGATCGGCTGATTGAGAACCAACAATAAGAGTGCAGCGCAATGAATCTGAGCAAGGTCGACCTCAACCTTTTCATCGTCTTCGACGCGATCTACACCGAAGCCAACCTGACCCGCGCCGGACAGATTGTCGGCATTACTCAACCGGCTGTTTCGAACGCTCTGGCCCGCCTGCGCGAGACGTTCAACGATCCTTTGTTCGTGCGTACGGCCCAAGGCATGGTGCCAACGCCGATGGCGCAAAACATCATCGGCCCGGTGCGCAACGCCCTCTCGCTGCTGCGGGTGTCGGTGCAGGAAAGCCGCATCTTCAACCCGTTGCAGGCGGTCAAGACGTACCGCATCAGCATGACCGACCTCACCGAAGCGGTGATCCTGCCGCCACTGTTCCAGCGCCTGCGCCGCCTGGCGCCAACGGTGATCATCGAAAGCTTTCTGTCCAAGCGCCGCGAGACCACCAAGGAACTGGCGGCCGGGCGACTCGACTTTGCGGTGGACGCGCCGCTCAACACCGACCCGCAAGTGCGTCACGTCAAGTTGATGGAAGACCGTTACGTGTGCGCCATGCGCAAGGGCCATCCGCTGGCGACCAAGGAGAAATTCACCCTCGATGACTATCTGTCACTGACGCACATCCATATTTCCAGCCGCCGCAGTGGTCTGGGCCATGTCGACCTGGCGCTGGGCAAGATGGGCATCCAGCGCAAGATTGCCCTGCGCTCCCAGCATTACTTGATGGCGTCGCAGGTGCTGCAGCAGACCGACATGGTCATGACCGTGCCGGAGCGCTTCGCCCGCCGCCATGATTTGTACTCGGTGAACCTGCCGGTCAACGATGTGCCGCCGGTGGAAACTCACCTTTACTGGCATGAAAGCACCGACCAGGACCCGGCCAACCGCTGGATGCGCGAGCAGATGATCGAGTTGTGCCAGCAGGTGACGGCGCATGAGAAGAAGCTCGATAAGGTGTAGGGCATTACACCGGGTTATCGTTCTTCGCGAGCAAGCTTCGCTCCTACAGGATTTACACAGTACCTGTAGGAGCGAGCGGTGCGGCGATCCGACTTGCCCGCGAAGAGGCCCGCAATGACGACGAAAAAACCCGCCCCTTGACGTAAACGTCAACCTGCCATTAGCTTAGCGCCATGACCTTTTTTTGAGCGCTTCCATGAGCAGCCAGACCTATAGCATTTCCGACCTCGCCCGCGAGCTCGACATCACCACGCGGGCCATTCGCTTCTATGAAGAGCAAGGCCTGCTCAGTCCCGAGCGACGCGGCCAGGAACGCATCTATTCGCCCCGTGACAAGGTCAGCCTGAAACTGATCCTGCGGGGCAAGCGCATTGGCTTCTCACTCGCCGAATGCCGCGAGCTGATCGAACTCTACGACCCCACCGGCGGCAATCAGAAACAGCTGCAAACCATGCTGAGCAAAATCGCCGAGCGCCGCGAACAGTTGGAGCAGCAAATGCTCGATATCGAGCAGATGAAGCTGGAACTGGACACTGCACAGGAGCGCTGCACCCAGGCGCTGGAACAGACGATGAAAAGCCAGCCGGTGGTTCAATAGGTTTACACCGTCCCCTGTAGGAGCGAGCCTGCTCGCGATAGCGGACGATCAGTCAACATCCATATTGAATGTCATGCCCTCATCGCGAGCAGGCTCACTCCCACAAAGGTTTGCGTACATTCAGATAATCAACAAAGGTCGATTCCCATGTCCCTTCCTTCCCACGTACGCCTGGTCGAAGTCGGCCCCCGCGACGGTCTGCAAAACGAAGCTCAACCGATCAGCGTTGCCGATAAGGTGCAACTGGTCGATGCACTCACGGCCGCGGGCCTCGGCTATATAGAAGTCGGCAGTTTCGTTTCACCCAAATGGGTGCCGCAGATGGCCGGATCCGCCGAAGTCTTCGCGCAAATCCAGCGCAAACCAGGCGTGACCTACGGCGCCCTCGCCCCCAACCTGCGCGGCTTCGAAGATGCGATCGCCGCCGGGGTCAAGGAAGTCGCAGTGTTCGCCGCAGCGTCCGAAGCGTTTTCCCAGCGCAACATCAATTGCTCGATCAGCGAAAGCCTGGAGCGTTTTGCGCCGATCATGGAAGCCGCCAGGCAGCACGGCGTCACCGTTCGCGGTTACGTGTCCTGTGTGCTGGGCTGTCCTTATGAAGGTCACGTCAAACCCGAGCAAGTTGCCCTGGTCGCCCGCGAGCTCTATGCCATGGGCTGCTACGAAGTCTCGCTGGGGGACACCATCGGCACCGGCACGGCGGGCGCGACGCGCAAAATGTTCGAAGTGGTTTCGGCCGACGTGCCGCGGGAGAAACTGGCCGGGCACTTCCACGACACCTACGGCCAGGCCATGGCCAACATCTATGCCAGCCTGCTCGAAGGGATCTCGGTGTTTGACAGCTCCATCGCCGGCCTCGGCGGCTGCCCCTACGCCAAAGGCGCCAGCGGTAACGTCGCCACCGAAGACGTGGTTTACCTGCTCAATGGCCTCGGCATCGAAACGGGTATCGACCTGGACGCCTTGATTCTGGCCGGCCAGCAGATTTGCACGGTGCTGGGGCGCCCCACCGGTTCGCGCGTGGCCAAGGCTCGCAGCGCGCAGTAAGTGTGCTGATGTGTCCGGGTGTTACCGCTGCGTCTGGAACGTGGGGGATAAGCGAGTAACACGGAAACAAATTGTAGGGGTTTGCCTGAGAGAAAATTCCTACAAAAATTCAAGTTATTGATTTTAAAGGGTTTTTAAAAGTTGGCACGGCTTCTGCTATCTCTATGGCATAACAAGAATAAAAAGCAGCAAACCAATAAAAATAAGACGTAACGACTCTGACATAACAAGAACAACACGGCAGAGACGCAGCTAACAGATTTTTTTGGAGAAGGTGTGCTTTTCAGGGTGCTTTTCGGAGTAACCCGCAACCGGGCAGAGAACAATAAAACTACCTTCAGGTAGCTCCCGAACTGGTTGGATCGCTTAGCGAAAAAGTAGATCAGCGCTCAAAAAAATACGTTTGCTCTTGATCCCGGATGGGGATCGACAAAAACAGCGGTAAAGGGTCACGGTTGCCAAAAACAAAAACAGACCGCCCCTCAATAATAAAAAAAGAGCATGCGCAACGAAAAATTAAAGGGGAGCTTCGGCTCCCCTTTGTGCTTTCTGCGATTCAGGTTTTCACCATCGCCCCTGTGGGAGCCAGCCTGCTGGCGATTGCGGTGGTTCAGACATAGGTATGTTGACTGACACTCCGCTATCGCCAGCAGGCTGGCTCCCACAAGGGGAAATTTGTCACGCCTTGTTGATGCGCAATTCCTCGATGCTGATCTCGCGCATCCGGAATTTCTGGATCTTGCCGGTCACCGTCATCGGAAACTCTTCCACAAACTTGAAGTAGCGCGGTGTCTTGAAGTGCGCGATGCGCTCCTTGCACCAGGTTTGCAGCTCTTGCTCGGTGGCACTGTGACCGGGGTGGAATTTGATCCAGGCGACGATCTCTTCGCCATAACGCGAACACGGGATGCCGATCACTTGCACGTCCGCCACGGCCGGGTGAGTGAAGAAGAATTCTTCCAGCTCCCGCGGGTAAATATTCTCACCGCCACGGATGATCATGTCCTTGTTGCGTCCGGCAATGCACACGTAGCCTTCATCATTCATGCTCGCCAGATCACCGGTGTGCATCCAGCCGGCCTGATCGATGGCTTCGGCGGTGCCTTGCGGGTTGTTCCAGTAGCCGAGCATCACGCTGTAGCCACGGGTGCAGAGTTCGCCGATGGTGCCACGCGGTACCAGGTTGCCCGCCTCGTCGATGATTTTGCTTTCAAGTTGTGGTTGGGTGCGACCGACCGTGGTGACGCGCAATTCCAGTTCGTCTGAAGGACCGGTCTGCAACGACACCGGACTTGTTTCCGTCATGCCGTAGGCAATCTGCACTTCGTTCATGTGCATTTCGCTGATCACCCGACGCATCACTTCGATCGGACAGGTCGCGCCGGCCATGATCCCGGTACGCAGGCTCGACAGATCGAATTGCGCACGTTGCGGCTGATCGAGCATGGCGATGAACATGGTCGGTACGCCATACAGTGCGGTGGCCTTTTCTTCGGCGACGGTGGTCAGGGTCAGCAGCGGATCGAAGGCATCGTTAGGGTAAATCATGGTGCTGCCGTGGGTGATGCAGCCGAGGTTGCCCATGACCATGCCGAAGCAGTGATACAGCGGCACCGGGATCACCAGCCGATCATTGGCGGTCAGGCCGAGGCTTTCGCCCACCATGTAACCGTTGTTGAGAATGTTGTAGTGGCTGAGGGTCGCGCCCTTCGGAAAACCGGTGGTGCCGGAGGTGTACTGGATGTTCACGGCCTGGTCGAAATGCAGGCTGTCGCCCCGCTCGCGTAACTGCTCGCTGGATACACCTGTTGCGAGATCGCTCAGTTGCGACCACGGCAGAAAACCTGATGGCGGCTGCGCATCCAGGCTGATCACGCCGCGCAAGTCCGGCAGACGCTCGCTCTGCAACTGGCCGATGGATTGTTCTGCCAGCTCGGGCACCAGGCCTTGCAGCATGCCGTGGTAATTGGAGGTCTTGAACGCGCCCGCGCAAACCAGCCATTTGCAGCCCGACTGCTTCAACACGTATTCGAGTTCCGAGCTGCGATACGCCGGGTTGATGTTGACCAGGATCACGCCGATCTTCGCGCTGGCGAACTGGCTGATGCACCACTGCGCACAATTCGGCGCCCAGATGCCGAGGCGATCACCGGCCTGCAACCCCAGCGCGAGCAGCGCCCGGGCATGAAGGTCCACGGCGTCGGACAGTTGCTGCCAGGTGTAGCGCAACTGTTGATGGCGCACGACCAGCGCCTCGCCCGTCGGATACTGCGCGACGGTGTTATCAAATGCCTGACCGATGGTCATGGCCAACAAGGCTTTGTCCTGAGAACCACGGGTATAGCTGCGCTGCGGGCTTGCACTGGGTTGATCCATGACGACCCCTATTGTCTTTATTAATGGGCTACCAACGGATACCTGCAGGAGCGATGCTTGCTCGCGAAGAGGCCTCTACATTCAACATTTATGTCGACTGATCTGACGCTTTCGCGAGCAAGCATCGCTCCTACAAGTTTGGTCCGCTTTCTATCTTGAACTGGCTCTACTCTCGCTCAAGTTGACGTTAACGTAAAGGGTGATTGACAGCCATTCGTCACAGGCTTACGTTAACGTAAAGGTGAGAGCCAAATCACGACCCTCCCCGCCCTACAAAAAAGCCAAAAGGTGACCCATGAGCTATCCATCCCTGAACTTTGCCCTCGGTGAAACCATCGACATGCTGCGCGATCAGGTCCAGTCCTTCGTCGCCAAAGAGATCGCCCCGCGCTCCGCTCAGATCGACATCGACAACCTGTTCCCCGCCGACCTGTGGCGCAAGTTCGGCGACATGGGCCTGCTCGGCATTACCGTCCCGGAAGAATACGGCGGTGCTGGCCTGGGTTACCTGGCGCACGTGGTGGCCATGGAAGAAATCAGCCGCGGTTCGGCGTCGGTCGCCCTGTCCTACGGCGCGCACTCCAACCTTTGCGTGAACCAGATCAACCGCAACGGCAATCACGAACAGAAAAGCAAATACCTGCCGAAGCTGATCAGCGGCGAGCACATCGGCGCCCTGGCCATGAGTGAACCGAACGCCGGTTCCGACGTGGTCTCGATGAAATTGCGCGCCGACAAACGTGGTGATCACTACGTGCTCAACGGCAGCAAAACCTGGATCACCAACGGTCCCGACGCCAACACCTACGTGATCTACGCCAAGACCGACCTGGAAAAAGGCCCGCACGGCATCACCGCGTTCATCGTCGAGCGCGACTGGAAAGGCTTCAGCCGCAGCAACAAGTTCGACAAGCTCGGCATGCGCGGCTCCAACACCTGCGAGCTGTTCTTCGATGACGTCGAAGTGCCGGAAGAAAACATCCTCGGCGTGCTCAACGGCGGCGTGAAAGTGCTGATGAGCGGCCTCGACTACGAACGTGTCGTACTGTCCGGCGGCCCGACCGGGATCATGCAGGCGTGCATGGACCTGATCGTGCCGTACATCCACGACCGTAAGCAGTTCGGGCAAAGCATCGGCGAATTCCAGCTGATCCAGGGCAAAGTCGCCGACATGTACACCCAACTCAACGCCAGCCGCGCCTACCTTTATGCGGTGGCCCAGGCCTGCGAGCGCGGCGAAACCACACGCAAGGACGCTGCCGGCGTGATCCTCTACAGCGCCGAGCGCGCCACGCAAATGGCCCTCGACGCAATCCAGATTCTCGGCGGCAACGGTTACATCAACGAATTCCCGGCCGGTCGTCTGCTGCGTGACGCCAAGCTGTACGAAATCGGCGCCGGCACCAGTGAGATCCGCCGCATGCTGATCGGTCGCGAACTGTTCAACGAAACCCGCTAAACGGAGCTGTCCATGGCTATCCTGCATACCCAGCTCAACCCCCGTTCGGCGGAGTTTGCCGCGAACAGCGCGGCGATGCTCACCCAGGTCGACGCCTTGCATACCTTGCTCGCGCAAGTGCAGCAAGGTGGCGGTCCGAAAGCGCAAGAACGCCACACTTCGCGGGGCAAATTGCTGCCCCGCGAGCGGATCAATCGCCTGCTCGATCCGGGCTCGCCGTTTCTCGAAATCAGCCAACTGGCGGCCTACGAGGTGTATGGCGAAGACGTGCCGGCCGCGGGCGTGATTGCCGGGATCGGTCGAGTGGAAGGCGTCGAGTGCATGATCGTGGCCAACGATGCCACGGTGAAAGGCGGCTCGTATTACCCGCTGACCGTGAAAAAACACCTGCGCGCCCAGACCATCGCTCAGCAGAACCGCTTGCCGTGCATTTATCTGGTGGACTCCGGCGGCGCCAACCTGCCGCGTCAGGATGAAGTGTTCCCGGACCGCGAGCACTTCGGGCGGATCTTTTTCAACCAGGCCAACATGAGCGCCATGGGCATTCCGCAAATCGCGGTGGTCATGGGCTCGTGCACTGCCGGCGGCGCTTACGTGCCGGCGATGGCCGACGAAGCGATCATGGTTCGCGAGCAGGCGACTATCTTCCTCGCCGGCCCACCGCTGGTGAAAGCCGCGACCGGTGAAGTGGTCAGCGCCGAAGATCTGGGCGGTGCCGACGTGCACTGCAAGATTTCCGGGGTTGCCGACCATTATGCCGAGAGCGATGAACACGCCCTGGCCATTGCCCGACGCAGCATCGCCAACCTCAACTGGCGCAAGCTTGGCGAACTGCAACAACGCACGCCCATCGCCCCGCTCTACAGCAGCGACGAGTTGTATGGCGTGGTCTCGGCCGACGCCAAGCAGCCGTTCGATGTGCGCGAAGTGATCGCGCGGTTGGTGGACGGTTCGGTGTTCGACGAATTCAAGGCGCTGTTCGGGACCACGCTGGTGTGCGGTTTTGCTCACTTGCACGGTTACCCGATCGCGATCCTCGCCAACAACGGCATCCTTTTCGCCGAGGCCGCGCAGAAAGGCGCGCACTTCATCGAACTGGCCTGCCAGCGCGGCATTCCGTTGCTGTTCCTGCAAAACATCACCGGCTTCATGGTCGGCCAGAAATACGAGGCCGGCGGCATTGCCAAGCACGGCGCAAAACTGGTGACCGCCGTGGCGTGCGCCAAGGTGCCGAAATTCACCGTGATCATCGGCGGCAGCTTCGGCGCCGGTAACTACGGCATGTGCGGGCGGGCCTACGATCCACGTTTCCTGTGGATGTGGCCGAATGCACGCATCGGTGTGATGGGCGCCGAACAAGCGGCGGGCGTGTTGGTGCAGGTCAAGCGCGAGCAGGCCGAGCGTGGCGGGCATGGTTTCAGCGCCGAGCAGGAAGCCGAAATCAAGCAACCGATCCTCGATCAATACGAAGAACAGGGCCACCCTTACTACTCCAGCGCACGGCTGTGGGACGACGGCGTCATTGACCCGGCGCAGACCCGCGATGTGCTGGCCCTGGCCTTGTCCGCGTCGCTGAACGCGCCAATCGAACCGAGCCGCTTCGGCGTGTTCCGGATGTGATTTGACTTTGTAGGAGCGAGCGGGCGGCGATCCGACTTGCCCGCGAAAGCGGTTTGTCAGTCACATCGATGCTGGATGTACCGACGCCTTCGCGGGCAAGCCTCGCTCCTACAAGTACCGTGGAGACGGATGAACATGAGCGACTTCAACACCCTCGAACTACAGACCGACCCGCGTGGTTTCGCGACTCTGTGGCTCAGCCGGGAAGAAAAGAACAACGCGTTCAACGCCGAGATGATCCGTGAGCTGATCCTCGCGCTGGACAAGGTCTCGACCGACGCCAGCCTGCGCTTTTTGCTGGTGCGCGGACGTGGCAAGCATTTCAGCGCCGGCGCCGACCTGGCGTGGATGCAGCAATCGGCCGAGCTCGATTACCACACCAATCTGGACGACGCCCGGGAACTGGCGGAGTTGATGTACAACCTGGCCAAGCTGAAAGTTCCGACGCTGGCCGTGGTACAAGGCGCGGCTTTCGGCGGCGCGCTGGGCCTGATCAGTTGCTGCGACATGGCGATTGGCGCCGACGACGCGCAGTTCTGCCTGTCGGAAGTACGCATCGGCCTCGCGCCAGCGGTGATCAGCCCGTTCGTGGTGCAAGCCATCGGCGAACGCGCGGCACGCCGTTACGCACTGACCGCCGAGCGCTTCGGTGGGCAACGCGCTCGGGAAATCGGCTTGTTGTCGGAGAGTTATCCGGGCAATGAGCTGGAGCAGAAAGTCGAGCAATGGATCGACAACCTGCTGCTCAACAGCCCCGCAGCCATGCGCGTCAGCAAGGATTTGCTGCGTGAAGTCGGCAACGGCGCGCTGACCCCGGCGCTGCGTCGCTACACCGAAAATGCCATCGCGCGCATCCGCGTCAGCCCCGAAGGCCAGGAAGGCCTGCGCGCCTTTCTGCAAAAACGTCCGCCGAGCTGGCAGGCCGAAACCACCCCCAAGGAGCCGCGTTGATGAGCGCACCTGTCATTACCTCTCTGCTGGTGGCCAACCGTGGCGAAATCGCGTGCCGGGTCATGCGCACCGCCAAGGCCCTGGGCCTGACCACCGTCGCCGTGCACAGCGCCACCGACCGCGAAGCACGGCACAGCCGCGAAGCGGACATTCGCGTTGACCTCGGTGGCAGTAAAGCCGCCGACAGCTACCTGCAAATCGACAAACTGATCGCCGCCGCCAAGGCCAGCGGCGCGCAGGCGATCCATCCGGGTTATGGTTTTCTGTCCGAGAATGCCGGGTTCGCCCGCGCCATCGAACAAGCAGGCCTGATCTTCCTCGGTCCGCCCGCCTCGGCCATCGATGCCATGGGCAGCAAATCCGCCGCCAAGGCCTTGATGGAAACCGCTGGCGTGCCACTGGTGCCCGGTTATCACGGCGAAGCTCAAGACCTAGACACCTTCCGCGACGCTTGCGAACGCATCGGTTATCCGGTGCTGCTCAAGGCGACGGCGGGCGGTGGCGGCAAAGGCATGAAAGTGGTCGAGGACGTCAGCCAACTGGCCGAAGCCCTCGCCTCGGCCCAGCGTGAAGCGCAATCCTCGTTCGGCGATTCGCGGATGCTGGTCGAAAAATATCTGCTGAAGCCGCGCCACGTGGAAATCCAGGTTTTCGCCGACCAGCACGGCAATTGCCTGTACCTCAACGAACGTGACTGCTCGATTCAGCGTCGGCACCAGAAAGTCGTCGAAGAAGCGCCCGCACCAGGCTTGAGCCCGGAACTGCGCCGCGCCATGGGCGAAGCGGCCGTGCGTTCGGCGCAGGCCATCGGTTATGTCGGCGCCGGCACCGTGGAGTTCTTGCTGGATGCGCGCGGCGAGTTCTTCTTCATGGAGATGAACACGCGCCTGCAGGTCGAACACCCGGTCACCGAAGCCATTACCGGCCTCGATCTGGTGGCCTGGCAGATTCGCGTGGCACGCGGTGAAGCGCTGCCGATGACTCAGGATCAAGTGCCCCTGATCGGCCATGCGATCGAAGTGCGGCTGTATGCCGAAGACCCGGGCAATGATTTCCTGCCGGCTACCGGGCGCCTGGAGTTGTATCGCGAATCCGCCGAAGGTCCGGGTCGTCGGGTCGATAGCGGCGTGGAAGAAGGCGACGAGATTTCGCCGTTCTATGACCCGATGCTCGGCAAGCTGATTGCCTGGGGCGAGGATCGCGAACAGGCGCGCCTGCGCTTGCTGAGCATGCTCGATGAGTTCGCGATTGGCGGTCTCAAGACCAACATCAACTTCTTGCGTCGAATCGTTGGACATCCGGCGTTTGCGGCGGCTGAGCTGGATACCGGGTTCATTCCACGTTACCAGGAGCAACTGCTGCCAGAGCCCTCGCCGCTCAGTGATGAGTTCTGGCAAGCCGCGGCGCAAGCGTTTTCCCAAAGCCAACCGGACACGACGCGCACTGATGACCTGAGTTCGCCTTGGGGGATCGGCACTGGGTTCCGTGCCGGATTGCCGACAGAAATCACCCTGCATTTGAGCTGCGAAGGTCAGGACCGTGCGCTGACGTTGGGCGCTACCCGATCGGCGCAACTCGCGGGCGAGCAACTGCTGACCGAACACAACGGCGTGCGCCGCCAGCATCGGGCAATCCGTCGCGGCGGCGTTGTGTATCTGCAATGGGATGGTGAATTGCGCCGCATCGAGTCCTACGACCCGATCAGCGCCGTCGAAGCCAGTCACAGCCATCACGGCGGGCTCACTGCGCCCATGAACGGCAGCATCGTGCGAGTGCTGGTGGAAGCCGGGCAAACGGTCGAAGCCGGGGCGCAACTGGTGGTGCTGGAGGCGATGAAGATGGAGCACAGCATTCGTGCACCACACGCCGGGGTGATCAAAGCGCTGTATTGCCAGGAAGGCGAGATGGTCAGCGAAGGCAGTGCATTGGTCGAGCTGGAAGAAGCCTGAAATGCGGATCGGTCCTACGCATTGCGAGGACCGATCTGATCAGAACCTGGCCGTTGCCTGAACCACTACGCCGATGATTCGGCAGGCTTCGGTGTAAAGGGCTTTCGGATACGTCGGATTGAGCGGGACCAGGTAACGCTGCCCGCCCTCTTCGATCAGTTTGCGAAACGTCGCTTCAGTGCTGTCCGGCCATTGGGCGATCACCAGTTTCCCGGGCTCCGGCACAATGGCCGGGTCCACCAGGATCATCATGCCCTCGGCGATACTGACGCCGCTCGGTGCAGTCATCGCATCGCCCACCACGGTCAACCAGAACGCCGCGCCCTGAGCGTGGTAGTCGGTCAGTTCGAAACGCGCCGTGTCATAGACCGTCGGCTCACCGTCACGCACCTCGCAGGATTCGCGCCAGTCACTGACCGGGTAACGGAAGTACGGGTTGTACTTGCGCACCAGATCCTGGCTTTCCTCCTTCGCAATGTCCGGCTCGCGGATCACCAGCGCCACCTCGAGAAACTCCATGCCCAGGGCGTGCAGCACACGGTTCATGTCATCGATGCCCGGTTGGCGACGTTTGTTCAGCCAATGACCGACGCCGCCCTGGGACATCCCCAGGCGGTCGGCGAGTATTTCCTGAGTGACTTTGAGTTCACTCATCTTGGCCTTGACCAATTCAATCCATTTATCCATGTGCGGCACGATACGTGGGCGCCTCCGGCCAGCAAAACACAACTTGTAGTATTTAAATTCTCGTCACAAATACAGTTCGTACTACGATTGGATCACGGATTTGAATCTAACACGGAGCTTTGCCATCGCCATGACCATCCCCAGCAATGACTTGCCAGACATGCAGATCGACACCTCCCTCACCTCGCCAAAAGGCTCGGCCGCCGCGCAGCGCGCCCTGGACTATTACTTGAAACCAGCTGTGTCCGAAGCGGTGGAAGAGGAGCGTTTTTTTGATGTGAACCGCAATGTCAGCTGCGAAGAAGCACTGGTGCGAGCCTCAGACCTGTTGCGCTGCGCCGCCGCCACGGCGTACGAGTCGGCGAACAATCTGCAGGGCGTGCACCGGGACCTGGCGTTTTCGACGGTGCATATGATCGATATGGCCAAGGCGTTGCTGGACCGATCCCTCGACGGGGATCATCACGCATAAGGCAGGCAGGGATATTTCGCGGGGCGCGGGAAAGAATTTTCCAATCGCGCAGATAAAATCGTTTGACTTGCAAACGAGAATGATTATTATTGCATGCAGCTGATCGCGAGATCAGTCGATTGTCCAAGTGACCTTAGGTCGGTCTCCTGGACTATCTCCTCATCAGGCTAATCACGGTTTTTGACCCGGCTTTTTGCCGGGTCTTTTTTTTGCCAGTTATTCTGGCTTTACCTTCAGGCTAATGAAGTCTTTGGGTGCTGCAAATTCGATGGCGCGGATAATATCAAAAGAATATCTGTTGGCAAGAGAAGCCCGGCAACATTGGGCCAAACTAATGGAAAATAGCACTTGAGAATCAATCGCACAGTCTCTAAGCTGCGACGGCGTCAAGGAGGACGCCCCCCTTTTACCCCCGCAATTTCCCCCGGTTTTTCCCTTCCCAGCGTGTAAAGTATCAGCCATAAAAAATCATATTCAGGAATCGATTATGACCGTGGCTAGATCTTCTTTCGACATCAGCGCCAACTTCGACAGCGGCAACATTGAAGTGCTGGACATCAGCAATCCGTTGCAAGCCCTGCTGGCCATCAAGCCAGACACCCGCAGCCAGCATTTTCAGTGGTTTCACTTCAAGGCCAGCGGTTTGCACGTCGGACAGGAACACTGGTTTCGTCTGAACAATGCCAGCAAATCCTCGTACAACAAAGCCTGGGACGGCTATCAGGCAGTGGCGTCCTACGACCACGTCAACTGGTTCCGGGTGCCGACCATCTTCGAAGGCGACTGCCTGCGATTCAGCCTCGAAGCCACGGCCACCCACGCCTGGTTTGCCTACTTCGAACCCTACAGCCGTGGCCGCCATGACTGGTTGATCGAACAGGCGCTGACCAAGGCCGGCACTGAACTGCTCGCCACCGGCAAGAGTGTCGAAGGTCGTGACATTCAGTTGCTGCGCAAAGGCACCGGCGCCGAAGGCCGGCGCAAGGTCTGGATGATTGCCCAGCAACACCCCGGCGAACACATGGCCGAGTGGTTCATGGAAGGTGTGATCGAACGCCTGGAAAGGCACGACGATCCAGTGCTGAACAAACTGCTGGCCAGCGCCGACCTGTACCTGGTGCCGAACATGAACCCGGACGGTGCCTTTCACGGTCACCTGCGCACCAACGCCATGGGCCAGGACCTCAACCGCGCCTGGCAGAGCGCCAGTCAGGAGATCAGTCCGGAAGTGCTGTTCGCTCAGCAACAGATGGAAAAGTACGGCGTCGACCTGTTCCTCGACATCCATGGCGATGAAGAAATCCCCTACGTGTTCACTGCCGGTTGCGAGGGCAACCCAGGCTACACGCCGCGGATCGAAAAACTCGAAGAGCATTTCCGCAGTCATCTGAAACACCTGACCAAGGACTTCCAGACCAAGCACGGCTACACCCGCGACGAGCCGGGCAAAGCCAACATGACCCTGGCGTGCAACAGCGTCGGTCAGAAATTCGACTGCCTGTCGTTGACCCTGGAGATGCCGTTCAAGGACAACAACGACAAACCGGATCCGTTGACTGGCTGGTCCGGCAAGCGCTCGAAGCAACTGGGCAAGGACGTGCTGACGACCGTGGCGGACATGGTCGATACCTTGCGCTGATCCTGTGCAATGGCTGCATGCCAGGCATGCAGCCACGCCTCATTCGGCCGCCACTCGCACACAATCCTCCGGTCCCAGCAATCGCCCATCCTCGGCGCGCAATTCCAATGGCCGCACCGGTCGACCGTTGTCGCGGTCAACCACCCGCGAGTGCGCCTCCCCGTCCTCATAAAAAAACGCCTCGCCCCACTGCCGCAAGCCGATGATCAACGGGAACAGGCCTTTGCCCTTCTCCGTCAGCACGTATTCCTGATACGCGCTGCCATCCGACGCCGGCACCAGATCGAAAATCCCGTGGCTCACCAACGTGCGCAATCGTGCCGAGAGAATGTTCTTCGCCATGCCCAGATTGCGCTGGAACTCACCGAACCGGCGAATGCCGTCGAACGCATCGCGCACGATCAGCAACGACCACCAATCGCCGATGGCATCCAGTGAACGGGCCACCGGGCATTCGGCGCTCTCCATGCTTGTACGCTTGGCCATGCCTGCGCTCTCGAAAACAAATGTGGTTGCAATATAAAACCGGCTTGCTTACCGTACAACTGGTTTTATTTAGAAACCACTTTTGGAGCCCGGCATGAAGCCCACTCACACAACACTCAGCAGCGGCGTCGTGTTGCTGTTCGCCGTCGCCTGCGGACTGGCCGTCGGCAACGTGTACTACGCGCAACCCTTGCTCGATGCGATGGCCGAGGCGTTTGCCATGGACCCCGCCACCATCGGCATCGTCGTCACGCTCACCCAGATCGGTTACGGCGTCGGATTGTTGTTGCTGGTGCCGCTCGGCGATCTGCTGAACCGACGACGCCTGATCGTCACGCAAACCCTGTTGTCGGCGCTGGCGTTGTTGATGATCGCGTTAGCCTCGAACAGCACCTGGCTGTTGCTCGGGATGACGTTGACCGGGTTGTTGGCGGTGGTCACCCAAGTGTTGGTGGCCTACGCCGCGACATTGGCCATCCCGGCGCAGCGCGGGCGTGTGGTCGGCGTGGTCACCAGCGGCATCGTCGTCGGCATTTTGTTGGCTCGGACGGTGGCAGGCGGCATGGCCGACCTGGCCGGCTGGCGCTCGATTTATCTGTTGTCGGCGGGGTTGACCCTGGTGATGGCGTTGCTGCTGTTGCGTGTGCTGCCCAAACACGAGGACACGCAACCGGCCAGTTCCTATGGCGTATTGCTCGGCTCGGTGTTCAGGTTGTTCACGGAAGAACCGGTGTTGCGTCAACGGGCGGTGCTCGCATTACTGACCTTCGCCAGTGCCATGGTGCTGTGGACGCCCATGGTGTTGCCGCTGAGTGCCCCGCCGCTGTCGTTGTCCCACACACAAATCGGCTTGTTCGGACTGGCTGGCGCCGCCGGAGCACTGGCCGCCGCGCGTGCCGGGCATTTGGCTGATCGTGGTTTAGGTCAGTGGGTCAGCGGTTTGTCATTGTTGTTGATGCTGGCCTCCTGGCTGCCGATCGCGCTGACTCAATCCTCTTTGTGGGCCTTGTTACTGGGGGTGATCACCCTGGATCTGGGTTTGCAGGCCGTGCACGTGACCAGCCAAAGCATGATCTACAGCGTGCGCCCCGAAGCGCAAAGCCGCCTCACTGCGGGGTACATGCTGTTTTATTCGATTGGCAGCGCGCTGGGGTCGATCGGCTCGACGGCGATGTACGCCTGGGCCGGGTGGCTCGGGGTATGCCTGTTGGGTGCGGGGATCAACGCCGTGGCATTGGGTTACTGGTGGCTGACGCTGAAAAGTGGCGCATCCGCCCGATGCGCCACGCAAGCCGGTTAACCGCGGTCCTTGTTGCCCCGCAGCATGCTGTCGAGCACCTCATCACGCCGTACCCAACCGTGAAACAACGCCGCCGCCAGATGCAGCAGCACGGTCAGAAACAGCAGGTACGCCAGATACCCGTGCGCCTTGCGCAGGAACGCAAACACCTGCGCGTTCGCCGGCACAATCGACGGCAACTGCAACGAACTGCTGAGCATCACCGGGTCACCCGCCGCCGAAATCATCGCCCAGCCGAGCAGAGGCAGGATCAACATCAAGGCGTACAGCAAGACATGCGAAGCCTTGGCCGCCAGCGCTTGCCAGCCCGGCAAGTCTGCCGGCAAAGGAGGTTGCCGGGTGGAAAAGCGCACAGCGAGGCGCACGATCACCAGCAACAGAATGGCGATGCCCAGTGGTTTGTGCAGATGGATCAGCCACTCGTGCCGCTCAGAGACGGAAGCGACCATGCCCGCGCCGATAAACAGCATGGCAATGATCATCAGCGCCATCAGCCAGTGCAGCAGCCGCGCCAGCGGCGCGAAGTGGTTCGGTTGGTTGCTCATTGTTGAGCCTCCTGTTTGGCGGCGGGCAACTGGCTGACTTCACTGGTGCGGCGCAAGTAGGAACTGGCGTAACCGGCGGAGCGAGCGGCGAGCAACGGGTCGTCGGAACCTTCGATACCGGCGGGCAATACCAGCGGGTCGTAGTTGATGTCCCGGCATTCGCCATTGAGCTGCGGCTGGGTGCTTTCGAGCACCAGCGTGCCGGCATTCACCACTTTGCGACCGTCGGGCCAGGCCTTGCTGGCGTCGTTGACCGGATCACCGGGGTTGGCCAGCGTAATGTTCAACTGCCAACGCAGCGGCCCCAAGGCAATCCGTTGAAGCAGGTCTTTCTCGAGGAAATCGCCACCCTCCGGCGCCGTGGCACCTGCCGCGTCCTGCACCAACGGCACCATGCTCCAGCGCACCGCTTGCTTTTGCCCGGCGGCGTTGACCAGGTAAAACGCATTGACGCTGTTATAGGTTTCCGTCACGTAACTGGCGGACGGCTTGGCGGTTTTGATCCAGGCCAGGAACGGCCCGGCTTCCGGGTGCGCCCCAAAGAACGCCGGCACCGCTGCCGGGTTCGGTTTACCGGTGGCCGGGTCCGGCGACTGGGCTTGCTGCAATTGATAGAACGCTTCGGGCGTGCCCACCGGGAACACCGGCATGCTGTTCATCCCGGTGCGCCACTGTTGGCCGTTGGCCTGGGTGAAGCGCAGCGCCAGGCTGCGGATCGGCACTGCGCTGTCCGGCGCATATGGGTTGCCGGCCGGCAAGGCAAAACGCCCGACCACCGGGGTCCGCGCCTCGTTGAACACTTGAGCGCTGGAATAGCTGCGCGCCTCGCCACTGCTTTCGAAATGTCCGATCACGCACACGCCTTTGGAGTGATTGCGCCGGAAGCCCGGGTGCACACCGTTGTTGGTTTCCAGCACGTTGATCAGCTTTTTCGGGGTCAGTCGCTGTGGGTCAAAGGTGCCGTTGACGTAGGCAAATGCCCCGGCCACTGCAGCGACCACCACGGCAATACCGGCCAGACGCAACGTCAGGCTCGCGGCACTCAAGGGGGGCCGGGTGGGCGGTGATGAGCGATCTACCATGAAAGACTCCAGGGCCATCGGCCACAAGTGAGAAGGATCAAGCAGACGAACCCCGCGAACGTTTATTCCATCGTGCGGTATTTATTTTTTCAGGCGTGGAATAACCTTCAGTGCCGGGCGTCTCTCTAGTCCACAGCGTAGTGACTAGCCAGAACTTCATGAACGAGATCGACGAACAACTCAGAGAAATCATTCCCGGATTGCGCCGGTTTGCCGTGTCGTTGACGCGCAACCCCAGCAGCGCCGACGACCTGGTGCAGTCGTGTCTGGAGCGGGCGCTGTCGAGTTGGGGCGACAAACGCCCCGAAGGCGACTTGCGCGCCTGGCTGTTTTCGATTCTGTATCGGCAATTTCTCGACGCTCACCGGCGCTCCCGACGTTATGCGCGGATGCTCGAATTCTTTACCGGACGGGACGATACCCAACCGTCGGTGGAGCGCACCGTGATCGCCCAATCGACCCTGCAAGCCTTCGATCAGCTCGGCACCGAACAGCGTGCGCTGCTGCTCTGGGTGTCGGTCGAAGGCCTGAGTTACAAGGAAGTCGCCGAGATTCTCGACGTCCCCGTCGGCACCGTCATGTCGCGCCTGTCCCGCGCCCGCCAGGCCCTGCGCCAACTCAGCGACGGCGAAATCACCCGCCCTTCCCTGCGGAGACTCAAATGATCAGCATGCCCCCGAGCGAGCGTGACCTGCACGCGTATGTGGACCACCAGCTCAATGATGACGACCGACGTCTGGTAGAGACTTTTCTGGCCGGCAACGTGGAAATATCCGCACAGGTTCGCGCCTGGCAGCAGGACGCCCAGCAACTGCGCGCGGCCCTGAGCGGTGCGTTGCAGCAACCCGCCAACCCGGCCCTCGACCCGGCACTGATTCGCCAACGCCTCAAACGCCAATCACGCCGCCATCTGGCCAGCGCCGCGGTGTTGCTGATTGCCGTGAGCATCGGCGGCTTCAGCGGTTGGAAGGCGCGGGAGATGACCCTCCTCAGCGCGGCGGCGCCGATGGCCGACGCGATGCAGGCTTATCGGCTGTTTGCCCAGCAAGGCATGCTGCCGGCGGATTACAAGGTCAGCGATGACGGCGATATGCAGGGCTGGCTCGACCGGTATTTCACGCAGGCCCATCGCTTGCCGGACCTTTCCGGCGCGGGGTTCAAACCGGTCAGCGGGCGCTTGCTCAGCACTGAGCAAGGGCCGGCGGCGATGGTGGTTTATGAGGATCGCAGCGGGCACAAAGTCAGCTTCTACGTGCGCCCGCCAGGACCGAAAAACTTCCTGCTGCCGAGGGGCAGTCGCAGTGACGGCGGGTTGCAGGCTGAGTACTGGTCCGGCAGCGGCTACAACTACGCGATGGTCAGCCCGAGCGATACGCCGACGGCGCAGATGCTCAAGCAGACCGTGCAATTCTGACCACCCCACAAATCCCCTGTGGGAGCGGGCTTGCTCGCGAAGGCGGTGTATCAGTCGACATTGACGTGGCTGACACACCGCCTTCGCGAGCAAGCCCGCTCCCACAGGTTTCAGCGTGATGTGCAGACGGTGTTCAGGCCTGCCCAAACACCTGTGAAGGCCGCCGCAACAACGGATCAAACGGATTGATCCGCGGCCCGATCAGCGCTGCTTCGCGCTTAAGCATCTCCACCACTGTCGGCAAGCGATCCGGACCCAATCGGTCACTCACCGTGGCCACACTCAACGCCGCCACCGCTCGCCCTTCACGATCGAGAATCGGCACCGCCACGCCGGCCATGCCTTGCAGCACGCCGGTGTTGCGCCCGGCATAACCGAGGGCGCGCACGTTCTCGACTTCCGAACGCAGGAACACCTCGTCGTACAGGTGAAAATCCTTCAGCCGCGGCAGGTTGTAATGGATCACCGTGTCGCGCTCCTCTTCCGGCAGGAACGCCAGAATCGCCAGACTGCCCTGGCCCACGCCCAGTGCCACCCGCCCGCCGATGTCGCCGGTAAAGGTGCGAATCGGAAACGGCCCTTCACTGCGGTCCAGGCAGATCGCATCAAAACCACTGCGCGCCAGTAGAAACAATGAATCCCCCAGCGAAGCCGACAACCGCAACAACGACGGCCGCACCAGTTCGCGCAGGTTTCCGGTATTGCCGGCACGCGCCGCCAGCGCAAAAAAATCCAGGCTCAGGCGATAGCGTTTGCTGCGCACGTCCTGCTCGACCATGCCCTCGTCCATCAGGCTGCGCAGTAAACGGTGCGTGGTCGGTTGCGACAAACCGATGCGCTGGGCCAGTTGCGTCACGCGCTCTCCGCCCTCGACGGTGTCACCCAGACTGCGCAGCACCGCAAACAGCCGGGAGACCGCACCGACGCCGACTTCATTTTTGTTTTCATTCCGCTCAATGGAATCAGTCATGCCATTTCTCGACAATTAATTTACTCACCGAATGAAACTGAAAATAGTCATCGCTTCAGTGAAATAGGCCATTGAGCCCATCCTAGTCTTCGTCCTAATCTGCGTCCACAGGGGCGATTCGAACAACAGCGGCAGCCGACTCAAGTCGAGCGCCAACGCACCCCGCAACACCCTTTCGTATCTGCCCATACAAAAAAGCGCGACCTCAGGCCGCGCATAACAATCTCAGGTGGAGCGCAGTTATGGCTTTTGTGCAACTTGAAGGACTCGGCAAACGTTACGGCGACATCGATGCCGTCGTCGCCACCCACCTCTCGGTCGAGAAAGGCGAGTTCGTGTCCCTGCTCGGCCCTTCCGGCTGTGGCAAAACCACCACCCTGCAAATGATCGCCGGCTTCGTCGAAGTCACCAGCGGGCGCATTCTGCTGGACGGTCGCGACATCACCCACGCCAAACCCGCCAGCCGTGGCTTGGGCGTGGTGTTCCAGAGTTATGCGTTGTTTCCGCACATGACCGTCAAAGACAACGTCGCCTTCGGCCTGCGCATGCGCAAAGTGCCCAACGGCGAGTTGCAGCAGCGCGTGGATCGGGTGTTGAAACTGGTGCGTCTGGACCAGCACGCAGAACGTTACCCACGCGAACTGTCCGGTGGTCAGCGCCAGCGTGTGGCGCTGGCCCGCGCCCTGGTGATCGAGCCGCCGGTGCTGTTGCTCGACGAGCCACTGTCCAACCTCGACGCCAACCTGCGCGAAGAGATGCAGTTCGAGATCCGTCGCATCCAGCGCGAAGTCGGGATCACCACGTTGATGGTCACCCACGACCAGTCCGAAGCGCTGTCCATCAGCGACCGCGTGGTGGTGATGCAGGCCGGGCGCATCACCCAGATCGACGCGCCCTACACCCTTTACGAACACCCGCGCACCGAGTTTATTTCCGGCTTCGTCGGCAAGGCCAATCTGCTGCCCGGCGAACGAGACAGTGCGGGTGTGGTTCAGGTGCGCAGCGGCGGCGAACTGACCCTGAGCCTGCGTCCGGAAAAAATCGATCTGCGGGACAAAGATCACGGCCGCCTGCCAGGCAGGATCGTCAGCCGCTTCTTTCTCGGCAGCCAATGGTTGTACGGCGTTTCGACCAGCCTCGGCGAACTCAGTGTGGTGCGCCGCAACGACGGCTCGGCACCGCTGAACGAAGGCACGCCGGTCGGCCTCGACTGGGACGCGGCGCTGCTGCGGGTGCTGAGTGTCGACGAGGTGTCGGCATGAGTACGCTCGTGGCTGTTCGCCAGGGACGTCAGGGCTATTTGTTGTCGGCACCGGCGCTGGCGTTGTACGTCTGCCTGCTGGTGATCCCGCTGCTGCTGACGCTGGTGTTGTCGTTCAACGTCTTCGACTACAGCTCGGGCATCAACGGCGACGCCTACACCGTCGACCATTACAGCAGCCTGCTGGGTGATCCGTACTTCTACGAAATCTTTTTGCGCACGTTCTGGATCAGCGCCCTGACCACCCTGCTCTGCGTGGTGATCGGCGTGCCCGAGGCTTACATCCTCAGCCGCATGGGCGCGCCATGGCGTTCGATTTTCTTGATTCTGATCCTCACGCCGTTGCTGATTTCGGTGGTAGTGCGCGCCTTCGGCTGGAGCCTCTTGCTCGGCGCCGACGGCCTGGTCAACCAGACACTGCAAGCCTTCGGCGGCTCACCGATGAAGCTGTTGTACACGCCGTTCGCGGTGGTGATTGCACTGGTTCACGTGATGTTGCCGTTCATGATCATTCCGGTCTGGACTTCGCTGCAAAAACTCGACCCGGCCGCCGAACAAGCAGCGATGTCGCTGGGTGCCAGTCACTTCACGGTGATGCGCCAGGTGGTGTTGCCGCAAATCATGCCCGGCGTGTTGTCCGGCACGTTGATCGTGTTCGGCCTCGCGGCCAGCTCCTTTGCCATTCCCGGCCTGCTCGGCGGGCGGCGGATCAAGATGGTCGCCACGCTGATCTACGACCAGTACCTGTCGGAGCTCAACTGGCCGATGGGCGCCGCCATCGCCGTCGCGCTGCTGTTGCTCAACCTGCTGATCATGCTGTCTTGGAACCGGATGATCGAAGGCCGCTACAAGAAGTCATTGGGATAACTCGTCATGTCCAAGAACGGTCCTTTCGCCCTGCTGTTCCATACCCTGGTGGTGGTGTTCATGCTGGCGCCGCTGGTGGTGGTCTGCCTCGTGGCGTTCACCCCGGAAAACACCCTGAGCCTACCGACCACGGAGTTTTCCCTGCGCTGGTTCCGTGCGGTGTTCGAGCGTGCCGACTTTGTCGATGCGTTTTACAACAGCCTGATCCTGGCGTTTAGCGCGGCCAGCCTGGCGACGTTGATTGCGGTGCCGGCAGCGTTGGCAATCACCCGTTTCGAGTTTCCCGGACGGGACTTTTTCAATGGCCTGTTTCTGTCGCCGATCATCATTCCGCATCTGGTGTTGGGCGTGGCACTGCTGCGCTTGTTTGCGCTGATGGGCGTCAACGGCAGCTTCGCCTGGCTGATCTTTGCTCACGTGCTGGTGATCACGCCGTATGTGCTGCGACTGGTGCTGGCCTCGGCCATTGGCCTGGATCGCAGCGCCGAACATGCGGCGCAATCGCTGGGTGCCGGGCGCTTCACGCTGTTCCGTCAGATCACCTTGCCGATGATTTTGCCGGGGGTCGCCGGTGGCTGGCTTCTGGCGTTCATCAACAGTTTTGACGAGGTCACGCTGTCGATCTTCGTCACCTCGCCGGCCACGCAAACCTTGCCGGTGCGTATGTACGTGTACGCCACTGAGTCCATCGATCCGATGATGGCGGCAGTGTCGGCCCTGGTGATCGCGCTGACCGCGCTGACGATGATTCTGCTTGATCGGGTCTACGGTCTGGATCGGGTTCTGGTGGGTAAACAATGAGGGCGCCATGGCTCTGCTGAAACGACTGGCCGAAGGCGACCGCCCGGCCGTGAACTTTACCCTCGACGGCGCACCGGCCAGCGGGCTGCTCGGCGACACAGTGCTGACCGCCGTGCTGACCTGCAGCGAACACTTGCGCGGCAGCGATTTCAGCGCGCAGCCCCGCGCCGGGTTTTGCTTGATGGGCGCGTGCCAGGACTGCTGGGTCCGCCTGGGCGATGGCCGGCGAGTACGCGCGTGCTCGACGCTGCTAGAAGCCGGCGAACAAATCAGCCGCGAACCGGGGCGATCGCTATGAACACACATTACATCTCCCCAACCCGGATCCCCTGTAGGAGCGAGCCTGCTCGCGATGGCGGCGTATCAGCCGACATGAAAGTTGGATGTATGGTCCCCATCGCTAGCAAGCCAGCTCCTACAGGAGATCTGTGCCGAGCACAAAATTCGCGACCAACCCCAATCAACTGTAGGAGCCGGCTTGCTGGCGATGGCGGTGGGTCAGCCGACATCAATGTTGGATGTGAGGGCCTCATCGCCGGCAAGCCAGCTCCTACAGGGGAGCTGTGTCGGGCACAAAATTCGCGACCAACCCCAATCCACTGTAGGAGCCGGCTTGCTGGCGATCGCGGTGTGTCAGCCGACGTGGATGTTGGATGTGAGGCCGCCATCGCTAGCAAGCCAGCTCCTACAGGGGAGCTGTGCCGAGCACAAAATTCGCGACCAACCCCAATCCACTGTAGGAGCCGGCTTGCTGGCGATCGCGGTGGGTCAGCCGACATGAATGTTGGATGTGAGGCCGCCATCGCTAGCAAGCCAGCTCCTACAGGGGAGCTGTGTCGAGCACAAAATTCGCGACCAACCTCTATCAACTGTAGGAGCCGGCTTGCTGGCGATCGCGGTGCATCTGTCGACATCGATGTTGGATGTGAGGGCCCCATCGCCGGCAAACCGGCTCCTACAGGGGAGCTGTGCCGGGCACAAAATTCGCGACCAACCCCAATCAACTGTAGGAGCCGGCTTGCTGGCGATGGCGGTGGGTCAGCCGACGTGGATGTTGAATGTGAGGGCCTCATCGTCGGCAAGCCGGCTCCTACAGGGGGTTGGGTATGAAGTCGGTGGTTATTGTGGGGGCCGGGCCGGCCGGGATTCGTGCGGCGCAGACGCTGGTGGCGCATGGTGTGCGCCCGGTTTTGCTGGATGAAGCCGCTCGCGGTGGCGGGCAGATTTATCGGCGGCAGCCGGCGAACTTCAAGCGCTCGGCGGTCAAGCTGTATGGCTTCGAAGCGCGCAAGGCAAAAGCCTTGCACCAAACGATTGATGAGTTGCGCGAGCAGCTCGATTACCGTCCTGAAACCCTGGTGTGGAACGCCGAGGCCGGCGCGCTCGACACCTTGCACGAGCAGCGCGCCGCACGCTTGGAGTTCTCTCGGGTGATTGTCGCCACGGGCGCCACCGACCGGGTTTTACCGGTGCAAGGCTGGACGCTGCCGGGCGTCTACAGCCTCGGCGCTGCGCAGATCGCCCTGAAATTCCAGGGCTGCGCCATCGGTGAACGCGTGGTGTTCGCCGGCAGTGGACCGTTGCTGTATCTGGTGGCGTATCAATACGCCAAGGCCGGCGCGAACGTGCTCGCGGTGCTCGACAGCTCGCCGTTCAGCGCCCAGGCCCGCGCCCTGCCCGATCTGTTGGCGCAACCGGCCACATTGGCCAAAGGCATTTATTACCGCAGCTGGCTGACCGCTCACGGCATCCCGGTGCATCAGGGTGCAACCTTGAAACGCGTCGATGGCGAACACCGCGTGCAGTCGCTGAGTTGGGCCAACTCAAACGGTGAACATCAACTGAACTGCGACGCCGTGGCATTCGCCCATGGCCTGCGCAGTGAAACCCAACTCGCCGACTTGCTCGGCTGCGCATTCGCCTGGAACCCGCTCAACCGCGCCTGGCTGCCGCAGCGTGACAGCGCCGGTCGCAGCAGTGTCGCCGAGGTTTATCTGGCCGGCGACGGCGCCGGCATCATGGGCGCCGACGCGGCGGAAATGGCCGGCGAACGGGCCGCCCTCGCCTTGCTCGAAGACATGGGTCACGGGGTTGCACCCAAGCGTGGCGTGCAACTGGAGCAGGCACTTGAACGAATCGATAGCTTTCGCCAAGGCCTGGAACGCGCCTTCGTGTTTCCACAAAACTGGGCGGCCGACACGCCGGACGACGTGATGGTCTGCCGCTGCGAAGAAGTACGCGCCGGTGACATCCGCGACGTCGTGCGCGAGGGCCATTGGGAAATCAACCGGGTCAAGGCCCATTGCCGGGTCGGCATGGGCCGCTGTCAGGGGCGCATGTGTGGCGCTGCCGCCGCAGAAATCATTGCCTGCGCCAGTCAGCGAAGCGTCTCTGACATCGGCCGCCTGCGGGCACAGGCACCGATCAAACCGTTGCCGTTTGGTCTGGAGGTCGAGCCATGATCGAGGTCGATGCAGTGATCATTGGCGGCGGCATTGTCGGCGCCTCCGCCGCGCTCTTCCTGAGCAAGGCCGGTCGTCGCGTGGCGCTGCTGGAGCGCGACTTTTGCGGTTCGCACTCCAGCGGCGTGAATTACGGCGGCGTGCGGCGTCAGGGCCGACCGTTGTCGCAACTGCCGCTGTCGCAACAGGCTCACGAAATCTGGGGGCAGTTGCCGCAGTTGATCGGCATCGACGGTGAGTACCAGCGCAGCGGCCACTTGAAACTGGCGCGCAGCCTCAACGACCTGCGCGCATTGCAGGACTATGCCGCCAGCAGTCAGGGGTTCGGCCTCGATTTGCAGGTGCTTGATCGCAATGAATTACGCACGCGTTTTCCGTGGGTCGGCGACGTCGCGGTCGGCGCTTCGTTTTGCCCGGATGACGGCCACGCCAACCCACGACTGGTTTCACCCGCGTTTGCCCGGGCAGCACAGCGCCACGGCGCGCAAGTCCACGAACAATGCGCGGTGAGCGCCGTGGAGCACGACGGTCAGCGCTTTCGGGTCAGCACGCAAAACGGTTTAGAGCTGCACTCCCCTTGGCTGTTGAACTGCGCTGGCGCATGGGCCGGCAGCCTTGCCGCGCAGTTTGACGAAGCGGTGCCGATGCACGCCGGGCACCCGGCGATGTTGGTCACCGAACCCTTGCCATGGGTGATGGATGCCAGCACCGGCGTCGAGGGCGGCGGTATTTATGCGCGTCAGGTCGCGCGCGGCAATTGCGTGTTGGGCGGCGGCCAGGGGTTTGCCCTCGATGGCGCGCGCGCCCGCCCCGGTCAACACGCGGTGATCGAAATCCTGCGCCAAGCCGTAGAGCTTTATCCGTTTCTTGAAGGCGCCCAGGCGATTCGTACCTGGAGCGGCACCGAAGGTTACTTGCCCGATCGCCAACCGGTGATCGGTCACAGTGGCACTCAACCCGGTCTGTTGCACGCGTTCGGCTTTGCCGGCGCAGGTTTCCAGATCGGTCCAGCGGTGGGCCAGACGCTCACCGAGATCATCTGCAGCGGCGCCTCAACCACGTCGCTGGATGCGTTTTCCATCACCCGGTTTCACTCCATCTCCGTTGCTTGATAGAGGAAGGTCGCGCCAATGAATAACGTCAAACGCACTGCACTGCTCGGACTTTCGTGCCTGAGCGCCCTGCTCACGGTCACCCAGGCCCAGGCCGAACCGACGCTTTACCTCGGCATGAACGGCGGGACCATGGAACGGCTCTACGCCGACAAGGTGCTGCCGGTTTTCGAGAAGGCCAACAACGTCAAAGTGGTGATCGTGCCCGGCACGTCCGCCGATATTCTGGCCAAGGTCCAGGCCAGCAAAGGCAACCCGCAAATGCACGTGATGTTCCTCGACGACGGCATCATGTACCGCGCCATCGCCATGGGCCTGTGCGACAAACTCGAAGACAGCCCGACCCTGGCGCAGATTCCGGCCAAGGGCCGCATCAAGGACCAGGCCGTGGCGGTCAGCCTCGGTGTCACGGGGCTGGCGTACAACACGCGGTTGTTCAAGGAAAAAGGCTGGGCGACGCCGACCTCGTGGATGGACATGGCCGACCCGCGCTTCAAGGACAAACTGGTGTTCCAGTCGATGGCTTCTTCGACCTTTGGCCTGCACGGTTTCCTGATGTTCAACCGGATTCAGGGTGGCAGCGAAACCGACGTCGAGCCGGGCTTCAAGGCATGGCCGAACACCGTCGGGCGCAACGTGCTGGAATACATTCCGAGCTCGGCGAAGATTTCCGAAATGCTCCAGACCGACGAAGCGGCGCTGTTCCCGCTGACGCCAACCCAGGTCACCGCGCTGAAACTCAAAGGCATGCCGGTCGAATATGCGCAACCGAAGGAAGGCGCAGTGGTGCTCAACGTTGCCGAATGCGCCATCGCCAACAACACCCAACCGGAACTGGCGCAGAAACTCGCCGCGTTTCTGCTGACCCCCGAAGCGCAAGCCGCTGCACTTGAAGATGGCGATCAGATCCCGTCCAACCCGAACACCCCGACCACGGACAAGACACGGGGCCAGGTCGAAGCGATGAAGCAGTATCTGACGACGGCGATTGCCATCGACTGGGACCAGGTCAACGAACAGCGCCCGGCGTGGAATGCGCGGTGGAATCGTAGTATCGAGCGGTAGTTCACTGATCGTTCAAACGCAACAAAACCCTGTAGGAGCGAGCTTGCTCCGGGCGGCGTTCCGACGATGATGTGTCAGTCAACATCAATGTGCCTGATACACCATCGCGAGCAAGCTCGCTCCTACAAGTGTTAAAACCCCACATCCAGAATCACACTGTCCTGATACGTGCCCGCCGGCGGCGTGGTCTGGTCGGTGTAGATTTTCGCGTTGTAATTGAAGATCTGGCTCCCGGAGCCCAAACCGTTACCGGGATTGACCTCGGCATCGGAGCTGGCCCGGCGAGCACTGCCGACACTGCCCCAGCGGGTGGTGCCGGCGCTTTTGAAGATGTCATACGCCAGGTAATTACCGCCGAAAGCCATCCGTCGTCGCCCGCCAACACTGGCTGCCTGCAGACCGTCGCCCAGGCCGACGGTGTAAGCGCTGCCCTTGGTGCAGGCGAGGCTGATGGTCTGGCCGGTAACCGGCGCAAAGGCACTGACGACCGGTGCGCTGCCGAAACTGATGTTCGGGGCGGTGATGGTGCAGTCATTGGCGACCGTCAGGGTGACGGTCATGCTGGTGGTGCCGCTGCTGATATCGCGCCCCAGGCAAATACTGCCGGTGCCAATGCCGGAGCAATAATTCCAGCTCCAGGCAATGCTCAGGGTCTCGGTATAGATACCGGCCGCCACGTTACTGCCCGTGATTGTCCCCAGATAAATCGGTGCGGTTTTCGGCACCACGCTGCCCAGTAGCCCCAGCGCATCAATGATCCCGTTGCGCGCGAAGTCGAAGGGCGTACCACGTTCGATCGGGTAACTGGTGGTGTTGTTGGCATACAGCGTGTAACCGATGACGTCTCCGGTCGGCCCGAGCAGTCCGGTTTGAGTCGAGGTAATCGTGGCGTAGAAATGGTCATTGTTGGTCAGCAACGAGACCAATGAGCCGGTGCAACTCAAACCGGCGTTGAGGCTTGAACTGTTCTGCACGGCGGTACGCAGCGCAATCGAGCTCACCGAACCGAATGCCACCGCCGTGGCAGGGACCACCACCGAACACAACGCCCATGCCGAGCCTGGCAACCAGACCGCCAGCAGCACCAGCCATTTCACGGCACTCATTGGCACACCAACGGCCCGATCAGCGGAATCTGATCCTGATTCATGTCCACCGCGAACTGGACGCGGCAGGCTTTCCCGTCGGCCAGCGTCACCTGCAATGTGTTCTGCGCCTGAAGATTTTCCAGGTACACCAGACCGTCCCATCCGACCACTGTTTGCGTGCCGCTCTGCTCATGCACGACACCACTGCCCAGAGACAGCTCTCGCTGCTGCGCATCCACCAGGACGATGCTCGCGGCGATCACCCGGCTCAATGGAAACGTCAGCAAATAACCGCTGCCACGGCGCACGGCAATCCGCTGTTCGACGTTCGGGCTGCGCACGTTGGCCGGCAGGTTCAGTGGATCGATCTCGTACTTGCCGCGGTAATAGGCGCTGCTCCACGGCACCAGCAGGTGGCCATTACGATCAGTCTGGCCGACCTGCTGGTTTTCGTAGCGCACCGGAATGTCGGCGTAGCCATCGGTGCTGACCACCACAAAGGCATCGTCGATGCGGTTGGCGGCGAACACCTGGCGGTCCATCCACACCAGCGATCCGCTGGCATCGGCCCAACGGGTTTCGGCGTCGCTGTTGCCGTACACACCGGCCTGCAATTGCACCGACTGCAGGCGCCAGGTCAGGTCGGCCTGGCGATAGGCCGGGCCATCGCCGTGGGCATAACCGAGGTTGAACCCCACCCCGCCTTCAGTCGGCACGGCGCGACTGTAATTGACCCGCTGCTGGCTCTGCCCGGTCTTGCTGCGTTCACTGCTGAGCGCGAGGCTGCCGCGCAAGTCGAACGGGATCACCAGTTGCGCCTGCACCGCCCAGTTGCTGTCGCCGATTTCGCGGTTGGCCGACAGGTAGAAACTGCTGTTGTGCCACAGCGGTTTGCTCCAGGTCAGGTTGAGCAAACGGGTGCGTGAATCATCCGCCGCGCGCACGTCGAAATACCCGACGCCAAGGCTGCCCCAGGCATTGAGATTCAGGCTCAGGGTCGCCTGTTCGCTGCGTTTGCTGAGGGTGGTGAAAGGACTGTCGACCACGGTCAGATCGGCGTATTGGTCGCGACGTTGCAGGCGTTGATAAGAGAAGCTGTAGCGCTGGCTGCTGTATTGATAACCCAGGCTCAGTTGTTGACCGCTGTCGCCATCGAACCGGCTCTGGCTGAGTGCGGTATTGAGCACGCCGAAATTGCCCAGGCGCAGGTTGCCGCCGACACCGCCGAGGGTCAGTGAGTCCGACGCTTCGGCGTGGCTTTCCAGGGTGAAGTTGTCGCTCAGGCCGTAGCGCAGGCTGCCCGATGAGACACCGGGACCGTAACCGAAATCGCTGATGCCGTAATCGCGGCGCAAGGTACCGGCCGCCACAGAAAAGTCGCTCAGGCCTTTTTGCAGCAAACTGCTGGTGACGTAAAACGGCACGGTGGTCGAGACCTGCCGACCGAGGGCATCGGTGGTGACCACCACGGCTTCGCCGGCGCCATTGATGAACGGAATATTAGTCAGCGTGTAGGGGCCGGGTTGCAGGTCGGCGCTGCTGGATTTGTAGCCGTTGATGAAAAGGTCGACCGAGGATGGCACCGCCGCTTCCCCGGCAAACTGCGGCAACGGATAAGTCACCAGGTCCGGGCGCACGCCGAAATCCCGCGACAGCTGAACCCCGCCCAGGCGCACCGAACTGCTCCAGGGCAATGCGCCGCTGACCAGGTCACCGGCCTCGTAGGTCAGCAATCGCTCGTCATCGGAGTAGCGCCAGGTGGTGTCGTAACGCAGGTAGCCATTGTTCAGCGTATTGACCGAATCGCCGGACAACGTGCGCCGGTATTGCCCGGTGTTGGACAGCGTGCCCCAGCTGTCGAACAGTCGCACTTCGTTCCAGGCCGCGAGGTAAGTGCCGGCATCATCGGTGTCGTTGAGGTACAGGTCGTAGTTGAACAAGGCACCGAAACTGCTCAGGGCCGGAGTGCGCGGGTAGGCGTCGCGATTGCCGACGAATTGCTCCGGCAGCCAGCTGGGCGGTACGTCGAGCAGCAGGCGCTGACCGGCGCTGTCGTACTCGCTGTGCAGGCCCGACAGGCTGTCGAGGTCGACTTCGGTGCCGAGGGTGTCCGGCAGTTTCATACCGGTGTCACGCAACGCGTTGGCCGACAGGAAAAACCGCCCGTTGCGTTGCTCCACCGCCACGACGTATCCGGTATTCATCTGATTGACCACCAATTCCAGAAACAACTGCGCATCAGCCACGGCCTCCATGCTGCCGGGTGGCGGCGGCAAATCACCGGCCTGGGACGGGTGAGCGAACGCCAGGCAACCCACACAGCTCATGGCGCAGATCAACGGACGCTGGAAACTGCGGGCCCGATGCGGGCTCATTACCGCTTTACGTCCGTCGATGGACCCTGCCTCCCTTTCCCGTCAGTTGCAGATCAGCGCGCGGGCGTAATGCTTTGTACCTGCGGCGAACCATTCACCCGCACCTGCAACGCCGGGTCTTGCGCCATCGGACCGGGCGCCGGCCAGCGCATGATCGCGCCCGGCAGCACATAACCGAGCAGGCCTTCCACCAGAGGTTTTGTCTGGCCTCCCTGCTTCAGCGCAACGTCCGTCAACCGCGCATGCACCGCCCCCTGATTGCGCACTTCCACATAAGGGCGACCGTCCACCGCCACCGTGCGCCAGCTCAAATCCGGCAGCCCCGCGCCTTTGGGATCACGCTTGCGACTGGTGTCTTCCTTGCTCCACAACCCCGCGCCGTAAGCAAACAGCGGCACCGAATAACGCATCTGGAACCGAATGGCCGCCGCCGTCTTGCCGCTTTCGCCGGCGGGCGGGGTGGCCGAGGGGATTTCATCGATGATGATGCGATAAGCCAGTTCCTGCCCCGGAGGGATCTCCCGGGTACGGGTCAGGCGCACCAGTTGTTTCTGACCCGGTTCGATTTTCGCCACCGGCGGGCTGCCGATCACGTCGCGCTGGTTCTGGTATTGGTCGTTGAAACCGCTTTGGCTCCAGGCGAACACCCGGATCTGCAAATTCGCAGTCTCGTTGCCTCGGTTTTCCAGCCACAAGGCACTGGCCTGCTGATCGGCCTCCAGCACGGGATCGATCGGCCAGATCAGCACCGAACTGGCCGCCTGCACCTTGACCGCCCCCAACAGCAGCATCGCCAACACTGCCTGACGCACAACAGAATGCCGCCGCGCGGGTAAATCCATTTGCCTACTCCTTGTGCCTGTCAGGCCCGATCAAAAACGCCGCGTTACCACGACAGCTGCACTTGCAGCACATCGCTGTAGGTCCCCCCAGGCTGATTGCCCGGTAACAGCACCTGACCGTAAATCGGCAGGCGGATGTTGTTTGCGTCCGTGTACGCCACCGCGACGCTCTGGCCGATCCCCAGGCTTTGGCTGTAAGCCGCGTCGCGAAACAGCTGGTACGAAACGCGGTTGCTGCCGGTGGTCAGCTGCAGGTGTCGCCCGCTGCTGTTGTACTGGCCGCCATCGACGGTCATGTTCATGGTCACGCCCGGTGTGCATTGCAGCTGTACATCCCCCGTCAGGGCCACTTGCACCGTGCCGGTGGCCAGCGCCGATTGGCTGCCGTAATTCAGGCTGCCGTAGTTCGAGACCCCGCCGACCACCAGACAACCCGCCGTGACCGTGGCGCTGACCAGGAAACTCTGGCTGGTCACCGCTGCCAGCGGCAATGGCACACCGGTCGCGCACAACAGCGCCATCGCCGCCCATCCATGGCGGTTCATCGCCCTAGAACGTCAGTTCGACGGAAATCGTGTCGCTGTAAGTACCGGCCGGCAGCCCGACCTTGCCCTTCGCCTGACCGTAGATGTTCACGGTCTGCGCCACGCCGGTGCTGGGGTCAAGGTTGATCACCCCGTCAATGGCTAAAAGCTGCGAGTGCCCGGAATCGGTGTACAAGTCGTACGGCACGTAGTTGGCGACACCGTCGTACAGCGCGCGAGAACCGCCCGCCGACAGTCCGTCATGGGCACCGGCACGCACCTTGACCGTTGGCGTGGTGCCGCTGGAGCAGAGGATCGACAGCGCCACGCCACCGCCCATGACTTGTGCATCTTTCGTGGTGAACAGGCTGTTGTCGGTGCCGAAGTTCAAGGCACCAAAGTTCAGCCCGCTGGAGCCACCCGCACCATTTACCTGACAGCTGCTGATCAGAATCAGGCTGGCAGAGATCTGGCCGGTGACCGTGGTGGCCGCCTGCGCGCCGGACACCAGCGTCAGGCCAAGCAGTGACAAAACTATCCTTGATACGAGCATGCGCATGGTGTCCGTCCTCTACGGGTTTACCAATCGAGCGTCACGGTCAGGGTGTCGGTATAGACCCCGGCCGGTATCGCGCGGGTATTCGCCACCACCGAGCCAAACACCGGAATCGGTATCTGGGCCCCGCTGGTGACGGCGAAGTTGTGTTGTTGGCCGATGCTGTAGCTCTGGCTTCCGGATGCATCGAGGAACAATTGATAAGGCAGGGTCTGGCTGCCGTTGCTCAGGCGCCGGGTGGTGCCGTCACCATGGGTGCCGCCATCGATCGTGACGGTGAAGCCGGTGACCGAAGGGGTGCAGGCGACGTTCAATCTGCCGCGACCGTCAGCACCGAGGCGGGCTTTGATCGGGTTGGTCCAGGTCGGGCCTTGCTGGCCGAAATCCAGCGTGCCGAAATCACTGACCGGGCTGCCGCCATTGGTCACTTCACAACCGGCGATGATGGTCAGTCGCGCATGGATCTGCCCGCTGATCGCCGCTTGCGCGCCCCCCGTCAGCAATACCCCTGCACCCACAGCCATCAATATCCAGAGTTTGCTTGTCATAACGCCAATCCCAATTCCATCAGGACTCCAGAACCCAGGCGCACAACGAGGAGCGCCCCCTTCCCTGCGCCAGCCGAATCCTTTGGCGGCAGTTACACAGTTGCCGCTACCAGGTGACGGTCACTTTCAACAGGTCGGAATAGCGACTGACCCGGGGAATTTCCGCCAGCGGTTCGATGCGTGCATACAACGGTAAATCGACTGAACCGGTATCCGGCACACGGCCGCTCACCGGGACGTCCACCGCCAGCGGGATCAACCGCGCGGGGTCCTGATAGAGCCGATAGGGAATGGGTTTGCTGCCGGCGGAACCGGCCATGTAGCGCGTGTCACCGACGCCACCGTGCAGGCCGCCGTCGACCCGGAGTTGATAAGGGGTGTCGGGATTGCATTCGAGACGGGGCAGGCGCTCGTTCATCAGCGCCGCCGCCAATGGCCCGGCGGGGTCATCCAGGCGCGCGGTATTGCCGAAGTCCAGCACCCCCAGTTGCTCGATGCCCGCTGTGCGTTGCTGGCCAACCACCTGACAACCGCGCAGCACGTCGACACGCACGTGCACCTGAAGTTCTGCGGCCGACACTTGCGCACTGAGCATCACGCCCAAGACTGCACATGCAATGATTCCATTCACGGCCGATTCCTTGTGAGGGGGGGCGTCTAGAAATTCAGGTTAGCAACGCCCCGAGGATTTTCCAGTGGCCCAAAAAAACTGGATCCGCCGAAGGAATGAGCTTTTATGTCGAATTGCTGGCAAAACCCCACAACCCCTACGCCCTACAAGCTGTACACACCGCACAATTCTGTCCAATTACACCCCACGCCCGTCGACACAACTGGAAGCAAATTTCCCCATTTGGTTACACTAGGCCGCCGCAGCTCGGGGAGCCTGCCTGACGATTACGGGGTGACACAGTGGCCGTTCGACCGCCCAACCGTTCGCGATTCACACCACGCTGGCCCGCGCTGCGCCGCCTCTTCGGCAAGGCATCGACGGCCTCAGCCGCTCATTCAGCGACGGGGCGCGTGATCCACGACTATTTCCGGCACAAGGCCCACGCACAGGGTTACACCCTCAGCCACAGCCAGCAGCGCGTGGTCGACTGCATGGCGCAGCACGCCGCGACACTGCTCGGCACTTCGGCAAAAACGCTGCCGGGCCTTTATCTGTACGGCGCCGTGGGGCGTGGCAAGAGCTGGTTGCTCGACGGCTTTTTCCAGGCGCTGCCGATCGCGGAAAAACAGCGCCTGCACTTCCACGAGTTTTTCGCTCGATTGCACCAAGGCATGTTCAGTCATCGCGATCACCCGGATGCGCTGGCGACGACGCTCGACGATTTGCTGAACGATTGCCGGGTGCTGTGTTTCGACGAGTTTCACGTCCACGACATCGGCGACGCGATGCTCATCGCGCGGCTGTTCAAGGCTCTGTTTCGCCGAGGCATTCTGCTGCTGGTGACCTCCAATTACCCGCCTGAGGGCTTGCTGCCAAACCCGCTCTACCACGCGCGCTTCAAACCGGTGATCGACCTGATCAATGCGCGCATGCAAGTCATGGAAGTCGGCGGCCCGCACGACTATCGCAGTCAGGCGAGAACCCACGCCCAGCAGTTGTTTACCCAGGGTCACTACGTCTGGCCGGCTACGTCGGCGCAACGTCAGGCACTGAACCTGCCCGAGCCCGACGCGCCGTCCATTCCTTTGCCCGTCGGCAACCGGCATCTTCCAGCCCGATATTGCGCAGGACGCACCATCGGTTTCACCTTCGGCGATCTGTGCGACCACCCCACGGCGGTCATGGATTACCTGGAGCTGTGCCGACGTTTCGACCACTGGATCATCGATAAACTGCCCAACCTCGCCGACTGCTCGATTGCCGCGCAGCAGCGTTTCATCAATCTGGTGGACGTTTTGTACGACCAGGACAAGCACCTGATCCTGCTCGGCCACCGCTCGTTGCGCGAAAGCCTGGGCGGCGATGCCATTGACCTGGCGCGCACCCGCAGTCGATTGGGACAGTTGATGGAAGTCAGGGACCTGGCCTGAACCCAGTTCTTGCGGCGCAGCGAACTCCGTCTTCGCGAGCAAGCCCGCTCCCACAGTTGACCGAGTTGTCTGGACGAACGCGGTCTATTGTGGGAGCGGGCTTGCTCGCGATGGCGACCTCACAGCCAGCACTTTTACCGCTATCATGTCGCCCTTTATCGGGCCTCGCGCCCTACCTTCGATCAATAGCGAATCTGATCATGGATACCCTTGCCCAACTGCGCGCCGGCCTGCTGGCTGGCGCCACTCGCCTGGACCTGGCTGCCGGCCTGATGGAGTTCCCCCGGGAAATCCTCGACCTGGCGGATTCGCTGGAGGTGCTCAACCTCAGTGGCAATGCATTGCGCAGCCTGCCGGACGACTTTCATCGCCTGACCCGTTTGCGCGTGTTGTTCTGCGACCGCAACCAGTTCAGCGAACTGCCCGCCTGCCTCGGCCAGTGCCCCGCACTGACCATGGTCGGTTTCAAGGCCAACCGCATCGAAACCGTACCGGGCGCCGCGCTGCCGCCGTTGTTGCGCTGGTTGATCCTGACCGACAACCGCATCAGCGAATTGCCGACCGAGCTGGGCGAACGCCCGTATCTGCAAAAACTGATGCTGGCCGGTAACCGCCTGCGGTGCTTGCCCCAGAGCCTGAGCAATTGCCATCGCCTCGAGCTGACCCGCATCGCCGCCAACCAGTTGACCGAGTTGCCATCCTGGTTGCTGACCCTGCCGAGCCTGACCTGGCTGGCCTATGCCGGCAATCCGTTGGAAACCGAAGCCGATGCCGCCGCGCTCGATGCCACGTCGACGATTCCCTGGTCTCAGCTGAGCCTTGAACAGAAGCTGGGCGAAGGCGCTTCCGGCGTCATTCATCAGGCGTTGTGGAAGCAGGCAACGCCAGTCGCGGTCAAACTCTACAAGGGCGAAATGACCAGCGATGGCTCGCCGCTGCATGAAATGAACGCCTGCATCACCGCCGGCCTTCACCCCAACCTGATCCGGGTCGAAGGACGGATTGTCGAGCATCCGCAGGCCCAGGCCGGGTTGGTCATGGAGTTGATCGACCCGAGCTATCGCAACCTCGCCGGGTTGCCGAGCCTGGAATCCTGTAGCCGCGATGTCTACGCCAGCGATACCCGGTTCAGCGCCGACGTGGCCTTGCGGATCGCCTGTGGCATCGCGTCGGTGGCCGAGCATTTGCACCGCCAGGGCATCACCCACGGCGACCTCTACGGCCACAATATTCTATGGAACGAGCACGGCGATTGCCTGTTGGGGGACTTTGGCGCAGCGTCTTTCCACGCAACCGAGGACAGCCTTGAAACCCGTGCATTGCAGCGGATCGAGGTGCGCGCGTTTGGCGTTCTGTTGGGGGAGTTGCTGGAGCGGGTCGACTCGGGGCTGAGTGATCAGGCGCGGGTGAAGCTGGAGGATTTGCAGCAGCGTTGCTGCCAGCCGAAAGTGCTGGCGCGGCCGGGGTTCAGCGAGATTGTGCGGGAATTGAACGGCTGGTGACCGCTGCACGGTCAATCGCTAGCAGGCTAGCTCCCACAATTGACCGGTGTTCACAATCCAGTGTGGGAGCTAGCCTGCTAGCGAAAGCGGTATCACTGAAGAAGCAAATTACCCAGCCAGACCGACAAACATGTCCTGCACATCATCGTGGTTGTCGAGGCCTTCCAGGAACGCTTCAACCTCAGCCATCTGCTCGTCGCTCAGGCCGCTGACCGGGTTCTTCGGCTTGTAGCCCAGTTTCGCCGACAACACGGTGAAACCCTGCTCAGGCAAGGCTTTCTGCACCGAATCCAGATCGGTCGCTTCGGTGATGAACAGAGTAGCGCCGTCATCCGCAGGTTCGAAATCCTGCGCGCCGGCTTCGATAGCGGCCATTTCCGGATCGGCATCCGGGCTGTCCGGGGACGCCTCGATCATGCCCACATGGTCAAAGTCCCACGCAACGGAACCGGAGGCGCCGAGCTGGCCCTTGCGGAACGCGACGCGGATTTCAGCGACGGTGCGGTTGATGTTGTCGGTCACGCATTCAACGATCAGCGGCACCTGGTGCGGCGCGAACCCTTCGTAAGTCACGCGATGGTATTGCACGGTTTCGCCGAGCTGGCCGGAGCCCTTCTTGATCGCACGTTCCAGGGTTTCGCGGGGCATCGACGCCTTTTTTGCCTGTTCGACCACCAGACGCAGGTGTGCGTTGGTGGCGGTATCGGCACCGTTACGCGCAGCAATGGTGATTTCTTTCACCAGTTTGCCGAAGATCTTGCCCTTGGCGTTGGCTGCCGCTTCTTTGTGTTTAACCTTCCACTGTGCGCCCATTACTCACTCTCTTATCTATGGCGCCGAGACATCTATTGGCCGACGCTTTGCGCAAGTTTATACGGCCTAAAGTTGGCAATCGACCAAAAAATCCATCCTGTCGAATCGACTTCTTCACCGCTGGTTGTAGGGCGATTCTGAAACGTCGATTTGCGGTGACCATAAAGGCCCACGGTTTCGTACCCTCTGTGCCCGTACTCCCTGGCAGAAGCGCGATCGATGCACAACGACAAGGAAAGTCCCTTCACCCTGACACTGCTGGACGCCGATTTGAGTTGGCAGGTGGTTCAGTTCAGTGGCCATGAAGCGCTCAACCAGCCCTATCGATTCGATATCGAAGTGATCGGCCTGTCACCGGCGATGAGCCCGGATCGCCTGTTGCAACAACCGGTGTTCCTCAGCCTGACGCAAGACCTTGGCATTCATGGCGTCGTCCACAGCGCCAGCCACGAACATCGCGGCCCGCACTGGGCCGGGTACAGACTGGTGGTGGTGCCCTGGCTGCAAAACCTCGACCGGCAGCGTTGCCGCCGGGTGTTTCATCAACTCAATGTGCCAGCGATCCTGCGCCAGTTACTCGCAGAAAACTCAGTGCCCGAAGACAGCTATCGTTTTGAGCTGCCGAACGGGCGTTATCCCGCCAGGCCATTTTGCATTCAGTTTGACGAGAGCGACCTGACGTTCCTGCAACGTCTGTGCGAAGAAGAAGGCATCCACTATCACTTCGAACATCAATGCGACGGCCATGTGCTGGTGCTCGCGGATGATTGCCTGAGTTTCCCCCAGGAACCGCTGCTGACGCCGTTTCATGGCGACACACCCGGGCACGCGAACGGGCCGGTGATCAACGAACTGTTCCAGCGGCACACCTCGCCGCCACTCTGCGCGCACCCCGCCCCGCCACTGCTTGATCGCGAACGGCTCAGCCGCCGAATACTCGAGCGCTTGCGCTGTCTGCATCGGCAGATACAGGGTCAAAGCAATCACAGCGAATTGCGCAGCGGACGCATCGTGCAAGTGTCGGAACATCCGTTGCAGAACTTCAACGATCAATGGCTGCTGACCGAGCTCCGTCATCAGGGACAGCAACCGTCGATTCTCGCCCCGGCCACCTCCGACATGAGCCGGCGTTACAGCAATCAGTTCACCGCCATCCCGTGGTCAACGGTGTTCCGCCCCGCGCTGACACACGCCAGGCCCGGCATTCCGGGCTTCCAGACGGCGCGGGTGCTCGGCCCGGTCGGCCAGCCTGCGGTGCTGGATGAACAAGGCCGAATACAGGTCAGGTTGTGGCCCACCCCGGAGTCCGATGACGATGAATCCCCTGGCCTTTGGCTGCCCCTGGCCCTCGCAACAGCGGACGGTCGGATCGATCCGTCGAAGCTGCCGGTCGCCGGCACCGAGGTGCTCATCAGTTTTCTCGACAGCGATCCGGACCGCCCGGTGTTGTGCGCGACGGCGAGCCATCCGCCA
Source organism: Pseudomonas sp. PDM02 (assembly GCF_014852285.1). Taxonomy (NCBI): domain Bacteria; kingdom Pseudomonadati; phylum Pseudomonadota; class Gammaproteobacteria; order Pseudomonadales; family Pseudomonadaceae; genus Pseudomonas; species Pseudomonas sp. PDM02. The sequence continues at coordinate 82,244 of NZ_JACVBL010000019.1, read as the reverse complement.
GCGCCTCGAACCACCCGACAACCACGCGGCGATGACCGGCTGCTGCTCGATTGGCTGATCAACCGTCAGGCCTGATCAGCCCTTGTCCGCCTTGCCCGCTGCCGCCGCGAATTTCGCCAGGCGCACATCCAGATGCCGTGGCCGACGCCCGTGATCTTCGGCGCGCTCCTTGCGGCGGATGGCGTTGCGCACCATCAGCGAACCGAGGTAGCGAATCGGCTCCGGCGGAAAGAAGCCCAAGGGACCGTTGACCAGCGGTGAACGGGTCCAGGCATTGTCGAGCCCCTGAACCATCGAAGCGAGAATCTGCCCGCCCATGTGACAGGGCCCGACCCCGCTGCCGGAATAACCGAAGCCGTAGAACACATTTCCGTGGGCGCTCATCTGGCCGAAGAACGGTAAACCGGTGACCGAGCGATCCGACGGACCGTTCCACGTCGCTTCGACTTTGACCTCGGCAAACGCCGGAAAAAACTCGCTGAGGCTGTGCTGCAACAGGCCTGCATAGGGCGACGGCTGATCGAACACCGGCAGCATCCGGCCACCGTAGGCGAACGTGTTGCCGCCCTTACCGAGCATGATCCGGCCGTCCGGGGTGTTGTGGTAGTAGTGCACGAAAATCCGTGAATCGAGCACCGTGACACCGCTGGTCAAACCGATCTGGTCGAGCAGGTCCGGCCGTGGTTCGGTGATCAGCATGTCACTGGAGACAATCGCCACACTGCGCTCGAACTGCGGGAACGCGCGGGCCATCCACGCGTTCATCGCCAGCACCACCCGGTCCGCGCGGACAGTGCCGTACGGGGTCTGGATCCCTGCCGGTTTGCCCTCCTCCAGTCCGGTCATCGCGGTGTTCTCATGAATCCTCACGCCCAACTGCAACGCCACCCGGCGCAAACCGCGCACCAGTTTGCCCGGTTGCACGCTGGCGGCGGCCGGTGAGAACCAGCCTTCCAGGTGTTTTCGGGAACCGGCCATGCGCTGCACATCCGCCACCGGCCGTTGCGTGAACGAGTTGATGCCGTGGCGTTCGAGCGCTGCGATCACCGCGTCGGTCGAGCCGCATTGGGCGCGGTTGGTCGCGGTGTAGAGCGTGCCGTCGAGGCGGTAATCGGCGTCCACGCCGTACTGTTCGCAGAAGGTGCCGATCGCATGAATACTGCGCTCGGATTCCTTGACCAGCCGCACCGCCTCTTCGACGCCGAACAACCTTTCCAGGGTGAAATACTTGGCCGACCACGACAGCGCACAACCGCCGTTGCGGCCGCTGGCGCCGGCACCGCAGATGTCGGCTTCGATCAGCAACACATCCAGTTCCGGGTTCTGCTCCTTGAGCATGATCGCAGTCCACAAACCGGTGTAGCCACCGCCGACGATGCAGACATCGGCGCGGGTGTCGCCGGGCAAAGGTTCGCACGGCGCGCACGACTCAGCCGCCAGCGCCTGTTCCAGCCAGAAAGGTCTCATCGGTATTTCCTCAGGTACGCAGGGGTTTGACGCTCATCGGCCGGTTCGGCACGAATGCAGTTTCGCCACGCAGGCCAGCCGGGCGGCTGTTCCAGTAGGGGATCAGCACCAGCGCTGAAAACAAGGCGCAGCCGGCGAAGATAATGAACACGGTGACCGAGTCGAAGTAGCCCGGCAGCAAACCGCCGAGAATCGCCCCGACCGAGCCGCAACCGTTGACGAAGCCCGCCGACGTGGCGCCGGCCTTGGCGGTGCCGAAATCGATGGCCGCCGCGCCGCTGATCATCGAGTCCGGTCCGTACAGGGTCAGGCCCATCACGAACAGCAGCGCCACCACCAGCATCACACTGCCGGTGTGCAAGGCACCCATGAACAACGCCAGCGAAATGGTCAACGCAAGCAAACTGATCACACAGGCCGGCATGCGTCGGGCGCCGAACAGTTTGTCCGAGGCCAGCCCGAGCAGGATCGGCCCGAGCAACCCGGCCAGTTCGAACGCCGTCGGGATGATCGCCGCACCGACCTTGCCCACGGTTGGCATCTGTTCGAAAACGATCACCGGCCCCCACAACAGAATCGCGTAGCGCGCCGGTTTCAGCAGGAAGTACGCGAGCCCGAGAACCAGCACCGTGCGGTTGCGCAGGATTTCCTTCAGCGGTTCCAGCACGCTGATCTTGCTTTGCGCATGCGCCTCTTCGGCGGTCATCTCTGGTTCCGGCTCGATCGCTGGCAAGCCAACGTCTTGCGGTTTGTTGCGTTGCAAAATAAAAAACAGCACGGCGACCAGCCCAACCACCGCCGCACTGGAAAAGAACGCCGCATGCCAGCTACCGATGAGCGTGTACGCCCACCAACCGGCAAACGGCGATGCCACGAGCCCGCCAAAGGCATAGCAGGAACTCCATAAACCCAGCACTCGCCCGCGCTGTTCAGCGGGGAAGAAACTGCCGATGTTCTTGCACAGCCCCGACCATCCGGTGGACTGGGCCAGCCCTTGAATCAGCATGCAGGTAGCGAAAATCGGTAACGTTGCGAAGCTGCCCATCACCAGCGCAGCCGCAGCGGAAATCAGCAAGCCGCCGAGCACCACGACCCTTGGGCCAAAGCGGTCGGCGAGGATGCCCCAGGTGAATTGGCCGATGGCGTAGGCCGCGAGGTAGATGGCGTCGAGATTGGCCATGGCCATTTTGTCGAGCATGAAGGTGGGGTCTTCGGCGATCCCCAGTTTGGCCACGGAAAAGGCTTTGCGGGTGAAGTAGAAAGCGGCGTAGGCGAGCCAGGTGATCGCGAAGATCTGCACGCGCCAACGCTTGATGGTGCCGATGTGCTTGTTCATTGTGGTTCTGACCTCAGGGTGTGAGTGTGCCGGCAGAATTGGAAGAAAACGCCTGTGTTTTTATTGTTGAGCACTGCGATATCGCTGCGTCCCTTTGGCGATACCGGTCAGATGAGTCCTGCTGTTGCACGCGCAGGCTCATGGTCACGGAGGCTGTTCGACTGACCAGTCACCGCGACTGGAGCCGATAAAAACAATTACTGATTAATAAGTGAAATCGATTTATCGTATTTCCAATATAAGCTCAGCTTGTTACTGGAGGTTTCGATGTCGGTTTCCCACGCCCAGCTCAAAGCCTTCCATGCCGTGGCTGTTCACGGAAGCTTCACCAAAGCCGCCGAGCGGCTTTTTCTCACGCAACCGGCGATTTCCGACCAGGTGCGCAAGCTCGAAGAGCGCTTCGGGGTATTGCTGTTCCACCGCAACAAACGTTCGGTGCGCCTGACCGATCTGGGTGAGCGCTTGTTGAGCATTACCCAGCGATTGTTCGTCATCGAAGCCGAGGCGCAGGAGTTGCTTCACGACTCGCAGGCGTTGCAGACCGGCAGCCTGATTCTGGCGGTGGACGCCCCGGTGCACGTGCTGCCGCAGATCGCGCGGTTCTGCGAGCGCTACCCCGGCATCAGCGTGAAGATCGAAACCGGCAACACTGATGAATCGCTGTTTCGGCTGTTCAACTATCAGGCTGACCTGGCGTTGCTCGGGCGCGATGTCAGCGATGAACGATTGATCTCGCTGCCGCTGCGCAATGACCCGATGGTGGCGTTTGTTTCGCGCAATCATCCGTGGGCCGACCGCGAGTCGATCTGCCTCGCGGACCTCGACGACACGCCGCTGGTGCTGCGGGAAATCGGCTCGGTGACGCGTCAGACGCTGGAGGAGGAAATGGCCGGCGCCGGGTTTCGGATTCGCCCGGCGATTCAGGTCGAAGGCCGGGAGGCGGCGCGTGAGGCGGTGGTCGTGGGGATTGGGGTGGGGGTGGTCTCGGCGGCGGAGTTTGGTGCGGATTCGCGGGTGTGTGCGCTGCCGATCACCGACTGCAAGCGGCGGCTGACGGAAACGCTGGTGTGTTTGCGCGAGCAGAGTTCGCGGCGGGTGGTGGCGACGTTTCTGGAGATGGTGCGCGAGAGTCTTGCGTAGGCAGGTCCGGCCCCTTCGCGGGCAAGCCTCGCTCCTACAAGGTCGTATGCAATCTGTAGGAGCGAGGCTTGCCCGCGAAGGCCGCACCGCGGTCTAACTGACCGGCGCCAAATCGAAAAACGCCTGAATCAACCGCAAATCCCGCCGCCGCTCCATGCACCCGATCATGTGCCGGTTCACCAATCCCTCGCCAATAATCGGCACCGCCGCCACTCGCGGGTCATGGCTGACCTCCACCGACGACACCACGCCAACCCCCAACTGCGCCGCGACGGCCTCGGTCACCGCCTCGCGACTGTCCAGTTCCAGCAACACCCGAGGGCTCACCTTCGCCTGGGCGCAAGCGTCATCGAACGTGCGTCGGGTAATCGAACTCGGTTCGCGCAACACCATGATGACCTGATCCAGTTCCTTCAGCGGCACCCCTTTCAAACGCTGCGCCCAAGGATGCCCCTCAGGCACCAGCGCACAAATCCGCGACTCGCTCAGCGCCTGCAAATGCAAACCCTTGCGCGGCTCAACCTCGGTCAGCACCGCCACATCGGCATGTTCCGACAACAGCGCCGCCAGGGTTTCCTGCGCATTACCCAGGCGCAGGTTCACGGTGATCCCCGGATACCGCGCGCGCAGGCTCGCGAGCATCGGCATGACCATGTGCGGCCCGTCCGCCGCCACTTCCAGACGCCCGGTGAGCAATTGCCGATTGGCCTCCAGCATCACTTGCGCTTCTTCGGCCAGACCAAACATCGCCCGGGTGATCGCGGCGAGTTTGGTGCCCTCCTCCGTCAGCTCGACCCGACGCGCGGTGCGCCGCAGCAAGGTGATCTGGTAGTGCTCCTCCAACGCCTTGATGTGCCCGGTGACCGCCGGTTGGCTGATGAACAGCCGGGCGGCGGCCCGGGTGAAGCTGCCCTCGCGGGCCACCGCATCGAAGGCGCGGAGCTGGAACAGGTTCATGAATAACCCTCACTGATGGCTGGCATAACAACAAACAATTTGATTGATAGCACGGCAAATTGCAATTTAAGCCCCGTAGCTTCATCCCATCGATTGCGAGGACACGAGAATGAGTACTGCCGAACCCATCCTGCTCACCCCCGGCCCGTTGACGACGTCGGCCCGCACCCGTCAGGCGATGATGGTCGACTGGGGTTCATGGGATGACCGCTTCAATCAACTGACCGCCAGCCTCTGCGAGCAACTGCTGGCGATCATCAACGGCGGCGACAGTCACCACTGCGTGCCCCTGCAAGGCAGCGGCACCTTCGCCGTCGAAGCGGCAATCGGCACGCTGGTGCCTCGCGACGGCAAGGTACTGGTGCTGATCAACGGTGCCTACGGCAAACGCCTGGCGAAAATCTGCGAAGTGCTCGGCCGTTCCTTCAGCACCTTTGAAACCGCCGAAGACGAACCGACCACCGCCGCCGACGTAGACCGTCTGCTGCGGGCCGATGCCAGCATCACCCACGTCGCGCTGATCCACTGCGAAACCAGCACCGGCATCCTCAACCCGCTGCCGGAAATCGCCCAGATCATTGCGCAACACGGCAAACGCCTGATCATCGATGCCATGAGCTCCTTCGGTGCGCTGCCGGTAGATGCGCAACAGGTGCCGTTCGACGCGCTGATCGCCGCCTCGGGCAAATGCCTGGAAGGCGTGCCGGGGATGGGGTTTGTCTTCGCTCGCAAAGACGCGCTGGCAAATGCCGCCGGCAACTCGCATTCGCTGGCCATGGACCTGTTCGACCAGCACACCTACATGGCCAAGACCGGCCAATGGCGCTTCACCCCGCCAACCCACGTGGTCGCGGCGCTGCACGAAGCCCTGCTGCAATACAACGAAGAAGGCGGTTTGCCGGCGCGGCATCAGCGTTACGCCGACAACTGCAAAGTGTTGCTCGATGACATGGCCGGGCTCGGCTTGCGCAGCTTCCTGCCTGCCGCGATCCAGGCGCCGATCATCGTCACTTTCCACGCACCGAAAGACCCGCGTTACCAGTTCAAGGAGTTCTACGAACGCGTCAAGGCCAAGGGTTTCATCCTCTATCCCGGCAAATTGACCCAGGTCGAAACCTTCCGCGTCGGCTGCATCGGCCACGTCAACCAGGCCGAGATGCACGCGGCGGTGGCGGCGATTGCCGAAGTGCTGCGCAAGATGGAAGTGCTCGAAATCTGAACCACAGACACCGCCGTCCCTGTAGAAGCGAGCGGGCGGCGATCCGACTAGCCCGCGAACACAGGCGACGCGGTACCGCCGACAAACCTCGTCATCGTTCTTCGCGGGCAAGCCTCGCTCCTACAGGATCAAAAAAATGAACTACGCAAACCCAACCAAACTGCAAGCCGCCATCCTCGACTGGGCCGGCACCGTGGTCGACTTCGGCTCCTTCGCCCCAACCCAGATTTTTGTCGAGGCCTTCGCCGAATTCGACGTCCAGGTGTCCATCGAAGAAGCCCGTGGCCCGATGGGCATGGGCAAGTGGGATCACATTCGCACCCTGTGCGATCAGCCGGCCGTCGCCGAACGTTATCGCAAGGCCTTCGGCCGCACGCCGACCGACGATGACGTCACTGCGATTTACCAACGCTTCATGCCGCTACAAATCGAAAAAATCGCCGAGCACTCGGCGCTGATCCCCGGCGCGCTGGAGACCATCGCCAACCTGCGTGCGCAAGGGATCAAGATCGGCTCCTGCTCCGGCTACCCGAAACAGGTCATGGACAAAGTGGTCGAGCTCGCCGCCACCAATGGCTACGTCGCCGATCACGTGGTCGCCACCGACGAAGTGCCCAACGGCCGCCCATGGCCGGCTCAGGCACTGGCCAACGTGATCGCCCTGGGCATCGACGATGTCGCCGCGTGCGTGAAGATCGACGACACCGTGCCAGGCATTCTTGAAGGTCGTCGCGCCGGCATGTGGACCGTGGCGCTGATCTGCTCGGGCAACGCGCTGGGCCTGGACTACGAAGGTTATCGCGCCCTCGGCAGTGACGAGCTGGACAGCGAACGCAAGCGCATCCACGCACTGTTCGAAGGCTCGCGCCCGCACTACATGATCGACACCATCACCGATTTGCCGGCCGTGATCGCCGACATCAACCAGCGCCTGGCCAACGGCGAGATGCCGCAAACCAACTGATTCACCCAAAGCACCACGTTCCCCTGTAGGAGCGAGGCTTGCCCGCGAAGGCGTCTGAACATTCAACATGGATGTCGGCTGATAGGACCCCTTCGCGGGCAAGCCTCGCTCCTACAGGGGGAATTGTGTTTTTTTGCTCAATCACCTGACTTAGAGCATTGAACCGCCAATGGCTTGAGGCAAACCGTGCGAAACAGGCTTACAGTTAACGCACACCGTCGACCAAGAACGGTGGCCTGACCCGACCTGTGAGGAACGCCGTATGCCCTGGAAGAACTCCGACTCACGCTACAGCACCGTGTCGATCACGCTGCATTGGTTGATGCTGGTGTTGCTCGCGGTGGTTTACGCCAGCATCGAATTTCGCGGAATCTTTCCCAAAGGCAGTGGTGGCCGAACGCTGATCGTTGAAGCGCATTTCATGCTCGGTCTGACGGTGTTTGTGCTGGTGTGGTTGCGGCTGTTCGCGCGCAGCCTCGGCCCGGCGCCGCAGATCTTCCCCGCTTCGCCGCACTGGCAGACCGTGCTGGCCAGATTGATGCACTGGGCGCTGTACCTGTTCATGATCGCCATGCCGATTCTGGGTTGGCTGGTCACCAGCGCCAAGGGGCATCAGGTGATGTTCTATGGCATTGATCTGCCGATGCTGCTGTCAGAGGACAAGGAGTTGGCCAAGCAAATCGAAGGCTGGCATGTACTCGGCGGCACCATCGGTTACTGGCTGATCGGGCTGCACGCCGTGGCGGGGATTTATCACCACTATGTGGTGGGCGACAACACCCTGCTGCGGATGATGCCCAAGCGCGTAAACCGCAATTCCTGAAAACTATGCCCTCCCCCCTGTAGGAGCGAGGCTTGCCCGCGAAGAACGATGACGAGGTTTGTCGGACAGACCGCGTCGCCTGTGTTCGCGGGCAAGCCTCGCTCCTACAAGGGTACGAGTCGCGACGAAAATCCGCGGCGGCCCTGCAAGCCGCCGGTGTGGATGAAGATCAGTCGCGATCCCTTTGCGAATCTGCCAGCTTCGACGTGCTGCTTGAGCGCCAGCAGCGCTTTGCCGGTGTACAACGGTTCAAGGGGAATGCCACTGGCCTGTTCGGTTTGCGCGATGAATTCGAGTAACAGCGGATCAACCTTGGCGAAACCGCCGCGACTGGCATCCAGCAATTCATAAGCCGCATTCTGCAAGCCCGCTTCCTGCACGATCGATGCGATTTGCTGCGCCACGCCATGATCGTCGGGCACCGCCAGCGCGCCATAAACCGGATGATCCCCCGCTTCAGCCAACGCCAGGCCGGCCAGCGTGGTGCCCGTTCCACAGGCCAGCCACCAGCCGTCGTAGTCGCTCCAGCCCAGACCGTTCAGTTGCGCGCCGACCATCGACTTCAGTTGCATGCAGCCCTTCGCACCCGACAAACCGCCGCCACCTTCCGGCACCGCAAACAGCTCAGGGTATTGCGCCTGCCAGGGTTCCCAGAAACCCGCATCGTGCCGCGCGCGATAGCCGCCATAACCGAGCCAGTGCAACTGCATGCCGAAGGCTTGCAAGTCGTTCACTGTCGGCGTTTCCTGCGGATGGCCGCGCAGTAAACCAACGGTCGTGAAACCGAAGCGCTTGCCGGCGGCAGCCAGTGCGTGAAGATGATTGGAGTGAGCACCGCCGAGGCTGATGATGCCTTTGGCTGCGCCAAGGTCAGCCGCTTTGAGGTGTTCGATGAGCTTGAACCACTTGTTGCCGCTGATCAGCGGGTCGATCTGGTCCAGGCGCAGGATGGCGACTTCGATGCCGGTGCTTTCGAGCCAGTCGAGATGAAGGGGTTCGAGCGGGGCTCGGGGAAGCCAGTCATTGGAAGGGAGGAACATCGATGCCGGCTCTGGGTAAAGAGCCGGCATATTAGCAGCCTTGAGGACGCCTTCGCGGGCAAGCCTCGCTCCTACAATATTCGAGTTGTTCACCAAATGGTTGTTCAACGCGACTCCTGTAGGAGCGAGGCTTGCCCGCGAAGGCCATTGGCACGCTGGACCTGCTGTTAAAGCTCAGCAGCCAACCGCGAACCCTGATTGATCGCCCGCTTCGCATCCAGCTCCGCCGCCACGTCCGCGCCGCCAATCAAATGCACGTTCTGCCCTGCCGCAACCAACCCGTCCTGCAATTCGCGCAACGGATCCTGCCCGGCGCAAATCACGATGTTGTCCACCGGCAGCACTTGTGGCTCGCCGGTTTCGCCGATGCGGATGTGCAAACCTTCGTCGTCGATCTTCAGGTATTCGACGCTGTTGAGCATCTGCACCTGCTTGTTCTTCAGACCGGTGCGGTGAATCCAGCCGGTGGTTTTGCCCAGACCGTCGCCGACCTTGGATTTCTTGCGTTGCAGCAGGAACACTTCACGCGCCGGTGCATGCGGCTCAGCCTTGATGCCGGCGACACCGCCACGCGCCTGAAGAAGCGTGTCGATGCCCCACTCTTTCCAGAACGCTTCACGGTCCAGGCTGGTGGCAACGCCCTGATGCACGAGGAACTCGGACACGTCGAAACCAATTCCGCCCGCGCCGATCACGGCGACCCGTTTGCCCACCGGCTTACGCTCAAGAATCACGTCCAGGTAGCTCAACACCTTGGCGTTTTCGACGCCCGGAATCGCCGGTACACGCGGCGCGATGCCGGTGGCGAGGATGATCTCGTCGTAACCGCCTTCAACCAGTTTCGCCACATCGACCCGAGTGTTCAGGCAGACCTCGACGTTGGTGGTTTGCAACTTGCGGTTGAAGTAGCGCAGGGTTTCAAAGAACTCTTCCTTGCCCGGCACGCGTTTGGCGATGTTGAACTGACCGCCGATTTCACTGGCCGAATCGAACAGCGTTACCTGATGACCACGCTCGGCAGCCACGGTTGCGGCCGACAGACCCGCAGGGCCGGCACCGACCACGGCGATTTTCTTGATCTGCTGCACGGGCAGGTAGTTGAGTTCGGTTTCATGGCAGGCCCGCGGGTTCACCAGGCAAGTGGTCAACTTGCCGCCAAACGTGTGATCGAGGCACGCCTGGTTGCAACCGATGCAGGTGTTGATTTCATCGGCACGGCCCGCGGCGGCCTTGTTGACGAAATCGGCGTCGGCGAGGAACGGCCGCGCCATGGAGACCATGTCGGCATCGCCTTCAGCGAGAATCTGCTCGGCGATTTCCGGGGTGTTGATGCGGTTGGTGGTGATCAGCGGAATGCTCACCGAGCCGCGCAGCTTGGCGGTGACTTTGCTGAACGCCGCGCGCGGCACTTTGGTGGCGATGGTCGGAATACGCGCTTCGTGCCAGCCGATGCCGGTGTTGATAATAGTTGCACCGGCCTGTTCGATGGCCTTGGCCAGGGTCACGATTTCTTCCCAGCTGCTGCCGCCTTCCACCAGGTCGAGCATCGACAGGCGGAAGATAATGATGAAATTCGGGCCTACGGCTTCGCGTACACGGCGGACGATTTCCACCGGCAGGCGCATGCGGTTTTCGTAGCTGCCGCCCCAGCGGTCGGTGCGGTGGTTGGTGTGAGCCGCGAGGAACTGGTTAATGAAATAACCTTCGGAGCCCATGATCTCGACGCCGTCGTACTCGGCTGTTTGCGCCAGGGTCGAACAGGTGACGAAATCGCTGATCTGCTTCTCGATGCCTTCCTCGTCCAGCTCTTTGGGCTTGAACGGGTTGATCGGCGCCTGAATGGCGCTCGGCGCAACTTGCTTCGGGCTGTAGGCATAACGGCCGGCATGCAGGATCTGCATGCAGATCTTGCCGCCCGCCTCGTGCACCGCGCGGGTCACGATCTGATGCTTGAGCGCTTCTTCGAGGGTGGTCAGTTTGGCCGCACCGGAATACACACCGCCTTCGTCGTTCGGGCCGATACCGCCAGTGACCATCAGGCCGACACCGCCACGGGCGCGCTCGGCGAAGAAAGCAGCCATGCGTTCAAAGCCGCCGGGCTTTTCCTCAAGACCGGTGTGCATCGAACCCATCAGGGTGCGGTTGCGCAACGTGGTAAAACCCAGGTCCAACGGAGCCAACAGGTGCGGGTAATGAGCGGCGGTCATCGGTAACTCCACAACGAGCGTTCACGGAAAAAGTGTGGGCACTCTTTGGCGCCCCTCTGTCATGTGTAACAGACTATGAGCACTCCTCCGGCCGCTCAATGACCGAAACTGACAACTTAATGATCCAAATGCGCAACGGCCCGGGTGTCGGACGTTTGCGCCATCTCCTCTGCAATGAACGCCGGGGAGTCAGGGTGCGGCTGTCGAAAGGCAGCGCAAGTGCACTGAACCCAATGAAAATTCGTATACCATATCTCCAACTCAATCCGAACGACTGCCGCCGTGACCCTACCCAAATTCAATGCTCCAGACTTGGGCAATGCGCCTTCGACATCTGAAATCATCACCCGCCATCTGCGTGACGCCATCGTCGCCGGGCATTTCGCCGAGGACGAGCCGATTCGCCAGGACGACATCGCCCGGCAGTTCAACGTCAGCAAGATCCCGGTGCGTGAGGCCCTCAAGCGCCTGGAAGCCGAAGGTCTGGTGATGTTCCAGCGCAATCGCGGGGCGATGGTCACACGGGTGTCCGATGCCGAGCTGGCGCAGATGTTCGAAGTGCGCATGTTGCTCGAAGACAAGGTGCTTCGCCTGGCCATTCCCAACATGACCGAAGACACCTTCGCCCGGGCCGAACGCATCTGCCAGGAGTTCGTCGGCGAAGATGATGTGGGGCGTTGGGCCGAGCTCAATTGGGAGCTGCATGCCTGCCTCTATGAACCGGCACAACGTCCGTTTCTGGTGAGCCTGATCCGTTCGGTGAACGACAAACTGGAACGTTACCTGCGCATGCAAATGAGCCTTTCCGCAGGCAAGGAACGCGCCGATCACGAACACCGGGAGATCCTCGAAGCCTGTCGCGCCGGTGACGTCGACCGGGCGGTGAAGCTGCTGGACGAACACATCGCCGGGGTCTGCAAAACCCTGTTCGAGCACCTGCCCCACCACCACTGACAGACCGCGGTACTGTGCCGATTTCGTCATCGGCACCGGGTAAAACCATCAAGCCTGCAAGCCCCCGCACGGGCCACTCTTGCGTTCACTCATCTGAACGGACGTGGCCCACTCATGAAACGCATCACCGTGATTGACTCCCACACCGGCGGCGAACCCACCCGCCTGGTGACCTCCGGTTTTCCCGAGCTGGGCACCGGCAGCATGGCCGAACGTCTTCAACGGCTGGCTGAACACCATGACCAATGGCGCACCGCCTGCGTGCTCGAACCGCGAGGCAGTGATGTGCTGGTCGGCGCACTGCTGTGCGAACCGGTTGACCCTGCGGCCTGTGCCGGGGTGATCTTCTTCAATAACTCGGGTTACCTCGGCATGTGCGGCCACGGCACCATCGGCCTGGTGGCGTCGCTTGCTCACCTGGGCAAGATCGGACCAGGCGTGCACAGCATCGAAACGCCGGTCGGCACGGTGCAGGCAACCTTGCACGACGACCACTCCGTCAGCGTGCGCAACGTGCCGGCCTACCGTTATCGCAAAGCCGTGGCGTTGCAGGTGCCGGGAATTGGCGAAGTGGTTGGTGATATTGCCTGGGGTGGCAACTGGTTTTTCCTGATCGCCGAGCATGGTCTGCGCGTTGCCAGCGACAACCTTGATGCGTTGACCGCCTACACCTTCGCCGTGCAGCAAGCACTGGACGTTCAGGGGATACGTGGCGAAGACGGCGGGTTGATCGACCACGTCGAACTGTTTGCCGAGGATGAGCAGGCCGACAGCCGCAACTTTGTGCTCTGCCCCGGCAAGGCCTACGACCGCTCGCCCTGCGGCACCGGCACCAGTGCAAAACTGGCGTGCCTGGCGGCCGATGACAAATTGCAGCCGGGCCAGATCTGGCGCCAGGCGAGCGTCATCGGCAGTGAGTTCGAAGGCTCCTACGAACAGCACGGCGAGCGCATCGTACCGACGATTCGTGGCCGCGCCTTCATCAGCGCCGAGGCCAGCCTGATCATTGAACAGGACGACCCGTTCGCCTGGGGCATTCGCCCATGAGCCAAGGCCTGGAGGCCGATGTCATCGTGATCGGCGCCGGCATCATCGGTGCCGCGTGCGCCCAGGCGCTGGCCCGGCGTGGCTTGCGCGTGCTGGTGCTGGACGCTGGTTTGCACAGCGCGACGGCCGCCGGTATGGGCCACTTGCTGGTGCTCGACGACAACCCGGCCGAGCTGGCCCTGAGCCAATACTCGCTGCAACGCTGGCGCGAACTGGCGCCGGACTTGCCGCAAGGCTGCGCTTACCGCAGCAACGGGACGTTGTGGCTGGCAGCCAATGCCGAAGAAATGGCCGTGGCCCACAGCAAATACCTGAACCTTCAGACCCAGGGCGTTGCCTGCGAGTTGATCGCTCGTAACGCCTTGCGCGCCCGTGAACCTGAACTGCGCGAAGACCTCGAAGGCGGTTTGTTGATCAACGGCGACGGCATTCTCTACGCTCCGGCGACCGCCAACTGGATGCTCGACACCGCCGACATCGAACAACGTCGGGCGCGGGTCAGCGAGGTCGATGGCAATCGCGTGCGACTCGATGACGGCCAGTGGTTGAGCGCTGAGGCAGTCATATTGGCCAATGGAATCCAGGCCAACGACCTGTGCCCCGAGTTGCCGATCGAGCCGAAAAAAGGCCACTTGCTGATCACCGACCGCTATCCCGGCAAGGTCACCCACACGCTGGTGGAACTGGGTTATGTCACCAGCGCCCACAACGCCACAGGGCCCTCGACCGCCTGCAACATTCAGCCCCGGCCAACCGGACAACTGTTCATCGGCGCCTCGCGACAATTCGGCACCACCGACCCGCAGGTCGAAGGCTGGATGCTCGCGAAAATGCTCAAGCGAGCCACCGAGTACATGCCGGGTCTGGCCCAGCTCAACGGCATCCGCGCCTGGACCGGTTTTCGCGCCGCCAGCCCCGACGGGCTGCCACTGATTGGTGAGCACCCATCACGCAAAGGTTTGTGGCTGGCGGTCGGTCACGAGGGACTGGGGGTCACCACGGCCCCCGGCACCGCCGATTTGCTGGTCGCGCAACTGTTCAATGAGACGCCGCCATTGGCGGCGCAAGCCTATCTGCCGCAACGTTTTCTCGGGGAGGCCGTGTATGCCTGATTTGGTCCTGGACGGCCGCACCCTGCGGGTCGCCGAAGGTACGACTGTCGCCGCGGCATTAGCCTTGGCCGACGACGGGTGCACTCGCACCTCGGTCAGCGGTCAGCGGCGCGCACCGCTGTGCGGCATGGGCATCTGCCAGGAATGCCGGGTGACCATCGACGGACGCCGCCGACTGGCCTGCCAGACACTGTGTCATGACGGCATGCAGGTGCGGACCCGACCATGAACGAATTCGCCGATTTGCTGATCATCGGTGCCGGCCCCGCCGGCATGAGCGCCGCCCTCGCCGCCGCACCCAGTGGCGCCCGCATTATCGTGCTCGACGACAACCCGTTGCCGGGAGGCCAGATCTGGCGCGACGGGCCTCAGGCCAGCCTGCCGAATCAGGCACGGCAGATGCGCGAGCGCCTGCATGCCAACAGCAATATTCGCCACTACAGCGGCACTCGTGTGATCGCCTGTTCCGGCCCCAAACAATTGCTGGTGGAAGACGCCGATCACGGATGGCTGATCAGCTACGACAAACTGATTCTGTGCACCGGCGCCCGTGAGTTGCTGCTGCCCTTCCCCGGCTGGACATTGCCGGGTGTGACGGGGGCCGGAGGACTCCAGGCGTTGATCAAGGGCGGCCTGCCGGTGCAGGACGAACGCGTGGTGATCGCCGGCAGCGGGCCGTTGTTACTGGCCAGTGCGGCCACCGCGAAACACAACGGCGCCCACGTGCTGAGTATTGCCGAGCAAGCCTCCTCGGTTGCGGTCGCCGGGTTCGCCCTGCAACTGCCGCGCTGGCCGGGCAAGCTTGTGCAATCCTTCAGCCTGTTTGATCGTCATTACCGCACCGGCTCCCACGTCGTGGCAGCCTTGGGTAATGAACGGCTGGAAGGTGTGCGTCTGCGGCAACAGGGCAAAATCGTCGAACTGGCCTGTGATCGCCTGGCCTGTGGTTTCGGCCTGATTCCCAATATTCAACTCGGTCAGGCGCTGGGTTGCGCACTCGACGGCACGGCGCTCGCGGTCGATGCCTGGCAAGCCACGAGCCTTGCCGATCACTACGCCGCAGGTGAATGCACCGGTTTCGGTGGCAGTGAACTGGCGTTGGTCGAAGGTGCCATTGCCGGGCATGCCGCCGTCGGTAACACCTCAGCGGCACGCCAATTGTGGCCACGTCGGACACGTTGGCAGGGTTTCGCCAAGGCGTTGAACAACGCGTTCAGCCTCAACCCACACCTCAAGTCACTGGCGCAGGCCGACACGCTGGTCTGTCGCTGCGAAGACGTGCCCTACGCGGCACTGGCCGGGCACGCTGACTGGCGTGCGGCAAAACTGGCCAGCCGCTGCGGCATGGGCGCCTGTCAGGGGCGAGTGTGTGGCGGCGCCTTGCAGTACCTGTTCGACTGGCAACCCTCGGCCCCGCGACCGCCGTTCAGCCCGGCACGTATCGAAACCCTGATGTGCCTGGAAGACACCCCGCCCGCGTAAACGCTCGCTCCGGGGTTTCGGGGGCACTGCCGAGTCTTTATGATCCCGGTAGTTGCCACCAGGCCCCCAGCGCTATGTTCCCCTTACTCAATCAGTTCAAACCCTGCGATTTACCGACGCTGCTGAGCAGTCTGCAGCCCATCGCGACGCTTCTCGACACCCTGGCGGACGTGGTGTTCTTCATCAAGGACAGCGAGGCGCGCTATGTCTTCGTCAACCAGACCCTGGCTCGACGGTGTGGTTTCAAGCACAGCGGGCAACTGCTCGGGCTGACGGCGGACCAGGTCTTCCCGGCACGATTTGGCCCGCTGTACACCGAGCAGGATCGGCGCGTGCTGTCCACCGGCCGTGAACTGGCGGATCAACTGGAACTGCACCTGTATTTCGGCAACCAGCCAGTCTGGTGCCTGACCCACAAACTCGCCCTGCATGATGAACAAGGGCGGATCGTCGGCCTCGCCGGTATTTCCCGCGACCTGCAACTGCCCCAGTCCAACCATCCGGCGTTCCAGAAACTGGCAGCGGTGGACGCACATATCCGCCGACATTTCGCCCGACCGATCAGCCTGGCTGAACTGACGGCCATCGCCGGTTTCTCTGTGGCGCAGCTGGAGCGCCATTGCAAACGGGTGTTCCAGCTCACGCCACGGCAGATGATCCACAAGTCCCGCCTGGAAGAAGGCTCGCGCCTGTTGCTCGACACCGACCTGCCGATCACCGAAATCGCTCTGCGCTGCGGCTACACCGACCACAGTGCGTTCAGCCGCCAATTCCGCGCCCTCACCAGTCTTTCGCCCAGCCAGTACCGCGATAGCCGTCGTTAAAATGTTCCTTTAAGGGGCGCTGCGCACCCTGCGTGCTCCCTTCCGTAACACCTCCTCGACCGACACCGTCGTAGCGTTGCCCCGCTCGCTTGCGCTGAGCCGCCCTGCTTCAAGGGTTGGCAAAAATTCGGCGGCAAAAGCAAAAACGGCACGGCCATTGCTATTGTTAATATCGTATACGAAATCCCCAATACGATATTCAACAGCACTTCCACAGAACGAGGCCTCTATGAAAAACCCCGCATTTGCCGTAGCCCTCAGCGCTGTTCTCAGTACCTCCTTCATTGCCACCGCGCAGGCTGACAAGCTCGACGACATTATCGGTTCCGGCAAGCTGCGCTGCGCCGTGACCCTGGACTTCCCGCCCATGGGTTTCCGCGATGCCAGCAACGCTCCTGCCGGTTTCGACGTGGACTATTGCAACGACCTGGCGAAGATCCTCGGGGTCGAGGCCGAAGTGGTGGAAACGCCGTTCCCGGACCGCATTCCGGCACTGATCTCCGGACGGGCTGACGTGATCGTCGCCTCGACTTCCGACACCCTCGAACGGGCCAAGACCGTTGGCCTGACCGTGCCGTACTTCGCCTTCCAGATGGTCGTGCTGACCCGCGACAACACCGGCATCAACAGCTTCAACGACATCAAGGGCAAAGCGCTGGGCAACACCAGCGGCACTTTTGAGGCCATCGCGCTGGAGGGCGATGTGAAGAAATGGGGCAGCGGCACCTTCCGCGCCTATCAGTCACAAAACGACACGCTGCTGGCGGTGGCCCAGGGTCACATCGACGCCACGGTGGTGACCAATACCGTGGCCGCCGCGACGATCAAGTCGGGCAAATACAAAAACCTGAAAATCGCCGGCAACGCGCCTTACACCATCGACTACGTGTCCCTGGGTGCCAAGCGCAATGAGTACGGCCTGCTCAACTACCTCAACCTGTTCGTCAACCAGCAGGTGCGCAGCGGCCGCTACAACGAGTTGTTCACCAAATGGGTCGGCACTGAAATCCCGCCGACTGACCTGACCGTGCCAAAGGTCTACTACTAAGGTGTCCGGCATGCCTGGGTCCACTGCTCTCATCGGTCGTAACCTGGTCCCGGGCTCCGCCCAGGGCGCGCTGCTGTTTGCCGATGTCGGGCTGAGCTTCTGGGGCGGCGTCGACCCTTGTACGGGTGAAGTCATCGACCGTCACCATCCGCTCAGCGGCGAACATCTGCGCGGTCGTGTGCTGGCCATTCCCAGTGGTCGAGGTTCGTGTACCGGCAGCAGCGTGCTGATGGAGTTGATCAGCAACGGTCATGCACCGGCCGCTTTGGTCCTGGCCGAAGCCGATGAGATTCTGACCCTGGGCGTGCTGGTGGCACAGACCATTTTCGAGCGTTCCCTGCCGGTGCTGTGCATCGGCCGGGAGGCCTTCGCGACCTTGCGCGGCAAAGCCTTCGCCCGAGTCGAAGGCACCTCGCTGGCGATGTTCGATCACGTGCCCATCGATGGCTGGCAGCCAACCGAAACACCGATGCACACAGGCGAAACCAACGAGTCGATTGAACTCACCGGGTTCGACCGTTCGCTGCTCGACGGCGAGCATGGCAAAGCCGCGCAGATGGCCATGCAGATTGTCCTGCGCATGGCCGAACTGCAAGGCGCCCACCAACTGGTGGATATCGCTCAGGCCCACATCGACGGTTGTATTTACACGGGCCCGGCGAGCCTGCGCTTTGCCGAACAACTGGTGCACTGGGGCGCAAAGGTTCGCGTGCCCACCACCCTCAATTCAATTTCCGTGGACCAGCGCCGCTGGCGAGCGTTGGGCATCGACCCGTTGCTCGGCGAACCGGCCAGTGCCTTGGGCGATGCCTACATGGCGATGGGTGCGCAGCTCAGTTTCACCTGTGCCCCCTACTTGCTCGACACCGCACCGAAGGCCGGCGAGCAGATCGTCTGGGCCGAATCCAACGCGGTGGTCTACGCCAACAGCGTGCTTGGTGCGCGCACGTTGAAGTACCCGGATTACCTGGATATCTGCATCGCCCTGACCGGCCGCGCGCCCCTGATCGGTTGTCATCTTGAGGCGCCACGCAAAGCCCGCCTGCGCGTTGAATTACCGGACCTGGGCGAACTCGACGATGCGTTTTACCCCTTGCTCGGCTACCACATCGGTGCCCTCGCGGGCAGCCGGATCCCGCTGGTGTTCGGGCTGGAACAGCACCAGCCAGACCTCGACGACCTGAAAGCCTTCGGTGCGGCGTTCGCCACCACGTCGGCCGCGCCGTTGTTTCATATCGCCGGGGTCACACCGGAAGCACTCGACCCTGCACAAGCACTGGAAGCCGACGTCCCGATACCTGTGGAAACAATCCGCCTGGCAGACCTGCTGGGCAGTTGGCGCGAGCTCAACAGTGCCCGTGACAACCGCGTGGAGGTGGTCTCGCTGGGTAACCCGCACTTCTCGCTCAGCGAGTTCGCCCGACTCGCGCGGCTGTGTCACGGCCGGCACAAACACCCCGAGGTGGTGCTCGCCATCACGTGCGGTCGTGCGGTGCTGGAACAGGCGCGCGACGCCGGACACATCGGCGTCATTGAAGCCTTCGGCGCCACCCTGGTGACGGACACCTGCTGGTGCATGCTCGGCGAGCCGGTGATCCCGCCAGCCGCCACAACCTTAATGACCAACTCGGGCAAATACGCCCATTACGCACCCGGTCTGGTGGGGCGAAAAGTGCACTTCGCCAGCCTCGCCGAGTGCGTTGAATCCGCTTGCACCGCCAGCGCCAGCGGGCGATTGCCGAGCTGGTTGCAACCCGCCTTGCCGATGGAGAGCCTCGCGCATGTTTGATTACACCTTCCAATGGCGCGCCACCCTGCGCGCCTTGCCGGACATGCTCGCCGGCGCCTGGGTCACGTTCGAGACCGCCGCGCTGTCGATGATTTTCGGCGTATTGATCGCCCTGGCCCTGACAGTCATGCGTGAAACCAGACACCCGCTGCTGCGCGGTATCGGCAACGGCTGGGTGTCGATTGCCCGTAATACCCCGTCGCTGTTCCAGATCTACATCCTGTACTTCGGCCTCGGCTCAATGGGCCTGCACGTCAGTTCCTGGCTCGCGCTGTTGGCCGGGATCACCTTCAACAATGCCGGCTATCTCGCGGAAAACTTTCGCGGCGGGCTCAAGGCAGTGCCAGGCACACAAGTGCGGGCTGCGCGCTCGCTGGGCATGAGTGCCTTCCAGGCCTACCGGATGATCATCGTCCCGCAACTGTTGCGGATCGTGTTCTACCCGTTGAGCAACCAGATGGTCTGGGCAGTGTTGATGACGTCGCTGGGGGTGATTGTCGGGCTCAACAACGACCTCACCGGCGTGACCCAGGACTACAACGTCAAGACGTTCCGCACCTTCGAATATTTCACCATCGCCGCGGTGCTGTATTACCTGATCGCCAAGGCGATCGTCGCGACGGCCCGGCTGATGGCCTGGCGGCTGTTCCGTTACTGAGGACGTGACTATGTTTTCCACCGGTTTTTCCTGGAACGACCTGCTGTTCCTGCTTAACGGCGCCTGGATCACCCTGCAACTGACTTGCTGGGCGATCCTGCTCGGCACGTTCGCCGGGCTGGTGTTCGGCCTGCTGCGTGCGCTGTTGCCACGGGCCAGCCTGCCACTGGCGTGGGTGCTGGACGTGTTTCGCAGCGTGCCGCTGCTGATCCAGTTCGTGCTGTTCAACTCGCTCAAGAGCATCGTCGGCCTGAACATCAGTGCTTTCAGCGTGGGCTGCATCGTGCTCGGGGTTTACGCCGCTGCGTACTTCACCGAGATCGTGCGCGGCGGCGTGCTGTCGGTACCGCTGACCTTGCGCCGGGCCAGCCGTTCACTGGGCCTCAGTTTCTTCCAGGACCTGCGCTGGATCGTCCTGCCGATGGCCTCGCGGGTAGCCTTCCCCGGCTGGCTGAACCTGGTGCTCGGCGTGATGAAAGACACCGCGCTGGTGATGTGGATCGGCATCGTCGAACTGCTGCGCGCCTCGCAAACCATCGTGACCCGCATTCAGGAACCGCTGCTGGTGCTGTGCATCGCGGGCCTTATCTACTACGTCATGAGCCTGGTGGTCGCACGCCTCGGCGCTCGTCTGGAAAGAAGGTGGCAAGAAAATGATTGAGATCGACAACGTACACAAATCCTTCGGCGACCTTGATGTGGTCAAGGGTGTCAGCCTGACCGTGAACAAGGGCGAAGTGGTGTCCATCATCGGCGGCTCCGGCTCGGGAAAATCGACCCTGCTGATGTGCATCAATGGCCTGGAACCGATCCAGAAAGGCAACATCCGCGTGGATGGCGTCGAGGTGCATCACCGCGCAACCGACCTCAATCACCTGCGGCAGAAAATCGGCATCGTGTTCCAGCAATGGAATGCCTTCCCGCACCTGACCGTGCTGGAAAACGTGATGCTCGCACCGCGCAAGGTCCTGGGCAAAAGCAAGGCCGAAGCCGAGGCGCTGGCCGTGCAGCAACTGACTCACGTCGGCCTGGGCGACAAGCTCAAGGTGTTCCCCGGCAAGCTCTCGGGCGGCCAGCAACAACGCATGGCCATTGCCCGCGCCCTGGCCATGTCACCGGACTACATGCTGTTCGACGAAGCCACCTCGGCCCTCGATCCACAGTTGGTCGGCGAAGTGCTGGACACCATGCGCATGCTCGCCGAAGACGGCATGACCATGGTGCTGGTGACGCACGAGATCCGCTTCGCCCGTGACGTGTCCGACCGCGTGGCGTTCTTTCGCAACGGCCTGGTGCATGAGATCGGCTCGCCGGATCAGGTGATTGGTAATCCGGTGCATGCGGAAACTGCTGCGTTTTTGAAGTCGGTGAAATAACGGATGGCCCCATCGCCGGCAAGCCGGTCTCGCTCCCACAGTGTTTTGTGAGCGCCACAGATCCCTGTGGGAGCGAGCCTGCTCGCGATGAGGCCTGCATAGACAACATAAGGAGCAAACCATGCGCTCATCGAAAGTCATCCACATCGTCAGCTGCCACGCCGAAGGCGAAGTCGGCGACGTGATTGTCGGCGGCGTCGCACCACCGCCCGGTGCCACGGTCTGGGAACAATCACGCTGGATCGCCAGGGATGAAACCCTGCGCAACTTCGTGCTCAATGAGCCGCGTGGCGGGGTGTTCCGCCACGTCAACCTGCTGGTGCCGGCCAAGGACCCGCGGGCGCACATGGCCTGGATCATCATGGAACCGGCGGATACCCCGCCGATGTCCGGCTCCAATTCCCTGTGCGTGGCCACCGTGTTGCTCGACACCGGTATTGTGCCAATGACCGAACCGCAAACCCGGCTGGTGCTCGAAGCCCCCGGCGGCCTGATCGAGGCCGTGGCCGATTGCCGTGACGGCAAGGTCGAACGGGTGGAAATCAAAAACGTGCCGTCCTTCGCCGATCGCCTCGACGCGTGGATCGAAGTGGAAGGTGTCGGCTCCCTCAAGGTCGATACCGCCTATGGCGGTGACAGCTTTGTGATCGCCGATGCCCGGGAACTGGGCTTTTCAATCCGCCCCGATGAAGCCGCCGACCTGGTGGCGGTCGGGCTGAAAATCACCCGTGCCGCCAACGAGCAATTGGGCTTTGTGCATCCGTTGAACCCTGAGTGGTCGCACATTTCCTTTTGCCAGATCGCCGCGCCCGTCGTCCACGAGAACGGCATCGCCACCGGCGCCAACGCAGTGGTGATTCAACCGGGCAAGATCGACCGCTCGCCAACCGGCACGGGTTGCTCGGCACGCATGGCGGTGTTGCACGCCAAGGGTTTGATGCGCGTCGGCGAGCGCTTTATCGGTCGCTCGATCATCGGCTCCGAATTCCACTGTCGGATTGACTCACTGACCGAAGTGGCCGGACGCCCCGCTATCTACCCCTGCATTTCCGGCCGGGCCTGGATCACCGGCACCCATCAATTGCTGCTCGATCCGAACGATCCGTGGCCACAAGGCTATCGACTGTCAGACACCTGGCCCGGTGCCTGAACACTCTGAAGCACTGACCACCCCGACCGACGGCTGACAAAAACCCCACAAACCTGAAAAAAGCACTAGCCGAATTTTTTCATTTTAAATATCGTATACGAAATACAATAAACAACCCGGAGGCAACAATGAGCAAGCGAATTAACTGGAGTGGCGTCTTCCCCGCGGTGACCACTCAATTCAACGATGACTTCTCGATCAACCTGGATAAAACCCATCAGGTGATTTCCAACGTGATCCGCGACGGCGTGTCGGGCCTGGTGGTTTGCGGCTCGGTCGGCGAGAACACTTCGCTGACTGCTGAAGAAAAAATCGCCGTGACCGAAGTCGCGGTCGATGCCTCGCGCGGCCGTGTGCCAGTGATTTGCGGTGTGGCCGAATTCACCAGTGTGCAAGCGGCCAAGGTCGCCAACGCCGTGCGCAAGGTCGGTGTCGATGGCGTGATGCTGATGCCGGCGCTGGTCTACGGTTCCAAGCCGTTCGAAACCGCCGAGCATTACCGCTACGTGGCAAAAAACGCCGACGTGCCGTTGATGGTCTACAACAACCCGCCGATCTACAAAAACGACGTGACCCCGGACATCCTGATTGCCCTGGCCGACTGCGACAACGTGGTGTGCTTCAAGGATTCCTCTGGCGACACCCGCCGCTTCATCGACATCCGCAACGAAGTGGGTGACCGTTTTGTGCTGTTCGCCGGCCTCGACGATGTGGTGCTCGAAAGCCTCGCCGTGGGCGCTGAAGGCTGGGTGTCGGGCATGTCCAACGTGTTCCCGAAAGAAGGCGAAACCATCTTCCGCCTGGCCAAGGCCGGACGTTATGCCGAAGCCATGCCGATCTACGAATGGCTGATGCCGATCCTGCACCTCGACGCCCGCGCCGACCTGGTGCAGTGCATCAAGCTGTGCGAAGCCATCGCCGGTCGCGGCAGCGCGCTGACCCGTCCGCCACGCCTGGCCCTGCCGGAAGAAGATCGGCTCTTCGTCGAGCAGATCATGGCCAAGGCCCTGGCCAACCGTCCGCACCTGCCGGACGTCGGTCTCTGAGTGATTGCCGGGCGGGGCTTTGCGGCCCCGGCCCGGCTACCTGTTTTTGCGCCCCTACAGGAAACGCCAGCATGCCCAACGCTCAACACGCTCACCGCGCAACCACACCCTCGGGACTCAAGCGCGTCGTGGCCGCCGCCATGGCCGGCACAGTCGCCGAATGGTATGAATTCTTCCTTTATGGCACCGCGTCGGCACTGGTCTTCGGCCAGTTGTTCTTCCGCCAGACCGACAGCCCCATCGATGGCATCATCGCCGCTTTCGCCCTGTACGCCGTGGGCTTTCTCGCCCGCCCGTTGGGTGGCCTGGTGTTCGGTCACTACGGCGACAAGTACGGCCGCAAGCGCCTGCTGCAACTGAGCCTGGTGGTGGTCGGTATCACCACCTTCTTGATGGGTTGCCTGCCCGGTTTCAACCAGATCGGCTATGCCGCACCGGTGTTGCTGGTGCTGCTGCGGCTGATCCAGGGCTTCGCGTTTGGCGGCGAATGGGGCGGTGCGATTCTTCTGGTGTCCGAGCATTGCCCGGACAATCGCCGAGGTTTCTGGGCCAGCTGGCCACAAGCCGGTGTGCCGGCCGGCAACCTTGTCGCGACGGTTGCGCTGCTGCTGTTGTCGTCGAATCTGTCGGAGGAGCAATTCCTCGCCTGGGGCTGGCGCGTGGCGTTCTGGTTCTCGGCCTTCGTGGTACTGATCGGCTACTGGATACGCACCAGCGTCGATGACGCGCCGATTTTCAAGGAAGCCCAGGCCCGTCAGGCGCAGACCAAGCAACAGCAACTGGGCGTGGTCGAAGTGCTGCGTCACCACTGGCGTTCGGTACTGGTCGGTATTGGCGCGCGGTTTGCCGAAAACATCCTCTACTACACCGTCGTGACGTTCTCGATTACCTATCTGAAACTGGTGGTGCACAAGGACACGTCCGAAATTCTGCTGCTGATGTTCGGCGCGCACCTGCTGCACTTCTTCATGATTCCGTTGATGGGTTATCTGTCTGACCTGGTCGGGCGCAAACCGGTGTACCTGACCGGCGCGATCCTCACGGCGTTCTGGGGTTTCATCGGCTTCCCGATGATGGACACCGGCAACAACTGGCTGATCATGGCGGCCATCACCCTGGGCCTGGCCATCGAGTCGATGACCTACGCGCCCTACTCCGCGCTGATGGCGGAAATGTTCCCGACTCACGTGCGCTACACCGCGTTGTCCCTGTGCTACCAGGTGGCGCCGATCTTCGCAGGTTCCCTCGCCCCGCTGATTGCGATCACCTTGCTCAACAAGTACCACAGCTCGACTCCGATCGCGTTTTACCTGGTCGGCGCGTCGCTGATCTCCATCATCGCGGTCGGCCTGACCCGTGAGACGCGTGGCAAGTCGTTGCATCTGGTGGACAGCGAATCTGCCGCGCGCATCGCCGCCCTGAACGATGCCGAACCGGTGGCCGCACGCCGCAGCGACTCCTTGGCCTGACGCCGCGACCTGTAGGAGCGAAGCTTGCTCGCGAAGACGATGTGTCAGCTGACATCTCTGTTGAATGTATTACCGCCTTCGCGAGCAAGCTTCGCTCCTACAGATCCAGTCCCCTACATTCCGACAGGAGCTTTTCATGCCCCAGATCATCGGCCACAACTACATCGGCGGTGCGCGCAGTGCCGCCGGCAAGATCACCGTGCGCAGCCACGACGCCACTACCGGTGAAGCGCTGCCCTACGCGTTCATGCAGGCCACCAACGAAGAAGTCGACGCCGCCGCCCAGGCCGCCGCAGCCGCCTACCCGACCTTTCGCACGTTGTCGGCTATACGCCGCGCGGAATTTCTCGAAGCCATCGCCACGCAACTGGAGGCACTGGACGATGATTTCATCGCTCTGGTGACCCGCGAGACGGCGCTGCCGAACGGACGCATTCTGGGTGAGCGCACGCGCACCAGCAGCCAGATGCGCCTGTTTGCGCAAGTCCTGCGCCGTGGCGATTTTTATGCGGCACGCATCGACCAGGCCCTGCCCGAGCGTCAGCCACTGCCACGAGCTGATTTGCGCCAATACCGGATCGGCGTCGGCCCGGTCGCGGTGTTCGGTGCGAGCAATTTCCCGCTGGCATTCTCAACCGCCGGTGGCGATACCGCTGCCGCCCTGGCCGCCGGTTGCCCGGTGGTGTTCAAGGCCCACAGCGGGCATATGGCGACGGCCGAACTCGTGGCCGACGCGATCATCCGTGCCGCCGAGCAGACTGACATGCCCAAGGGTGTGTTCAACATGATCTACGGTTCAGGCGTGGGCGAAACCCTGGTCAAACATCCGGCGATTCAGGCTGTCGGTTTCACGGGGTCACTCAAGGGTGGCCGCGCGCTGTGCGACATGGCCGCGGCACGAGCGCAGCCGATTCCCGTGTTCGCCGAAATGAGCAGCATCAATCCAGTGCTGGTATTGCCCGAAGCACTGCAACTGCGGGGCGAGAAAATTGCCAGCGAACTCGCCGCCTCCGTGGTGCTCGGCTGTGGCCAGTTCTGCACAAACCCGGGACTGGTGATCGGTATTCGCTCGCCAGCGTTCAGCGCCTTCACCCAATCGCTGAGCACCGTGATGGCGGGGCAACCGGGGCAGACCATGCTCAACTTCGGCACGCTCGACAGCTACGCCAACGGTGTGCAGGCGTTGCACGCGCACCCGAACATCACTCACCTGGCTGGTCGCGATCAACAGGGCACACAGGCGCAGCCGCAACTGTTCAAGGCTGACGTGAGTCTGTTGTTCGATGGCGACCCGCTGTTGCAAGAAGAAGTGTTCGGTCCGGCGACAGTGTTGGTGGAAGTGGCCGACAAAGCCGAACTGCAACGGGCACTTCAGCACTTGCACGGGCAACTCACGGCCACGCTGATTGCTGAAGCCGGCGACCTGCAAAATCACCCCGGGCTGTTACCGCTGCTGGAGCAAAAAGTTGGTCGGGTGTTGTTCAACGGTTACCCGACCGGCGTCGAAGTCTGCGATGCGATGGTGCATGGCGGGCCTTATCCGGCCACCTCAGATGCGCGCGGCACCTCGGTCGGCAGCCTCGCCATCGAGCGTTTCCTGCGGCCGGTGTGCTACCAGAACTGTCCCGACGCGCTTCTGCCCGACCCGCTGAAAAATGCCAACCCGCTAGGCATCGCTCGTCTGGTCGATGGCAGCAATCAACGCGCGCCCCTGTAAAAAAACGCCACCGGTTTACCGGTGGCGCACGCTCTCACTCATCCCAGCAGCGCTTTCAGATCGTTGTACAACGCCTCGGGAATCTCGACGCCCTCCACCAGGCTACGCGCTCGCGCCTCATAGCGCCGTTGCGAGGGCAACCGTGCACCTTGCCCTTCAATACTCTCAAACAAGACCTCGGCACGGGCCAGATGCTGTTCGGTGGCTTCACCGAGAAAGCGTCGTGGATCAAGGGCAATGATCAACTCGCCGTGGTACGGCGACGACTTGCTGCCGGCGTCGTAAGCCAGTGACTCGGCGCTGGTCAGGTCGCCGATCAACGGCCCGGCGATCAGTTCCACCATGGCCGCCAGCGCCGAGCCTTTGTGCCCACCGAACGTCAGCATCGCGCCCGCATCGAGCACCACGTTGGCATCGGTGCTTGGCTGCCCCTGCGCGTCCACACCCCAGCCCTCGGGCAGCGCTTTGCCGGCGCGCCGGTGCAACTCGATATCGCCACGGGCAATCGCGCTGGTGGCGAAGTCGAACACAAACGGGTCCTTGCCCGAGCGTGGCCAGCCGAACGCAATGGGATTGGTGCCAAACACTGGCTGGCTGCCGCCCGCGGGCGCCACCCAGGCATGACTGGGATTGCAGGCCAATGCCACGAGGCCGGCCGCCGTCAGTTGCTCGATCTCAACCCACAGCGCAGAGAAATGCACGCAGCGATTGATTGCCAGCGCAGCGATACCGTTTGCCCGGGCTTTCTGCGCCAACAACGGCAGCCCCGCCTGGAACGCCAATTGTGAAAAACCACCCGCCGCGTCCACGCGCACGATCGAAGGCGCTTGATCAATGACCTGCGGCTCGGCATCGGCCACCACTTTGCCTGCCCTGAGTGAGTTGACGCAGCCCAGGATCCGATACAAACCATGGGAGGCGCAGCCATCGCGCTCGCCGGCAATCACTGTGGCTGTCACCGCCTGAGCGTGGGCAAGGTTGAAACCGTTGTGCAGCAAGATCGATTCGGCCAGCTCGCGAGCTTCGGCCAGGGACAGACGGATCATAATCATCTCCTTGAACAGACCGTCCAGCCTGACCCGTTCCAGCCGTCACGGCTTGATCGCTTTAGGCCGACGCCATGACGAATTCGGCACATATGGATCATTGCGATGCGTCTTTGCATTGGTTCGCCAGCGTCGGCCATCATTCGCTGCAAAACCGCAAAAAAATCAAAAAAACCGCCCCTCAACGCGTTGTTTTACCGTAGCCTCGTCCCCCATCCTGAACGCCAATCATGAACCCTGCACACGGCCACTAACTGTTTTCCCATGCGCAAACTTCTGTACCTGACTTTCTCCATGGCATTGATTGCCGCCCTGACGACCTACGCCATGTGGGCCGCGGATCGTCCGGCGGGTCATTACCTGTCGGACTTGCGCATCGATCTCGCCATCGATCAGGGAACGCCTGCCGATCGTGGCAACCTGCTGGGTATCCAGCCCGAACTGTTTCCCACCGACTACCAAAGCACCGAACGCTTGCACCGCAAACTCGCGGCCTATTTGCAGAAAGCCCAGGAACAGGGGCTGCTGAATGAAAAAACCATCGTGGTGCTGCCCGAACATGTCGGCACCTGGCTGATGGTCAGCGGCGAGAAAGACGAGCTGTATCAAGCCACCACGCTCAAGGAAGCCATGAACTGGCTGGCGGTGAGCAACCCGTTGAAGTTCATCCGCGCGCTGATCAGCGCCAAGGGTGACAACCGCCTCGACGATGCGCACCTGCGCATGAAAGCCAAGAGTATGGCCAAGGATTACCAGGCCCTGTTTGGTGGGCTGGCAAAGGAATTTCACGTGACGCTCGTGGCGGGCTCCATCGTGCTGCCCGAGCCGAGCATCATCGACGGCACCCTGAAAATCGGTCGCGGTGCGCTGTACAACAGCAGCGTGGTGTTCGGCCGCGACGGGCTGCCGATTGGCCAGCCACAGCGCCAGATGCACCCGATCGTCGATGAAAGCGATGTGATCCAGGCCAATGGCGAACACACGCTCAACGTCGTCGACACCCCGGCCGGACGCCTGGGCGTGTTGATCGGCAGCGACAGCTGGTACCCGGACAACTACCGCCAACTCGACGATCAGGGCGCGCAGCTGGTCGCGGTCCCGGCGTTCGTCATCGGTCGCGGCGCCTGGGACAAGCCATGGCGCGGCTACAAGGGTCTGTCGACGCCCGATTCCGTCAGCCTCAAGGCTGGCGAACTGAGCGAGGGTCAAGCCTGGCACCGCCTGACGCTGACCGCACAACCGCCCGCCAGCCAGGCCATCGCCGGCATGAGCGTGTTCCTGCGCGGGCAGTTCTGGGATCAGGGCAGCGCCGGGCAAAGTTTTCTCAGCAGCAACGGGCAGCATTTCGCCGGTGGAAACTTCCGTGGCGCGCGCTTGCTGAACCTTTGGTTGTAAACCATGAAACCGTTGCCGATGCGTCTGGGCGATCTGTCGGTGGGCTTTGTTCACAGCCTGGCCGACGCGGTGCGCAGTCACGGCATCGATCCTCAGCCCCTGCTCGACCAGTATGGCCTGGACCCCGCCCGGCTTGGCGAAGCCTGCGCCCGGCTGTCGATCCCGCGCTACATGCGCCTGGGCCACGGCGCCATCCAACTGACCGCCGACCCGGCACTGGGTTTACGCATGGGCCAGCTCAGCCGCCTGAGCCAGGCCGGCCTCGCCGGGGTTACCGCCGCGCAGGCACCGACAGTACGCGAAGCGGCACGTTGCCTGATTCGCTTCGAAGCCTTGTACGGCTCCAACTATCGCGGTCAATCGAGTTTCCACGAAGATGCCCAAGGCGCGTGGCTGCGGTTCTATTCCATCAGCCCTTACAACGCCTATAACCGCTTCGTGGTGGATTCGATCATCGCCGGCTGGTTGCAACAATTGTCCAGCGTCAGCCCTGTTCCCCTGAGCGCTGAGCGCATCGAGATCGAGTTCGACGAGCCGGATTACCGGGACGCTTATGCGGTGCTGGGGGATTGCCCGATCCAGTTTGGCGCCGAGCAGAACCAACTGCGCCTGAGTCTGGCCAGCCTCGCTCAGCGCAACCCGCTGCACTGCCCGAGTACGTGGCGACACCTGCTGCAATTGTGTGAACGGGAACTGGAACAACTGACACGCACCCGCAGCCTGCGTGAACGCATCATTCAGTTACTGGGGCCGTTGCTCAATGGTGGCCGGGAACCCGACCTGGAAGAAGTGGCGGCACGCCTGAAGCTGCCTACCTGGACCTTGCGCCGCAAACTCACCGAGGAAGGCACGCAGTTTCGTGCAATTCTCAACGACACTCGTCGCGACCTGGCCATGACCTACATTCGTGACACTGAACTGGCGTTCGGTGAAATCGCCTACCTGCTGGGCTTTGCCTCAGCCGAAGCGTTTCAACGTGCTTTCAAACGCTGGAGCGGTCAAACACCCGGCGAGTTTCGCCGCAGTCACCGCCAGTCGGGCTGACGCTTACAGCTCGGTAGCGTCTTCGGCCGGTTCCAGCGGGTCCAGTTCAAAGGCCTGGAACTCGAGCAGCTCTTCTTGATAATCGTCCATTTTGAATCCCCCATCGCTCATTGAAAAAACGCTTGAATAAATGACCTGCACCTTGAGCATAAAGTGCCCGCGTGAAAGAAAAATGACGCAGGCACGACGCTTCGTCGCTACTGAATAAAACGTAGCAGGTGGTCAGGAATTTATCACAGGATTTTTCGATACAGGCCATCGGAATGTGGCCTGGGTTGACGCGGATCAAACTTGAACACGATTCCGGGATCGACAGGCTGCTAGCCGATCCCGGAGCGTCAGCCACCGATTATTGGCTGGTCACAGGCATGGCAGGAATCGGTTCGCTCGGAGGAGGCAAATTCGACTGCGCTGGTGGCGTGACATTTTCCGTCGACGGTGCCGCCGATTCAGCGTTCTCGGTCGGTGCAACCGGTGCGGGCTCAGGTGGCGGTGCAACCGGTTCCGCAGCAGGTGCCGGCGCAGGCTCGGCTGCCGGAGCAGGAGCTGGAGCTGATTGGGCGGCAGAGGCCGGCTCAGGCGCCGGAGCGGCCTTGGCTTCAGGCACGCCCAGATCGGTTTTCGGCTTTTCGACGATGTGCGCGGCTTTTTTCGCTTCCGGCGGCAGGAACAATTCGACCAGGGCGAAGAAACGCTCGTAGAACTTAGCCGACGAGACGGTTTCGCTGGCGACCTTGACCATCGAGTCGTCGGACGAGCCGATCGGCATCGATACCGAACCCAACACACCGACACCGAGGCTCGCGGAGTTGTTGGTCTTCTTCAGCGCATAGCGATCCTGCAAGGCGTTGGCGAACATGGTCGCGTGATGGCCTTCGCTGCCATCATCGGCACAGACCACACTGAAGCTGATCTCCATGTGGGTCTCGCCAGTCTGCTGGAAGCTCTTGTGACCACTGATCAGCTTCGGGTCGTTGCTGGTGATGATGTAACCCTGGCTGAGCAACGCGCGACGGGCGGCTTCGCAGGATTGCGCATCGGTAACCGGGTAATTGCGCGAAAAGGTTCCGGAGTCGTCGAAGTTCTCATGCTCATAGATCGGGGCTTTTTTCGAAGAGCAACCGGCCGCGACGGCCAGCACCAACGCCAGCCCGACAACCCGCACGGGAAATGATTTAAACATTGAACATCCTGAGAAAAACGGTCCGGGGCGTATTGTGCAACAGATCGATGCTTAGCGTCGCATCGATTAGTGTCTTGAAACAGTTACAAGTGTAATGACTGCCATTTACAGGAAAAAGTCGCCCGGAAAAAACTCAGCCGACGGACAGTCCCTGCCCGCTTTTTCTGTGCCCACAAAAAACCCCGGCGGTTTGGCCGGGGTTTTTGTGTCGCGGGAAACTCAGTCAGGCATCAGAAACGCTTGATGTCCGCTTCGGCTTCCAACTGCTTGCGGTAGGCCGCAAAGTCTTGCTGGCCAATGCGCGAGGCGAGGAAGCGACGGTATTGAGCCTTCTCTTCGTCGGTCGGCGCAGCGGCTTCGTTGACGCCGTTCAGACGCACGATCACCAGGCTACCATCGGCCAGGGTCACGCTGCTGAAGGTCGGCTTGTCTTTGGCAACCGGCTTCGGCATGCGGAACAACGCTTGCAGCACAGTCGGGTCAATCCCTTCCTGAGCGCGATTCGCCGCAGCGGTGACTTTCCAGCTCTGACCGTCAATCGCCTTGTCCAGCGGCGTCTTGCCTTCGCGCAGGTTGGCAATCAGCTCATCAGCCTTGGTCTTGGCGGCAGCACTGGCGTGCTCCTTGGCCAATTGCCCACGGATGGCGGCAGACACGCTTTCCAGCGGCAGTTGCGCAGGCTTCAGGTGTTCCTTGGCACGCAACACGATCACGGTTTCCGGATCGAGTTCGATGGCGGTGCTGTTGGCACCCTCATCCAGCACTTCAGGACTGAACGCGGCAGCGATCACCGCACGGTTGGCTGCAACGCCGTCGCCACCTTCCCGGCCGAACGGCTTGGAGGTGTGAACGGTCAGTTTCAGGTCCTGTGCCGGCTGGGCCAGATCGGAAGATTCGAACGACGAGTCTTCCAGTTGCTTGGTCGCCTCGACGAAACGCTGCTCGACCTGCTGGGTTTTCAGCTCGCGGGTCAGCTTGTCTTTCAGGCTGGCCAGGGTCGGAACTTCCGGCGCCTCGACACCCAACAGCTTGATCAGGTGGAAGCCGAAATCAGTACGAACCGGGGCCGAAACCTGGTCCTTGGCCAACGCATACAGCGCGGTTTCGAACGCTGGATCGTAGACGCCAGGGCCTGCGTAAC
This sequence comes from Pseudomonas sp. PDM02, assembly GCF_014852285.1. Classification (NCBI taxonomy): domain Bacteria; kingdom Pseudomonadati; phylum Pseudomonadota; class Gammaproteobacteria; order Pseudomonadales; family Pseudomonadaceae; genus Pseudomonas; species Pseudomonas sp. PDM02. The sequence continues at coordinate 49,610 of NZ_JACVBL010000019.1, read as the reverse complement.
CGAGGTCACCACCGTTGTTCGCCGAACCTGGATCCTGGGAGAATTCCTTGGCCAGGGCCTCGAACTTCTCGCCTTTGGCCAGACGGGCCTGAACTTCTTCGATCTTGGCCTTGGCTTGCGCCTCGGTCACCTTGCCGTTCACTTCGATCAGAATGTGCGCCGCCCGACGTTGCTCGGACAGGTTGGCGATTTCTTTCTGATACGCCGCTTGCAGGTCTTCGTCTTTCACCGCGACCTGATCAAAGAAGGAAGACTTCTTCAACTCGAGGTAATCGATGATCACCTGATCCGGCGTCATGAATTCCTTGGCGTGTTCGTCGTAGTAGGCCTTGACCTCATCGTCGGTCAGCTTCACAGCCGCCGGGTCAGCCTTGACGTTCAGGGTAGCGAAATCGCGGGTCTGTTTTTCCAGACGGGCGAAGGCCAGCACCTGTGCGTCGGTAACGAAACCGCTGCCAGCCAGGCCAGCGCGCAGTTGGCCGATCAGCATTTCCTGAGCCAGCATCTGGCGGAATTGCATGCGGCTGTAGCCGAGCTGACGAATAACCTGATCGAAACGCTCGGAGCTGAACTTGCCGTCCACCTGGAACTCAGGGGTTTGCAGGATCACTTGGTCCAAAGCCGCTTCGGAAAAAGCGAATTTCGAGTTTTCTGCGCCTTGCAGCAGCAGCTTGCGGTCGATCAAGCCTTTGAGGGCCGATTCGCGCAGCATTTTTTCGTCGAGCAAGGAAGCATCGAAATCCTTGCCCAGCTGTTGCATGAGTTGACGGCGTTGCATATCGACCGCCTGGCTCAGCTCGTTCTGGCTGATTTCTTCGCCGTTGACCTTGGCCGCATCGTTACGATGGGTGGTGGCCTGAAAAATGGCGTCGAAACCGGTCAAAGCCATCAGTGCAACGATGACCCCGATAATGGTCTTGGCAATCCAGCCTTGTGAATTGTCCCTGATATTCTGCAGCATGCGTCCCCCAGAAACGGTTGAACTTCAAAATTAGGCAACCGTGGAGCGTGGGTAGAATCCGGATAGAAGAAAGGCGCATCCGAGGATGCGCCTTCTCGTAACTGGCGGAGCGGACCAAGGGTTCGAACTTGCGACCCTCGGTGTCTCGGACCGGCAACTTGCCGACTGGACTACCGCTCCGCTGCCAGGTCAGGCATGACCCCGACCCGGATAGGCAAAAACCTGAATCGAACTTAGTTGACAGCTTCTTTCAGTGCTTTACCGGCTTTGAAACCTGGTTTTTTGGCTGCTGCGATTTCCAGTGTCTTACCGGTCTGTGGGTTACGACCAATGCGAGCTGGACGATCAGTCACGGAGAAAGTACCGAAACCAACCAGAACAACAGAGTCGCCAGCCTTGAGAGCGCCAGTGACGGATTCGATTACAGCGTCCAGCGCACGGCCAGCAGCAGCTTTCGGGATATCAGCGGATGCAGCGATAGCATCAATCAGTTCCGACTTGTTCACTCTAAGTCCCCTTATATCTATTTGAGTATGATTCTAAGTTTTTTGGTGAAAGCAAAAACGAGTGCTGAATGGCCTACAGACACTTAAGAGCCGCTTTATAACAAGGGCTCTAAAAAGCTGTCAACAAGCCCTCCAGGCAAATGCGTACTAATGCGTGCTAATTCTTTCCTTAGAGTCAGACTCGCGTTTTTCATCCTTTGCAACTATCTCCGGAGCTACATCGGGCAAGGGCTCCGGCGCGTATTGCAGCGCAATTTGCAGGACCTCGTCAATCCATTTAACCGGTTTAATCTGCAGATCTTGCTTGATATTGTCAGGAATTTCCTTCAGATCGCGTACGTTCTCTTCAGGAATGATCACCGTCTTGATCCCGCCACGGTGGGCAGCAAGCAGTTTTTCTTTCAGACCGCCAATCGCCAGCACTTGACCGCGCAAGGTGATTTCACCCGTCATGGCCACGTCAGCGCGCACCGGGATCCCGGTCAACGCCGACACCAGGGCCGTGCACATGCCTACACCGGCGCTAGGGCCGTCCTTCGGGGTCGCCCCTTCCGGCATGTGGATGTGCGTGTCGCGCTTCTCGTGGAAGTCCAGGGGAATGCCCAGGCTCTTCGCGCGGCTGCGGACAACGGTCAGGGCAGCGGTGATCGATTCGACCATCACGTCACCCAGCGAACCGGTCTTGATCAACTGGCCTTTGCCCGGTACGACAGCGGCTTCGATGGTCAGTAATTCGCCGCCCACCTGAGTCCATGCCAGGCCGGTCACCTGACCGATCTGATCCTGCGATTCAGCCAGGCCGTAGCGGAATTTACGCACGCCCAGGAAGTGCTCCAGCATGTCGGCAGTGACCTTCACCGAGAAGCGTTTTTCCAGTGCATGCTCTTTGACCGCCTTGCGGCAAACCTTGGCAATCTGGCGCTCCAGCCCACGTACACCGGCTTCGCGGGTGTAGTAGCGGATGATGTCGCGGATCGCTTCGGCGTCGAATTCCAGCTCGCCTTTCTTCAAACCGTTGGCAGTAATCTGCTTCGGCGAAAGGTATTTGACGGCGATGTTGATCTTCTCGTCTTCGGTGTAACCCGGCAGACGAATCACTTCCATCCGGTCGAGCAGCGCCGGTGGAATATTCATCGAGTTCGAGGTGCACAGGAACATCACATCGGACAGGTCGTAATCGACTTCCAGATAGTGATCGTTGAAGTTGTGGTTCTGCTCCGGATCGAGCACTTCCAGCAACGCCGATGCTGGATCGCCACGCATGTCGCTGCCCATTTTGTCGATTTCATCGAGCAGGAACAGCGGGTTGCGCACGCCCACTTTTGTCATCTTTTGAATCAATCTACCTGGCATCGAACCGATATAAGTCCGGCGATGACCACGAATTTCCGCTTCATCGCGCACACCACCGAGGGCCATGCGCACGAATTTACGGTTGGTGGCGTGAGCAATCGACTCCGCCAGCGAGGTTTTACCCACGCCAGGAGGACCGACCAGGCACAACACCGGGCCACGAATCTTCTTCACGCGCTTTTGCACGGCGAGGTATTCGAGGATGCGTTCTTTGACTTCTTCCAGACCGTAGTGGTCGGCGTCGAGGATGTCTTCGGCACGCGCCAGGTCCAGACGCACTTTGCTCTGAGCCTTCCACGGCACCTGAACCAGCCAGTCGATGTACGAACGCACCACGGTCGCTTCCGCGGACATTGGCGACATTTGTTTCAGCTTGTTCAGTTCAGCCTGGGCCTTGGCCAAGGCGTCTTTCGGCAGGCCGGCGGCATCGATGCGCTTTTTCAGCTCTTCGATTTCGTTATGGCCTTCGTCGCTGTCGCCGAGCTCTTTCTGAATGGCCTTCATCTGCTCATTCAGGTAGTACTCGCGCTGGCTGCGCTCCATTTGTTTTTTGACGCGACCGCGAATGCGTTTTTCGACTTGCAGCAGATCGATCTCGGCATCCAGCAACGCCAGGACGTGCTCGACCCGGGCCGACAAATCGATGATTTCGAGAATTTCCTGCTTCTGCTCGATCTTCAGGGCCATGTGCGCGGCCATGGTATCGACCAGGCGGCCTGGCTCGTCGATGCTGTTGAGCGACGACAGGACTTCAGCGGGGACTTTCTTGCCCAGCTGCACATATTGTTCGAACTGAGCCAGCAAGCTGCGGACAAACACTTCCGACTCGCGCTCAGGCGCATCGACTTCATCGATCAAGGAGACTTCGGCACGGCAATGGCCGTCCACTTCGCTGAAGCGCTCCACGGCGCCGCGCTGCTCACCTTCGACCAGAACCTTGACCGTGCCGTCAGGCAACTTGAGCAACTGCAGAACGGTAGCGATCGTGCCTACGCGATAAAGTGCTTCTTCACCGGGATCGTCGTCAGCAGGGTTTCTCTGGGCCAGCAGAAGGATCTGCTTGTCGCCCGTCATCGCTGCCTCGAGGGCTTCGATGGATTTCTCGCGCCCCACGAACAGCGGGATAACCATGTGCGGATAAACCACGACATCACGCAATGGCAGGAGAGGCAATTCGATGGTTGTCTTCATGATTTCGCCTCTACGGCGGCCATAAGGCCGTAAACAGATGGAAGTAAGCTTGAAACCAAGATGGGGGCTGCCTTGAAAAAAAACAAGCGCAAAGAGGACGTTAAAAATGCTTTAAAAGAAAAGGGGCCCGAAGGCCCCTTCTTTATTCCAGCTGCGTGACGCTTAAGCGTCTGGCGCGGCCTTGGCAGCCGGCTCACTGTTTTCGTAGATATACAGTGGCTTGGACTTGCCTTCTATAACGCTTTCATCGATCACTACTTTACTCACCTCGGACTGCGAGGGGATTTCATACATAGTGTCGAGCAATACGCCTTCGAGAATCGAGCGCAGTCCACGGGCACCGGTCTTGCGTTCCAGGGCACGTTTGGCGACCGATTTGAGTGCGTCGGCCCGGAATTCCAGGTCCACGCCTTCCATCTCGAACAGCTTGGCATACTGTTTGGTCAGAGCATTTTTCGGCTCGGTGAGGATCTGCATCAATGCAGCCTCATCAAGCTCGTCCAGCGTGGCAAGAACCGGCAGACGACCGACGAATTCCGGGATCAGACCGAACTTGACCAGATCGTCAGGCTCGACTTCACGCAGGGATTCACCGACTTTCTTGCCTTCTTCCTTGCTGCGCACTTCTGCGTTGAAACCGATGCCGCCCTTGGTGGAACGGTTTTGAATAACCTTTTCCAGACCAGAGAATGCACCGCCGCAGATGAACAGGATGTTACGGGTGTCAACCTGAAGGAATTCCTGCTGCGGATGCTTGCGACCACCTTGAGGCGGAACGGAAGCGACCGTACCTTCGATCAGCTTGAGCAGGGCCTGCTGCACGCCTTCACCGGAAACGTCCCGGGTGATCGACGGGTTGTCAGACTTGCGCGAGATCTTGTCGATCTCATCGATGTAGACAATGCCCATCTGGGCTTTTTCTACGTCGTAATCGCACTTCTGCAACAGCTTCTGAATGATGTTCTCGACATCTTCACCCACATAACCCGCCTCGGTGAGGGTGGTTGCGTCGGCGATGGTGAACGGAACGTTCAACAAGCGGGCCAGTGTTTCGGCAAGCAGGGTTTTACCCGAGCCTGTCGGGCCGATCAGCAAGATGTTGCTCTTGCCGAGTTCGACGTCGTCATTCTTTTTGTCACGCTGGTTCAGGCGTTTGTAGTGGTTGTACACCGCTACAGCCAGAACCTTTTTTGCACGCTCCTGACCAATCACGTACTGATCAAGGATGCCGCTGATTTCTTTAGGCGAAGGCAATTTATGCGCGCTGCTTTCCGCCTGGGCTTCCTGCACCTCCTCTCGGATGATGTCATTGCACAGGTCGACGCACTCGTCGCAGATAAAGACCGAGGGGCCGGCAATCAATTTGCGCACTTCATGCTGGCTTTTGCCACAGAAGGAGCAATAGAGCAGCTTGCCGTTGTCCTCGCCGTTGCGGGTGTCAGTCATTCGTTCGATCCAAATCCGATAGGCTTGCAACACAAGATGAAGGCTATTGCGGGCTTTTTCAAGCCCGCTGGTGATCGGACCAGCCGACCCGCCTTATTTTGAGCTGCTTATATTAAGCGGGGCGCTGGGTGATCACTTCATCGATCAACCCGTATTCACGCGCGGCTTCTGCACTCATGAAATTGTCGCGGTTGGTGTCGCGCTCGATCTCTTCAAGCGTGCGCCCGCTATGCTTGGCCATCAGCGTGTTGAGACGCTCACGAATGAAGAGGATTTCCTTGGCATGGATTTCGATATCCGAAGCCTGCCCCTGGAAACCGCCCAGTGGCTGGTGAATCATCACGCGTGAGTTCGGCAGGCAGTAACGCTTGCCAGGAGCACCGGCGGTCAGCAGGAATGCGCCCATGCTGCAGGCCTGACCGATACAGGTGGTCGACACGTTAGGCTTGATGAACTGCATGGTGTCGTAGATCGACATGCCCGCCGTCACCGAACCGCCCGGGGAGTTGATATAGAGATGGATGTCCTTGTCCGGGTTTTCCGCTTCAAGGAACAGCAGCTGCGCACAAATCAGGTTGGCCATGTAGTCCTCTACCGGCCCCACCAGAAAGATCACCCGCTCCTTGAGAAGACGCGAGTAAATGTCGTAGGCGCGCTCGCCACGAGCAGACTGCTCGACAACCATCGGGACCAGGCCGCCTGCGGCCTGGATATCAGAGTTCTGCTGAATATACGAATTACGGAACATGCTCTGCAGTCACTCCCAAATAGTTATGTCTTGAATACGCATAAGCCAGCACGAAGGCTGGCTTATGGTGTGTGCTTCTTACCGCAGAAAAGATCAGTCGGCTTGTGGAGCTTCTACCGGCTTGACCGCTTCTTCGTAAGAGACCGATTTGTCGGTCACGCTAGCTTTCTGCAGAACAGTATCCACAACTTGCTCTTCCAGCACAACCGAACGGACTTCGTTCAGTTGCTGCTCGTTCTTGTAGTACCAGGACACAACCTGCTCAGGCTCTTGGTAGGCCGAAGCCATTTCCTGGATCATTTCGCGAACGCGGGCTTCGTCAGGCTTGAGGTCGAATTGCTTGACCACTTCAGCCACGATCAGACCCAGAACAACGCGACGCTTGGCTTGCTCTTCGAACAGCTCGGCCGGCAGTTGGTCAGGCTTGATGTTGCCGCCGAACTGCTGAACAGCCTGCACGCGCAGACGGTCAACTTCGTTGGACAGCAGAGCCTTTGGCACTTCGATCGGGTTGGTGGCCAGCAGACCGTCCATTACCTGATTCTTGACCTTGGATTTGATTGCCTGACGCAGTTCACGCTCCATGTTCTTGCGAACTTCGGCGCGGAAGCCTTCCAGACCGGTTTCCTTGATGCCGAATTGAGCGAAGAACTCTTCGTTCAGCTCAGGCAGTTTTGGCTCGGAAACAGTGTTCACAGTCACGGTGAACTCAGCGGTTTTGCCCGCCAGGTCCAGGTTCTGATAGTCAGCTGGGAAGGTCAGGTTCAGAACGCGCTCTTCGCCGGCTTTAGCGCCAACCAGACCGTCTTCGAAACCCGGGATCATGCGGCCGGAACCCAGAACCAGCTGAGTGCCTTTGGCGGAACCGCCAGCGAACACTTCACCGTCAACCTTGCCGACGAAATCGATGTTCAGTTGGTCGTCGTTCTGAGCGGCGCGATCGGCCACTTCGAAACGGGTGTTCTGCTTGCGCAGCACGTCCAGCATTTTGTCCAGATCGGCGTCAGCCACGTCAGCGCTCAGGCGCTCAACGGTGATGCCTTCGAAACCGGCAACGGTGAACTCAGGGAACACTTCGAAAATCGCGACGTATTCCAGGTCTTTGCCAGCTTCCAGGGATTTCGGCTCGATCGAAGGAGCGCCAGCCGGGTTCAGCTTTTGCTCAACTACGGCTTCGTAGAAAGAGGACTGGATGACGTCGCCGACAGCTTCCTGACGTGCATCAGCACCAAAACGGCGCTTGATTTCGCTCATCGGCACTTTGCCTGGACGGAAACCAGCGATCTTGGCCTTTTGGGCGGTCTGCTGCAGACGCTTGTTGACCTGAGTCTCGATGCGCTCAGCCGGCACGGTGATGCTCATGCGGCGCTCAAGAGCAGAAGTATTTTCAACAGAAACTTGCATGGATATTCCTCGTTGCACAGACGTTGGCCGGCCGTTTCCGACCCCAGAATCAAGGGCATGCATTCTAGTAGGTCAAACTCAAGAAGTCACCCTACTGAAAACGGGTAACAACGCAGCAGGCAATTTATAGGTGCGAATGCATGAATGCATCTCGCCCCGGTGGCAAATACAGCCAATCATGCCAGGGCTCTGCGCCAACCCTTCTATATATAGAAGCGATTGCCAGGCATCTCCCTGACAGCCGATCTCGCGAGCAAGACCGGCGAGCAGCACGGCATCATCGAGAAACAAAAATACGACGAAACGCCCTGCGCCTGCGACCCAGAACCTGCGGTCGCGAAACACTCAAACCACTAAAACAAAAAAGGCGCCAGACTGTTAAATCTGGCGCCTTTCGGAATATGGGGTGGACGATGGGGATCGAACCCACGACAACGGGAGTCACAATCCCGTGCTCTACCAACTGAGCTACGCCCACCATATTGCGTAACAAAGAAGCCAAACAACTTCTTCGTTGAGCTCCAGCCAAGCCAGCGGCCTGAATGAAGCTTTATTTGGTGCGGATGAAGAGACTCGAACTCTTACGCCTCGCGGCGCTGGAACCTAAATCCAGTGTGTCTACCAATTCCACCACATCCGCATGTAGCCGTTAAAGCAAAGGCGCCAGACTGTTAATCTGGCGCCTTTCGAAATATGGGGTGGACGATGGGGATCGAACCCACGACAACGGGAGTCACAATCCCGTGCTCTACCAACTGAGCTACGCCCACCATATCGCGTTACTTGTGCCAAAGCTGCCTAATGGCGCACCCGGCAGGACTCGAACCTGCGACCATCCGCTTAGAAGGCGGATGCTCTATCCAGCTGAGCTACGGGCGCCTTGTTAATCTGTACCCTTGAAGGACTACAAACTAAGTGCTTTCCAGCCTTGCAGAATCGTAATTCCACTCGACCTTCTTAACCAGTGCTAGGCTGTGCCCGACAAGTGCGACGAATAGTATAGAGCCCCCCGTAGGGCGTCAAATCCTTTTTAAAAAAAATTCATTTAATTAAAGGGGTTAGAGGAATTTGCAGACCAAGCGCCTTTGCCCTCACCTCATGACATGCGAGAATGCGTTCTCTTTTTTTCCCCTCTCGATGGTTAATCACGCGCAATGACTGCACAACTAATCGACGGCAAATCGATCGCCGCCAGCCTGCGCCAGCAGATCGCCAAACGCGTCACCGAGCGTCGCCAGCAAGGCCTGCGCACTCCCGGTCTCGCGGTGATCCTGGTCGGCAGCGATCCTGCCTCTCAGGTTTATGTCTCGCACAAGCGTAAAGACTGTGAAGAGGTCGGCTTCATTTCCCAAGCCTACGACCTGCCTTCCGAAACCACTCAAGAAGCGCTGACCGCCCTGATCGATCGCCTGAACGACGACCCGGCAATCGACGGCGTTCTGCTTCAACTTCCGCTGCCTGAACACCTGGACGCGTCCAAATTGCTGGAACGCATTCGTCCGGACAAAGACGTCGACGGCTTCCATCCTTATAACGTCGGTCGTCTGGCCCAGCGCATTCCGCTGCTGCGCCCTTGCACGCCCAAAGGGATCATGACCCTGCTGGAAAGCACCGGGGCCGATCTTTACGGGATGGATGCAGTGGTCGTCGGCGCCTCCAACATTGTCGGGCGACCGATGGCGATGGAATTGCTGCTGGCCGGTTGCACCGTGACCGTCACCCACCGCTTCACCAAGGATCTGGCAGGCCACGTCGGTCGCGCCGATCTGGTGGTGGTCGCCGCCGGCAAGCCGGGCCTGGTCAAGGGTGAGTGGATCAAGGAAGGCGCGATCGTGATCGACGTCGGCATCAACCGTCAGGAAGACGGCAAACTGGTCGGCGACGTGATCTACGAAACCGCCCTGCCCCGCGCTGGCTGGATCACTCCAGTACCGGGCGGCGTCGGCCCGATGACCCGCGCCTGCCTGCTGGAAAATACGCTGTATGCAGCGGAAACGCTGCACAGCTGAGTTCACGCCTCGATCCAGGCAACGAACAAAAGAACCCCGCCAATGGCGGGGTTCTTTTTGCCCGCTGAACAGCCCCTACCACTCGCCGGAAACCTGCTGTTTTGTAGGGCTTTTCAAGGACTTTGACTTGTTGATTGAACAACCATCGACAGTTCTTCAGCCATACTCCTAAAATGCGTCGTTTTTTTAAGCAACAGCCCGTTACAAAACGGCTAATCCACACCTTATGAGTCTGCCAGCGTGAAAATCCGTCTTTCCATCCTGAGCCTATTTTTTGTATTTACAGGGACGTTCATCACGCCAACGGTCAATGCTGCTGAAACCACCGCGGCACCTCGAGATACGAAACAACTCAAGCTGGCTTCCGGCAGCTCTTTGCTGCTGGATATGCAGACCAACAAAGTCATCTATGCCAGCAACCCCGATGTGGTTGTCCCTATCGCCTCCGTCAGCAAATTGATGACTGGTCTTGTCGTGGTCGAAGCCAGGCAGAACATGGACGAGTACATCAATATCAACATCAGCGATACGCCAGAAATGAAAGGCGTGTATTCCCGGGTGAAACTCAAAAGCGAATTGCCGCGCAGGGAAATGCTGCTGATCGCGCTGATGTCCTCGGAAAACCGCGCAGCCGCGAGCCTGGCCCACCACTATCCAGGCGGCTATGTCGCATTCATTGCCGCGATGAACGCCAAGGCCAAGGCGTTGGGCATGACCAGCACCCACTTCGTCGAACCGACTGGCCTCTCCCCTCGTAACGTTTCTACCGCACGCGACCTGAGCAAATTGCTGATCGCGGCGCACAAGTACCCGTTATTGACCGAGTTGAGCACCACCAAGGAAAAAACCGTCTCGTTTCGCAAACCCAATTACAGCCTGGGTTTCCGCAACACCGACCATCTGGTCGGCAAGCCGAACTGGGACATCAAGTTGACCAAAACCGGCTTTACCAATGAAGCCGGCCACTGCCTGGTGCTGGTGACCAGCATGGGTAATCGTCCGGTGGCGCTGGTGATTCTCGATGCGTACGGCAAGTACACACACTTCGCCGATGCCAGTCGTATTCGCAACTGGGTCGAGACCGGCAAGGGCGCCAATGTTCCGTCTGAGGCCTTGCAGTACAAGTCGGAGAAGAACCTCAAGCACCGTCAGAGTGGTGTGGTTGAGGCTTCGAAGTAGTTGGGGATATATCCGTTTCTTCGGTAACGGCGGCTTATGGTTTCGCCCTTACGGCGAGTCACTTGGAAAAGCCCCAAGTAACCAAGGGCTCTTGCCCCTTTCGTTCGGTGCCTCGCCTAGGCTCGGCATGCCCTCGCTCCGGTCCTGCTCCGTGGGCCCGCCGCCATCGGCCATCCATGGCCGGGGGCGGCTAACCCGGCATCCATGCCGGGTTGCCCACTGCGCAGAACCTCCACTCGGCCTCTCGAGGGGGCGCTCAGATCAAAAGCTGAAGGCGAGCTAACGCTCGGCCTGATGAGTGGTGGAAATCAAAAGCGTATGCGATTTCCTGTAGGAGCCGGCTTGCCGGCGAAAAGCGTTTGAACAACGCGTTCATTCAGACAGCCCGCGTTATCGTTGGCGTCCATCGCTGCGATGCGGTGACCCGACAAGCCAGCTCCTACAATTTTGAATCGTGTGAACCCAATCCATTGTAGGAGCCGGCTTGCTGGCGATGGCGTCGATCCAGTTAATAAATATGTTGGATGACCCACCGCTATCGCCAGCAAGCCGGCTCCTACAGGGGGTTGGTGTGCATGTCCGGAATGAGTGAACGCATCAAAGAAGGGCAACACGGACGACTGAAGAGCCAGGTCGGCTTTCAGGCCGCCTCGGCGGCTGTGGCGGTAGTCGCCCCCTCGAGAGGCTGAGCGCAGGTTCTGCGCAGTGGGCAACCCGGCATGGATGCCGGGTTAGCCGCCCCCGGCCATGGATGGCCGATGGCGGCGGGCCCACGGAGCAGGACCGGAGCGAGGGCATGCCGAGCCTTAGCGAGGCACCGAACGAAAGGGGCAAAAGCGCTTGGTTACTTGGCGCTTCTCCAAGTGACTCGCCGTAAGGGCGAAACCAATAGCCGCCGTTACCGCAATAACGGATATACCCCCAATCCACTGAACGCCAAACCGAAAACCTCAATCATTCGGCAACGGCATCTGATCATCATCCGGAATACCATCCCCCGCACTCGGATCCCTTGGCCTCACCACCGGCCTGACCAATGGATCACGCATCGGACTGCCCGGATCCATCACCGGATCAATATCATCCTCCACAGTGGTTGGAACACTGTCCGGACGCTTGTCGTCAAAACTCGAATCAGTAGACATACGCACCTCACACAAAACGTCAGGGTTTCAAATTCGCGAGCGGGTCGTAAGGTTTGGCGGGAGCCTTGCCCGCCTCGCCCGGTTTTACATCCCTTGGCGCCCTGGCAGGTCCGATGGGGTCGACCTGAGGGTCGGCAAGGTCCGGTGAATCCGGATCGAAACCCAACTCATTGCCTGATGAATGCTCGGACGAGTGCGGGCCGGAGGGTGAAGTGGGATGTGTCATGGACGCCTCCTTGGAACGGACCCGGAAACATCCGGGCCCTTATCCTTTAGAGGCCAATCGCAAGTGGCAGTGCCGGGCAGATGACGAACGGGAAGCTTACTGCGAAGTCAGCGCCTTCTTCGCACGGGCAGCGGCCTGCTCCTGGCCGGCCTGAGCCAGGTCGCTCGCCGCTTTCAACCAACGCGACTGATCAACGTTGGCCGGAATCTGCTCCGGTTTCTGGATCAGCACCGCCCAGCCACCCGCATCCTTGAACGACGACTCAAACGAGCTGAAGCTCATCAACTCCCGACGATTCATTCCCGAGCGCAGCAACACAGTCCGCTTCTGACGGTTGTACCCGGCAAGAATGGCGTAACGCGGTTCAGCCCAGAACGCCGAGCCTTCAGTGAAGCGCACCATCACCGGGTAACCCGCCGCAACCTGGGTCAGCAGCGCAGGCAAATGGCTGTCGAGTGGGTAAACGACCATCCCGTACTCGCGGGCGAGGTTCTGCATGTTCTGCTGCAATTGCGCTTCGGCGCCCGGCAGGTGCAAAGGTTTTTCGAGCAACCCCGGAGTAATCACGATGCCCTGCTGGGCCAACAGACTGGCCAGCACCTGGGGCCCGCTTTGAAAGCTTTGCCCACGGTAGAACGTCCCGCTGAGTTCCACGCGTTCCGGCAGACGCTTGACCTCCGGCGCCACACTGCCCGCGCAGCCAGCCAGACCTGTAACACAGCCAGCAATCAGGGCTGCCGTTCGAATTCGCGAAAATACCCGCACCATCATCACTCTCTTGTTCAGACGCCAGGTGTCCGTGCTCCCGGCTTGGCCGTTGATCATAGGACGCCGCGCGACAGCGGTATAGCCTTAACCGGCAGTTGATTGCGTTCGATAGAGCGAACTGATTGGTCGGCACCGACCTTTGGTCAATAGCCTGCAACATGGCAGCGACTAGACTGTCACTTGCAAAGCGTGTGTGCCCGAAGCAGGGCGAAGAGGAGGCACTGATGAGCCTGACAATGACCATAGTGATGTTGATTTTCAGTTGGCTGGCTGTTGCCGCCGCCATGTTGTGGGGAGTCCTGCGAATTGCCCGCCGACACCATCACCACCCCGCCCAGCCGGCTCGGGTAACGAAAACCGAAAAACCAGGTGCACGTCACGCCACCGCGCACTGACGGGCACTTTTTACTACCCCGAATACAAACAGCCGCCTGGACTCTTGCGAGTGCAGGCGGCCGTTTTCGTTTCAGCCCAGGTTACGCTTCAGCGGCAATTCGCTTCTGCTTGGCCCGTCGCGACATCATGTTCAAGCCTTCAATCGTTGCCGAGAACGCCATGGCTGCGTAGACGTAGCCTTTCGGTACGTGGGCGCCGAAGCCTTCGGCGATCAGCGTCATGCCGATCATGATCAGGAAGCCCAGCGCCAGCATCACCACCGTCGGGTTGTCGTTGATGAACTTGGCCAATGGGTCAGCCGCCAACAACATCACCAGCACCGACACCACCACCGCGATGATCATGATCGGCAAATGCTCGGTCATGCCGACAGCGGTAATGATGCTGTCGATGGAGAACACCATGTCCAGCATCAGGATCTGACCGATCGCGGCGGCAAAGCCCAGGGTCACGGTCGAGGTCGCCGACTTCGGATCTTCCGGCGCCGGGTCCATGCTGTGATGGATCTCGGTGGTCGCCTTCCACAACAGGAACAGGCCGCCGGCGATCAGGATCATGTCCTTCCAGGAGAACGCGTGGCCGAGGATCTCGATCACCGGCTCAGTCAACTGGACGATGAACGCGATGGTGCTCAGCAGTGCCAGTCGCAGGATCAGCGCCATGCCGATACCGATGCGCCGCGCCTTCTGCCGATGCTGTTCCGGCAGTTTGTTGGTCAGGATCGAGATGAAGATCAGGTTATCGATGCCAAGCACGATTTCCATCACCACCAGCGTGGCCAGGGCGACCCAGGCGGTGGGGCTTGCAGCAAGTTCTAAAAGGTATTCCATGGGTCAGTCCTGACTCGTTTTAAGACGGTTTAGATTTCCTGGGACGACGATTCGGTTTTCTCTTTGTCGTCGCCCGATGATTCTTTCTTGCTGATCAACCCGCTGGTGGCATCGCTGAGCGCTTGCTCGGCGGCTTTGTGGGTGTCGTCAATCGCTTGCTTGGCGGATTCGGCAGCCTTGCCCATCAGTTGCTGAGCGCTTTTTTCGGCCTGGTCGCAACCGGCCAGCACCAGTAAAGACGCAATCAACAGTGCCGTGGTTTTAAGCTTCATGATGCTTTCCTCGATAGAACAAAACGGGCCGAAACGATGGCCCGTTGATAGCGAGGCATTCTAGGGAGGCAAACACTTCAGGAAAATTCGTATTTTTAGCGGTTATACTTCGGTTTTCACGAACTGTAGGTCGCCATGCTCAACTATCGACAACTGCATTACTTCTGGGTCGTGGCCAAGACCGGCAGCATCGTGCGCGCCTGCGAACAGCTGAACCTGACGCCGCAAACCATCAGCGGGCAGATTTCCTTGCTCGAACAAACGTATGGCATCGAGTTGTTTCGTCGGGTTGGCCGACAGCTGGAACTCACCGAAGCCGGCCGCCAGACCCTGCCCTACGCCGAGCAGATGTTTCAGCTCGGCGGTGAATTGGAGCTGATGCTGCGGGCGCAACCCAATGAGCAACAGATTCTGTTTCGGGTTGGCGTGGCTGATGTGGTGCCCAAATCCATCGTCTACCGCCTGATCGCGCCGACCATGGAGCTGAGCGAACCGCTGCGCATTACCTGTCGCGAAGACAAACTCGAACGCTTGCTCGCCGACCTGGCGATTCAGCGCCTCGATCTGGTGATTTCCGACAGCCCGATGCCATCGCACCTGGACATCAAGGGCTACAGCCAGAAACTCGGGGAATGCGGGATCAGCTTCTTCGCCACCGCCGAACTGGCGGCGCAGTACGGCCAGGATTTCCCGCGCAGCCTGCACGGCGCACCGCTACTGATTCCGGGGCCGGAAACCGTGGTGCGCAGTCGCTTGCAACGCTGGTTTGCCGAGCAGCAGATTCAGCCGCGCATCGTCGGTGAGTTCGACGACAGCGCGTTGATGCAGGCCTTCGGTCAGTCTGGCAGCGGGATTTTCATTGGCCCGAGCGTGATTGCCGATGAAGTGAAGCGTCAGTGCGGCGTGGAATTGATTGGCCAGACCGACGCCGTGACCGAGTCGTTCTACGCCATTTCGGTGGAGCGCAAGGTCAAGCACCCCGGCATCGTTGCGATTACCGAAGGTGCCCGACGCGAGCTGTTCACCGCGATGTGAGGGTCAGGCGCAGACTTCGCGGGGCTTGAAGGTCATCAGCGCCATGGCCAACAGGATCGAGATCAGAATAAAACCGGCCGCCGCAAAGCCCAGCCCACCCAGGCCAACGCTGTCGATCACCCGGCCACCGACCATCGCGCCCAGACCGATACCGAGGTTGGCGCCGGCAATGTTCAGCGACGCGGCAAAGGCCGGCGCTTCGGGCGCGGCTTTCATCAAACGCACATGGCTGACCAGGAACAACGCCGCTTGTGTCACGCCCCAAATGCCCATTGCCGCCGCCAGCCCCAGCGGCGAATGGATATTCGGCACCAGCGTCACCATGCCGGCGATCATGAACGCGCAGAACGTCACGGAAGCAATCAGCGGATGACGATCCACCGCGCGACCGCCCAACGAGTTGCCGATCAGGCCCACCGCGCCGAAGCCCATCAGGCACCAACCCACCACGGTGCCGTTGAAACCGGCCAGCCGCTCAAGAATGTCCGCCAGATAGGTGTAAGCGGTAAACATGCCGCTGAACACCAGGATCGACAGCAACACATGCCCGATCATCAACGGGCTGCGCAGGATCTTGAACTGTGAACGGAAGCTCACCTGGTGTTGATGCAGGCTGGTTTTCGGCAAGTAGATAAACAGCAGCAACGCCTTGGCAAACGCGATCACCGCCAGAATGCCGAAGGCACTGCGCCAGCCGAACGCATCGGAAATCAACGTACCCACCGGAATCCCGAACACGGTCGCGCAAACGATGCCGAAACCGATCTTGGCAATGGCGCGTCCGGCGTAATCCGGCCCAACGATGTCCACCGCCGTTTCACTGGCCAGGGCCCAGAACACCGGCAGCCCGAGCGCGGGGATCAACCGCGCAACGGCCATCACCCAGATGTTCGGCGCAAACGCCGCGAGGGTGTTGGCCAGGCCGAACATGATCAACACCGAGATGAACAGCTTGCGCCGTTCGAACCGGGCGAAGTACGCGGTCAGGAACGGCCCGAACGCGGCGACAGTGAAGGCGAACAACGTCACCAGCAAACCGGCCTGAGGGATGGTCACTTCAAGATCCCGGGCGATTGCCGGCAACAGGCCGACGATGATGAATTCCGTGGTCAGCACCGTGAAACCGGCGGCGGACAACAGAAGGATGGGCAACAGCATGCAGAACTCCAGAAAACGACAACACCAGCGATAGCCCGAAGGCTCACTGGCAGACATGAAAATGAGGATGCGCAATCTTAACAGAGTGTTTCCAAAGGCGGTTGCACGAACCTGCACATCGCGTTTAACAGGCGGGCGGCAGATCGTCACAGGTCTGAGGGATGCGGACGACGCTGTGATAAAGTCCGCGCCCTGCGATTCGTACACCCTGTTCATCCGCCCTTTAATGGCCGCGATGTCGCGACACCCCGCACCTAATAAAATCAGAGATGCCGTTTTATGACCGCTTCATCCCCTTCGCTATTGCAACGCTTGAAACGCTTGAGCCTAGTTACGCAAATCATCATCGGCCTGCTCGCCGGGATTGCCCTGGCGCTGGTTGCGCCGGACGTGGCGAAGTCCACCGCGTTCATTGGCAAAGTGTTCGTCTCGGCGCTGAAAGCCGTCGCGCCGATTCTGGTGTTCGTGCTGGTCATGGCGTCGATCGCCAACCACAAGCACGGCCAGGAAACCCACATTCGCCCAATTCTGTTTCTGTACTTGCTGGGCACGTTTGCGGCGGCCGTGGTCGCGGTCGTGGCCAGCATGATGTTCCCGTCGAGCCTGGTGCTGTCCACCCACGACGTCGCGGTGACGGCGCCGGGCGGTATCGGCGAAGTGCTGCAAAGTCTGCTGCTGAGCGTGGTGGATAACCCGGTCAGCGCGCTGATGAATGCCAATTTCATCGGCATTCTGGCGTGGGCCATCGGCATGGGCGTCGCCATTCGCCATGCCGGTGACACCACGCGTGAAGTGCTCGGCGACTTGTCCAACGGCGTGACCCTGATCGTGCGCCTGGTGATCCGTTTTGCGCCGCTGGGGATTTTCGGCCTGGTGGCGTCGACCCTCGCCACTTCCGGTTTCGGTGCCTTGATCGGCTACGCGCATCTGCTGGCGGTGTTGCTGGGTTGCATGCTGTTTGTGGCGCTGGTGATGAACCCGGTGATCGTGTTCTGGAAGCTGCGTCGCAACCCGTATCCGCTGGTGATCATGTGCTTGCGTGAAAGTGGCATCACGGCGTTTTTCACCCGCAGTTCGGCGGCGAATATTCCGGTCAATCTGGAACTGAGCAAGCGCCTGGGTCTGCATGAGGACACTTATTCGGTTTCGATTCCGCTGGGTGCGACGATCAACATGGCGGGGGCTGCGATCACCATTACTGTGCTGACCCTGGCGGCTGTGCATACGCTGGGTATTGCCGTGGATATTCCGACTGCCATCTTGCTGAGTGTCGTTGCGGCGATTTGTGCCTGTGGCGCTTCGGGTGTGGCGGGCGGTTCGTTGTTGCTGATTCCACTGGCGTGCAGTCTGTTCGGCATTCCGAGCGAGATCGCGATGCAGGTGGTGGCGGTTGGTTTCATTATTGGTGTGTTGCAGGATTCGGCGGAGACTGCGCTGAATTCTTCGACTGATGTGCTGTTTACGGCGGCGGCTTGTTTGGGTGAGGACGAGAAGGCTCAGCGTTTGGCGTGACGCGTGGTTTGGTTTGGTTTGGGGCATATCCGTTGCTGCGGTAACGGCCTCTATTGGTTTCGCCCTTACGGCGAGTCACTTGGAAAAGCCCCAAGTAACCAAGGGCTCTTGCCCCTTTCGTTCGGTGCCTCGCCTAGGCTCGGCATGCCCTCGCTCCGGTCCTGCTCCGTGGGCCCGCCGCCATCGGCCATCCATGGCCGGGGGCGGCTAACCCGGCATCCATGCCGGGTTGCCCACTACGCAGAACCTCCACTCGGCCTCTCGAGGGGGCGCTCAGATCAAAAGCGGAAGGCGAGCTAACGCTCGGCCTGATGAGTGGTGGAAATCAAAAGCGCACATCGCCCCCTGTAGGAGCCGGCTTGCCGGCGAAAAACATCGGGGCAACGCGTTCATTCAGACAGCCCGCGTTATCGTTGACGTCCATCGCTGGCAAGCCAGCTCCTACAATTTCAAACCGTGTGAACCCAATCCCGTGTAGGAGCCGGCTTGCTGGCGATAGCGGTGGGTCAGTCAACGCATTTATTGAATGAACGGACGCCATCGCCAGCAAGCCGGCTCCTACAGGGGATCGGTGTACATATCCGGAATGAGGGAACACGCGCACCAAAGAGCCAGGTCGGCTTTCAGGCCGCCTCGGCGGCTGTGGCGGTGGTCGCCCCCTCGAGAGGCCGAGTGGAGGTCCTGCGCAGTGGGCAACCCGGCATGGATGCCGGGTTAGCCGCCCCCGGCCATGGATGGCCGATGGCGGCGGGCCCACGGAGCAGGACCGGAGCGAGGGCATGCCGAGCCTTAGCGAGGCACCGAACGAAAGGGGCAAAAGCCCTTTGGTTACTTTGGGGCTTTTCCAAAGTGACTCGCCGTAAGGGCGAAACCAATAGCCGCCGCAACCGAAAAAACGGATATGTCCCCAGACAAAAAACCATAACCCCACTCCCCCAAGAACAATAAAAAGCCCGCCAAGGCGCAAACCTTGGCGGGCTTTTTTGTACCCGGGCGGTTTAGAACGCGCCCATGTAATCGCGCTTGCCCACTTCCACACCGTTATGACGCAGCAACGCGTAAGCGGTAGTGACGTGGAAGAAGAACTGCGGCAGACCGTAGCTCAGCAAGTAAGCCTGGCCACTGAAGCGCTTCTCTTTCGGCGTGCCCTGACGGGTGATGATCTCGATGCCTTCCTTGCCATTGATCTGCTCAGGCTTGATCTCGCCGATGTAGGCCAGAACCTTGGTCAGCAACGCTTGCAGCTCCGCGAAGGTGGTTTCAGTGTCGTCGTACTTCGGCACTTCGATCTCGGCCAGACGCGAAGAAACACCCTTGGCGAAATCAACGGCGATCTGCACCTGACGCACCAGCGGGAACATGTCCGGGTACAGACGGGCTTGCAGGAAAGCGTTCGGATCAATGTTCTTGGCGGTGGCGTGGGCTTCAGCCTTGTTCAGAACGTCGCTCAGGGCGTTGAGCATTTGTTTGAAAACCGGAACGGAAGCGTCGTACAGGGAAATGGTCATGGCAGTCTCGTGTGGTGACAGGAGTAAAACGTGGGGTCGATTATAGCGATGCACGGTCCCAGGTGAAGCGATAGATATGGGCCGGCGGACCAGGATGGCAATTGCCGTTGTCGGCGTCGGCACCGACGATCGACCATTGCGCCCGGGAGGTCTCGCCCAACTCGCGGGCAGCCTGCGGATTGAAGCACTGACCGAGCTGTTCATCCGGCACCAACGCGTACGCCTGCGGATGTTCACGCAACCACTGCGCCGCCTGCTCGACCGTTGAACCGATCATGCCGAAATGCACG
Organism: Pseudomonas sp. PDM02; assembly: GCF_014852285.1. Lineage (NCBI taxonomy): Bacteria > Pseudomonadati > Pseudomonadota > Gammaproteobacteria > Pseudomonadales > Pseudomonadaceae > Pseudomonas > Pseudomonas sp. PDM02. Next base: position 29,673 of record NZ_JACVBL010000019.1, on the reverse strand, counting down.
ATCGGCTGCCTTGCGAACAACCAATGGCCCTCGCGCCAGTGGACCAACACCAGGTCTGCGCCCCGAGTCATGGTCGCCGCCTGCACCATCAACGCCTCGTGGGGATTGGCGCCGTCCTTGACCGGCTCGATGAACCCTCGGGCGAACCACAGCGTGAACCAGACCACCGCCACCCCCTGAAAAATCCGCCACCCCAGTTGGCGTTGACGGAACCAGCGCCTGAACATCCACGGCATCAGCGGCGCGGCAACCAACACCAATCCCGGCAGCGCCGGATAAATGTACAACTTGCGCTTGCCGCTGCTCAGGCAGAAAAACAGCACCACCAGCACCACCCACCCCAGCAGCACCAACACGCGACCATCATGCTTGCGTAATTGCCGGCGCCAGGCGGGGATCAGCCACGGCAGCGCGAGCACCAGCGGCAACCAATATTGCGGAATGACGCTGACGAAGAAGTACCAGAACGGCTCCCGGTGATCCCAGGCGGCCGCATAACGCCCCGCCGTCTGGCGCAGCAGGATTTCCCGCACGTAGGCAATTTCCTCAGCACCGCCATTGAGCACGATCGACAGCGCCAAGGGCAGCAGCCAGATGCCCACGGCACCGAGCAGCACCACAACACCCAGGCACCATTTGCGCGCTTCGCCCGGCATCGCCACCACGCCGGACCAACCTTTGCGCACCGCGTAGGCATACGGGATCAGCATCAACGCCGGCACAAAGCCGACCCCTTTGGTGATCACGCCGATCCCCATCGCCGCACAGCCCACGTAAAACCAGCGCCAGGCCGGCCCCAGCAGCAGGTGTCGGGCCAGACCGTACAGGCCCAGCGAGGTGAACAGAATCAGAAAACTGTCGATCTGGCCGGTGCGCAAAATGCTGTAGGTCTGATAAGTCGCCAGGTACAGCAGCGCGGCCGTCCGACCGGCTCGTTGGTTCCAAAGCCTGCGACCCAAGTCGTAGAGCATCGCCGTGACCGAGGTGGCAGACAGCAGCCCCGGCACGTAAAGGGCAATGGCGGGCATCCCGGTGATCCAGGTGAAAAACGCCACGGTCCACATGAATATCGGTGGTTTATCGCCGTAAATCTCGGCGGCGCGATGGGGAATCAACCACGACCCGTTGTGCAGCATTTCCAGCGCCACGCCGAGGAACCGCTCCTCGTCCACATTCTGCGGCTGACGCAACCCTAGCCCCGCGCCGACCAGCAACAGAGCAAGCAGCATCAGCCCCAGGCATTCGACGCCGGGTGAAAGGGTTCGGCGCATGGGTCAGTCCTTCAAGGTTTTGCTGCGGGCAATCAATTGCAGGTTGCGCAAATAGACGATGGAACCGAACGCCTGGCCGATGATGAACACCGGGTCCTGTCGATAGATGGCGTACGCGAACAACAGCGCGCTGCCGATAATGCTCAGGTACCAGAAGCTCACCGGTATCACGCTGCGTTTTTTGTATTCGCTGTACAGCCACTGCAGGACAAAGCGCCCGGTGAAGGCGATCTGGCCGCTGAAACCGACCACCAGCCACAGGGTTTCGCGGGACAGATTCATCCTTCGATCTCCTGCGGCCGGGTGTTCAGGCGTGTGCGCCGGATCAGCCACCAGACGCCGATCAGGTCGAGAATCCCCACCAGCGCGCGGTCGATGTTGCCGTATTTGGAGACGCCGGCCGTGCGCGGTCGATGATTGACCGGGTGGGTGAGCATGCGGCCGTTGTGGCGCTGGATCAGCGCGGGGATGAAGCGGTGCATATGGTCGAAGTACGGCAAACGCAGGAACGCCGCACGCTGGATCAGTTTCAACCCGCAGCCGGTGTCCGGCGTCTGATCCTTGAGCATGCGTCGGCGCAACCCGTTGGCAAACCGCGAAGCCCAGCGTTTGCTGGCGGTGTCGCGACGGTTGACCCGGTGCCCGGCGACCAATTGCAGGTCGGCGGCTGCCGGCTCACGACGCACCAGCGCCAGCATGCCGGGGATGTCCGCAGGGTCGTTTTGCCCGTCACCATCGAGGGTTGCCAGCCATTGGCCACGGGCGGCGAGCGCGGCGTGATAGAGCGACGTGCTCTGCCCCAGCGAACGTTCATGTTGCAGGATGCGCAGCGTGTTCAGCCCGTTATGCCGGGTCTGTCGCAACGCCTGCAACGTGGTGTCAGTGCTGCCATCGTCGACGACGATGACTTCATACGCTTCATCCGCCAGCGCGACGCGGATTTCTTCCAGCAGCGCGGTGAGATTGCTCGCTTCGTTCTTTGCCGGAATCAGCACGGATACAAATAAGTCCTGGCTCATGGAGGCCCCTGTTTTCCTGAATTTTTATGTTCGAAGATCAACGCTTCAGCGCTGATAAAAGTGGCGATACCACTTCACGAATTGCCCGACGCCGGCCTCGACCGTCACGTGCGGACGAAAATCGACCCACTGCGCCAATGCCGACACATCCGCCCAGGTCCTGTGCACATCGCCCGCCTGCATCGGCATCAAGTTGCGCCGGGCAGGCCGGCCCAGCGCCGCCTCCAGGCATTCGACGAAATCCAGCAGCGCCACCGGCGTGCCGCGCCCGATGTTGAAAATCCGGTTGACGCCCTCCCCGGCGTTCTCCGGCAACGGCGGACGTGGACGCAGGCGGACGATGCTTTCGACGATGTCGTCGATGTAGGTGAAATCCCGCGACATCAAGCCCTGGTTGTAGAGGTCGATGGGGCGATCGTTGAGGATCGCCTCGGTGAACTTGAACAGCGCCATGTCAGGGCGGCCCCAAGGTCCGTACACGGTAAAAAACCGCAGGCCGCTGGCCCGGAGCCCGTAGAGATGGCAGTAGCTGTGGGCCATCAGCTCATTGGCGCGCTTGCTTGCCGCGTACAGCGAAACCGGGTGATCGACGGCGTCTTCGACGCTGAATGGCAACTTGCTGTTGGTGCCGTACACCGAACTGCTCGAGGCATAAATCAGATGGTCCGGGCGATGGTGTCGGCAGGCCTCCAGCACATTCAAAAACCCTGTCAGGTTCGACTGCGCGTACACGTCCGGGTTGTCCAGCGAGTAGCGAACACCCGCCTGGGCCGCCAGATGGATGACATCTGTGAAGCGGTGTTCCTTGAACAACGCCATCAAGGCAGGTTTGTCGACGATATCCAGCGTCTGGAAACGAAAGCCCGACAAGGCTCGCAGCTCCTTGAGCCGAGCGTGTTTGAGCGCCACGCTGTAGTAGTCGTTGAGGTTATCAATGCCGACCACTTCAAGGCCTTGCTCACACAGGCGCTTGACCGTGTGAAAACCGATGAAACCCGCGGCGCCGGTGACCAGTACAGTCATGGCAGGTGCGCGCCAATCAGCGCATTATTGCCAGTCGATTCCAACGTCAGCGTCATGCCTTGCTCCCGGTTGCAGTCAGTAAGGCCAGTGACGTCGTCGATACGCTCTGACGCCGCGCCCCTCAGGCGCGACCGTCATCGCGCGGCCATGCATACGGTGCCCGTCGAATTGTAAAAATCGCGTTATGGATTGATGTAGCTTTTATGACCATTGCCGGGGGACGCGACGAATTCAGTTGCCATTGGCGCCCGCCCATCTAAAGTGCATGCCAGCTGAAGAAGAATATGAATCAGGTAAGGACGCAGCATCATGAGCATTGAGCAAGAAACAACCTTCGACGAGCCACGGCTCAACAGCACGGAAATCCGCATTCTGGGTTCGCTGATCGAGAAACAGGCCACCAGCCCGGAAACCTATCCGCTGACCCTCAATGCCCTGGTGATTGCCTGCAACCAGAAAACCAGCCGTGAACCGGTGATGAACCTCACCCAGGGCCAGGTCGGCCAGAGCCTGCGCGCCCTCGAAGGTCGCGGCTTCGCCAAACTGGTGATGGGCAGTCGTGCCGACCGCTGGGAGCACAAGGTCGACAAGGCACTGGAACTGGTGCCGGCACAGGTGATTCTGACGGGACTGCTGTTTCTGCGTGGTCCGCAGACGGTCAACGAACTGCTGACCCGCAGCGGCCGCATGCATGAGTTCGAAGATGCCGAACAGGTTGTGCATCAGCTTGAACGGTTGATTGCGCGCGGTCTGGCGCTGCTGATTCCGCGCCAGGCGGGGCAGCGTGAAGACCGCTACATGCATGCGCTGGGTGATCCGGCGGACATCGAAGCGATCCTCGCGGCACGGCAGAATCCGGTGGAGCGTGGTGGTGGCAGCGGCGTGTCGGTAGAACGCATCGAAGAGCTTGAAGCGCGGATTGCTGCGCTGGAAGAGCGCCTGGCACGCCTCGAGTAACCGCCACGATCTCCCGTAGGAGCGAGGCTTGCCCGCGAAGGCGATTCAACGGCCAACATAATCGTCGAATCGGAAATCGCTTTCGCGAGCAAGTCGGATCGCCGCATCGCTCGCTCCCACAAAGGAAGTGCTACTCGCCGTCCCAGTAATCCACGCCGTCAGCCTGTCTGGCGATGGCAACGAAGCCCGAGGCATTGCCTTCGGCATCGACCTTGAAGTCGTCCATCACCGCGTACTTGCCGGAGTCCGGGTATTCGCAGATTTCCGGCGATTGCTGGGTGCTGACCGCCAAATAGCGCAGTTCAGCCTTGCTGGTGTTGATGATCTGGTGCGCCGCTTCCGGACCGCCCGGCGGGCAGGCGATCACGTCACCGGCGCGGATCGGAAAACGCTCGGCACCGAGCCGAATCTCCCCTTCCCCCGCGACGACGTAGAACATCTCCTCGTTGACCCGATGACTGTGAAACGGGCTGCCGCGCATGCCCGGTTCCAGCACGTACAAGCGATAACCGAGCTTTTGCGCACCCAGTTGCTGACCGACGCGAGCCATCCGCTGTTGATAACGGCCGGCGGTTTCACCGGTGGGCGCGAGGGCTTCGGGCAGCGGTTCGAGTTCGACCTGATGCAGGTTAAGGATGGGGGGATGCATGGGAAACCTCGGGCACGGTTTATGGGGTGGCAAGTCATTGCTTGATCGCGGGCAGTATAGTTATTCGTTGGCTGTGCCGGCCCTTTCGCGAGCAAGCCCGCTCCCACAGGGATCGGTATCGAACACGAGCTTTGTGATCGACGCAAAATCCTGTGGGAGCGGGCTTGCCCGCGAAAGGGCCAGCACAAGCACCGCACAATGCAACCTCAACTGCGGGCGAATTCCACCGCCTTCTGAAACTGCTCCTGCGTCGGACGCACGCCGGTGTACAACACGAACTGCTCCAGCGCCTGGATCGCGATCACTTCCAGTCCGGTGATCACCCGCTTGCCTTCGGCACGTCCCTGCACGATCAGCGGTGTTTCCGAGGGGATCGCCACCACATCGAAGACAGTCTCCGCTGCTGCGATCGTTTGCGCATCGAACGCCAGGTGATCGGCCTCAGGCCCGCCGGTCATGCCGATCGGTGTCACGTTGATCAACATTTGCGGGCGCTGGCTGCCCAGTTCGGCTTGCCATTCATAGCCCAGCGATTCAGCCAGGGCACGTCCGGCGTGCTCGTTGCGCGCCACAATCAGGCCGTTCTGGTAGCCACCATCGCGCAATGCACTGGCCACAGCCTTGGCCATGCCGCCGCTGCCGCGCAGGGCAAAAGTCGACGCCTTGGGCACCTGGTGGGTTTCCAGCAACTGAGCGATGGCGATGTAATCGGTGTTGTAAGCCTTGAGGTGGCCGTCGGTATTGACGATGGTGTTGATCGATTGAATCGCGGCAGCCGACGCGTCCAGTTCATCGACCAGCGCAATGCTGGCTTCCTTGAACGGCATCGACACGCCGCAGCCGCGAATCCCCAGGGCGCGGATGCCTGCGACGGCACCGGTCAGATCCTGGCTGCGGAACGCCTTGTAGTAGAAATTCAGGCCAAGTTGCTCGTACAGATGATTGTGAAATCGCAGGCCAAAGTTCCCGGGGCGGCCCGACAGGGACATGCACAGCTGGGTGTCTTTGTTGGGGTTCATCTGCATGAAAAATCTCCTTCAATTGCACTTTCAGATGGACGGGATTAGCCATGCCATCGCGTTCTGATCGATCATATCCGCGTACCTGCTCGTGGCAGCGAAGTTGGTAAGGAAGCCGGTACAGACCTTACACAAAATTTACCCAACGGCTGTGCTGATTTTCAGAAATACGCTGTCTTAGAAGTATCCCCGCGACAATCCTTGGGTCTATTGCAGACGCAAGCGCCGGGTCGATGAACCGAGGAACTATCATGATCCGTAAAATCCCCACAGTTGCCTTGCTGATCGGTGCTCTTGCTATCGCAGGGCAGGCAGAAGCGCATGGCGGTGGCGGGTGGCAAGGTCCAGCGGTATTTGGTGCGATCGTTGGCTCGGCCATCGTCGGTTCGGCCATCATCAATAGCGGCCGGCCGGTTTATGTGCAGCAACCGGTTTACGTGCAGCCACAGCCGGTTTACGTACAGCAGCCGCCACCGGTTTATTACCAGCCGGCACCGGTTTATGTGCAACAACCGGGTTATTACGGCCCGCCGCCGGTCTACTACGGTCCTCCCCGTGGTTATTACGGCCCGCCGCGCGGGTATTATGGGCCTGCGCATGGTTATGGCCGCTGGTAACAGGCTCGGGCGCTAACCGCAGGTTTTGACTGCGTGTATATCCATTATTTGGGTGATGGCTGATATTGGTTTCGCCCTTACGGCGAGTCACTTTCGAAAAGCGCGAAAGTAACCAAAGCGCTCTTGCCCCTTTCGTTCGGTGCCTCGCTGTGGCTCGGCATGCCCTCGCTCCGGTCCTGCTCCGTGGGCCCGCCGCCATCGGCCATCCATGGCCGGGGGCGGCTACCGCGGCATCCTTGCCGCGGTGCCCACTGCGCAGAACCTCCACTCGGCCTCTCGAGGGGGCGTGTACCTCAAGATCAAAAGCTGAAGGCGAGCTAACGCTCGGCCTGATGAGTGGTGGAAATCAAAAGCTAACGCGATTCTCTGTAGGAGCGAGGCTTGCCCGCGAAAAACGGCCGGACAACGCGTTCACTCAGACAGCCCGCGTTATCGTTGACGTCCATCGCCAGCAGGCTGGCTCCTACAAGGGAAATGCATATGTATTTGGATAAATACGATCAACTGTAGGAGCCGGCTTGCTGGCGATAGCGGTGAATCAGTCAACGTATGTATTGGCTGGACGGACGCCATCGCCAGCAAGCCGGCTCCTACAGGGGAATGTGCAAACATCCAACACTGGTGCGGTCACCACAGTGCAGGAGTGTGTACACGACCAAAGAGCCAGGTCGGCTTTCAGGCCGCCTCGGCTGCTGTGGCGGTAGTCGCCCCCTCGAGAGGCCGAGTGGAGGTTCTGCGCAGTGGGCAACCCGGCATGGATGCCGGGTTAGCCGCCCCCGGCCAGGGATGGCCGATGGCGGCGGGCCCACGGAGCAGGACCGGAGCGAGGGTATGCCGAGCATTAGCGAGGCACCGAACGAAAGGGGCAAGAGCCCTTTGGTTACTTTGGGGCTTTTCCAAAGTGACTCGCCGTAAGGGCGAAACCAATAGCCGCCGTTACCGCAGAAACGGATATGCCCCCCACCCAATCCCAAAAACCCCCTCAACATCACACTCGAACAGCAGTTTTAAGGCCCCACCCGTCGGCAAAAGTCTGGATAAATCGCATCAAGGTCGCTATCGGGACAGTGCTGACCGTTTAAGTTGGCAAGATTGACTCACCCACCCTCACCCCCACCTTGGGGGAACACGGTCATATTTATGTCATGTCAGGTCCGCAAGCTCGGACCTGTCCGCCAACAACAGGTTGATAACAACAAGGACGACCACATGCCCACACAAAATCCGCACCGCAACCTCGGTTTGTGCACCTCCAGCAAGGTCTACAACGCCCTGACCGAACTCAAGCACCTGGAAGGTCATCGCTGCGCCAAGTTTCTTTCGCTGCTGGCCGAAAACCTTGTGCGAAAAGGCCTGCTCAACGAACAGGAAGTGGTCCATATGCTGGACCTGGTGGTCGACTGACCGACAGACGGTCGTTTGCACCCGCTGCCGTCAATGTCGACTATCGAAAGCGATGATTGTTCGTTCGCGCAGCAGACCCGTAAGGTAGCTCCATAGATTGATGGAGGTACTTATGTCCCAGGTTCAAATCATGTCCGTTATTGGCAGCGCCGTTCCCGCCTCGCTCAGAGAGCTAGGATTGCTCGCCTGTTGGTATCTGGTCCAGGACGGTGAACAAATCAGCGGTCCACTCCCATCGCTGACCGCCGCCAAGGCACTGTCACAGAGCTTCGACGCCGGCCGACTCAGCGCTTAAGGCAACTGCACCCGCGGTTTGGTTTCCATGAAAATCGCCCAGCTCGACATAAACAGCGCGGCGATCAACGGTCCGATGACAAAGCCATTGAGCCCGAAAATCGCCAGGCCGCCGAGGGTCGAGATGAGGATCAGATAGTCCGGCATCTTCGTGTCCTTGCCCACCAGGATCGGGCGCAGCACGTTGTCCACCAGGCCAATCACGAACACCCCGAACAGCCCCAGCACCACGCCCTGCCAGATCGCCCCGCTGAACAGGAAAAACGCGGCCACCGGCGCCCAGACAATCCCTGCGCCAACCGCCGGCAACAGCGACAGAAACGCCATCAACACCGCCCAGAGCAACGAGCTCGGGATGTCCAGAAACCAGAAAATAAAACCGCCCAATGCGCCTTGAGTGATCGCCACAAAAAGGTTGCCCTTCACCGTGGCACGCACCACGCGGTTGAACTTGAGCTGCAAACGGCGTTTCTGGTGTTCTTCCAGCGGCACGGCGGCGCGCACTTTGCGCGCCAGTTCTGCACCGTCGCGCAAAAAGAAGAACAACAGGTACAGCATGATGAAAAACCCCACCACGAAATCAAACGTACCCTGACCGAAACTGAAGGCTTTGTTGGCGATGAACTCATTGCCCGTCACCGCACTCTTGATGATTTTCTCCCGCAGCCCCTCCAGCTCACCGATCCCGGCGCGATCGAGCAAGTGCTGGAAGTACGGAGGCAGGCTGTGTTTGAAATGCGTGATGTACCCCGCGATGTCCAGCTCGCCGCTTTCGATGCTCTTGTAAAGCGCCGCCCCTTCCTGGACCAGCAGAATACTGAGGATGATCACCGGCAGGATCGCAATGACCATGCAGATGCTCAACGTCAGCATTGACGTCAGGTTGCGCTCCCAGCCGAACTTCAGTTGCAGTCGCCGCTGCAACGGCGCGAAGAGAATGCCGAGGATCACCGCCCAGAACACCGCGCCGTAGAACGGCAGCAAAATCCAGATAAACGCGGCGGTCACCACCCCCAGCAAAATCACCAGTGATTTGTCTTGTACCTTCTCTTCGTTCATGTCCGATCCATGTCAGTCCGCAGGGCACAGGCCCTTGTAGCAAGAGCCGTCCTGATGCTTAGTCCGCCACGGTTCGCGCGAGTGCCATCCGTTTGTTCATCAAGCATAGATCCAGATCAATGAATGCCGCGGGCATGCCGATTATCCTCGCCGGCTTTTGCGATCGACCCGCCCATGACCCTTTTCACACCTGAGCTGCTCGCCCCCGCCGGCACCCTGAAAAACATGCGTTATGCCTTCGCCTATGGCGCCGACGCGGTGTACGCCGGCCAGCCTCGCTACAGCCTGCGGGTGCGCAACAACGAGTTCGATCACGCCAACTTGGCGCTTGGCATTCGCGAGGCCCAGGCCCAGGGCAAGCGCTTTTACGTGGTGGTGAACATCGCCCCGCACAACGCCAAACTCAAAACCTTCCTCAAGGACCTGGAGCCGGTGATTGCCATGGCACCGGACGCGCTGATCATGTCCGACCCGGGCCTGATCATGCTGGTGCGTCGGCACTTCCCGCAGATGCCGATCCACCTGTCGGTGCAAGCCAACACGGTCAACTGGGCGAGTGTCGAGTTCTGGCAACAACAAGGCTTGAGCCGGATCATCCTGTCGCGGGAACTGTCCCTGGAAGAAATCGCCGAAATCCGCCAGCAAGTGCCCGCCATGGAGCTGGAAGTGTTCGTCCACGGCGCGTTGTGCATGGCCTATTCCGGCCGCTGCCTGCTGTCGGGCTACATGAACAAACGCGATGCCAATCAGGGCAGTTGCACCAATGCCTGTCGCTGGAAGTACTCGGCGCAAGAAGCCACGGAAAATCTGCTCGGCGACATCGTGCAGACCTTCCAGCCCGAACCGACGCTAGGAATTGGCGCGCCCACCGATCAGGTATTCCTGTTGCAGGAAGCCAACCGCCCCGACGAACTGATGCCGGCCTTCGAAGACGAACACGGCACCTACATCATGAACGCCAAGGACCTGCGCGCCGTGCAGCACGTCGAGCGCCTGACGCAGATGGGGGTGCATTCGCTGAAAATCGAAGGGCGGACCAAATCTCACTTTTACTGCGCGCGCACCACTCAGGTTTACCGTCGGGCGATCGACGATGCGGTGGCCGGTCGCGACTTCGACCGGGGCCTGATGACCGATCTGGAATCCCTCGCCCAGCGCGGTTACACCGAAGGTTTTCTGCGTCGTCACGTGCATGACGAATATCAGAATTATCAAAACGGCAGCTCAGTGTCGGAGCGACAGCAATTTGTCGGCGAATTGACCGGCGAGCGGCGTGACCGGCTGGCGGAAGTCAAAGTGAAGAACCGCTTTGGCCTGGGCGATCACATGGAACTGATGACGCCCAAGGGCAACTTCCACTTCGATTTGCATCAGTTGCAGAACGTCAAAGGCCAACCCATCGATGTGGCGCCGGGGGATGGGCACACCGTGTACCTGCCGATTCCGGATGCGGTGGATTTGCGCTTCGGGTTGTTGATGCGGGATGTGCGCGAGATGTGATCTTCCAACCAATCCGCGAATCACCGCTATCTCGGGAAACGCCGCGCCCTCTGTAGGAGCCGGCTTGCTGGCGATCCAGGCGACGCGGTCTGTCAAATGAACGCGTCGCACGCATCGCCAGCAAGCCGGCTCCTACAGGGGGGCGCGGTGTTCTTACGTGAACTCCTCGCGCAACATCGCCACAAACGCTTCTCGCGCCGGGTGAACCCCGGCGTTTTCATGCCAGTAAAACAGGTTGTCGATGGCGGTCAGTTCAGGGAACTCATACCCCGCGCACCCCGCGCCTTTGGCGTACTGATCGAACACCCCTTTGGGCACCAGCGCGACCCCCGCCCCCGCACTGACGCACCCGACAATCGCGCCGTAACTCGCCAGGCTGACAATCGGCAGCGCCTGCCCCTGGCGCAACAACCAATGTTCCAGCGCCGCACGGTAAGGACACCCCTGGGGCCACATGAACACGGTCTTGTCCTGCAAATCGGCGATCTCGCGCACCGGCCCCAGCGACGTCGAGGCAATCAGCAGCAGCTCCTCGCGGTACATCGGCGTGCGCTTGAGTTGTGAGCGCTCGACATCCACCGCGACGATTGCGCCGTCGAGCCGGTGGTTGGCGGTGTCATCGAGCAATTGGCCCCAGGTGCCGGTGGTCAGCTCCAGCGCCACCGCCGGATAGCGCTTGTGGAACTTGGCGAGCAAACGCGGCAAGCGACCGGTGGCCGACGATTCGATGGCGCCGATGCGCAACGGGCCGGACGGCTCGGCGGCGGGGTCGACCGCCCGCTTGGCCTCAGCCGTCATGGCGAGAATCTTCGAGGCGTAGGCCAGAAAAGTCTGCCCCGACGGACTGATGCGCAACCCTCTGCCTTCGCGGATAAACAACGCGACGCCCAACTCCGCTTCCAGCGACTTGATCCGTGCCGTGATGTTCGACGGCACGCAATGCAACAGCTCGGCCGCCCGGGCGATGCTGCCGACGTCGGCCACGGTTTTGAACATGCGAATCTGTGCCAGCTCCATACATCACCCAAAGTGAATGGTCAGCGCAGTATAAGTCAGTTGTGGCGAACGGTCTGCGTTCTGATACTCGAAGCATCTGCCCACAGGTGCCCGACCATGCAAGCGCTCTCAACCGCCACCCCTCCCCTAAAAATCATCCTGGCCATGGCCTTCGTCGTCGCGTGCTGGGGCTATTCCCCGACCGGTATTCACATCGGCTTGCAAGCCTATGATCCCGGGCATCTGGCATTGCTGCGGTTTCTGCTGGCGTCGGTGTTCATGGCGCTGGTCGCGGTGTTCAAAGGCATCAGCCTGCCGACCCTTCGCGATTTGCCAATGCTGTTCGGCCTCGGCTTTTTTGCGGTGAGCCTGCATCACGTGGCGATCAATTTTGGTCAGCAAGGGGTCAGCGCCGGTGCGTCCAGCGTGCTCGCGCAATCGACGCCCTTGTTCAGCACGCTGCTGGCGCGCTTCGTGTTCAAAGACCAGGTGAGCGCGTGGCGCTGGGGCTGTGTTTTTCTGGGTTTGATCGGTGTGGTGATTGTGGTCGCGGGCGATCGTGGACTGGGCAGCATCGACGCCCATGGCCTGTTGATTCTGCTGGCGGCGGTGTCCTGGAGTTTCTACTTCGCGTTGCAGAAACATCACTCCGGGCGTTACGACGGGCTGACACTGGTCTGCTACACGGTGTGGTCGGGGACCGCGTTGTTACTGGTTTATCTGCCGGGGTTGGCGGCGCAAGCGGTCAACGCGCCGATGCAGGTGCAACTGGCAGTGCTGGCGCTGGGCATTTTTCCGAGCGCGCTCGCCTACCTGGCCTGGGCATTTGTGTTGACTCACGTTGATTTGAGCCGGGCGACGATGACGCTGTATCTGGTGCCGCCGACGGCCATGGCGATTGCCTCGTTTGGCTTGGGGGAACGGCCGACGGTGATGATCGTTGTCGGGGGGACGGTGGTGTTGGTCAGTGTGTTGGCGTTGAATCTGGAGCGGCGGTTTGTGGCGATTCGGGTGGCGGGTGTTTGATGGGTGTTTTGTGGTGATGGGGCTGGCGCCTTCGCCGGCAAGCCGGCTCCTACAGGGGATCGCGGTTCGGCTCTGCGCCAGCCGGATCCCGCGAAGGCGGTTAATCGCGATCCGCCAGAAACCGGTCCCGGCTGTTGGTCAGGTGCAGCCACATTGCCGCCCGCGCCGCGTCCGCATCCTGACGCTTGATCGCGTTGAGAATCGCCTCGTGTTCCAGATTGGCCAACTGCCCCAGCTTGCTCAAATCCGCCGCGCCACGTTCAGCCGCATTGACGCGGGTGCGGGGGATCATCGCGCTGCCCAGGTGCTGCATGATTTCCGTGAAGCAGACGTTGCCGGTGGCCTCGGCGATCAGCAGATGGAAACGCCTGTCGGCTTCGACGCAGCTGTCGTTGTTGGCGAGCAGGCTTTGATAATCGTCCAGCGCTTCGCGCATCTGTGCCAATTGCGGGTCCGTGCGCCGAATCGCCGCCAGCGCAGCGGCCTGGGTTTCGAGGCCCAGGCGCAATTCAAGAATGCTGCGCACGCCCAGCGCGGTATCGACATTCAGTCGTAGCCCCTGCTCCGGTGCGCGCTCGATAACAAACGTGCCGATGCCGTGCCGGGTTTCCACCAGCCCCGACGCCTGCAACTTCGAGATCGCCTCGCGCACCACGGTGCGACTGACCCCGTGCTCCTGAACGATGCTGTTCTCCGACGGCAGCTTGTCCCCCGGCAGCATCTGGCCGAGCAGGATGCTCTGGGTCAGTTTCGCGACCAGGTCATGGGCCAGGTTGTGAGTGCGCTTGCGGGCAGGCGCGTCGAGGTCATCTTGCATGGCAATCATCCGAAAGCAGGGCTAAGCGGATCGTAGCACTGCGGTCGAACGGTTTCTCAAGAAAACCGCCTCCAACTTGTATGACAACACTCAACAAAATAGACATCCAAGACAAAAACAAAGCATACAAGCGCCCCTAAACCGAATAAAAAATGACCTTAACCATACTATTTTGTTGAGCATTACCTCTTGCAGGATAAAAAAATGTAGTTGTATGATGTCTAGCAACAACGCCACACCTGCAACACCCCGCATAAAAATAATCAGTGGGAGAAAACCAAGTGAATACATCCGTATCCGGGATGCACGACGGTGCCGATTCGGTCCTGAAGTCCGCCATCTCGAAAGTGAAACGCCACGTTCTGCCGCTGTTCGTCATCATGTTCATCGTCAACTACATCGACCGCGTGAACATCGGCTTCGTCCGAGCCCACATGGAACATGACCTGGGCATTGGCGCTGCCGCCTACGGCCTCGGTGCCGGCCTGTTCTTCATCGGCTACGCGCTGTTCGAAGTCCCCTCCAACATCCTCCTGCAAAAAGTCGGCGCACGAATCTGGCTGACCCGCATCATGCTGACCTGGGGCCTGGTGGCCGCCTGCATGGCGTTCATCCAGAACGAAACCCACTTCTACATCCTGCGATTCCTGCTGGGCGTGGCTGAGGCCGGCTTCTTCCCCGGGGTGATTTATTACTTCACGCGCTGGCTGCCCGGAGTAGAACGCGGCAAGGCCATCGCGATCTTCCTCAGCGGCTCGGCCATTGCCTCGCTGATCTCCGGCCCGTTGTCCGGCCTGCTCCTGCAAATCAGCGGGTTCGGCATGCACGGCTGGCAATGGATGTATTTCATTGAAGGCATGTTCTCCGTCGGGCTGTGCGTATTCGTCTGGTTCTGGCTCGACTCCAAACCCCACGACGCCAAATGGCTGAGCCGCGATGAGCAAGACGCGCTGGTCAAAGCCATCGATGACGAGCAACTGGCCCGCGAAGCCGCGACGCCGATCAAACCGTCGCTGGGCACGCTGCTCAAGGATCGCCAGATCATCCTGTTCTGCCTGATCTACTTCTTCATCCAGCTGACCATTTATGCCGCGACCTTCTGGCTGCCGAGCATCATCAAGAAGATGGGCGACCTCAGCGACGTTCAGGTCGGGCTGTTCAACTCGATCCCGTGGTTGCTGTCGATTGTCGGCATGTACGCCTTCGCATCGCTCTCGACGAAATGGAAACACCAGCAAGCCTGGGTCGCCGCTGCCCTGCTGATCGCTGCGGCGGGGATGTTCATGTCCACCACCGGCGGGCCGGTCTTCGCTTTCGTGGCGATCTGCTTCGCGGCACTGGGGTTCAAATCGGCTTCTTCACTGTTCTGGCCAATTCCCCAGGCGTACCTGGATGCACGGATCGCCGCGGGTGTGATCGCGCTGATCAACTCGGTGGGCAACCTCGGCGGCTTCGTCGCGCCGACCACTTTCGGCCTGCTGGAACAACACACCGGCTCGATTCAAGGCGGGCTGTACGGCCTCGCCGCGACCTCGATCATCGCCGCGATCATCGTCTTCGCTGCACGCAACACACCGAAAACCGCACCGGCCGTTGCGCTGGGCAAACCAACGCCCAACCACGCCTGATCGCTGCTATTTAAGGACAAGAACATGAACCAACAAGACACCGCAAAAGCCCCGATCATCACCAGCATGCAAGTGGTTCCGGTGGCCGGTCACGATGGCATGCTGCTCAACCTGAGCGGCGCCCATGGCCCGTTTTTCACCCGCAACATCGTGATCCTCAAGGACAACGCCGGGCACACCGGCGTCGGCGAAGTGCCGGGCGGCGAGCGCATTCGCCAGACTCTGGAAGATGCGCGCAGCCTGGTGGTCGGCAGCCCGATCGGCACCTATCAGAGAATTCTCAACCAGGTGCGCCAGACCTTCGCCGACCGCGATGCCGGTGGCCGCGGCTTGCAGACGTTCGACCTGCGCATCACCATTCACGCGGTGACTGGCCTGGAAGCGGCGCTGCTCGATTTGCTCGGCCAACACCTGGACGTGCCCGTCGCAGCACTGCTCGGCGAAGGCCAGCAACGCGACGAAGTGAAGATGCTCGGTTATCTGTTTTATGTCGGTGATCGCAACGCTACCGATCTGGCTTACCGCAGCGAACCGGACGCCGACAACGACTGGTTCCGCGTACGCCACGAGAAAGCCATGACCGCCGATTCCGTGGTGCGCCTGGCGGAAGCCGCCCACGCCCGTTACGGGTTCAAGGACTTCAAGCTCAAGGGCGGCGTGCTCAGTGGCGACGAAGAAATCGAAGCGGTCACCGCGCTGGCCGAACGTTTTCCCGACGCACGCATCACCCTTGATCCGAATGGCGCCTGGTCGCTGAAAGAAGCGATCCGCTTGTGCCGCGATCAGCATCACGTCCTCGCTTATGCCGAAGACCCGTGCGGTGCAGAAAACGGTTATTCAGGCCGGGAAGTCATGGCCGAATTCCGCCGTGCCACCGGCCTGAAAACCGCGACCAACATGATCGCCACCGACTGGCGGGAAATGGGCCACGCGATCCAGTTGCAATCGGTGGACATCCCGCTGGCCGACCCGCATTTCTGGACGATGCAGGGTTCGGTTCGCGTGGCGCAGATGTGCCACGAATGGGGCCTGACCTGGGGCTCGCACTCCAACAACCACTTCGATATTTCCCTGGCGATGTTCACCCACGTCGCAGCCGCTGCACCGGGTGAAATCACCGCCATCGACACCCACTGGATCTGGCAGGACGGCCAGCGCCTGACCAAAGCGCCGCTGCAGATCGTCGACGGTTGCGTGCAAGTGCCGAAGAAACCGGGGCTCGGGGTTGAGCTGGACATGGATCAACTGGCCAAGGCCCATGAGCTGTACAAAGGCATGGGGCTGGGCGCGCGGGATGACAGCGTGGCGATGCAGTTTCTGATTCCGGGTTGGAAATTCGATAACAAGCGGCCAAGCCTGGTGCGTTAAAACCCTGGAGAACACCGCAACCCTTGTAGGAGCAGAGCTTGCTCGCGAAGGCGGCGGCAGATCTTGCATCGACGTGACTGAGAGACCGCCTTCGCGAGCAAGCTCTGCTCCTACAGGGGTTGCGGTGTTCAATCGTTCATCTGCGCGGCCTGTAACAACCACCCCTTGAACGCCGCCATCGCCGACGTTTCGGGCCGTGACTGCAAGCGGGTCAGCCAGTAGCTGCCGGTGGTGATGCCGATGGCGAACGGTTGCTCGATGACTCCCGCCGCCAGTTGCCGGGCGAACATCAACGGCGGCGCCAAGGCCACACCCGCACCTTGCAGTGCCGCCTCCATCATCGCCAGCGAAGAATCAAAGACGATGCTGCGAGGCGGCGCGACATGGGCAGGCAGGCCGGTAGCCTGAAACCACTCAGGCCACTCATCCGTGCGATAGGAGCGCAACAGCGTTTGCTGCAACAGATCGTCCGGCGTGTGCAGTTGCCGGGCAATCTCGGGCACGCACAACACCGACAACGGCGCCTCGATCAACCTGACCGCCTCAATCCCGTGCCACGCTCCCGCGCCAAAGCGAATCGCGTAATCCAGCCCTTCAGCCGCAACGTCCACTCGATTGTTGTGGGTCGACAGGCGCAAATCTATGAACGGATGTTTCGCCTGAAAGTCCGCCAGTCTCGGCAACAGCCAACCGACCGCAAACGTCCCCACTGCGCCCACCGTCAACACCTCACGAAAATGCCCGCCTTCGAAACGCTCCAGGGTTTCGGCGATTCGATCGAAGGACTCGCGCAACACCGGCAACAAGGTCTCCCCTTCACTGGTCAGCATCAGCCCGCGTGGCAGGCGTTTGAACAGGGTGACGTTGAGTTGGGCTTCCAGGCTTTTGACCTGATGACTCACCGCGGCTTGCGTGACGCACAACTCCACCGCCGCCCGTGTAAAACTCAGATGACGCGCCGAGGCCTCGAAGGCGCGCAGTGCGTTGAGCGGTAATTGCGGGCGGATCATGCCAACTCCCAAATTTTTCTAATGGCTAAGCCGAGATATTGTCGTTTGTCGAAGCACGGCATACTGAATAGATTTGGCACGCCCGGCGACGGCCCGATTCATAAACCGCTCGGAGTGTAGCGGGTTTAATCATCAAATCTCATGGACAGCAGCTCAATCATGCACAACTCAACATTCGGCAAGGTCTTATCCTGCAGCGCTTTCGGACTGCTCCTCAGTGCAGGTTACTGCATTGCCGGGAATCAGACTGACGCGCAGATCGAAGCGGCGGTGAATGCCGCGGTTGCCCCGGTCATGCAGCAACAGAACATTCCCGGCATGGCCGTCGCGATCACCGTAGATGGCAAGCAGCATTACTTTAACTACGGCGTGGCCTCGAAGGAAACCGGCACGCCTGTCACCGAAAGCACCCTGTTCGAGATCGGTTCGGTGAGCAAAACCTTCACCGCCACCCTCTCCGCCTACGCCCAGGCCAGCGGCAAACTGTCCCTGTCGGACAAGGCCAGCCATGTCCTGCCGGCATTGCGCGACAGCGCGTTCGATCACGTCAGCGTGCTGCAACTGGGCACCTACACCGCCGGCGGCCTGCCGCTGCAATTCCCCGACAATGCCGATGCAGCCGACAAGATGCTCGGCTATTTCAAACAGTGGAAACCGGCTTACACCGCCGGCAGCCATCGGCTGTATTCGAACCCGAGCCTGGGGTTGTTCGGGTATCTGGCGGCCAACAGCATGGGCCAGCCGTTTGACGAGCTGATGGAAAAGACCGTGCTGCCCAAGCTCGGCTTGAAGCACACCTTCCTCAAGGTGCCGCAGGATCAGATGGCGCTTTACGCTCAGGGTTACAACAAGGAAGACAAACCGGTGCGAGTCGAGCCGGGCGCGCTGGACTCAGAAGCGTATGGCGTAAAAACCAGCGCCTCGGACCTGCTTCGCTACGTCGAGGCGAACATCAAACCGTCTGGCCTTGAAGCGCCGATGCAGCAAGCCATCGCCACGACGCATGCCGGTTACTACACCGTCGGCGACATGACCCAGGGGCTGGGCTGGGAGTTTTACCACTACCCGATCACCCTCGATAAATTGCTCGCAGGCAACTCGTCGCAAATGACGATGGAGGCGCACAAAGTCCAGTGGCTGAACCCGCCGCAAGCTCAACCGGACAACGTGCTGATCAACAAGACCGGCTCCACCGGTGGCTTCGGCGCGTATGTGGCGTACGTGCCCTCGAAAGACATCGGCATCGTGATCCTGGCCAACAAAAACTACCCGAACCCGGAGCGAGTCAAAATCGCCCATGCAGTGTTGAGCACATTGACTCAATAACCTACGAACCAACCCCCTGTAGGAGCGAGCCTGCTCGCGATTGCGGTGTGTCAGGCGAAAGGGATTTCGAATGTTACGCCCTCATCGCGAGCAAGCTTGCTCCTACAAGGGTCGGCGCGGGCAAAAAAATGGGCGACCTGTTGAGGTCGCCCATTTTTGTTAGCGCGTGATCATCTACGCATTCAATCGTCAGGCATTTCCGGTGGCTTGGCCGGCTTCGCCGGTTTGCCCGGTTTCGTTCCCTTGGTGCCGTTAGGCGGTGCGGCCTCTGTGACGGGCGGCGGGGTGGGCACCGTGGCTTCTTTCTCGGTGGACGGCAACTGGTCGACCGTACTGAAAATCGTCTTCAGATCAACCGCGTCCGATTGCTCGAGTTTCTTTTCGCCGTCCTTGCCGACCAGAATCACCTTGGTCTTGGCCCCTGCCCCCAACTTGAGCGAACGGATCAAGGCTGCCGTGTCTTGTGGCCCGAGGTCTTTGCCTTCGCGCTGGCCCATCAGGTTGAGCACGGTGTACAGGACCATGTTCCGGTCGGTGAATTCCTTGCGATTGGCCGGCTCATCCAGTGACTTTTTCAGGCTGACCCACGCCGGGTCGACCGTGCTCGGCGCAATGACAATCAGCGGCCGGGACCTGCCCTTGTCCATGTCCAGCGGTGAGTCGCCATCGGCGGCGAGCAAGGGGCCGGCGAAAGCCAGCAGGGTTGTCAGGGTCAATGACCTGATGAGCATGCGCATCTCCTTTTGATATCCACGCTCTAATGATTGCGCATCGCGGCGTTCGTTCCGGGGGTCGCACCGCAATTGTGTTTCGCCTTGACCCAAGCTTAGGTCAGGGCGGTCATTGCGCAACAGGCTGAGCTAATCTCAAGACTCGATATACACCTGAACCGCCGTGAGGATCCCGCCATGAGCGCTCAGCTGAATCACACCATCGTCTGGTGCCGAAACAAACAGATATCCGCGTCGTTTCTGGTCGAGATTCTCGGCTTGCCCGCCCCCGAACCCTTCGGGCCGATGTTGATCGTGAAACTCGAAAACGGCGTGTCGCTGGACTACTACAACAATGACCCGCCGATTGCCTCTCAGCATTATGCGTTTCTGGTCAGCGACGACGATTTCGATGCGGCGTTCGCTCGCCTGCAAGCCAGGCAGCAAACGTGGTGGGCTGATCCCTGCAAACAGCAACCGCAACAGATCAACGATTATGGCGGTGGCAGGCGCGTGTATTTCGATGACCCGGACGGGCATCTGCTGGAGATTTTCACCCGGGAATGACAAACAATGCTGCCGGGCATCTTAAGGATCTTCTTGCACCACAAAGGACGTTAGCCGCCTTATCAGCGGCGTCGCAAGTAACACGAATGGCACAATGGTCATCCAGGCAACCAGCCAGGCTTTTAATCCATACGACAGTAACTGGCTGGCCGAAAGGCTTGAAGGACTGGCTATGGCCGTAGCAATAGCGCAGGTGATTGCGGACTGGATCACCGCAGAAGTTCGCTGGCGAAATCGCCGATGGAGCTTGGGCATTTCCGGTACTCCCAGACGGCTGCGTCGCAAGTTGCGAGCAGCCGGCTTGCATGGACCTTACTTGGCTTGGAGCAATTCAACAGTCTGCGCAGTCGTCAACAGAGCGTTGGCGATGTAACGGAAGTTGATCAGCGCGGCCAGGTAACCGTCCCCTTCCGGGGTGGTCGGGCCGGCGGTAGCGTCACGCACCACGGCCACCTCGAAACCTTGCTCCAGCAATTCACGCAGGTGCGACTCGACGCAAAGGTTGGCCGCCATACCCGCCAGAATAATTTGCGATACACCGTGCTTGCGCAGTTGCAGCGCCAAGTCATTGGTTTCCGGGCCGTAGACCTTGTGTGGCGAAGCGATGATGGTTTTGCCGTCGAGAATGTACGGCTTGAACTCGGGCATGAAGTCCGCACCGGAGTTCTCGAAACCGTCGAGGGTCAGCGGGCCCTTGCGATCGAACATGCAGATGGTGTGCATGACCTTTTCCAGCGGCCCGCCGAATTTCCACTCGTGGTCGCACGGATAGTAGTAGTGCGGGGAGACAGCGACCGTGATGCCCGCACCTTTGGCGGCAGCGAACAACTGACCGAGGTGATTGACCACATCGTGCTCGACGATGCTCTTGCCAAACACATCCCAACTCACACCCTCAGGGCTGAGGAAATCTATTTGGGGGTCGATGACGACCAGAGCAGTGCGGGAGAGGTCAATTTTCATCCCTGGATCTGGCAGCGCAGGGCTGGCTGGATCTGCATAATGTGCGAGGCGTGTTGTGTCGTTGCTCATGCCAATAGACTCCGATCGTGGGTAACAAAGTTGCTCTATGCCATGGCGCCCCTGCGGGCCGTTGCTTACCATCGGCGAGAACTTCATCCTATCCCCACCTTCTGATCCGACTTTGTCAGCACGTACAGAGTCTTTATCTGGTCGTCGCTATCATGGATATCCTGTCCGAATTCTTCGAACGCACGAACCTTCAGGGCAGGCTTTTCTTCTCTGGTCGGGTCGATGGCACTCTTGTCCTCGATAAGCCGCCAGGCATGGCGTTCATCCACGTCATCAGTCAGGGCGGTATCGACATGGTTCAGCCTGGCTTACCAAAGATTTCCATTGCCGAGCCCAGCGTGCTGTTCTGTCCGAGCAGTTGCCGGTATCAACTGCGCTCCAATACGATCGAGGGGGCAGAACTGATTTGCGCCTCATTTCAATTTGGGCGAAACACACAACACCCCTTCCCTCTCGGGCTCAAAGAAACCCTGATCTTCCCATTCAGAGAGCTGGAGAATCTCGGCCCGGTTATTGGCGCGTTACTCGCCGAGTTTCGGGATCAGGGAGCTGGAAGGACCAAAGCGCTGAATCTGCTGCTGGAATACATTTTTGTCCTGATCGTGCGACGCGCCGTTGCAGACGGACTGATATCCAGTGGATTGCTCTATGCCCTGCAGGATGGGCGCCTCGGTGCGGTGTTCAACAGCATCCATTCAGTGCCGGATGAGCTTTGGACCGTCGAGAAACTGGCGAGCCTGGCGAACATGTCCAGGTCGAAATTTTCTGCCTGCTTCGCTCAGATAATGGGGCAGTCGCCTATGGGGTACGTCACCGCATGGAGGATGAAGGTGGCTCAGGACATGCTTCGTGATGGTGTTCAGATCAAGGTGATCGCCGAGTCGGTCGGTTACAGCTCGCAGGCGTCTTTTTCGAAAAGCTTTCTGAACGTCATTGGTTGTCCTCCAGCCGAGTGGCTGAAACGCGATGCCAGTGCAGAAGCACCCTTGGTGACCGCACACGTGCAGCCTGCACAGGATTTTATGGTTTCACAGGCGTAACAGAGCAAGGATCGCCGAACCCAAATGGAGTCTTTATGACTACTCATCAAGTCATATTGACTCTTTCCAGCCGTTGTATATATGACAACACGCAATCCTATCTTGTTGATATATAACAACAAATAAAATGGCACGATTCATGAATTGGTTTTGGAAATGCCTCCAAAGCAGGAAATCATCATGTCTCGATCCATGCCCCTCAGCTTTACGCTTTGCCTGTTGCTCTCACCCGTGTGCATGGCCGATCAAGTCGTCCGTGAGGTGCCTGATACCACCGCCGGCAAGGGTGCCGGTGCCGTGACCGGATTGATGGTCGGCGCCGTGGGTGGCCCGATTGGAGCGCTGATCGGTGCCGGCGTCGGATTCTTTGCCGGCAGCGCAGCTCAGGAAGCGGCCGGTCTCACGGAAACCGCTTATGAAGTGAAGGACGCCCAGGGCGAAATCAGCACTGTTCGCTCGCCCAATGCCCGCTTCGAACCAGGTCAGCAAGTGACGCGCAAAGGTCCGCGTCTGGTGCGTCAGGACAGTTAATCCAGCCATCACCACGAACTTCTTCTTGGGATCCGGCCATGGGTCGGTTCCTCTTTTTTTCTCGTTTTCGAGGGTGGACGAGCCGCATCTCGTCTGCCCTTTTTTCTTACACCGCGCTTTATCCTTAAAGGCTGCGAAACACCGTAAACAGCCTCTTGATGATAATCATTGCAATGAATACTCATCGATCTAACGATAGGTATCAGCCGCAAAAGTCGCTTCATCTAAGGCAATGCAAAAAACAGCAACTTTATAGCCGGTTGTCAGACAAATATGGATAAGCATCTAACACACAAGCACTTTTATTTACTTTCCTGACCATTCGGCCAACAAAGACAGCAAAAATTATCCTCGTCGTCACGTTTAAGCATTTCAATTCAACACTACTTTCTTATAAAATTCCCCGCCTTAATGGCCCCTGGCCAGCAACCTCGGAAAAGCGGCTCTCTCTCCCTTGAAAAGAAAAGCCCGGCGACACCTTGTTGCGACTTTTCCTGACATCATCCGGTACAGCTCCGAACACTGAATTCCTTTCGTACAATCATGAACTGCCAGCCAGGCACTTTCTGCCTGGATGCTCCCTTTACTAACGTTTCCCTATCTGTCCGAGACAGAGGAGGATTATTTGCTTCGCAAGCTTGCACTGCCTTATGGTTTGAGGACGATCCTGACGACTGCGCTGGTATTCCAGTGTGCAACTTTAGTCCTCAGCTTATGGTTAGTGAGCAGCAACCAATCGAGCATTGGAACCCTATCAAGTGTCGCTGTCGATCAAGTCGACGCAGTGGCAGAAACTGTTCAACACTTGATGGAGGCACGCCTCTCCCTGTCGCGAGCCAACACCCGCATCGTACTGTTTAATAAAATTCCGCATGAAATGGTGCAACACGCCCGCACGGAATTGACACTGGCGAATAAATCGTTTGACCGCTTCCTCACACACACAAAGGTTGATGAAGAAAACCATATCCGAGTCCAGGCTTTAAAAGACGTGTATTCACGTTATGTGGAGGTGCTCAATCAACTGGTCAAGTACACGGGCGCTGGCGACGTCCAATGGGCACTCGCTCAGCCGGTACAGGACATTCAAGAGCAACTCCTTCTGGAACAAAAAAACTTCATCAAATACGGAAACAGCATCAGCCAGACTTCTCTTCAGTCCATGGGCGATCGATTTAAAATATACATCGCCGCCGCTGCAATGATACTTCTAATGGTATTAGCAACAACATTCTTCCTGTTGTACATCATAAAGAAAGTAGAGAAGAGTCGACTTCTAAAAATTGCCGTCAATCGAACTGATAGTGCAATTATCGTCACCAACCCGGACAGCATAATTACTTATGTAAATGAGGGTTTTGTGCGCATGCTGGGTTATGAAATATCAGACCTGGTGGGGAAAAAACCGGACGAGGTATTTTATGGCCGCCATACGGATCAGGAAGCCGTCCTTTCTTTCAGAAACAGTATCCAGAAAGGACAAAGCCATACCACTGAATTACTGGTCTACAACAAATCAAAGAATCCATTATGGGTACGCGTGGTCGCCAATCCGGTGCTCGACCCACAGGGTGTTCAGCAGGACGTCGTGGCTATTGTGACTGACATCACCGAGGCCAAGATGAACGACGAGTTGCAGTTCAAGGTCCTCAGTGCCATGGCCCGCGAAGAACCACTTCCCGACATCATGAAGTTGATTTGCCTGGAGATAGGTCGTATCGCTCCTGAAATCGGCGTTTCAATAAGGCAATTTGATGAGCAGGGCTGCCTTCCACTGGTGGCGGAATTCAACCTGCCGGCCGGGTTGATTCAGTCACTGGAAAGCCTTGCCGAAAGGTCCATCCTGAAAAAAATGGACGTGAAAGAAAGCATGATGCTGAACTTCACTGACCCTGCATCGGACCAGGGCGATTGCATCGATCACAAGCTCTCGCAATCGTTCGGTTTCACGGCCGGCTGGGTTAACACCATTCGCTCCAACAACGGACGTTGTTTAGGCACATTTACCCTTTACTACCGTGAAAATCACCTCCCAGCGGTCCAACATCACAGGCTGCTTGAAACCAGCCTGAAGCTGTGCGCACTCGCCCTCGAGAGGGACAGCTTTATCAACGATATTGAACGACTGGCCTATTATGACAGCCTGACGATGTTGCCCAATCGGCGACTGTTGATGATGAAAGCAAACTCAATGATTGCCAATGCTCAGCGCTCGCAATCATCAATGGCCGTGTTGTTCATCGACATTAATAAGTTCAAGCAAATCAATGACTCACTTGGGCACGCCGCCGGGGATTTGCTTCTGTCTGAAATAGCCAGGAGGCTTCAGGGTTCTGTGAGGGGCAACGACTTTGTCAGCCGGCTTTCAGGAGATGAATTCGTCATTATTCTGTCCCCCTCCAGCGCTGAACAGGCGATTGCCTTTTCAGAAAGAATGCTCGGCAAACTATCGGAACCCATGATGTTGGCCGATGTAAAAATTGCGCCCTCGGCCAGCATTGGTATTGGTATTTATCCAGACCACGGTAACGACATTCACTCGTTGCTTTTGCATGCCGATCAGGCGATGTACAAAGCCAAGTCCGCAGGCCGCCAGGCAATTGAAGTGTTCGACCAAGTGATCAACGATTCAACCAATGACGAACTGACACTGAGCCTGGCCCTCGAGAATGCCCTGGAGTCCAATCAGCTGACGCTGCATTACCAGCCCCAGATAGCGCTCGACGACAACCAACTCTTTGGTGTCGAGGCACTTGCCCGCTGGTGTCATCCGGAGCTTGGAAATATCCCTCCAAATCGATTCATCCCTTTGGTGCGCGAGGCAGGATTGATGCCCAAGCTCAATCAATGGGTACTCACCGAAGCCTGCCGGCAGATGGCTCAATGGCGCGACTCGGGACTTGCCGTGCCTCGTATGTCGGTAAACATCTTCCCCGTCGCCTTTCGCGACAGAGCCATAATTGATCTCATCCAGTCTCTGCTGACAAAGCATGGGCTCTTACCCTCCTGCTTGACGCTGGAGGTCACGGAAGACTTCATACTGGACGCCACCGACAACGTCATATCGGTCATTACCGAGGTCCGTCAACTAGGCGTCAGCTTATCCATTGACGATTTTGGCACCGGTTACTCCAGCCTGAGCTACCTGCTGCGACTGCCCGTGGATACCATCAAGCTGGACAAGAGTTTTATCGACGATATCGAAAAAAGCGAAAGCGCCCGAACACTGGCGCAGTCGATTGCCGGGATCTGCAAGAGCTTGCAATTGAACATTGTCGCCGAAGGTGTTGAAACCGATGCGCAGCTTGAAATCCTTCGAGGCCAGGGATACCAGATAGCGCAAGGTTATTGTTTCTCGCGCCCTTTGACCCCACAGGATTTGGCTCAATGGATCCGTGAGAGATTCCTTTCCATCGATGATAGCGAACGCTACCGAATCTCGGCTCCCAAGAGCCTGCTGTGAGATTTCAAGGGATGTCGTACAGAACCTAGAACGCCAGTTTGTAGCCGATCAGCACCAGCATCGTCGCCAGGCACGGGCGCAACACCTCATCCGAGATGCGGCCGGTCAGGTGGCTGCCCAGGTAAATCCCCGGCAGCGAACCGACCAGCAAGTAGCCCAGCACATGCCAATCCATGTTGCCCATGCTCGCATGGCCGAGACCGGCGACCAGGGTCAGCGGTACGGCGTGGGCGATTTCCGTGCCGACGAGGCGGCGGGTAGGCAACAGCGGATACAGGATAAACAGCGCCACGGTGCCCAGGGCGCCCGCGCCGATGGAGGTCAGGGCGACCATGGTGCCGAGGATCAGGCCGGTGATCACGGTCAGCCCATTCAAGCGTTTGCCGCTTGGGTTGTAGGTGCCACCGGCGCGTTTGTGGGCGAAGTCGAGCAGGCGTTTCTTGAAGAAAATCGCCAGTGCCGTGGCAAACAGGACAAAGCCCAGCGCCTGTTTGATGATGGCGTTCATCGCGTCGGGGGACGTTTGCAAACTGCTCAGGAACCACAACGTCAGCGCCACGGCCGGCACGCTGCCGAGCGTCAGCCAACCGGTAATGGCCCAGTCAATGTTCTTGTTCTTGCGATGTACCAGCACACCACTGGATTTGGTAATCGCGGCGTACAGCAGGTCCGTACCCACCGCAGTCGCCGGATTAATGCCGAACCAAAGCAGGATCGGCGTCATCAGCGAGCCGCCGCCCACGCCGGTCATGCCGACAATGAACCCCACCACCAAACCTGCCACAACCAAACCGAAGTTAACGAAATCCATTAACACGCCCACAAAAACGCATGAAAAAACTGGCCCGCAGCATAGCGATTTTTCTTATAACTACTTATATCGATGCGGTCTATCGTTATTCCTGCACGCGCATTCCTTGTAGGAGCCGGCTTGCCGGCGATGGCGGAATTTCTGCAACATTGATTTGACTGACACACCGCAATCGCCGGCAAGCCGGCTCCTACAAGTCGGGGTTTACTGGACGGGGAGGAAATTGAGGAACAACAGGCTCTGTGCGTAGTTCAGGCCGATCCGCCGGTAGCGCTCGTCCAGCATCTGGGTCAACAGGTCCAGGCGCGCGACGATCTTGCCGAACTCCACGGCAAAACTCAGGTTGCTGCCCTCCTCCGAGATCTCGTTGGAAAACAGCAAGGGCTCGCCGTTTTTGTTTTGCCGCTGGCTGAGGATCCAGGTGGCTTTCTCGATGTTGCGCGCAGCGTTGCTGACGAAGACCGGGTTGATCGCATCGGTCATGTAAAACTCCAGCCGATTGCCGTGAGCGGTGACCAGCATGCTGCCGATGGCGTAGATGAAAGCGCCGACCCGGTCGCCGAGGAACTCCGGGCTCATGGCGTAATTCAGCGCTGCCAGATCCTTCTTGCCCCCCAGCGTCGGCAGCGGTTGTTGCTGTTCGATGGCCAGGCGCACCTGTTTGCCGGCGGTGCGGGCGTCGAGAAATCCGGACTTCTTCAGCTCCTGCGGGTTGCGCAGGTAGAGCTTGCCCATCAGCAGGTAAAGGCTGTCGAGGTTGTCGCGCATCGCCAGGGTGGCCATGCGGTCGACGCTGGTCTGGAGGAATTCCTGGGGCCTGCCTTCACGAAACTGGCTGACGATGTCCCGGCCCTGCTGCTGACTGCAACCGGTCGTGAAGAGCATCGACAGCACGGCGAGCAGCAGGCAATGGCGGCGGATGTGCACAGCGGTGAGGGGTAAAACTCGGGCCATGGGTGCTTGAACTTGGGCATGGGCCGGCGGAGGGGATCGCCGCAGGCTGACCAAGGGTAGAGCCGTGGATTGCGAAAAAGTGCAGAACCTGCAGTCCGCCCTTTCCCAACAAAGTGAAGGGGACAACTAATTAGTCATACTTTTTAATTGCAACGTCGCACGATTCAGCTATAAATCCTTCCATTTCGAATTAATAATCGACATTTAGTATGACTACTTTTAAAAAACAATAAAAAGGAAGGTAACCCATGCTTCACTCCAGATACCCGCACTACGCCCTTGGGCTGTCCCTGATGATCGCCACCCTCACCGCCCAGGCCAATGGTCTGTCCAGCGAACATAAAGCCTTCGGCAAAACCAATGACGGCACAGCCGTCGAACAATACGTGTTGCGTAACAGCCACGGCATGCAGGCCACCGTGATCACCTACGGAGCGACGCTGCAGTCGCTTGCCGTGCCGGACAAAAACGGCAAGCTCGAAGACGTGGTGCTCGGCTTCGACAACGTACAGGGCTATCAGAGCGGCAAGGCCTACTTCGGCGCGACCATCGGGCGCTTCGGTAATCGCCTGGCCAACGGTGCGTTCGAAATCGATGGCAAGCGCTTTCAGGTGCCGCAAAATGACGGCTCGAATTCACTGCACGGCGGCCCGCAGGGTTTTGACAAACATGTCTGGAAAGCCAAACCGGCGAAGGGCAAGGATTCAGTGGGCGTGACGCTGACATACCTGTCGGCGGACGGCGAAATGGGTTTTCCTGGCAACCTGACAACCGAGGTCACCTACAGCCTCAACGAAAACAACGAGCTGCGCATTGAGTACAAGGCCTCCACCGACAAACCGACGGTGCTGAACCTGACCAATCACAGCTACTTCAACCTGGCCGGCGCGGGTAACGGCGACGTGTTGCAACAGGTCGCAACCTTGCACGCCAGTCACTACACGCCGGTCAACGGTAAGTTGATTCCTACCGGCGAGCTGGCTCCGGTGACCGGTACGCCGATGGACTTCACCCAACCCACCGCCATTGGCAAACACATCAAGGCGGATCATCCGCAGCTGAAATTCGCTGAGCCAAAACAGGGTGGCTTCGATTTCAACTGGGTGCTGGATGCCAAGGGGGACCTCGGCAAACTGGCTGCCGATGTCAGCGACCCGCAGTCCGGGCGTCGTTTGCAGCTCTATACCACTGAGCCTGGCGTGCAGTTCTATACCAGCAACTTCCTTGATGGCTCGGTCAAGGGCAAGGCCGGCAAGACTTACGCACACTGGAGCGCGTTCACTCTGGAAACCCAGCATTACCCGGACGCGCCCAATCAGCCGAACTTCCCGTCTACGCGACTGGATCCGGGCAAGACGTATACCCAGAGTACTGTGTTGAAGTTTTCTGCTCGGTAAGACGTTGGGGGGCATCAGCGCTTGGGTGAATATCCATTATTTCGGTGATGGCTGATCGTGGTTTCGCCCTTACGGCGAGTCACTTGGAAGAGCCCCAAGTAACCAAGGGCTCTTGCCCCTTTCGTTCGGTGGCTCGCTAATGCTCGCCATGCCCTCGCTCCGGTCCTGCTCCGTGGGCCCGCCGC